>JAAOIH010000010.1 GCA_015163875.1 Bdellovibrionales bacterium
AAAAGTGAAAACAGTATCTTCATAGCTTACCTACCTTTGTAATATCACTCATTTGATGGGATTTCCCCGTGAGTAATGGTTTATTTACGAGCTTTTATCATAAATTTATTGCGTTATATTTAGCACATATAGTCTGTTTAACATATTCTGCATAAATGACTATAGCTTAATCACGGAATTTTTAAATTATTTGATGATGAGTTATTTTGAACACAAGCTTAGAAGGTGTGGGCCTGTTAAAATGCGTAGGTCTAGGCCTTATAAGAAAAATGATCAGTGTTATGTGGAACAAAAAAATAATACTCATGTAACCCTCAAATTGGAAATTAAATATAGATGGCTTTGTTAGTTGGACTTTTTAGGACCCCTATCCTAAAAAGTCCAGACTTATCTGGACACCACTCCTAAAAAAGACATACAGCTATATTATGCAAAGAGAAATTAAAAAACAAATTCTTACAGATCTAAATAGTTTTAAAATGCTTTTTGTAGCAGGCCCCAGGCAGGTGGGGAAAACTACGCTATCTAAATCTTTATTTAAAACTTCTAATTATTTAAACTGGGATATTGATAGCCACAGAACAAAAATTTTGAATCAAGAGTTTAAGAAATCTCCTCTATTAATATTTGATGAAATTCATAAATTCACTAGATGGCGCAATTATTTAAAAGGTATTTATGATAAACATGGCAAGACACAAAAAATTTTAGTAACAGGCAGTGCTAACTTGGACACCTTAAGAAAGGGGGGAGACAGCTTGCAGGGTAGATATTATTTTTTAAGATTAATGCCATTAACTTTTTCTGAATTAAAAATGAAAACACAAAAAGACGCTCAATATTTATATAATTTATCTGGCTTTCCAGAGCCATTTTTAAAATCTTCTAAAGTTAATGCAAATAGATGGTCTCGCTTTTATAGACAAAAAACTGTTAGAGAAGAATTACAATCTAACGAACAGTTTAATAATTTGGGAACAATAGAAATCATGTACAACAGGCTTCCGTCTTGTGTTGGAGGAACTCTTTCTATTAATTCTATTGCAGAAGATATTCAAACATCTAATAAAACATTATCTAATTGGCTAAATGCCTTGGAGCGATTATATGCCTTGTTTAGAATTTCGCCTTTTTATACAAATCAAATAAAGGCTTTAAAAAAATCACAAAAAATATTTTTCTTTGACTGGAATGTTGTTACAGAAGATGGCCCTCGTTTTGAAAATTTTGTTGCAGTACATTTATTAAAGTGGGTTTATTTTCAACAAGATGTTATGGGAAGAAATGTAGATTTACGATATTATAGAGATAAATACAACAGAGAGGTAGATTTTGTTATTACTGAAAATTTACAGCCTATTCATTTTATAGAGGCCAAGCTATCAGACAGCAACATAACCAAAGGCTTAAAATATCTTAAAGCTAAATTTCCAAAATCTAAAGCAAGCCTTGTATATTTAAAAGGAAAAAAAGATTTTATATCAAGCGATGGCATTGAGTGCATGCCAATAAATAAATTTTTATTAAAAATGTAAGTGTTGGTCAGGTTTTCCAAAAAAATACAAGCTGGTTCTTAAATTAATAAAAGATCACATGTGCTTGCCTAACACAAAAGGCGTTCAGCCCGCAGGGATGTCAGCCTTTTGTGTTAACAGGCTCTGCCTTTTTAAAAATTAAGTCAAATTTTATTTAAAATAAAATAATAATTTATCAAGCACTGGTGCAGATAAAAAAACTATTAAACTGATATTAATCCACATAAAAAATGGCGATAATTTTCGCTTGCCTGTTTCGCCATTTACTTGCCAAGAATTTTTTACACAATCATAAAAAAAATTAAAAAATTCGTAAAGTAATTTAAATGCTACTGGTATTGTTAATAGTAAATAAAAATATCTTGATGGAATATATACTGGGGCCGACAAAGCTAATCCAATATATATAAATGTATATATTCCCATTTGATACAAAGTTGTTTTGTCGCCGTAAACTGTTGGCAAAACTGGCACCCCTCCCTTTATATAATCATCTTTGTAATGTAGCGCTAAATACCAAAAGTGTGGCATTTGCCATAAAAACATAATTAAAAATAAATAATATAACTCTTGTGAAAATAAACTTCCTCCGCCTGCAACATAGGCTAAACATACTGGCATTGCACCTGGTATTGCTCCTGGTACTGCGGCAAATGCCCATTTTTTTTTCCACCACATTGTGTAAAGTCCGTTGTATAATATTAAACCTATCACTGCTAATACTAAAACCTCTACATTAATAATAAAAAATAAAAAAAATGATATGCTTGTTAATACAATAGATAAAAATAATGCAGCCGAGACAGAAATTTTTTTTAACACCAAAGGTCTTTGATTAGTGCGGGGCATTTTTGCATCTATATTTATTTCTTGAACCTGATTTAATATAAAAATTCCAGAAGAAAATAAATACAAAGCAATAAAAAATAAAAGCATTACTCCTAAATCTATTTGTGATCCCACGGGAGTTGCACAAACATAAGCTAGTAATGCGCTAATTAAAACAAAAACAACAATACGAAATTTACTTAAAACTAAAAAATCTTTTAATAAAAACATACGCCTTAGTGACATAGCTATTATTAAAAGACAATAATAATTTAGTTTCCTACAGCAGCTCGTTGGCGATTTACAGACTCTCTAAGTTCTGCACCCTCTAAGCTTAATCTTGCCCATGGAATAGCAAGTAATCTTTCTTGCTCTATAGTTTCTTCTGTTTCTTCGCATAATCCATAAATTCCAGATTCAATTCTAGCCAAAGCATATTCAATTTCTTGTAAACGCAATCTTAATCGAGTGCTCATTCTTAAAAATTCTTCTTCCGCAAGTACTTTTACTGTTTGATCGGCAATATCTCCACCCCTAGCGTCTGCATAACCCAATTGAGTTTTAGCATTACTTACTCTGTTTAAAGATTCTGCCTTTAATACTAAAAGCTGTTTTTTACATTCAGTGACAAACTTCTTAGATAATCCAGCCATAATAGCCTCCTTGAATTTAAAGTCATTTTCTGCCTGCTTGTACATACTTAAACCCAAGATTTGTAAAAATTTCAATATAAAAAAGCAGTAATAGGCAATAAAATTAATACTAAAGTCTAGTTTTACCCAGTTTTCATAAGATTAAACATGTAGTGTCATAAGCTAAACTTATCTTACATTATCTTACACAATAATTAGTTTGGCCTGTTTTTTTTGGAGGGGCCTGCTAATAGAGCCTAAAATAAGCTTGCTGTTTATCTAGTAAAAATAGTATCTTCAACCTCATGGCAGTCAGTATTTTATTACTTTTACTAGGTTTTGTTTTGTTAACACTTGGAGCAGAAAGGTTGTTGTCTGGTTCAATAAGTTTAGCTGCTAGATACAATATTCCTAATATTATAGTGGGCCTTATAATTGTATCTTTATGCACCTCGGCACCTGAATTTTTTAGTAGTTTAAAGGCAAGTTATATTAGCCCCGACATTTCTGTTTCAAATATTCTTGGATCTAATATTTTTAATATTCTTGGAATACTTGGTTTAATTTCTATTTTACAACCAATTAGCACTCGCCCATTTGAATATAAAAAAGAATTAATATTATTATTTTTATCTGGAGGTTTGCTGGCATTTTTTTTAATCAGCAATCCATTTTCATCATCAACAATTAACAACAGTTACATAATTACTAAACCAGAAGGTTTTATTTTAATTTTAGTATTAATGTTTAGTTTATTACGCTCTGTTTTAAAATCTAAAAAAATAAAAGCCGCCACTCCAAAATTAAATTCTTTAATTATAGAACTGTCTTATATTATTTTGGGAGTTGCCTTGCTTATCACAGGCTCACACTTTGCAATTACACACAGTATAGTTTTAGCTAAATGGCTTGGCTTAAGCCAAAGTTTTATTGGCCTAACAGTTGTCGGAGTTGCAACTGGTTTGCCAGAACTAATAACATCTTTAGTTTCGGTTTATAAAAAACAACATGACATTGCAATTACAAATATTGTTGGATCTAATTTATTTAATTTACTTGGTGTCATTGGAGTGGTTAGTTTAATAAATCCAATTAATGTTATGCAAAACACCTCTCATTTAACAGACATATTATTTTCAAGCTTGTGTGCAATTTTATTATTTTTTACTATGTTGTGGAAGGCTAATATTTCTAAAATAATTGGCATAATATATATATGTTTATATATTTGTTTTATTTGGTGGAAGCTAATATGAAAAACAATCTTCCATCTCACTTAAAACCTTATATAGTTACTCAAAAAAATTCTGAATACACTCCAGAAGATCACGCAGTTTGGAGATTTGCATTAAGGCAGTTAACTTTTTTTTTAAAAACAAACGCGCATCCTTTTTATTTAGAGGGTTTAAAAAAAACAGGAATCACTGTTGATAAAATACCAAGTATTGATTCTATAAATACAGCTTTACAAAAAATAGGTTGGCATGCTTGCCCTGTTAGTGGATTTATTCCGCCTTCTGTTTTTATGGAGTTGCAATCTTATTCTGTTTTGCCAATTGCTGCAGAAATTAGAAGTGTCGATCATATTCTTTATACGCCATCGCCAGATATTATTCACGAGGCAGCAGGGCATGCTCCGTTTTTAGCTCATAAAGATTATTCTGATTATTTAAAAAGTTATGCCAACATTGCAAAAAAAGCATTGTTAAGTTTTGAAGATTTAGATTTGTACGAAAAAATTAGAGACCTTAGTAATTTAAAAGAAAGTAAAAGTAGTACCGACAAACAAATACAAAATGCAGAATCAGAATTAAAAACAGTTATTAAAAATACTAGTTTTATTTCAGAAGCTGCATACTTGGGAAGAATGAATTGGTGGACAGCAGAATATGCTTTGTTTGGAGACATAAATAATCCAAGTATTTTAGGCGCTGGTCTTTTGTCTTCTATATTAGAGGCAGAAAGTTGTTTAAAGCCTGATGTAAAAAAAATTCCTTTAACAGTTGATTGCACTAATTATAATTATGATATTACAAAACCACAGCCGCAATTATTTGTAGCAAAAGATTTTAAAAATTTACACAATACTTTAAATGAATTTTCAAAAAATTTAGTTTGCAATATTGGTGGCGACAAAGCAGTTGATAAGGCAAAGCAATCAAAGCTGGTTAATACAGTTGAGTTAAATTCTGGATTACAAATTTCTGGAAAATTAGTAAGTAGTATTAGCTGCAACAATGCTTCGGCGGATTCTTTGGGAGGTGCTTTGGCGGATTCTTTGGGAAGCATGGGTGAAGATTTTATTAAAAATAATCATACTAATATTTTTTTAAAGTTTGATGGGCCTACTCAATTATCTTATAAAAACCAAGAGCTAAAAGGTCATGATAAAAATTATCATGTAACTGGGTACAGCACTCCAATTGGCTTTGTTGGCAATGTAGATTTATCGCAGACCTCTAAAAAAGAATTAAAAGATTTAAATATAGAAGTTGGTAAAAAAACTTTATTAAATTTTGACTCTAATATAAAATTAAATGGGACGGTTGTAGATCTTCTTTTTAAGGATAATAAATTATTATTAATAAGTTTTAAAAACTGCTGTGTAAAATATAAAGATAAAATATTATTTGATCCTAGTTGGGGAGCTTTTGATCTGGCCGTTGGAACAAAAGTTTTATCTGTATTTGCTGGGCCTGCCGATACTGCTGCATATAATTCTGACATTAATGTGCAACCAAAATACATTACAAAAATACAGGCAAGCATTGATCAACAAAATTACTTTCTTTTGTATGAAGAATTATATCAAGTGCGGCAGTCTTTTTTAAAAAAAAATAATATATCTAAAAATCTTGATAGTTTGTTTAAAAAAATAAAAAATCAAAAACTACATTGGCTTATTTTATTAGAACTTTATGAACTAAGTATTTGGAGTGACAGCCCTATAAATCCTGATGTGCTTAGCTTGTTAAATAGCTTAGACTTAGACAAGCATGATAAATGTTGCTTAAAAAAAGGCCTAAGCATTGCAAAGCAAATTTAATTTTGTGTTTTGACTTTGCAGAGCAAATTTAATTTTGTGAGTTTTTATTTTCAAAAAAAATTAACAATTTGTTTATTAAATTTTTGTCAAAACCTTTTAAGTGAACCCAAGATTTATTTGGAATTAACTGCTCTGACCTAAGTACATTTAAATTTTGTTTTGCTGCATTTGGGCTTGCTGCATTTTCAGATTTATAAAAAGTATTGTTTTGCAATTCTACTTTTTCTGCTTGTTTTTTGTCTATGCTGTAAATAGTCGCATACAAAACCCCTTGTTTGCCTTGGGTAATAAAGTCGCTAATCTCCAATGACAAAACCAAAGCCCCAACCACTCTTCCTACCGGATTTCTCCAAACCCAGTTTCTAATTTTTTTAATAAACGCTGCAACAAAAACTCCAATATCTAAGCCAAGATAATAATTGTCCCATTTTTCTAAATCTACAGCCGCAGACTCAATCTCTGATACAGAAAAATAAACAGGGCTAAATACTTCGCACAACTGCACAGCTGGTTTTGTTTTATTTTTTTTAAATTTTGCAGGTATTTTTTTAATTGCTTTTTTACTTAAACATTTTACTACTAAAAAATTTTGCTGATTTTTTATATTTATAGGTTGTAAATAATAGTTTATGGTGGTTGAATAAGGCTTCATTGGAGTAGTCTTAAATCCAGGGCTATAAGAGTAGCTAGGTATAGATAAAAAAAATATAAAAACAAATATTATGAACATTAATAAAATACTATCAGAAATTAAAAAAATTGGTCTTTTAAAGCTGGTATTTGTAATTATTTCTATTTCATTTTTGGCCCTGTTCATTACTAAATGGAGTGTGAAAACTAAATTGACAAAAAATAACATCAGCACCGATAAATCTGAATTTTTGCTTATTAATAAACTAATACCGTCTGCAATATTTGATGTTAGATATAATTCTAATTCAAATTTTTTGGGAACAAAAGTAGATGGCTACAAAGCCTCTTACTGTTATCTAGAAAAATCTGCAGCCATGGCGCTTAAAGAAGTTCAAAAAAATGCTATAAAAAAAGGATACAGTCTTAAAATTTTTGATTGTTACAGACCTCAAAAGGCAGTTGATCATTTTGTTAGGTGGGCCAAAGATATTGGCGATACAAAAATGAAAAACATTTACTATCCTAAAATTGACAAGCTAGACATTATTCCAAAAGGATATATTGCAGATAAATCTGGGCACACTCGTGGCAGCACTGCTGATTTAACATTGGTTAATATAAAAAATAATATCGAGCTAGACATGGGAACTCCGTTTGATTTTTTTGACACATTGTCAAACACAGCTGACAAAAGAATTACTTTGTTACAGAAAAAAAACAGAAATATTTTGGGCTCTCTTATGAGCAATCAAGGTTTTGTTAATTATAAACTAGAGTGGTGGCACTTTACATTAAATAACGAAAAATTTCCAAACACTTATTTTAATTTTGATGTTAAATAACCATAGCAGATCAACTCTTTTTTCTTTTTTTAAAACATTTCACTTACCGCAACTTTCTATAACTGCAAAAATTAAATCTCCAAAAGACTTACTTTTACTTTTAGAAAAAAAACAAATAGATCTATCACATTTTTTAATATTTCAAGTTGCAAAAACTTCATTAGATATTCCAGAATTTCGCTTAAGAGAAAAAAATTCTAAACTTGTGGAGGTGGATTCTATAACTTGTTCTTATTTAATTCAAAGTCCCTTAACAAAAATAAATTTTTGCTATATCCCCTATCAAGATAATTTAAAAACTTTTCTTTTAAACGCAAAAGATAAACAAGACAAAGCTTTAGTTGCAAAACATATTCAAACAAAAGATGACATAAGTGACAATTTAATAGACATAACTATAGCTAATAAATTAGACATCACAGCTATTTTTAATCCAATTAGCGATGTAAAAGATATATCAACTCCAGCGTTTACAATTGGCAAGGTGGGGAAAACTAAAGACTGCACATCTTTTAGTTTAACAATCCGCGCGCATCACGGTCTTGCAGATGCTCTTCATTATTCTCAATTTGTAGACAAGCTTAAAAGTAATATTGATCAGTGGGTATCTAAAAATAAATAATTTATAATGAAAAATTGTGAACTAAAAACTAATCAGTTGTTTAACTTTGCTAATTCTTTTAAGTATCCCCAGTCTTCTTTAACTGCAGAAATTAAAATATTTAATTTTATACCAAAAGCTAAAGAAAAAAATATTAAGGTGTCTCATTTTTTTTTATATGCTTTTTCTAAAGCACAATGGGAGACTCCTAGTTTTAGATTACGCATTAAAGATGGTAAAATAACAAAATCAGATTCTTTAATTTGTGTTTGTCCTGTAAACAATCCACACACAGTTCTTAATCATTCTGTTGTTGTGTATAAACCAGATCACGGAATTGAAGAATTTAAAAAAGACTCATTAAAAAGTGAAGAGATTGCCAGCAGTGCAAAAAAATTTATAAATCCATCAGGGTCAAATTGGTTTGTGGTTAGCATAACTCCATTTTTAGATTTTACATCATCTTATCCAACAATTAACAAGCATGATCACTGCTCTCCATTATTTCTTGTTTCTAAATTTACAATTCAAGATGATATTATTTCTTTTAAACTATGCTCAACATTTCATTCTGCTTTAGTTAGTCATTTTTGCTTACAAGAGTTCATTGATAGGTTTAAGAGCAATATACAAAATATTGATAGTCTTGCTCTATAACTTAATAGAAATATAATAGTTACAATCTAATATAATTTAGTCGATACTTTCTTTAACTAAAACAAAGAAGGTAAAAAATGTTAGACAAACAAATGATTGCGCAATTACAAACTGTTTTTAAAAAATTAACAAACACTGTTGAATTAGTTTACTTACAATCAGGTCATGCAAAACAACAAGAGCTAGTTTTAATGCTTACAGAAATTGCAGACACCTCTAGTAATATAAAACTTAGTAAATCAGATAAACAAACAGACAGCCCATATTTTTTTATTAAGTATAATAAAAAACAAAATGGAATTTCTTTTTTAGGGATTCCAAGTGGTCATGAATTTACTTCATTAATTTTAGCAATTTTAAATTCTGACAATCAAGGAAAGCTTCCGGATCAGGGAATTATAAATAGAATTAAAAATCTTAATGGCCCTATTGAATTAAAAACATATATTTCTTTATCTTGTGAAAATTGCCCAGAAGTTATTCAGTCACTTAACTTAATGACAGTTTTTAATTCTAATTTTACTCATCAAATGATTGATGGAGAATTTGCTCAAGAAGATATAAAAAAATTAAAAATACAAGGTGTGCCAAGTGTTATAGATGGCGAAGTATTAATTAGCTCCGGAAAAACTAATCTTGCAGATTTACTTACTAAGCTAGAGCAAAAATATGGAAGTAAAAAAATTAAAAATTTAGAACAACAAGATTTAGGAGAATACGATGTAGTAGTTGCAGGTGCTGGTCCTGCGGGGGCGGCAGCTGCAATATATTCTTCGCGCAAGGGGTTAAAAACAGCTTTAGTTGCAGAAAAAATGGGAGGCCAAGTTAAAGATACAAAAGGTATAGAAAATTTAATTTCTGTAACCTACACAGAGGGGCCGGCTTTGGCAGATAAATTATCTAAACATATTGCCGAATATGATATAAAACTTTTTGAACACAGAAGAATTAAATCTATAGAAAATAATAAATTAAAAAATATTATTTTAGATAGTGGAGAATTTTTAAAAACTAAATCTATTATTGTAGCAACAGGCGCTAAGTGGCGAGAGCTTGGAATCGAGGGCGAAAAAAAATACACTGGTAGAGGTGTTGCATATTGCCCCCACTGCGACGGGCCTTATTATAAACAAAAAGATGTGGCAGTTATTGGTGGAGGAAACTCTGGAGTAGAGGCCGCAATTGATCTTGCAGGAATTGTAAAATCTGTTGTCTTGTTTGAATTTTTGCCAGAACTTAAGGCAGATAAAGTTCTTGTAAATAAATTAAAATCTTTAAAAAATGTAAAAATAATTACAAACGCACAAACTAATAAAGTTATAGGTGACGATAGCAAAGTAACTCACCTTGAATATAAAGAAAGAGACACAGAAAAAATAAAACAAGTTTCACTAGACGGCGTGTTTGTACAAATTGGCTTGTTGCCTAATAGTAAATTTATTAAAGATATTGTAGAAACTAATTCTTTTGGAGAAATTATAATAGACAATAAATGTCGAACAAATATAAAAGGAATTTACGCAGCAGGAGATGTGACAACAGTTCCATTTAAACAAATAATTATTGCAATGGGCGAAGGCGCAAAAGCTTCATTAACGGCATTTGAAGACCAAACATTTAATTAAATTTTGTTGATTTTAATATAAATAAAGTTTAGATTTTATTTATGAAAAAAAATTTTAACAAACTTCTTATTTTCTTAAGTTTTATTGGTGTTTTAATATTATTTTATACAAAGCCCAGCCCTGCAATATCAATGTTAGCTGTTATGGCAATCATGGCTTTGTGGTGGATTTTTGAAGTTGTTCCATTAAGCATCACATCTCTTTTGCCATTAATTTTATATCCATTGTTGGGAATAATGAGTACAAAATCAATTGCACCAGTGTATGCAAGTTCTTTAATTTTTTTATTTATAGGAAGTTTTTTTGTAGCCATTGCAATGCAAAGATGGAATTTACACAGGCGAATTGCAATATTTATTATGTCTCGCATGGGAGGTAGTCCGTATCAATTATTATTTGGTTGCATGTTAAGTACAGCAGCTTTGTCTATGTGGCTTTCTAATACAGCAACAACTTTAATGATATTCCCAATTGTTCTTAGTTTGGTTGCAAGTTTTGAACAATTAGATTCTAAAAACTCACTTGTAAATAATGAGTCTAATTCTCTTTTTTACAAACTGCTTTTATTATCAATAGCATATTCTGCAAACATTGGAGGCATGGGGACTCTAATAGGCACACCTCCAAATATTGTATTTTCAAGAATCTATTCAATTAGCTTTCCAAATGCACCAGAGGTTAGTTTTGCTTATTGGATGTTTGTTGCATTGCCAATTGTTATTGCACTTCTTTTATTTGTGTGGGGATTTTTTTGTTTTCTTATGAAAAAAAGTAACTTGTCCTTAAACATAAGTGACAAAATTTTTGAAGAAGAAAAAAAATCTTTAGGAATTATGAAACCAGAAGAAAAAAAAGTAATGGCTGTGTTTTTATTAATGATAGTGTCTTGGATTTTTAGAAAAAACTTTGTTGTAGGTTCTTTTGTTATACCAGGGTGGAGCTCTTTTTTATCACAAGGCTCTTTAATTGACGACGGAACAGTGGCTATTTTTTGTGCTGTTTTATTATTTATTTTGCCATCTAAAAAAGGATCTTTGTTAAATAAAGACGCTGTTATGAAAATTCCATGGGGAATAATTCTTCTTTTTGGAGGTGGTTTTGCATTAGCAACTGGAATGAAAGAAAGCGGATTGCTTCATTCTTTAACAAGCTACCTAAGTGTTTTTCAATCATTTCAAGACTGGCAAATAGTTGCAGGACTTGTTACTTTTATGAGTTTTTTAACAGAGGTAACATCAAATACTTCTTCTACAGAAATTATATTACCAGTTTTATCTTCTTTGTCTAAAGCCACTGGAATTTCGCCACTACTACTTATGATGTCTGGTACTTTAGCTGCATCTACTGCATTTATGCTTCCCTCTGCCACAATGCCAAACGCAATTATTTTATCTTCTGGAAAAATTAGCATTAAAGAAATGATGAAGATTGGATTTTTTATCAATCTGTTTTCTATTGTAATTATTTCTGTAGTAACTTTATTTTTTATTTAATAACTTTATTTTTTATTTAATAACTTTATTTTTTATTTAATAACTTCGTAAGGATTTCCTGCTTTTTCAATTAAATATAAAATAGGCTTAATGTTTGCATTATAAACTTTGTCAATAATTCCTGCCCCTGGATAAAAACCTTTTTGTCCCGCAGATCTTGATGGCGAAAGTTCAAATGTAAAACAAAAAATACCGTAATCACCATAAGCCCAATCGCAAGTATCTCCAGAGGCAACATAAAGATCAGAGGCTTTCATTGGTTTATAGTTATTCCACTTTGCCATAGTTTGTGCCATAGTTTCAAAAACTTTTTGATCACGGCCACCTACTTCAGAATTTTTTCCTCCCCATGGATACAAAATTAATTCAGAAAAAGTATGAAACGAAAGTAAGATGTTAATATTTTTATGACTGTCTATAAAATTTTTAACTGCAATAGTTTCAGGCTCTGATAATGGCTTTGGTCCCATAAAAATATCACTACCCTCACTTTTAGAAGAGCCTCCAGTGCCCCAGCCAAATGGATAATTGCGATTAAGGTCAACGCCAAAACTTCCTTTTGAATTTAAACTGCGGTTTTTTCTCCAAAATTTATATTGCCTGCCTTCAATATCATACATTGCTCCATCTGCATTTAGCATTGGAACAAAATAAATATCTCTTGTATCTATTAATTGTTTAATTTTTGGATCTTTAGAATAATTTTCAACTAACATTTTTATCATCATCATTGGAATTTCTACAGACAAATGCTCTCTGGCGTGATGTGCTCCAACAAAAAAAATTCCTGGTAATTGTTTGTTTTCTTTTAATGATTTTTTAGAGGCAATTCTAATCCCTGGAATATCTCTTCCTGTAACTGTTGTCCCCAAAGAAAAGCGAGTGGTAATATTTGAAAAATTTTTACCTATTTGATTTAATTCTTTAACCACCTCTTTATAAGTATGAAATCTTTCATCTCCCGAGGGGTACTCGTGTCCAAAATCTATTGGAGGAAAAAATTTTGTTAAATTTAAAGTTGTAGTAGAAACAATATATTTAGATAAATATTTTTGTGCCTGTTTAAAATCATACTGATTTACTGTTGAGTACACATATTTTCCGTCAATGCTGTCTAAATGTAAAAAATTAGAAATAAAACTTCTATCTTTTTTATTTTTAGCAAAAAGTTTTAGTTGATACCTTTGTCCACTGTCAAAATAAGGATTTTGGTTTGCGCTGATAAAAACACCTGAAGCAAAAATTAAAAAAATAAACAAGATGCGAATCATTATGTACTCCGTGTGTAATAATATTATCAATAAAATAAACTCTCGCATCAAACAAACTTGGCCTTTTGTTTTGGTTTTATACAGTAGATAAATCTTTATTGCCTGTTTAAAGCAAGCAGAGGCCATTTTGTAGCTATTAATTAATGAATAAAAAATATTTCCTGCATTGTTTGAAGGCAGTTTGCGAGCTATAAAAAATAATGCTATAAATCCAGTGATCGGGTCCCATACAATGTGGAATTTGTGAATCCCCCAGGTTCGAAAGAAAGCAAGGGTAGTAAAAACTGTATGTGCTATGGGTAGCTCGATCATCTATTTTTTAATAAAAATAGCAAAAGGAATAATTTAAATATGTCGTATGAAGTTATCGCCCGTAAATGGCGGCCTCTTAATTTTGATCAACTTTTAGGTCAAGAACATATTAGTCAAACTTTAAAAAATGCAATTAATAATAAGCGTCTTTCGCATGCGTTTTTATTTACTGGACCAAGGGGGACTGGAAAAACTTCTGCATCTCGCATTTTAGCAAAAACTTTAAGATGCGAAAAAAATTCTGATCTTTTAAAATCAGAATCTTGTAATAAATGTGATGAATGTTTAAAAATTTCTTCTGCTAATTCGCTAGATGTTTTAGAAATCGACGGAGCCTCTAATAATGGAGTGGATGCAATTAGAGAGTTAAGAGAAACTATAAAATATATGCCGTCTTCTGGAAAATATAAATTATATATTATAGACGAAGTTCATATGTTATCTAACAGCGCATTTAATGCTTTGTTAAAAACTTTAGAAGAGCCACCTGATTATGTAATTTTTATTTTAGCAACTACAGAGGTGCAAAAAATTCCTGATACTATTTTATCTCGTTGCCAAAGATTTGATTTTCGTAGAATTTCTATTACGATAATTAGTAAGCATTTAGAAAATATATGTAAACAAGAAAATATAACTCCAGATAAACAAAGTTTATTTTTAATTGCAAAACATGGCGAAGGCTCTATGCGAGATAGCCAAAGTTTGCTTGATCAAGTTATAACTTTTAGCGGAAAAAAACTTTCTTTAGAAAAAAGTATTCAAGTATTAGGCCTTACGCCAAGAGAATTATTAAATTTAAGTTTAGAGGTGTTTTTATCATCTGATGAAGATAAATCTAAAAATCTTATTAAAAAATTATCACAATCAAGCATCGACCCTAAAATTTTTTTAGGCGAGTTGATAGAAGAAATTAGACATTTACTTTTAATAAAAACTTGCCCTAATAATTTAGAAGAACTTATACCATTAAGCAGTAACGACAGACAGCATCTAAGCCAAATCGCTCAAAAATTTTCTCACAAACAAATATATTTTCTTTTTAGAGAGGCTTTAAATGCTTATGAAGATTGCTCTAAAATGCCTGATCCTTTTATGATTTTAGAATTTTTTATACTAAAATTATCTTATCAATTACATAACTTAGAAAATATTTTATTAGAAAACAAAACTGAAAAAACAATTAACATTCCAAGCCCTGAGGTTAATACTTTTGATACAAATAATATTAAAAGCCCTGCTGTTAATACCGCTGATACAAATAATATTCCAAGCCCAACAAGTAGTCAGGATTCTCAGCCAGACTTTGCTTATTATTGGTCTTCGCTTGTTAAAAAAATTGCTAACATAAACCCTCCCCTTAGCAGTAAGTTATCTAATACTTTTTTAAAAACTGTTGAAAATAAAATTATTAAAATTGGTGTTCCAAAAAGTCATGAATTTTTATTAGAGGAGTTTGCTGACAAAAATTTTATACAAAAATTAAAAAATTATATTAAAACTTTTTGGAATCGTGATTACGGTATAGAGTTTTTTTTAAGTGACGCCACAGAACATCAAAAAAGCCCTAGCGGTCAAATAAAGCAACAAGACAAAAAAGAAGCAGAAGAATTAAAAAATAAAGTTGACCAAAATGATTTAGTTCAACAAATTAAAAAAGAGCTAGGCATAAATGTTAAAAGCATAAAAAAAATAAACAATTAAATGTTAAAAGCATAAAAAATAAATACATAAAGCATAACTAAGGGAAAAAATGAAAGGTTCTAAAAATATGGCTGGTGGAATGCAACAAATGATAAAGCAGGCTAACCAAATGCAAAATCGCATTAAAAAAATTCAAGAAGATTTAAATCAAAAAACTTATTCTGGAAAATCTGGCGGCGAAGCTGTTTGCGTAACTGTTTCTGGAGAGTATTTAATATCAACAATTAGCATTAAAGACGAATTATTTAAAGATGCCGATAAAGAAATGCTGCAAGATTTAATTACAATAGCGGCAAATGATGCAATAAAATCTGCAAAAGAAGATTCAGAAACACAAATGGGCCAGGCAACTGGTGGGGCAATGCCTGGTTTATTTTAATATTTATGCAGCATATTCAATCGCTACAAAGCCTTATTAATGAACTCTGTAAATTGCCAGGCATTGGTGTTAAAACTGCACAAAGGCTGGCGTATTTTATTTTAAAAAAATCTGATCAAAATATTCCTGCATTAGTTCAATCATTAAACGATATTCAAGCTAATGTTAAATTATGTAACAAATGTTTTGATTTTACAGAGCAAAAACAAATTTGCGACACTTGCACAAATCATAAACGAAACGCTCAAAATATTTGTGTTGTAGAAGATCCATCTGGTATTCAAAAAATAGAATCTGCTGGTGTTTACAACGGTCTTTATCATGTTTTGCACGGCAGTTTGTCTCCGCTAGACGGCATTGGTGTAGAAGATTTAAAGATTGCAGAGTTATTTAAAAGAATAGAAGAATCACTTGTTACAGAATTACCAATTACAGAAATTATTTTTGCCTTAGACCCCGACCTTGAAGGCGACACTAGTATTTTATATATTTCAAAACAATTAAGTAATTATAAAAATATTAAAATTACTCAATTAGCCCACGGAGTTCCAGTAGGTGGAGACATTGAGTACATTAACTACAGAACTCTTGCAAAAGCTTTAGAAAACAGAATAGAAGTTTCTTAAAAATATGTCTTTCATTAATTACGCAGCAAATGAAATCACTTGTAAAATTGTATACTGCGGCCCGTCTTGTGCTGGAAAAACTACAAATATGCAGTGGATATACCATAATTTACAAAATCAAAAATCAAATGGAATACTGCAGTTACCATTTGATATAGAAAGAACTTTATTTTTTGATTTTCTTCCTCTTGATTTAGGAAAGGTTCAGGGTATTAATGTAAAATTTCATTTATACAGTGTCCCTGGTGAATTAAATTTAAAACAAAATAGAAAAATTATTTTAAATGCTGTTGATGGAATTGTTTTTATTGCAGATTCATCATCAGATAAAAAACAAAATAATTTAGATTCACTAAAAGATATTAAAGAAATTCTTACAAGCCTTGGGTACGATATTAAAAAAATGCCGTTTGTTTTTCAATACAACAAAAGAGACGCTCAAGACATTATGGATGTTAGCGAAATGCGGCTTGATCTTAATCAATATCAAAATATAGATTTTCAAGCTCAATCTATACAAGGAGAAGGTGTTTTAAAAACTTTTAAAGGTATTTCTAAATTAATATTAGATCAAATACAATCCAAAAACTAAATACTTCTTAAACATTTATATTTTAGTTTTACTATTGTTCCTTTTGGCAACACTTGACTAAAAATTAATATTCTTCCAGATTTGCTGTAGGAAATATGTCTTAAACTTCGTGGAAGCTCCACTGTTATTGCATCATTTATAGGAGCGCAGTGAAGTTGTAATTTATTTTGATGAGTTTTAATCTCCCTTGCAATTCTACCAAGATGTCCGTTGTAATCTGTTGCACCTTTGCATATATTTCCCATAACTCCAGAAACCATTCCGCTATCACCTATTATGTCATCTGATGGTGACACTAATTTTGCATAAGTATTAGCATAATTAGCACAAGTATATTTATGACATTTTTTATTAATAATTTCTTTTATTGTGCACTCGTTCCATTCTAAAGTAGATGGATTTTTTTTATAAAACTTACCACATCTTTCATTTTGTTTGTCCAGACATGCTAAATCCCCTGGCACAACTGCAATTGCATTTACGCTAAATGATTTGCTAGCTCCAAATCGTAAAAATACTTTAGATGATAAAGTTTCTGGAAGATTATTTTCTTTTAACTTTTCTCCTCTAGAGTTTTCATCTTCGTCAGAAACAATAATAATAGAAAATCTAGAGTTACTTCTAAAAAAACTACTGTTGCCTCTGTTTAAAAAAGCATTAACTGCTGCAATACCACTTTCATATTTAGAAGTACATTTTTCTGGATCAAATCCACTAGTCTCACACTCTAAAGTTTCTTTACGCTTAATAGTGTTTTTAAATAATGTTACTGCATCTCTTGCGTAATATGGATTATTTGGGTCATTGCTAATAATACTTCTTCCACTCCCCTCAAATGGCATTAATGTTCCGGCTCTGTGTTTATCTCCGCTAACATCTGCTGTTATAATTCCAATTTGATATGAAACATTAGCATCGCTATTAGTTATTTCTCTTATAAATCTATCAAAATTTCTAGCAATATTTTGTTGATCTTCATACATAGATCCAGAGTTATCTATAACAAATAATAAATCTAATCTGCGTAAAATTTTTGTTGGGTAGGTAAGATCTTCGTAACCGTCTTCGTTTCCTTCGGCATCTTTGTAAAGACATGATGTTTTTGCGTCGTTGTCGCCGCGAAATTTAGAGCAAACTGGTCCGATTCCTTCTTCAAAATTAACTTCACTGCAGCCAATATATATTCCAAACGAAAATCCCATTAGTACTAATGCTTTAAAAAATTTTCCCCACATAATTCACCCATAGTTAAAGTAACTTTTATTTAATGATTTGCCTTCATTAACTAATCGGCTAACTAATTGGTAAAATAAATAAAATAAGAAAACCTAGACTAAGTGCTAAGGTTTTTTTGTAAATTGAAAAGTATGATATATAAAACAAAAAAAGTGGTGGCTCGAGGCGGACTTGAACCGCCGACACAAGGATTTTCAGTCCTCTGCTCTACCAACTGAGCTATCAAGCCACAACAAGATTTTAATTTACTAGCTCTAACTATTAAGGGCAAGTATTATCCCAAGGCCTGATTAATATCTGCAATTAAATCTTCTTTATCTTCGACACCAATGCTTAGTCTAATTAATGTGTCATCAATTCCCAAAGATATTCTTTGCTCTTTAGGCACTGAAGCATGAGTCATAATGCTAGGGTGTTGAGCTAAAGATTCTACCCCTCCAAGGCTTTCTGCCAATGCAAAAATTTGCAAATTTTCTAAAAATTTGCAAGCATCTTTAACTCCACCTTTTATATAAAATGAAATTACAGCACCAAAGCCGCTCATTTGTTTAACGGCTAATTCATGTTGAGGATGAGTTTTTAATCCAGGATAAATTACTTTTTTAACCTGTGGATGTTTTTCTAAAAATTGTGAAACACAAAAGGCATTTTCTTGATGCTTTTCCATTCGCACTGATAAAGTTTTTAAACTTCTTAATGCTATGTAAGAATCAAATGCCCCAGCCACTGCTCCAATTGAGTTGCTTAAAAAAGTTATTTCGTCTGACAAGTCTTTATTTTTAACAACAACAGCACCTCCAATAATATCACTGTGGCCATTAATAAACTTAGTAACGGAGTGTACAATAATATCTGCACCTAAGTTTAATGGTTTTTGAAAGTATGGACTCATAAATGTATTGTCTACTGCTAATAAAATATTTTTTTTATGTGCGTGATTTGCAATTTTTTGTATATCAAAAATTTTTAACATCGGGTTTGTTGGAGTTTCTAACCAAATCATTTTTGTGTTGTCTTTAATATTAGAAGTCCAATCATCTTTTGATAAATCTACAAAAGAGAACTCTAATCCAAATTTTTTTAATACTTTGTCAAATAATCTAAAAGTTCCACCATACATATCGTCACCTGCAATAATGTGATCGCCTTTTTTTAACAAACTTAAAACAGTTGTAGTTGCTGCAGAGCCAGACGCAAATGCAAATCCTGAATGACCTTCTTCTAGACTTGCTAAACAATCTTCGTAAGCTTTTCTTGTTGGGTTAGAGGTTCTGCTGTATTCATATCCGCTATGTTTTCCGGGTGACTGTTGCACAAAAGTTGAGCTCATGTAAATGGGGGTCATAATTGCGCCAGTTTCTTTATCTGGCTTTTGTCCCGCGTGAATGGCCCTAGTTGAAAATCCTAATTTTTTTTCTTCTTTTTTCATGTTTCCCTTTTTTTAATTATGACTATTATATAATAAAAAATTATTTAAATAAAATATATACATGCTATTAACAAAAATAAATAGTAAGAAAAATAATAAAATTTATCTTGAATCAAAATATACTGTAATAATTTTAACACAACAAGTCCTGTAAAAAATGACAATAAAAAACCAATGCTAATTTTAATTGCAGATATTGACACATAGCTTGCAGAAAAATTTATAGATTTGGCCTCTAACAAAAAAGCTCCCAAAACTACTGGTATCATTAACGCAAAACTAAAAAAACCTGCTACAACTGGCGGAAGTCCAAGCAATCTTCCAGAAGCAATAGTTAAACCCGATCTGCTTAGGCCAGGAAAAACAGACAGGCCTTGGGCACATCCAATAAAAAAAGCTTTTTTTACAGTTAGGCAGTTTAAACTAGACATTAAAAGATCTGGATTATTTTTTAAACTAAAATTATTATTTTTATCCGTTGTGTTATTTTTGCAAATCCAATGACTAATAAGCAAGACAGCCGCTGTTATAAAAAAGAATACAGAAATTAAAGATAAATTAAAAATCATATTTTTTACTGTATTTTTTAACAAAATTCCAATAATGCCTGTGGGGATACATGCTATTACAATATACAATATAAAATTTTTATATTTGCTAATATTTTTTAAAAAAAGAAAAAAGATATTTTGATAAAAAACTAAAACAGAAAACACGGTGCCTAAATGCAAAACCAGCCCTATGCTCAATGCTTCGCTTTTGTTAAATTCAAAATATTTTTCTAATAAAGATAAATGTCCAGAGCTAGATACCGGAAAAAACTCAGTTAAGCCCTGCACTATTGCTAAAATAATTATGCTCCACATTATTACAATCTACATAATGTTTACAGCAAAGGCAAAGTCTTACATTTTAAAAAAATTATTTTTTAACACAAGAGGTTTATCGGTAGAAATAAAAAAAGACGACTGTCCATTAGATTTGTCAGAAATCCATTTAATATAGTGTCGTCCTGGTTTTAAAGTTAAATAATTAACTGGAGTGTAGCCTATAAACACTTCATCAATAAATAATTTTTTCCAATCACTTGTAAAAATAGACAGTCTTGAATAATTGCTTTTAAAAAATATACTTTTATTAATTCGCAAAGATGCTGGTGTAAAAACTAAGCAGGATAGTACTAAAAATAAATAAATATGTGGTTTAAGTATTTTTTTAAAAATAAAAGCCATCATTGTGCTAAGCCATTGTGATAAAAATACTTTTTTACTAAAAATTTGCCAATTAAACTCTTTTTTTGCATCATTTGCAGAAAATAAATTTAGATTTTCTATTTTTTTAGTTTTTTCTTGAGCTTTTTGTTTTTGTAGAGAAAAAATTAAAATTTTTTTACACAAGCTTTTTACTTCTTTGTCAGAATAAGCCCAATTGTTAAATATATTCTTTTTTTCTAAAAAAACAGAGACTCTTTCTTTTGGATTAGAGCTTGTTAAAGTATTAAAAATATTTAAATCTTCTGATTTTAACTTTAAGTCAGAATTTTGTAACAAAAGCTTTCTTAATATGCCCAAACTGTAAAGGTCGCTTTCGTAAGATGCTTTTTTTTCATAAAATAGCTCTGGAGCGCAAAACTTTGGGCTTGTGTACAGAACATCTAAATCTTTTCCCTGCACTCCAAAATCAATAAACTTTAAATCGCCCTGCAAGGTAAATAAAATATTGCGAGGATTTAAATCGCCATGTGCAACTCCAAACTTTTGCAAATCTTTTAATCCCCAATATAATTGTGTGCAAATTAAATTTATTTCTAAAACAGACAAAGACTTTAAATTTAATAAATCTTGCAAAGATGCACCGTCGATATATTCTAAAGCCAAAGCTGGCCTTCCTGATATCCACTCCCATCCTAAAATATTGACACAATAGTTAGATGAAATTTTAGACAATCGTTCAAATTCATTTTTCCAAATATCTGCTAAAACCTTAGATTTTAAAATTTTTAAAGCCATAACTTGAGATAAATTATGATTTTTATCTGTTTTTACAACCTTATAGACTTCGCTGTGCAGGCCTTCTCCTATTTTTGCACAAATGGAGTAAGAAAAAGACTGTGGTTGAAATTGCTTTGGCATAAATCTTAATATTCAATAACTTTGCCAAAATTAAAAAAAAATACAAAAAAGACTATTAAATGTTTTTTCTGTAAAGTATTGTTTTTAATGTGTATTTTACATTTTTTGCACATACAGCTGGTAGTGTTTTTAAATCTATTTTTAATAAATCTTTTTCATCTTTAATCAAAGTTACATTTTTTGCACAAAGCTTGCCCAGTAAAGAAAGTATTGATTTTTTTATCTGCGATTTTGTTTTTGATTTTGTTTTTGATTTTGTCGAGGACTTTATCTTTGAGTGTTTTGTCCACTGTTTTTCTAGCTTCCAGCAACTTGTTGGAATATATTGCAATCTTATTTCTTCTTTGCACAACGAAAGCGTTAGTTTATTTTGTTTTTTTAAAAAAACATTTTTAGTATATTCTTGTTTAGTTTTTACATTTAATAACAATAAATATTTGTTTTCAAATACAGCTTGCTCTTTTAATAGCAGTAACAGTAATATTTTTTCCATATAAGCTCCTTTTTTAATAAAATTATGACAATTGTGTTAAAAAATTTTGTAATAGTGGTCCAAAAAGTAATAATAAAAAAGACGGTAGCTGAAAAAGCAACAACGGCACCAACATAATATAAGGCAATTTAGAAAGTTGCCTATGCACTTGCCTTTTGGCTTCTATAAATAATTCTTTCTCTAAAGCTTTTAATGGAATATAAATACCGCAACCTTTTAGACCCATGTAAAATAGTTCAAATAAGCTGCTTTTTAAATAAGATGTCTTTTTTTTAATTAATTTATCTAAATTAATCCCAGCCTCCCAATGTTGCAAAAATTCTCGTAGCTCTAAGGCAAAAGAATCAGAGTTATTTGATGCCCATGTATTTAAGCTTAATTTTAAATACACACCTTGTTTTAAACTTAAAGTAATATAAGAAGTGCAAGATAAAATACCTGGTAGTTTCATTTTAGTCCTTTGTTTAAAAATTCCATTTTAATCTTTTTCCGTAAATTAAAACTAATACAACTCCTGTAAAAAAGAGACTGATAGCTAATAAAATTAAAAATAAATGATCTGTAATTGTGTAATTAAGTGCTGTGTAAAATAATAAACTTACAAATAATATACCCATAATAATAGTTTGAGCGTAAATTTGATATAAAATATCTGTATATTGTTTTTTTAAATTATTAGTAAATATTAACCCAGATTGGTAGTGCTTTAGTGTTTCTAATGCCTTGTGAGGGTTTTTTTCTGCAAACTGAAGGCCTTTAATAAAGTCTAAAATATAGCCTGGATAGTTATCTTTAGATGGTTTATGCATTAAAATAATATACTGTAAAATATGCTCTAGTTGGTTTTTAATATGCCCATCAAATCTATTTGTGGCGTAAATAATACCTCCCCTAAAAGATTCTCCTAATTGTATTTTTAAAATTAAAATGTCCAAAAAAGACAGTATTATACTAAAAAACTTCTTTCTTTTATAAATAGAAAATAAGTTCTCTGTTAGGTTAATTAACAATCCAAAGCCATAAATCCACAAATACCAAAATATAGAATTGCTAAAAAAACAATAAAAAACAACACATCCCAAAAAATATACAAATATAAAGGACATTAAAAAAAAATCAGAAAAATAAGATTTCTTTTTTAATGCGTATAAAGTCCGATATAAAATCCAATATCCGAAACATAAATGTAATATATAAATACTAAATGAAAAAAAAGTCATATTTTTATAAAAATGCAAAAATATAACCAACTACACTAAAGTTTATTTTTTTATTGACGATTAGTATTATAGGTTTCAGAATAAATAAATAAGCCAGCACAAATGCAATTTAAAAAAACTCCCGGGAGGATGTCATGGCAGTAAAAAAAAGAGCAACTAAAAGAAAAGTTGCAAAAAAGAAAGTAACTAAAAGAAGAAAGGTTGCTAAGAAAAAAGTAGTTAAAAAAAGAAAGACTACTAGAAAAAAGGCAACAAAAAGAAAAGTAGCTAAGAAAAAAACTACTAAGAGAAGAAAGGTAGCTAAGAAAAAAACTACTAAAAAAAGAAAAGTAGCTAAGAAAAAAACTACTAAAAAAAGAAAGACTACTAAAAAAAGAAAAGTAGCTAAGAAAAAAACTACTAAGAGAAAAGCAACTAAAAAAAGAAAAGTTGCTAAAAAGCGTACTACTCGTAAAAAAAGATAAATAAATCTTTATTGACGAAACAAACACGCTGGCAATTTTTAAATCAAAGGACTGTATATTTACAGTCCTTTTTTTGTTTACAGGGCTTATTTTTTATATATTATAGTAATAATGAACTCAAATGCCTTGTATGACACAACAGCTATTATATCTTGGGCGGCTGTTATAATTCTTTCTTGCAGCTATTGGTTTCAAATCTGGAAAATTCATTTACATAAAGAAGTCAGAGATTTATCAATAATTTACCATGTGTTACTTGCATTGGGATTTGGGACTCTTACTTATACAGCTTGGCAAGAGGGCTCTACTATATTTTTAGTAAAACAAATTGCCACAACAATACCTGTAGTAATTATTATAGCACAAATTATAATTCACAAAAAAGATCACTGGCATGACGAAGACGATGATTACTGTAAAAAATGCTCAAAAGAGCTAGAGCCAGATTGGTCACATTGTCCTTACTGTGGAGAAAACAATTAATTTTTTAATAAGAGTAAAAACCTTTTCCAGTTTTTTTTCCTAACCAGCCAGCCTCAACATATTTTACAAGTAGTGGGCATGGAGAATATTTATTTCCACCAAATTCTTTATTTAATACTTTCATAATAGACAGACAAGTATCTAGTCCAATAAAATCTGCCAAAGCTAATGGGCCCATTGGTTGGTTTGTTCCAAGTTTCATTCCTAAATCAATGTCTTTAACGCTTGCAACACCTTCGTGAAAAGCATAGATTGCCTCGTTAATCATTGGCATTAAAATGCGATTAATAATAAAACCTGGCATATCTTTACTAGACTCTATAAAAACTTTATCTAAACTTTCTGCTAAATTTTTTACTTTTAAAAATGTTTCATTGGAGGTTTGCAATGCCTTAATCCCCTCCACTAATTTCATAACTGGAACAGGGTTCATAAAATGCATTCCCATAACTTTATCTGGCCTGTTAGTTTGTCCTGCAATTTTAGTAATAGATATAGACGAGGTGTTTGAACATAAAATTGTTTTTGGATTACAAATTTTGTCTAATTCTTTAAAAATTTTTAATTTTAGCTCTGTGTTTTCACTTACTGCCTCGATAACAAAATCACTATCTTTTGCATGGTTTAAATCTTTGACGCAAGTTATTAAAGATAAAATTTTATCTTTATCTTTTGTAGAAATTTTTTCTTTTTTAATTAACCTATCACAGCTATTTGCAACAACAGCTAAAGCATTTTTTAAAACTTCGGAGTTTTGGTCAATTAAAATAACACTGTGATTTTTTTGTGCCAAAACTTGAGCAATTCCAGCCCCCATCTGTCCAGCACCAATAATAGAAATATTCATAATAATTTTTTTAATTTATTTTAAATTATCACCTATGCAAGTATCTTTAAACAAATGTCTGTACGGTATGCTAAAACTTCCTAAAAATCCATTAGCCACTCCATCCCTATTTATTTGTTGTGAAGTTGTGCAATAATTGTTTATAGAACATCTGCTTGGGTTATCTGTGCAATAACATTTACTGTTAACATATTCTATGTTGCCAGTTATAGTGCGTGATGATGTTCGCGCTCCGCTTAAAATAATATATCCAAAATTGTCTTTAAAATAAAGTTTAAAATTTTTAACACAACCCCTTGCTGGATTTAATGTTATATGAGGGGCCTCGCCTCTCAAAAATGGTGGGTTTCTATAATGAGTAAACACAGAAGCAAAAGATCCTGGTTTGCTATCATTTACTATTATATTAATAGACCCGTTCTGAAAATATCCAGCGTCTGTGCCATTTGCAATATCGTTTGGTCTATACTCTATGTTTCCATTAAAATTAACTACATTAATGAATCCAAAAGTACTTTGATTGGGCTCCATAGCAGCTGACATAAATCCAACTACAGCATCTTGAAAGTTTGCAAATTGGTATTGACCAATACCTCCCCTAAATTCATTTATAGGTATCGACACACGCTTGCCGCGGCTTGAAAAAGTTGCTCCGCCATTTCCAGGGACATTTCCAGGGACATTTCCAGGGCCAGAACCAGAGCCGCCAGGGTCACTTCCACAAGATAATTGTGTTAATGTAATAATTGTTAAAAATATATTTTTTATCATAAAGCACCTCATTAAATATAAAATTACATTAAGAAAAAATAAAGTCAAAATATAAACATTTCTCTTCACATAAGTCCAAAGAAGTTCTATTCTAAAAGAGCATGACAAAAAATTTTACACGACCAGAGGCTGCCATTGATGGCGATGCATTATTTCAAGATCTTCCTCTTGCTGTAGGATTGTATGATGCAATGTTAAGTTTAAGAACTCAAGATGACATTAATCCTTCTGAATTTCAAAACTATGCAGAAAACAGAGAAGTTAGTATAGAAGAGCCCACCGAAATTTGGAGATCAATGAGTGGAGAGCAAGATATTTTAGTTAGCTTTATTAAAGATTATTCTTTAGACAGTCCAACAAAACAATTTTGGTATATTGCTGTAACTTTAGAGGATTCTGAAACTCAATCACATACTTTGTTATTTTCTTTTCCAACTCAGGATAAAAATCTAGTTCAAAGATATCAAAATGGCGAGCAGCTTAATGTTGAAGATGTAGAAAGAGAAGACAGTCATTAACCTAATTGGTTATTATAAAAATATTAAGATTTTTTTATTAAAATTAACATCTCTTCTGTTAAAAAACTTACTTGAGATTGTGAGTGTTTTAATTGATGCAAAGAGTTTCTTAAAACAAAAAGTAATTCTTCTACAGAGCATTTTTGTGGGTTAAGTGTGTCTTTAAAATAATTTAAATTATTATTTTGCTCATCTTGAGTGCTTAAAAATTTTTCCTCTTCGGAAAAATTTAAAACATTTTCTTGTGATACTACCAACGATAATTTAGACACCATAACTCCTAGCAAGCCTAGCTTAGTATTAATTTAAAGATTATAAAACTTAAATAATCTTACAATTTATATATCAAGTCTTGTGCCAAAAGTTGGATCAATTAGTTATACTCACATTTTAAGGATTCTTTATCAATATTTGCCAGTTTACGCCTCTGTGGCTGTGCTCCACGGCCTAGAGACTTCTTCATTGTGCTTTTTGGATCACTTGTAATATGCTGTAATCCAACAGAATGCAGTAATTCATGAATATATAATGAATGTAAGTCTAATTTATTTGAATCAGGATTGTTCAAAAAAAAGTCAAAATCAGTAGAATTGATTATAATATCCACCTCTTTTAAAGATGTCCCCCTTCTTCTGGTTCTAGTAACTGCCTGTTTTAGTGATTGTGATTTTGGCCATCCTGTAGAAATCCAGTAAATACTGGACTTATTATCTTTTGGAAAAATCCCCTTTTTTGCCCAGTTATTTTGCCATTTATTTGAGGGCTGAACTCCAGGAACAAAGTTAAAAATTTCTTTTCCATATTGTGAATGAATAGATTGTATTGCAGCTAACACAGATTCGCGTTGAATGTCACTTGTGGAGTCGTCCATAAATAAATTTAATGGCAAAGACTCCCATGCAACTCTGTGATTTTTATATTGCAAAAAATTACAAGGCTCCTCTGGTGATGACAGAAGTCCATCTAAACATGAGCTTAAAAAAACACTACATATTAATAGTATAAAAATATTTTTCATATTAAAAAAATTATCGGCTATTATATGCCTTCTAAACATTGTACTTAGTCACTACTTTTATGATTTTTGTACAATAATTATACAACAATGCAACTTAGTAACATATTACACAATATATTACTAAGTTATTTGTATTGCTTTGAAACTAAAGCTTAAGAGAAGTTTATAAATGTCGATAGAATTCTCAAGGATTAATAAGGAACAAAAATATGAAAACATCAACTGCTATAAACGAAAGCTCAGAAAAAATTACAGAAAAAAACCCTGCAGAAAATAAAAATATACTACTAAACTTTGTAAGCAAAGCTGACGGGTTAAACATTAAGCAGCAAACTAGTGATTATGTTATTATAGAACAAAACGAAGATAGAAGTTTTTTAAAAGTTTTTTTTAACAATATTAGCTGCATTACTTTTTCTAAAAAAGAGCAGGGTGAGTGTTATATACAGTTAAATTTTATAAATAATACCAAGTGTATTTTAACTAATGGATTAATTGGATTTGCTCCAATAAAAAGTATTTTACTTGATAAAAACTCATTGCCAGAGATTGTTTCAAGTATTGATTTATTAAATATAATAGAGGCGTTTGAAGACAGCCTTCGTAACTCTGGCGAGTCAGAAGATTTTTTATTTTTAAGCCAAGTTTATCACTCTGTATTAAATGGAGGAAAAAATATTGGAATAGAATGGAATTTTCATATTCCACATTTTCATAGCTTGGGCCTTAGCTCTCAAGTTTTAAATTAACAGCGTTTTTAATTTTTGATTGCATTTGTTCGACTTTAGAAAAAATTTTATTTTTATCTATATTAAAAATTTCATTTTTATATTTAATAACTTTTGCTCCGCACATAACAAAATCAACCTCTAGTCCAGAGGCAGAATATACTAAGTGACTAATTAAATTTTCTAAAGGCCTTAAGTGTGGATAATTAATATCTAATGCAATAATGTCTGCAAATTTTCCTGGCTCTAAACTTCCCAAATTATCTTCTTGTCCAATGGCCTGTGCAGCGCCGTATGTTACCATGTTTAATAATGCCTCTGAACTTGCACTTAAGTTTTCTACATCTTGTAATTTATGTAACTTGCCTGCAGTGTCTAGCTCGCCCCACAAATTTAAATTATTATTACTTGCGGCTCCATCAGTGCCTAAGCCTACAAAAATATTAGCTTCTAATAATTTTGACAAAGGAGCTCTTCCTGAGCCTAGCTTCATATTTGATTCTGGATTATGAGACACAGAAGTTTTTGTATTTTTTAAAATTTGAATATCATTGTCAGATAAATGTACACAATGAACAAACAAAGAATTTTTTCCAGTTAAACCTAAGCTATCTAATCTTTCTACTGGGCTAAGTCCGTATTTTTTTTTAGAGTCTGCAACTTCTTGCTCTGTTTCTGATACATGAATAAACAAAGGAATATTGTTTATTTTAGAGTAGCCAGAAACTTCTGATAATAAATTATCATCACAAGTATATGGAGCGTGTGGGGCAAGGCAGGCATTAATTCGGTTATTATTTTTATATATTTCTTTTAGCTCTTCGACTTTTTCTACCCAGCCTTCTCTGCCGTTGTTTATTGCTTCTCCTAAAAAAGCTCGCAGGCCAATTTTGTCAAAAACTTTGGCCGCTTCTTTTTGATAAAAATACATATCACAAGCTGTTGTTGTTCCGTTTTGAATTAATTCAAATAACGCAAGCTCTACACCTAGTGTTACAAAATCTTTGTCTACAATTTTTTCTTCTAATGGCAAAATATATTTAAACAGCCAGTCTTGAAAAGATAAGTCATTTGCAAGTCCTCTAAATAAAGACATTGCTAAATGAGTGTGGGTATTAATTAACCCTGGCATTACAACATGGTGGTTTAGCTCAATAATACTTGTATCTAGTACATTGTTTTTTTTTTTAATAACTTCAAACTCTTTGGTGGAATAAATATTTTTAATTTTGTCTTTTTCTAGTTCAACAACTTTGTCTTTTTCTAAAAAAGCTTTTCCGCCTTTCATTGATAAAAAATTAGAGCAAACTAAATATTTTGTTAAAGAAAAATTATTTTGCTCTTTGTTTTTAATGTCTGACATAAAACTTCTCCTAAAGCTGCTTGTGTATTTTGTTGTGTATTTTGTTGTTTATTGTGTTGTTTATTGTGTTGTGTATTTTGTTGTGTATTTTGTTACACCAAATTTACTAAGGCATTTAAAATTTTATGTGCAGATTTTTTAGATGCCTCTATTACCATATTATGGTCTAGTGCTTTTCCGTCTCCTAAGCCGCAGCCCAAATTACTAATTAGCGAAACTCCTGCAACTTTAACTCCTATGTGATTAAGGGCTATGCTTTCCCACACAGTGGACATTCCTACTGCATGCAAGTTCCACAAAGCAAATAATTTTACCTCTGCTGGAGTTTCAAAAGTTGGCCCGCTTAATCCTAAATATATTCCGCTATTAACTTCTAAGTTTTCTTTTAAAAGTGAGTCTTTCATTTTTTTAGTTAGATCTTTGTCGTAGGCAGAGCTTAAGTCTAAAAATCTTGGCCCTAATTCTGTTCCATTTTTATCAACTGGGTTTGGTCCATACAAAGGGTTTTTTCCAGTTAAATTAACATGATCATTAATTAACATTACAGAGCCTACAGAAAACTTTTCTGTTAATCCTCCTGCTGCATTAGTTAAAATAAATTTTTTAGTTCCAGACATTGCAGGGCCTGTAACAGTTTTAACTACAAGCTTTGGATCTAAGCCCTCGTAGCCATGAAGTCTTCCAACTTGTATACAAATGGAGGTTTTTGTTTTGCAGTTTTCAAAATAGTAATAAGACCCACCGTGCCCCTCTACAGAGGTTGCGCATAGGCCTGGAACTTTAGAAAAATCTAGTACTAGTTTTTCTTTCCACACATCAGAAAAGCTGTTTTCTTTTTTTAAGCTATTAATAGCATCGCCATAGCCTGAGCCCAGAACAAAATGAAATTCTGGAACGCTAATATTAATTTTTTTATATTCTGATTTAAAAAATGTATCCATAACTAAAGGTTATATAATACATTTCAAAGATTTAATCAATTTATAAACGGTTTTTATCAAATTTTAAAGATTGTAGGTTTCCCTTCCAGTTTAGATAAATAATAACCTTACCCAAAATATTTTTTTTTTTATCTAACAAAGAGTAGATTTTTTTATTTTTATTACTGTAGATTAAATTTAATGACGAAAATTTTAATTTCCATAAATTTTTATGTTTTTTTAAAAATCTAGGCGCGCTAGACACTCTAATAGCTTTTCCATTAGACGAAAATGAAGCAATAAAATTACCGTCTGTTTTTAATGTGTACCAGCCGTTTAAAGTGCCAAAATTAAAGCTCTCAATTGTATTTGGAAGTTTTGCAACACTTGCAACGCCTCGCTTTGATCCATTTAAATAAGTTTCAATGCTTGCCAAGCTTCTGCTTATAGTGCTTGCCAGTCCCCTGTTATTTTTATTGTCTGCTGAAGAAAACCACATTGATTGTGCCGCAAGAGTTAAAACAAACATTCCTAATAAAGTAGAAATAACACGACCACCTAAAATAGATTTAAATTTTTCGTCTGCGTTTAAGGCTTTTTGAATACTTGTTAGTTTTGGGCCCGGAAAAGAAACTATTTTTTCTGATTCTTTTTTAGAGCTAGACTTATCTTCAACTTTTAAAGTTGGGTTAGAAATATCTTTTAGTTTATTTACTTTATCTTGAAAATCTATAATATTATTTTTATTGCTCATGCAAGTTATAACGGAACAAGCAAAAATAATCTAAACTAGAATTTGGAAATTCTAGCCTATGGCCTATACAAAAAATAAATTAGTTTCGAAAATAGTTTAATTTAGCAAATAAATTAGTTTCGCAAATAGTTTAGGGCGGAGCCAGACCAAAACCATTTAATTTGTTCTTTGTTTAAAGAGTGTTTTAGTTCAATTTCTGTTTTGTTGTCGTCTTCGTCTGTGATTGACAAAATAACATTTGCCCCTTCTTTTAAATCTGCAATATTTTTAATACACAAAGTGTCTTTTTCTTTAATTTTATTATAGTCGTCTGGGTTTACAAAAGTAAAAGGAAGAACAGCTTGTTTTTTTAAATTTGTTTCATGAATTCTGGCAAAACTTTTTACAATAACTGCAACTGCGCCCAAGTGTCTTGGTGTCATTGCCGCATGCTCTCTGCTGCTTCCCTCTCCATAATTTTCGTCACCAATAATAACCCAAGGCTGATTATTTGTTTTATAAAATCTAGCAATTTGTGGTAAGGCTGCGGCCTCTTCACCATTTAATAAATTATTTCCCTTACCTGCAGTTGCAGAATATAAATTATTAGCTCCAATTAATAAATTATCAGAAATATTATCTAAGTGTCCTCTAAATTTTAACCATGGACCTGCTGGGCTTATGTGATCTGTTGTACACTTTCCTTTTACTTTGCATAAAATTTTAATATTTTGATACTCAACTGGTTTTCTTTCTAAAAATGGAGTTAATAATTGCAACCTATTAGACTCTTTACTAACAACAACTTCTTCTTTTTTTTTATTTGGTTCTTGAAATAATTGCTCGTCTAAAACAAAACCATTTTCTGGTAACTCTGCAGCATTAGGTGCTGTAAATTTAAATTCTTCGCCATTGTCTTTTGTAATGCTGTCTCTTTGAGGGTCAAAATCTAATCTTCCAGACAAGCCCATTGCCATTACTGTTTCTGGCCCAGCAATAAAAGAAAGAGTTTCTGGGTTTCCATCATTTCGTGATCTAAAGTTACGATTAAAGCTACTAACAATAGCATTAACCTTTCCAGCTTTAATATCTTTTCTATTCCATTGACCTATGCATGGCCCGCAAGCATTAGATAAAACCAATGCACCAACTTCTTCTAAAACTTTTAATTGTCCATCTCTAGAAATAGTTTTTTTAATTTTCGAAGATCCTGGCGAAATAAAAAATCCTGATTTCATTTTTAATCCAGCATTCAAAGCTTGTTTTGCCAAGTCAGTTGCTCTGCCTAAATCTTCGTAAGATGAATTAGTACAAGATCCAATTAAAGCTGCCGATAAATCTTGTGGCCATTTATTATCTGCAATTTCTTTTTTTAATTCACTTAATGGCCTTGCTTTGTCTGGGCTGTGTGGCCCAACAATATAAGGTTCAAGTTCTGACAAATTAATTTCTACAACTTCGTCAAAATATTTTTCTGGATTATCTATAACTTCTTTATCTGCTTGCAATAAAAAAGAATTTTCTTCTGCTAGGTCGGCTAAGTCGCCGCGATCTGTGCTTCGTAAATAAGTAGACATTCGTTTATCAAATGGAAAAACCGAACAAGTGGCGCCAAGTTCTGCGCCCATGTTAGTAATTGTAGCTTTTCCCGTGCAGCTAATAGACTGGCAACCCTCCCCAAAATATTCTACAATTTTATTAGTGCCGCCTTTTACTGTTAGCAATCCACAAAGTTTTAAAATTACATCTTTAGCAGAAGACCATGCTTGTAATTTTCCTGTTAATTTTACTCCCAACAAGCGAGGCGCTTTTAACTCCCAATCTAAACCTGCCATAACATCTACAGCGTCTGCCCCTCCAACTCCAATTGCTAACATTCCTAATCCGCCGGCATTTGGAGTGTGCGAATCTGTTCCAATCATTAGTCCACCTGGAAAAGCGTAGTTTTCTAAAACTACTTGATGAATAATTCCCGCACCTGGTTTCCAAAAACCAATATTATAACGAGATGAAGAAGCAGATAAAAAATCATAAACTTCTTTGTCTTCTTTAAGAGTTACTTCCATATCTTTTAACTCACCTTGCTCTGCTCTAATTAAATGATCGCAGTGAATACTTACTGGAACGGCTGCCTCTTCTTTATTTGCTAACATAAATTGCAACATTGCCATTTGTGCTGTTGCATCTTGCATTGCAATTCTGTCTGGATTTAAAAATACAAAACTTTCGCCTCGCTTTAAAGACAATAAATCATCTTTATTTATATTGCTCCCTGCGTTGTTTTTTTTATTGGAGGTGTGCATGTCATTTGTATTAGCCATGTGTCCAAAAAGAATTTTTTCTGCATAGGTCAATGGTCTGTTTAAAATATTTTTAGCTTCTGTTATTTTTTTTTCAGACTGCTCATAAACAGACTTTAACATAGTAATGTGGGTTTTTATTGCTGTAACTTTAGCTTCTGTTGATTTCATAAGAGTGGGCCCTTTTATATTATTTTTTTAAGTTTTTTTAATTTTGACTTTAAACTTATATGGCAATAAACTTGTATCACTCTTGTAGGTTAAAGGCTATAAATTTTCTATATAAATATATACCAGACATACAATTAAAATAAAAACAAAGGACAATTTTATGTTAAAAAAAAATTTATTATTTATTTTTTTATTTGTTGGAATTAATTTAAGCTTTGTAAATAAAAGTTTTGCTAGCTGGTTTGCCGAACCTTATGTTGGTTACGAAGTTGGGGCTGCAAAGTCTGGCGAGCAAAGTATTTTAGACCTGAGCGTAAAAAATAATAGTATTAACGGTATGTTTTTTGGAGCAAGGGCTGGTTATAGTTTTTTAAATTTTTCTGGAGGTCTTGAATATTCAATATCTAAATCACAATGGAAAAAAGAATCTGTTTCGCCAAAAGATAGTTTTATATTTGCTGGTGTTGGAATTCCTGGAGTAAGATTAATGGGCGCTATTGGAATTAGCCATAAATTTACAGTTAAAGCAGAAGAGTTTTCTGGAAAAAGTTACAAGCTTGGTTTGGCCTTTACTGGAACTCCTTTTATTAATATTAATGTTGAGTATTTGTGGAGAAAGTTTAGTAAAAATGGATCTGCAAAAATTGAAAGCTCAGAAAACTTTCACAAAATAGTACGGGCTAGTGTTAGCTTGCCACTTCCTTAAATAATTTTTATTCCGCAGTCTTTAAAATATTTTTCTAAAGACTGTCGTTGTTTTTCTAGCTCATTTTGTGACCAAGAGTATTTATTTTTAAATAAATTTTCAACACTTAAAAGTAAATCCTTAGTAAGATTTGTTTTCATGTTTAAGCTTGTATGATACTCAAAAAAATCTGATAAATAAAAACACATTCCTTTTTGTATTGAAAAGTTTGCGGCACTAATTAAATTATCTTCACAATCAACATTTGGCAAAATATGTGGGTTTTGGTTTTGGTTTTGGTTTTGGTTTTGGTTTTGGTTTTGGCTCAAGTTTTGGCTCAAGTTTTGGTTTGGGTTTTGGTTTTGGCTCAAGTTTTGGTTTATGTTTTTATTTACTTTAAAAATATGATTTATAATATCTTCTGACATTTTTCTATGAGTGGTAAACTTTCCTCCAACAACTGCACTAACATTTTTTGAAACTAAATTAATTAAGTGGTCTCTACTTTTTTTTGAATCTAATTTATTTGTTGAGTTAATTAATGGGCGAACTCCAGAAAAATAAGATATGCAATCTTTGCTCTCTAAATTTAAATTTGTAAAAAATTTATTTACTTGATCTAATAAATACTTAATATCTTCTTGTTCTGTTTTTACAAAGCTTGGGTCTTGATTAAATTTGGACTCTGTTGTTCCAATTAAAGTATTGCCCTGACTTGGAATAATAAAAATAATTCTGCCATCTTTATCAGAGCTAATAACCATAGCCTCTTTGCAAAAAAATCTATCTTTTTTTATATATAGGTGTGAGCCTTTGCTTAAGCTTAACAAAGGCTTCCAGTTAGAAAATAATTTTTGCCCCACAATATCTGTCCATGGTCCAAGACTTAAAAGAACATGTTTTGCAGAAATAGAAAAGTTTTGATCTAATAATTTATCATAAACTTGTATTTTATTAATTTCTTTGTCTGTGTTTTGTTCTGTGTTTTGTTCTGTGTTTTGTTCTGTGTTTTGTTCTGTGTTTTGTGATTGCTCTGAATTGTGTTCTGTGTTTTGTTCTGAATTAATTTTTTTTACCTCTGAATAATTGCTTAAAATAGCTCCTTGAGTATGCGAGCTTAACAAATGTGATCTTGTGATTTTTACATCATTCATTTGTGCGTCTGTGTATACAAATGCTCCTTGTAAATTTTTAGTTTGTAAATTTGGATATTTTTTTATTGTAGTATTTTTATTTAAAAAAATATGTTTAGAATTTTTAAATAAAGACAGGCAGTCGTATATCCAAAAACCTAAAGACATTTTCCACTTAGGAACTCTGTCGTTTTTATATATCGGAAAAACAAAGTCTAATTTTTTTACAAAATGTTTATTGTGTTTTAATAATAAATTACGCTCTTTTAAAGATTCAAAAACTAATTTAAAATCTAATTGCTCTAAATATCTAAGCCCTCCGTGAATTAACTTGCTAGATCTAGAGCTTGTACCTGACCCAAAGTGTGAGGCCTCTAAAAGTGCAACTTTTAAACCCATTTTACTGGCATGATTAGCAAGCGAAGACCCAACAATACCTCCCCCAACAACAACAATGTCAAATTCTTCTGTAGTTAATAATTCTTTATTTAGCTTACGACGATTAAAATTAAAATCTTCTGGGCTTAAATTATATTTATTTTCTAAAGTTTGTATTTTTTTATTAAAAGACATATATATAAACATTAAAGGATTTTATAAAATGCCTCAATTTAATTTATCAGAAATTAAAAAAAAAATAGACGCTGCCTTGGTAGAAGTAAAAAATCCAGTTGCAGTTTTTGACGCAGATGGAACTTTATGGTCTGTGGATGTGGGTTTTGGTTTTTTTTATTACCAAGTTCAGCAAAAATTACTACCTAATTTAACTAAAAAAGATGAGGCGCGGCATCAGGCAGAATATGATAACTTAAAAACTCGCCACAAAGCCCTTTTATGGTTGGCACAAATTAATAAAGGTGTTCCTCTTACAACTTTGCATCAGTGGGCTAGGGATTATGTAAAAAGTATTACGCCAATACCCTTTATTCCAGAGCAAATAGAGTTAATTAATTATTTACAAGAAAAAAAAGTAAAAGTTTTTGTAGTTACCGCTTCTGTAAAATGGATTGTGGAGGTGGCAGTTGAGTGTTTAAATATTCCTCCCGAGCAATGCATTGGAGCAAAAACAGAAGTTCATGATGGAATTATTACCGATATTCAATCTGGAGAAGTAACTTGGGGAGATCAAAAATTAGTGGAATTATTAAAACAAACTAATGGAGTTAATCCTTTACTTGCTTCGGGAAACAGCATGGGTGATTTGGCTTTATTAAAAAATGCTAGTGCAGTTTCTGTGGTAATTTCAAAAGCCTCTTTGGCAGATACCACTGCAGAAAATCTTCAGTCAGAATCTAAATTACTTTCTATCGCAAAAGATAAGGATTGGTTTTGGCTTCAATAAAGAAAATCAGAAATTTTAGAATTTATACCAAACTGACTAATTTTTATAATGAGCTTTAAAGATATTTATTACCAAGTTTATGAAAATTCTGCTGGCTCTTCTGGCCTCTCGCCAACTAAAACAAAAAATTTAGTTTTGCTGCATGGGTTTATGGGCTCGACACTTGATTGGAATTTTTTAGTTAATTTTTTATTAACACAATCCACAGAGCCTTTAAAAATTATCTCTATTTTACTCCCAGGGCATACTCAAGAAGTGTCTAATTCGTTAGAAAATAATTTGTCTAAAAATGCTTTTAGTAAAATTCAAAATCCTGTTAATAGCTCTAACAACACTCTGCAAAAATTAGCTAAACAAATTTTAGAAATTCAAAAAAAAGAAGAGGCTTTAGATTGCTGCTACCTAGGTTATTCTATGGGAGGTCGAGTGGCCATCGAGCTTGCAAGCTTAAATCATCATACGGAAACTTTAATTTTAGAATCTAGTTTTACGCATTGGAAAAATAAAGAAGATCAACAGATAAAAAAAACGGAAGACTTAAATTTGTTAAAATCTTTGTTAGAAAATAATGCAAACAACTCTAGCAGCAAAAATAATAAAAGCAACGCAAGCGAAAAAAATAAAAACAACAACTCAGAAGATTTTTTTTGCAAAAATTTTAAATCTTTTTTATTACAGTGGTATGATTTAGAGTTATTTAAAGGACTGCCACAAAACAAAAATTTTCCTTTATTATTAAAAACTCGCCTTCAACAAAATGTTAAACATCTACACGAGGCATTACAGGTTTATAGTTCTGGCACTGTAGATTCTTATTTAAATATTTTAAAAAATTTAAATTGCCCTATTTTTTATATTTATGGTGAGCACGATACTAAGTACAAAGCTATTGGATTAAATTTAAAAAAAATAATTTCTTTTGTTAATTTGCAGGAAGTTAAAAATGCCAGCCATAACACCCACTTTCAACAAACTTTAAACTTTGGCCAAACAATATTAAAAATACTAAGCTAAACTTGCAAGGCCTTACTTTTGCATTAAAGATTCAATCTCTGCTATTTCTTTAGGAGCTTTGGCACTTAATACTAAAGCTTCTCCACCTGTAATAACAACATCGTCTTCAATTCTTAAACCCATACCTCTTAATTCTTTAGAGGCGCAGGTGTCAGACAAGGGGATATATATTCCGGGCTCCACAGTTATGCACATATTTTTTTGAAATTTATATTCAGTATCTGGTCCGTCATCGTGAACATCGCTTCCAAGCCAATGACTTACTCCGTGAGGATAATATTTTTTATATAATTTTTTTTCTATAATTTCTGATTTTGACTGTTTAAATAATTTTAAATTAATCATCATGTCTGATAATTTGTCTACAGCTTTATTTTGCATTTCTTTTAAAGATTTATTAATTTTTGCAAAACCAATTAATTCTTTTTGAATTTTTAGTAACTCGCTATAAACTTCTTTTTGAATATTACTAAACTTTCCACTAATAGGCATTACTCGAGTAACATCGCCTGCATAATATTTATATTCTGCCCCAGCGTCTACAGTTAATAAGTCTCCATTTTTGCAAACACTATTATTAGAGGTGTAATGTAAACAAGTGGCGTTACTTCCGCCGGCAACAATAGCTCGGTAAGCTTCTCTGTCAGAGCCGTGCTTCATAATTTCATTTAAAAAAATACCATAAAGCTCTCTTTCGTTAATTTCAGGTTTGCATGACTTCATAATTGCTATATGCCCTAACGCACTAATGTCTGCAGCTTTTTGTAAATAACTAATTTCTGTTTCTGATTTTATACTTCTTAATTTATTAAACAAAACTTTAGCATCTAATAAATTATTTTTTTCTTTATCAGTTTTAGATTCTAAAATTTTTTCACTAATTGTTTTTATTTTTTTATCTAGCTCTGTGTTTTTTCCAAAACTATAATACATTAAATTTGTCTGGCTTAATAAAGATGGCATTAATTTGCAAAAATCTTCTATGTCGTAAACTTCATCGGCTAAACCTTGTGATTTAGCTTTTTGTATTCCGCAAAGCTCCCCCTCCCAAAGCTCTTTAGTAGGATTTTTTTTCTGTAAAAATAAAATACTTTCTGGTTTTTTTCCTGGTCTTAAAACAAGTGCAGATTTTTCTTCGTTAAATTGTGTTAAATAATAAAAACAACTATCTTGTCTAAAGGGATGTGAAACATCTTTATTGCGAATATGGCTTTGAGCAGAGCCCACAATTAAGCAAGAGTTTTCTTCCATTAGCTGATTAATTTTTTTTAATCTATTTTTAATTTCCATGGTAGACTTTATTTCACATTTCTGAATTTTGAAAAAAAGTAATTATTTTTTTTTCTTCAATAACTTTATTCTGCTCTGTTTCAAGCCACGGGCTTTCATTATGAGTTTTTTCTGCTAACGCATAAGCAGTTAGCCCTCCATAATATGAAATGGTTTTCTCTAAAATCAACATACTGTCTTTGCAGGCCTCAAGCTTAGATGTATTTATTCCTAATATTGGAAGGTTTGCATTGCTTTTGTAGTCTAAATTTTTTTTGTATTCATAATAAACTTTCTCAACTACTGGCCCCAACTTCCATGCCAATATAGGATCTTCAAATAATTTAAAATTATAATGGCTTAGTCCTACCCCTTGCGCATAATATAATAATTTTTGTAATTTCAAAGCTGTGGTTTCTTCATTTTTATTTTTAAAAAATTTTACAAAATATTCAGCAATACTTATGGCTTTATTATGTAGTGGTTTAATTAATAGTTTTTTTTTATTAATTGCTTTTAACAAATTTTTAGAATGCCCAGGTTTATTTAATTCTTGTTTTATTATATTCATAATTGAAATTGCCATATTTTTTTCTATCTTAATTTCTCCCATTAGCATTCTTGTTACAGAAGATTTATTTTTTCCAAGTAATTTTGAAAAATCACTTTGATTCAAATGTAAAAAAATTAATACTTGGTATAGCTGTTCCTTAGAAAAAGATATTTCACCTGTTCTTAGTTTTTTAGAATTTTTATTTAAAAACCTTTCAACAGAATCTTTTTCCATTTTTTCTATCATTTTATCAGATAAAAAATATTCATGTCTGCCTAGATCACAGCTATCATCTGTAATTATTGTGTTATTTTTATCAACTTCAATTTCAATATCTTTAAAGTAGTATTCACCAAAAATATTTTTATATGTAAATTTTTTAATACATATTTTTTTTAATTCCATTTCAAACCTCTCTATATGCGCTACAACATCTAATTTTTTTATTTTCCTCTTCTATCAGTAAAACTAATTTACATTTTCTATCCAAACTGTCTTTGACAAAATATAAAACAGATTCTTCAATAGCATCTGATGATTTATTGTCGGTAATTTTCCATTTTGTACAATTCTTTATTAACCTTAATATTTCTTGTGATGAGAAGCCTCGCTTTGGATAATCTATATAGGCGTGATTTGTTACACAAATTTCCCACTTATCCCTGTTCTTAGAAAATAGGTCTTTTTTATCCTTTAAACCCATCTATCCTTCTTGTACACTATAACGGTTGCGTGACGCAACTACTTTAGAAAAAAATATACTTTTTTCTATAAAATTTATAAAAACACTACTTAAAATATTGTAAATATCTGTAAACTTTAATCTATTTTTAATTTCCATGGTAGACTTTAGCACACTTAATTGCTTTTTTCCAACGGTCTAGGGTGGTCTTTCTTGTAGAGGGGGGCATTTTGCTTACAAATACTTTGTCGAGTTTGCAAAACTTTTTAATTTCTGACAAGTTTTTCCAGTAGCCTGATCCTAAGCCTGATAAAAATGCCGCGCCTTTAATGGTGCTTTCTACATTTTTTAAGCGAATGATTTTTTTATTTAAATAGTTGGCTTGCATTTGTAGTAATAAATTATTTTTACTAGCCCCTCCATCTACTTTTAAAAATTTTAATGACAAGCCCAAGTCTTCTTCCATTGCATTTAATATATCTACATTTTGTAAGGCCAAGGCTTCAAGGCAGGCATAAGCAATATTGCTTTTGCTTGTTCCTCTTGTTAGGCCTAAAAATATTCCTCGAACATTTGATTGCCAATAAGGGGCGCTTAGTCCGTTAAAGGCTGGAACAAAAACTACTCCGTCAGAGCTTTTAGATTTTTTTGCCAAAGCTTCTATTTTATCGCTGCTTTTAAAAAAATTTAATTCATCTCTTAGCCATTGAACACTTGCTCCGCAAATAAAAGCCCCGCCTTCTAAAGCATATACTGCTTTTTTTTCGTCTTTAAGTTTCCATGCTACAGTTGTTAGTAATTTATTTTTAGATTCTACTTTTTTACTTCCTGTGTTTAATAAAATAAAACTTCCTGTTCCATAAGTGCATTTTGCTTCGCCTTTTAAAAAAGCGCCTTGCCCAAATAAAGCTGCCTGTTGATCGCCTGCCACCCCCGTAATCGGGATACCACTGGGTAATACTTTTAAGCCTTTAGTAACTCCAAACAAACTTGTACTTTCTGTAATTTTTGGTAAAACTTTTTTTGAAACTTTAAATATTTTTAATAAATCTTTATCCCATTTTAAAGTATCAATATTCATTAACTGAGTTCTTGACGCATTAGACACATCGGTTTTAAAACTTTCGCCTGCTGTTAATTTATAAATTAAAAAAGAATCTATTGTTCCTATTTTTAAATTTTTATTTTTTTTTACTTTGGAGGAGTTTTTTAAAAGCCAATTTATTTTAGATGAAGAAAAATAAGGATCTATTGTAAGACCTGTTTTTTTATAAATTAATTGCTCTAATTTCTTTTTTTTTAAATTGTCACAAAATTTTTCTGTTCTTCGGCATTGCCAAACAATGGCATTATTTAACGACCTTCCTGTTTTTCCATCAAAGGCCACCGCCGTTTCTCTTTGATTAGTAATTCCAATAGATGCAATTTGTTGAGGCAAAATTCCGGATTTTTTTAAAACTTGTTTTATTCCCCACACCACACTTAACCAAATTTCTTCTGGATTATGCTCTACCCAACCAGGTTTAGGAAAAATTTGTGAAAATTCTTTATTAACTTGTAAAACAACACTGCCTTTATGATTAACTAAAGCCACAGTAGTCCCAGTTGTGCCTTGATCAATTGCTAAAATATATTTTTGTGCACCCATGCAAGTATTTTAATCTTGGTATTCTGGTTTTACAATCTCTATTAAGACCTCATGTACGACTTGAGAGTCACAGGATCGACTAGGGATCGACTTGAGCGACTTGAGGGTCAGGTACACCTTGGGGTCAGGAGCGACTTGAGGGTCAGGTACACCCTTGAGGGTCAGGTACACCCCATTTTAGGGGGTGTACCTGACCCTCAAGTCGTTCCTTGACTCCTCACATTTTAGGGGGTGTACCTGACCCTCAAGTCG
>JAAOIH010000011.1 GCA_015163875.1 Bdellovibrionales bacterium
AAAACAAAAAAAAGTACAAAAAAGTTTCTTATGTAATGAAAGTTCCAACTAAAAACTATTACATAGGTTGCGGATACTATCCCAAAAAGTAAGGCTTAAAATAATTAAGTCTTGCCACGCCTCCCTAAAAAGTAAGGCTTAAAATAATTAAGTCTTGCCCGCCACCTCCTAAAATGATACTTATTTTATGGTTTTGATTTTTTTTGCAAAACAAGGCTCTCTGCGACTCAGCCCGAAGGTATGCTTGAGCAGATAGCCTTGTTTTGAAAAAAAAATCAAAACCAAAAACACATCTATCTTAAAAACCTTGGTGTCTATTAAAAAGACCAAAAGATAGAGAGGCTAACTAAGGAGACAATATGTCAAAAATAAGCATTAAAGAAATGTTAGAAGCAGGGGTACATTTCGGCCATCAGTCTGATCGCTGGAACCCAAAAATGAAGCCTTACATTTACACATCTAAACAAGGCACTCACATTATAGATTTACAACAAACTTTGCGATACAGCACTATTGCTTTAGAATTTGTAAAAAAATTAGGATCACAGGGTAAAAAAATTGTTTTTGTTGGAACAAAAACTCAAGCTGCTCCAGTTGTAAAAGCTGCAGCTGAATCTTGCGGACAATATTTTGTTGTAAAAAGATGGCTTGGTGGAACTTTAACTAATTTTGCTACAATTAAAAACAGCATTGATTGGCTTAAAAAAATTGATCAAATGAGAGAAAAAGGTCAGCTTGATCAATTTGTTAAAAAAGAAAAACTTCGTATTGAAAAAAAATATATTAAAATGGATGATTTTTTAGAGGGGATTAAAGAATTAAAAGAGGCACCTGATGCAGTTTTTATCATCGACACTGTTAAAGAAAAAACCGCAGTTCTTGAAGCTCGCAAATTAGGACTTCCTGTAATTGGAGTGGTAGACACTAATGCAAATCCAGAATTAATTGACTACCCTATTCCAGGAAATGATGACTCAATAAAAGCAATTACTTTATTTTGTCAGGCAGTTGCAGATTCTTACAACGAAGGTAAAAAAGATTTTAAAGAGCAAGTGTCTAATGAAAAATACGACAACAGCTCTAAAGAAAAAACACAAACTGAAGAAGGCGGCACTGGTAGAAAAATGGTAGCAGCCGGAATGGCAGAAGCAGTTGAGATTGAAGAAGAATTAGAAAGTAAAAAAACAGAAACAATAGACAAGGCAACTCAAGAACAATTAGACAAATTAAAAAAACAAAGTGAGTGGACTAAAAAATAAAATCTCGCTAAAAATAAAAAACTAATTAAAAATAAAAATTTTATTAAAAAATAAAAAACTAGAGGTACAAAGTGACAATTTCAGCTGGAATGATTAAAGACTTAAGAAATAAAACTCAAGCCGGAATGCTTGATTGCAAAAAAGCCTTAGAGGCAAGCAAGGGTGATTTTGAAAAATCAATTGAATGGCTAAGAGCAAAAGGATTAAGCTCTGCTGGAAAAAAATCTGATCGCATAGCTGCCGAAGGTGGGATTACATCTTACATTCACGCAGGTGGCAGCATGGGTGTTTTATTAGAGGTGAATTCAGAAACAGATTTTGTTGCAAAAAATGAAAGCTTTAAAGATTTTTGTAAAGATTTATCTTTACACATTGTTGCTCAAAAACCTTTATATGTAAAAGAAGAAGATGTACCTGCTAAAGATATAGAAAAAGAAAAATCTGTTTTAAAAGCTAAAGCTTTAGAAGAGGGAAAAAAACCAGAATTTTTAGATAAAATTTTAAATGGACAAATTAATAAATGGTTATCTGATGTTTGCTTAATGAAACAAAAATTTGTAAAAGATCCAGATGTAACAATCGAAGATGTATTAAAAACTACAATTGCAACTTTAGGCGAAAACATTGTTATACGAAGATTTGTTAGATGGGAATTAGGTGAAGGCTTAGAAAAAAAGAAAGAAGATTTTGCAGCAGAAGTAAAAGCTCAATTAAATTAAACAAAATTAAACAAAACAAAATTATGTCAAAAATTTATAAACGCGTTTTATTAAAAATTAGTGGCGAAGCTTTGGCTGGCAGCGCAAAACAAGGCATTGACTTAAGCGTTCTTGATCAACTTGTAGAAGATATTTTAAAAGCTCATCAAACAGGAGTGCAAATCGGAATTGTTATCGGTGGAGGTAATATTTTTAGAGGTGTATCGGCTGCAACTCAAGGAATGGACAGAGCAAGTTCTGACTATATGGGAATGCTTGCAACTTGTATTAATAGTTTAGCACTTCAAGATGCTTTAGAAAAACGCGGATTAGAAACTAGATTGCAAACAGCTATTGAAATGTCATCAATTGCCGAAGCTTATATTCGTAGACGAGCAGATAGACATTTAAATAAAAATCGCATTGTTATTTTTGGAGCAGGAACAGGAAGCCCTTATTTTACAACCGACACAGCCGCTGCACTAAGGGCAACTGAACTTGGAGCAGATATTTTATTAAAAGCAACTAATGTAGAAGGGGTTTACGACAAAGATCCACAAGATAACAAAGATGCTAAAATGTATAAACAAGTTTCTTACTCTGATGTATTAAATAAAAAATTAAAAATTATGGACTACACCGCTATTACTTTATGCATGGAAAATAATTTACCTATTATAGCTTTTAATTTACATAAACCTGGAAATATAGCCGAGGTTATTAAAAGCCAAAGCATAGGAACTTTAATTTCTTAAAAGGCCAGCTATGACAAAAGAAGTTTTAGATACTGCAAAAAATAATATGTTAAAAAGTATTGAATCTTTAAAACAAGATTTACAAAAAATCAGAACTGGCCGTGCAAATGTGTCAATGCTTGATGGAATTATGGTTAACTATTATGGACAAAGCACATCACTTAGCCAAGTTGCCACAATAGCTTGCCCAGATGCTAAAACTTTTAGCATCACACCTTGGGAAACAAATGTTTTAAAAGATATAGAGGCATCTATTTTAAATTCTGCATTGGGAATGGCTCCGATTAATGACGGAAAAATGATAAGAATAAAAGTTCCAGAACTAACCGAAGACAGAAGAAAAGATTTGGTAAAGCAGATGAAAACCAATTTAGAAAAAGTTAAAATTAGTATTCGTAATATTCGCAGAGATGCAAACGAACACTTTAAAAAATTACAAAATAATAAAGACATAACAGAAGACGAAAAAAAACAATGCGAAGACGAAGTACAAAAATTTACAAATAATTATATTGATCAAGTAGGACAATTAGGCGAAGCAAAAACCAAAGAACTTATGACAGTTTAAATATTCTATGAATAACTTAAATCATATTGCTATTATTATGGATGGCAATAATCGTTGGGCAAAAAATACAAACTCAACAAGCTCTTTTACAGGTCACACAGAAGGCCTTAAACAAGCAAGAACTATTATTGAGTATTGTGCTAAAATAAAATTAAATTACTTATCTTTATTTGTGTTTAGTACAGAAAATTGGAGCAGACCTAAAACAGAAATTACTTTTTTAATGAAGCTGCTAGACAACAGCGTTCAAAAAGAATTACCTTTGTTAATAAAAAATAATATACAACTACACCTTATAGGTGACCTAGCACCCCTCCCAAAAAAAACAAAAGATAGTCTTTTAGCTGTGGTAAAAAAAAGTAAACAATGCACTGGATTGCGTTTAATTTTAGCTATTAATTATGGCGGAAGACTTGATATCACCCAAGCCTGTCAGTCTTATATTAAAGAGCAAGTGTCTAAAATTATAGAAAAAGACAATGGCTCTTTGTCTAAAAAACTATTAACTATTTCTGATAACTTAAATGAAAAAAAATTAAACAACTTTATGTATTCATCTATTGCCCCAGATCCGGATTTAATTATAAGAACTAGCGGCGAAACTCGTTTGTCTAATTTTTATTTGTGGTCATCAGCTTATAGCGAAATTATGTGGACAGATAAACTTTGGCCAGATTTTCAACCAAAAGATTTGCAAAATTGTATTAATGATTTTAAAAATAAACAAAGACGGTTTGGAAGCAGGGCTTAAAAATTTTAAAAAGGGTTTAATGAAAAAGAAAAATTTTATTATCAGAGTCATAAGTGTCTTGACATTAATTAGTACTTTGTATTTTAGTCACTATTTTTATGGCCTGTACGGCTTAAGTTTTTGTTTATTTATTTATGCACTTCAAGTAAATAGAGAAATGCATCAATTATTATTTTCAGAAAATTTAGTTTCAAAGCTTTTTTATTATTCAAATTTAATATTAAGTAGTATTTGTCTGTTTGTTGCATACATTACTCCTATTTACATGGCCCTGCCTTTGTTAGTTTTTTTTATAGTATTACAAATTTTATTTAGTTTTTTTGAATCCAAAAAAAGAAATAGTATCGAGCACACTACTGAATTAATATTTAAAAATTTATTTTTAATTTTTTATTTTATAATTGGAGCAATGTCATGTATTAGGCTTATTAATTCTCCAATGGGGCTTCCGTTATTTATTATTATGTTAATTTCTGTAGGATCTGTTGATATTTTTGCATACATTGGAGGTAGTTTTTTTAAAGGTCCAAAATTACTAGAATATATATCACCTAATAAAAGTATATCTGGAGCAATTACAGGCTTAATTATGGGTACAATTACGGGCGTAATAAGTTTTAAATATTATTTTCCAGAATTATCACTGTTAATAACAATTCCATTTTCGTTGTCAGTGTCAGTTGTGTCACAGGTGGGGGATTTAATAGAATCTGCATTTAAAAGAAGTGCTAACAAAAAAAATTCTGGCAATTTTTTACCAGGCCACGGAGGCCTGCTAGACAGAGTAGACAGCATTTTGTTAACAGCTCCTTTATTTTTTTTCATATCTTGGACGCTGGTCTATGTTATGGTAAAAAATTAAATTCTTTATTGCCCCTAAGTATTTTTTTATACACAATGTTGTCATGGATATTATAATTAACTTTATTACTAATGTACTTTCAAGTGTTGGGCCTTTTATTTTACTACTAGGTATTTTAATTTTTATTCACGAATTTGGACATTTTATTATTGCCAAATATTGTGGCGTAAAAGTTGAAATTTTTAGTCTTGGATTTGGCAAAAAAATTCTACAATACACTGCTAAAAGTGGGACTTGTTATTGTATATCTCTTATTCCATTGGGAGGTTATGTAAAAATGTATGGGGAGTCTCCTGGCGTAAAAATACCAAAAGAGAGTCAGCATTTAGCCTTTACTCACAAAAATGTTTATCAAAGAATTGCCATTGTTATAGCCGGCCCTTTAATGAATTTATTTTTAGCAGCTTTTATTTTTTCTGGTCTTGGTTATTTTGGAGAGCAGGTTCCATCATCTAATTTAGGTGATGTTGTTGTAAAATCTGAAGCTTATAAAGCTGGATTTAGATCTGGAGATAAAATTTTATCTTTAAATCAAAAAAAAATATCTAATTTTTTAGAAATTAACCAATACATAGAGGGTCGTCCTAATAAAAAAATTACTGCTTTAATTAAACGAAATAACTCATCTAAAAAAGAAATTGTTTTTACTACTATAAAAATTAAAAATCCTAATCCAGTTGCAGAAAAAGAACAGATTGGGTTTTTGTCTGGAATAGGTTACACATCACAAAGCCCTATTGTTTGGGTTCAAAAAAGTTCGCCTATATTTAGCTTAATAAATTCTTTTGACGCTAAGGTTGATGATGGCATTAGTGCTAAAAAATCTGATGGCATTAGTGCTAAAAAAAACTCACATAATATTATAAAAATTTTATCTATAAATAAAAAACCTATTAAATATTTATGGGAGCTAAAGCAAGAGCTGGTACAGGCAATACTAAGCAATAAAAAAACTATTGTATTACAAACAGGAAAAAGTGTTAGTAGTTTTAATATTAAGCTATCCCCCTCCCCTGCAAATATTGTTATAAACAAAATAAGTTTATTAAAACATATTAGAAAAAAAACTAATATTAATAAAATTAACACAAAAAATATTTTTAACTTACTTAAAATAAAATCTTGCGACCTGTGTTTAGGTTTAGTAAAAAAAGACAGCCCAGCACACAAAGCTGGGTTAAAAGCTACAGACAGACTTTTTAGTATAAACAATAAATATTTAAATCACTGGGGAGACACTCCAAAAATTATTAAATCATTTAAAGAGGGACAAAGAGCTTTATTGATTAAATTTATTAGAAATAATAAAATACAAACTACCGAGCTTACTCCAAAGGCTACTAAAATAAATTTACCAACTGGCGAAATAGAAACTAGGTTTATGGTAGGCATTGCACCTTTAATTGATTTAAGCATAAGGTTTACTCCAAGAAAAGTAACTGGTCTGTTAAATATTATTAATTACGGCTGGTCTGAAGCAATCAAATGGACAAAACTTACAATGTTAAGCGTTGCAAGAATGTTTCAAAATAAAGTATCTTCAAGAAATTTAGCTGGAGTTTTAAGCATTGGCAAAATGGCTAAAGACTCTTTAGATGTTGGTTGGTATGCATTTTTTAGATTAATGGCTATAATATCTATTAATTTATTTTTATTAAATTTATTACCAATCCCCGTGCTAGATGGTGGACATCTATTAATTTACATAATAGAAGTTATCCGTGGAGGAAAAAAAATTAGCTTACGCAAAATTGAAATTGCACAAGGAGTTGGTTTTATATTATTAATAAGCTTAATGTTTTACTCTTTGTTTAACGACATTATGCGTTTTTTATAAAAAAATATTTTTATGTTTTTATTATCTGTAGACACAAGCTCTGTTATGGGCAGCCTAAGCATTGTTAAAACTAACAAGTCATCTTACAATTGTTTGTCGCAAAAAAAATGGACAAGTGATAAAAATAAACAATCTCACGATCAGGTAATTACTGTTTTTTTACAAGAGGCATTACAAGAGGCCGGCATAAGTTTAAAACAATTAAAACTTATTATTTGTGGAGTTGGGCCTGGAAGCTTTACTGGTATAAGGGTAAGCGTTAATTTTGCAAAAAGCTTGGCATTTAGTTTAAAAATTCCAATTGTGCAAGTTAGCTCTTTAGAATCTTTAGCTTATCAAAATAAAAAAAAACTTATTAAAACTGATAATAAAAAAGATGCATTGCTTTCGTTAGTTCACGCATTTAGTAAAAAAATATATTTGGCCTCTTATTGTTCTTTAAATTTTTCTACTATTTTAAAAAAACAAGTTATTAATTATGATCAATTAGAAGACTTACTTAGTTTGCAAAATATAAATTGCTGGCATATCTCTGGAGACGCTTATCCTTTATTTAAAAAATATTTTTCTGACTCTATTAAAGAAAAATTTAAAATTTATCCTAAAATTGCATATCCTTGTTCTTTAAATATGATAGAATTATTTTTACAAAATTCTGAAAAACAAAAAAACACACTTGATTGGAAGGGCTTAATGCCGTTATATATCAGAAGCTCTTCTGCAGAAGAACTTTTAAATAAAAAAAAATAACATGACTAAATTAAAAGAAATTATTATTACCGCTGAGCAAAAAGATGATGGATTGCGACTAGATATTTTTATTAGCACTTTGCCAGAGGTGGATTCTAGAAGTTTGTCTCAAAAAATAATAAAAAATAATTTAGTAAAAAATAAAAAAACTCAACAAGTTTTAAAAACCTCTTATACAGTAAAAGAGGCTGACATTTTTATTATTCAAATGCCTGAGCAAAAAACTGACAACAGCCTAAAACCATGGAATGGAAAGCTAGATATAATTTTTGAAGACGAACATCTAGCAGTTATTAATAAAGACTCAGGAATTGCAGTGCACCCCTCGATAGGTCATCAAGAAAAAACTTTAGTTAATTTATTACTTCACCACTGTCACTCTTTGTCTATGGGGTTTAATGAAGAGCGACCAGGCATTGTTCATAGAATTGACTTGCAAACAAGTGGGCTGTTAGTGATAGCTAAAAATAATAAAAGTCATGCTTTTTTAGCAGAGCAATTTAAAAATAAAACCACTCATCGAAAGTATTGGGCTTTAATATTTGGTCAAAGCTCCCCCTCCCAGGGAAGTATTATTAGTTGGTTAAAAAGAGACCCTAAAAATAGAAAAAAATTTGCAAGTATAACTAAAAATACTAAAAAAGAAGTTGCAGTTGTGCCTAGTGACTCGCCTTTGGTAACTCCTTTGGTAAACACAGATAAAGAAAAAAATACTTTGGAGTCAAAAAAATCTAGTGCTAAGCAGGCAATCACACATTATAAAACTTTAAAAGAACATAGTTGTGGAGTTAGTTTAGTTGAGTGCCAATTACAAACTGGACGCACTCATCAAATCAGAGTTCATATGTCAGAGAAGGGAAATTCTATATTGGGTGACGATTTATATGGAAGACCAAGCAGGTGGAAGTCTGTTAAAGATTTACCTATACAAAATTTAGCAAAAAACTTAGACCGACTTGCATTGTGTGCTTTTGAACTTGGTTTTGTTCACCCAGTAACAAAAAAAGAACTAATGTTTAAAATAGGAATTCCAGAAAATCTAAAAGAGCTAATGACCAAGCTAAATTTTCAAAACCTAGTAAATTAGTGCCGACTTAATTAATTTTAGTAAGCAATTTTAGGCTATGGCTTAATTAATTTTTGTAATCAATTGCAAGGGCTAGCCCACTTTTGATTTGTTATAATTTTGGTTTAATGTTTTTTCAAGTGATTGGTTTAGGGCTTTAAAATTTATATCTTTTTGTTTTAGCTGGGATTGATATTTTTTTAATATCTCGCTACTTATTATTGGTTTTCTTATTGGAGGTGTTTGGTTTTCATAACATATAGCAAATAATTTTTTCCAATCAAAAAAATAACCTGGATCAGCCTTCCCTCTAAACCCAGCAATATGTTCGTGTCCTAAAATTTTATTTGGATCTTTTAATAAAGGATATTTTGTTTGCAAATATTTAACTAAATAAAATAAACTATCATACTGATGCTCAGAATAATTAAATAAATTTCCATTTAAATTAACAAGCTCTATGCCTATAGAAAAATCATTAAAATTTTTTAAATCTTTATTTTGTGTGTCAGAAAAACAACTTTGCCCTGAGTGCCATGCAGATTTATTAATTTCTACGCAGTTATATATTTTTCCATCGACATCAATAACAAAATGTGCAGAAACTTTAGACTTAGGGTCTAAAAAAATTTTTAAAGTTTCTTTTAAGGAACATGCAGTATAATGAAGCACTATAAAACTCATATCTACCTCCTTATTATTAAAATTAGGAGACAGATAATCAGAGTTAATAAGCATTTTTTTATTAAGCTATTTTTTTTCTTTTAGCTGCTGGTAAAATTTTTAATATCTCTCTATATTTAGCAACTGTTCTTCTGGCAACTTGAATACCGTTTTCTTGTAAATATAAAGTTAATTTTTGATCAGAAAATGGACTTATTGGGTCTTCTGCTGCAATAATTTTTTTAATTTTTTCTTTTACTGATGCGCTTGAGGTTAATCTTCCGTCTGTGCAAACTACTGCAGAGTTAAAAAAGTATTTTAAAGATAAAAGTCCCCTTGGAGTGTGAACATATTTGTTACTAACAACTCTACTTACAGTTGATTCGTGAACATCAATTTCGGTTGCTACATCTTTTAAAATCATAGGCATTAAATGCTCTGGTCCTTTTTCAAAAAAAGCTAATTGTTTTTTTAAAATACATTCTGTAACTTTATATATAGTTTTTTGTCTTTGATACAAAGATCTAATAGTCCAAACTGCTGATTTAAATTTTTCATCAATATAAGCTTTCATTTTTGTATCTTTTTTCCAATCTTTATATGATGGAGAAATTTGCAAACTAGGAAGCCCGTCTTGATTTAAAAAAATTATATACTCACCAGCGCTTTTAGTAATATAAATATCTGGACTAACATAAGTCCCAGCAGATGAAACTGTAAATGCTTGACCTGGTTTTGGAGAAAAATTTAAAATTATTTGACATAATTCTTTTGTCAGATCTACGCTATAGTTCATAGCTTTTGCTATTGATTTAAAATCTTTTTTTTCTAAATATTTAAAGTGATTGTTAATAATATTTAAAATATCTGGAGTGTCTTCTTGATGAAATTTAGCTTGTAAAATTAAACTTTCTTGTAAATTTCTAGCTCCAACTCCTGGAGGATCCATTTCTTGAATATGTAATAAAACTTCTTCTAGCTCTTCTAGATCCTCATTATTATTTTTAGATATTTCTTTTAAATCTGTATCTAAATATCCGTCTTCATCAATAGAGTCTATTAATAAATAAGCTAATTCTTTTTGGGCTTGGTCTAATACAGACACTTGTATTTGCCATTCTAAATGATCAAATAAACTAACTGATTTGCTTAATACTTGTTCGTAATTTAAATTATCTTTTCCGTTCATTGACAAAGCTAAAACAGATTTATTTAATTTTCTCCAATCTAAATCAGAATTTGATCCTGTTTCAAAATCAGAAAGATCACTTAGCTCTTCTAAATTAGAATCAGACTCTGTGCTTTCTTTTTTTCTGTTTGCCTCTTCTGGATCAATGCTTTCTATAATTTCTTCAAGCAAAGGATTATTTACTAATTCATTTTGTATAGAAGATGTTAATTCAAGCCTTGATACTTGCAAAAGTTTAATTGCTTGTTGTAATTGCGGGCTCATTTTTAGTTGTTGAGACAACTTCATAGACATTTTTAATTTTTGTGACATACAAATCTCCTGGTTTGGTTGTTTTATTAAAATCTATTAAGTCGTTTATAGACTAAAGTTAGATCCTAAGTAAAACTCCTTTACCTCTTCTAATTTAGCAACATCTTCTACAGATCCAGAGGCAATTACCTTTCCGCTTCTTAACACAACAACAGAATCACACATTTTAAGAGTCTCTTGTACATTATGATCCGTAATAAGAATCCCTACACCTTTATTTCGGATGTTTTCTAAAAAACTTTTAATTTCTAAAATCACAACTGGGTCTAATCCAGCAAATGGCTCGTCTAAAAATAAAAATTTTGGTTCTAAACTTAGACACCTTGCAATTTCTAGCCTGCGACGCTCTCCACCAGAGAGCTGACCTGCTTTTTTAACTGAGCTTTCTAATAAATTAAATTCTTTTAAAAGTTTTTCTAATTTTTGTTTTGTTTCAAAATGAGACAGTTTTCTTGATTCTAAAACAATTTGTAAATTATCTTTAACACTTAATTCTGAAAAAATACTTGGCTCTTGTGGTAAATAAATTAAGCCTTTTTGCGCCCTTTTATAAAATGGCAAATCAGAAATTCTTTCTTCATTTAAAAACACATCGCCAGAGTCTACAGGTATTAAGCCTAATGCAGAATAAAAAGATGTGGTTTTGCCAGATCCATTTGGCCCAAGTAAACCTAATATTTTTCCACTTTCTAATTGAAAAGAGATATTAGAAAGTATATTAAAATTTTTTACAGACTTAGATATATTTTGTATTTTTAAGATAGACACTCTTTTAGTTTAACAAAATATTGCCAATAACAATAGTAATCTTTAAAAACTTAAACTTTCATCTATTTTAATTTTGCCTTTTTTAATCTCTATACTTTGGTCTACTGGATTAAATAAGATACTTTCTCCTTTAAAATTATGACCTCCAATAAATACAGATACATTTCCATGCAAAATATATTGCAAGTGTTTTTTGTTGTCGTTAAAAATTAGCTTATCAGAGATGCTTTTATAAGATTTATTAACAACTTTAACATTGTTTTTTAAAATAAAATAATCTTTTAAATTATAACTTAATTCTTTTGCAGTAATGTTAAAAGAATAATTTTTAACAACAACTCCGTTATTGCTAAACAGTTTATTAGTTTTTAAATTATAACTTAATCCACTAACTTTCATATTATATTTAATTAAGTTTATATAAGCGGTATCTGTAAACAAAAGTATATTTGTTTTTTGATCAAAAATTGCAGAATTAGATTTTAAAACAAGATTTTTTTTATTTGCTGCGGAGGTGGTTTTGTCTTTGGAGGTGGTTTTGTCTTTGGAGGTGGTTTTGTCTTTGGAGGTGGTTTTGTGATGATTTTTAATAGTAAAAATAATATCTTTTAGTACCCAGATATTTCTTTCTTTTTTTTTATACTCTTTAGCTGTTTTTGCAATTACAGAGATTATATATTTTTTATATTTTTTAGATGCCTTAAAGCCACTAACAGATTTAATTAATTTTTTTTTATCCAATTGATTAATAGCTATTTGCCAAGAGCTTTTTCTTTCTTCTAAAAAGAAAAAAATATTCCATAAAAAAAAACAAAATATCCCTATGACAGCAAATAATCCAGAAAATTTTTTCATTAAAGCTAATCTACTTTTTCTTTATTTTTTTAATTACCGCAAAACTCATTTCGCTTAAGCCAGATTCGGTTATTGTGTACATAATTTTTTTAATAGATAAAAAATCCATATCTTTATCGGCTTGTATAGTAACTTTAATATTTTCTTTAGCTTTTTTAGGGTCTTTTTCTTCTAATTTTTTTCTTTTAGCTAAAATAATTTCTTTTTTTAATGCGATTAACAAAGGTCTAAATACCCATCTTTGTTGATTTTTTAAATCTTCAAGATTTGCAACTTTTGTCTCGTTTACAGCAATTTTTTCTTTAGATAAAATTACAACTAAAGATGGCCTTAAGGCTTTTACCGTGCTTGCAGTTGGTAGTTTTACATTATCTTTAAGCTCTACTGCTTGGCCATTTTGTAAAAATTGTTGAAGCAAAAAAGTAGCTAGTACAACAAATAAATCAATTAGCGGAGTTAAAGACAGGGTGCCTTTAATTTCACTTTGACCACCTGCATGTAATTTTTTACTTCTATAACCTGGAATATGTATTGGCACAGTTAAACTCCCTTAAATTAATATTAAAATGCTCCTGCAGAAATAGATAAATTAGCCAAACCCTCTGACAATAAATAATCCATTGCTTCTACTAAAAATTGATACTCTAAATTATTAGACATACTAATTGCGACAGTTGTGCTTCCTTTAAATTTCTTTTTATAAGACTTAAGAAAAGATTTTAGCTTTACGCCATCATAATTTCCATTTTTTTTAGCAAAAAAAACACTTCGTCCAGAATATCGCAACAAATATCCATTTTTTGCTACAGCTAAACTTAAGCTAGAATTATTTTTTACATTTTTTGGGCTATCTTCTACCTGCTTTCCATAAATAGAACTGCCTAATTCGATCATTGATAATTGAGACCAAACAGATGTAAATAGTAAAAAAATAATTAAAACACTTAGCAAATCAATAAATGGAATAATATTTAGCTCTCCATCAATAGTATTTGACCGAATGTGTGATTGAATATCCATAATTCCTACTTTATTTTTTTACTTTATATAAATTCTATTTTTTATTCTTATTTATACAATTTTATGACATTGTATTTTTTAATTTATCTCTATTAGAAGTTACTAAATTCATAATCTCCATACTTTTTTCTAAAATTAAACTTGTCTCTTTAGAAATTCTAATTGTAAAAAATCCGTGAAATAAAATTGCAATAATTGCAACCATTAATCCAAATGCTGTACAATTTAGTGCCTCTGATATTCCTTGAGAAAGTAAAATTGCTTTCATTGAATTATCTGCAACAGCTATACCTCCAAAAGATATAATCAAACCAATTACTGTTCCTACAAGTCCGACTAGCACTGCCATGTTTCCAAGCACTGCTAAAAAACTAGACCAGCCTTCTACTCTTGGAATTTCTCGCAACACGCTTGCATCCATTGCAACTTGCACTTCTTCGTCTGGTCTTTTATTTAAAACCTGAATTAATCCAGCTTTTAAAGTATTAGTTAAAGGCCTTGGGTTTGTGTCACAAAATGCAATAGCTGATTTAAGATTACCAGATAAAATTGCACTAAAAACTCCAGAGTTAATACTTTCTCTAGAAATACTTAAAGATCGCAAACTTAAAAAGCGTTCTATAATTAAAAATAATGCCATTATCCCAATGCCTGCAATAAAATACATAGCAATTCCGCCTTCGCAAAAATGCTTGGATATAAAATTAACTTGCGCACTACAGTGGCCAACTGCCTCTGCTACTTCTCCTGCTATTTCTTCTTTCATGTTGTTCTCCTTTTGCTTTTATATTTTATGTTATTTTTTTTTAAATCTAAATGGAAACTCTACAGCCTGAAGGCTTGACTTAGGTGCACTTGGAAACTTCCAAGTTTTTAAATTTTTTACAATGCAATTTCCAACACCTTTCATATCAGAATCGCTTAAAGTTTTAATATTTGCATTTACAACTCTTCCCTTATCATTAATTCTCCAATGCAGTCTAACTAAACCTTCTAAGTCTGGATAATAATCTTGTTCTTTTTGGTAACAAAAACGAATCACATTTTTATGGGCTTGTATAACTCTGTAAATTCCGTCAGAGTCTACTCCACCTCCAACAAAATCATCTCCCAATTCGCCTGCGTAAGAAATACTTACTTTGCTTGGGCTTCCTAAATCTACACTGCCGCCGGGAATTCCATTTGGAGAACCGTAAGTTCCAATACCTGCGCCTAACTTAACTGTGGAGTTTCTTGATCCTCCAGATTTTCCTTTTAAACCAGATCCAAAACGAGATGCAGACTGATCATCAGAAAGTCCAACGCCACCGCTATTAGTTTTTGATTTAGCAAGTCCGTATAATCCTCCAGATCCAGAAGCTGATTTTTTTATTCCTCTTTGTTTTCCAGATTTAGCAAATACGCCAAGAAGTCCTACTGAATTAACATCTACTTTTTTTGCTTTTATGCCAGCTGATTTTTTACCCTTAAGACTTCCGCTTCTTTTAGCTCTTCTGGCCTTAAATACAGTTCCCTTTCTTGGTGCTTTTTTAGTTTTTTTAGGAGACTTTGATTTAACAACTATTTTTCTTTTAACAGGATGCTTTTTTTTAGCTCTACTTTTTTTAGGTTTTTTAGATGAAGATTTTTTTGCTATATTGGAAGTTGTTTTTATAACTGGAATTTTTTTTACTTTTTTAAAACTAACATATACTGGCTTTGTAACTTTTTCTTTCTCTGGAGGTTCTATTTCAATAGCTTTGTTATATAAAAATAAAAATAATAATGCTACAAACGATAACAGCAAAACACTTGTCTCTGATAAGCTCATATTAATTAATTGACCAGCTTTAGCTATGGCAGAAGGTTTTTTGTAACTAACTGTTATTGAAAAATCACTGTGCTCAGAGTCTAAATAAATTAAATCGCCCTGATTGATAAAAATACTAGTTTGTCCTGACTTTTGCATTATTCTAGAAGATTGTAAAAGTGCCGAATTAGAAACTTTACCTTCTTTAGAATAATAAGAAAATTTATCTCTAACTGGGTAACACTCTACTGTTTCTTTTTTTATTTGAAGCAGTTTTGCTTTATTTTTTATAGAGTATGGCCCAGGCACAACTACTGAATTATCAGATTCTTTATTAGATAAATATACAGAGCCTTTGTTTGAAAAAGTATAAGATTTAAGAAGTCTTTCTTTCCAAAAAGTAGAAACCTCTACAATGCTTCCGCTGTCTGGTGACACTATGTCTAAGCAAGAATCATTTTTGCTTGCTGGTGCAAATGTATTTTTAAATTTTCTTCTATTATTAAACATTAGTGTACATCTCCAAGAGATTGTTCTAGCTTAAATCCTGTTGATTTCATTTCTGGTTTAAAGTGTCGTCTTAATTTAAATAAATATTTGTTATCTCTAGGGCCTTCTTTTAATAAATAAAATAAATCTGTTGTGTTAAATTTACCTTCAATAGTTTCTTCTGAAAATCTGATTGTTCCATCTTTTTTTGAAGATTTTGCAAAAAGCTCTGCAGAATAAGATAAAAATAAAAATAAAAATAAAAATTTAAACATTAAAGTTTTTCCTTTATTTTATTCTCTAAAATTTTTATTAATTTTAATAGCTTTTTGTTGCTATTCCATACTTTAGCCCTCTCTAGAATTGAGATAACATCTGTGGCTTTTTTATTAGATTTAAATAAAAAGTAGGCATAATTAAATAATATCAGCGGATTTTCTGCATCTTTTGATAGTGCTTTTTTATATAATTTTTTTGCAAAAGATGACTTTTTTAAAAGTTCTGCCACTATTGCATAGTTATTTAAATCAAACTTTGAAAAACTATAATCTTTTTTATTAAGATATTCTAAAATAACACTAGCTTTTGTAAATTCTGAATAGCTAAAGTATATAGAGGCCAAGTTAAGAGCAGGATATTTGGCTGTTAATAAATTTTTATTAGAGATTTTTTTTAACAAAGCAAGGCTTTTGGCAGTATTGTTGTTTTTCCAAGCTAATACAGACTTGTCATTATAATATGCAGCTAAGTTTTTCTTAACTAAATTATTGTCATCTAAAATAAGCTCGGCTAATTCTAAAAAGTTCATTCCGATATATGCATTTACTAAAATAAGCCAATAATCACTATTTATTTTATTATTATTAATTCCAGATAATGCAAACTTTTTCATATTAAAAAAAGTTGTAAATTTTTGTTTATACTTATTTGTGTATAAAAATTCTCCACTAGTAGTAAATTTTATTTTTAATCTTTCAAAATAAGATATATTAAATTTTTTAAAAGATTTGCTTTTAGATATTTGATTATAGGCAAATACTACAGCATCGTTATAAACTCCAAAATCATAAGATTTTTCTAAAGTTAATTGATATAATTTTTTTTCTTGCACCAGCATTGGGTCTGTAAATGATTTAACACCATTAATATATGTTTGTTTATCTTTAGCTTTTAATGATTTAGGAACTGGCAAATTAACAAAAAAACTTGCCACATGTGCCTGAGACCTTGCCTCTAAAACAAGTGATCGCAATAAATATTCTGAATTATTTAAGCTAACAACGGCTTTTAAGCTTTTTTTAACAGACTCAAGTAATGCAAGCTTTTTTTTGGTAAGAGTTTGCAATTTTAATTTTTTGCTAAATTTTAGTTTTAATAATTTAAAAAAAGCTTTTTCAGCTTTTGTATATTGTATATTGGCCACAATATCTACAATACTTGGATATCTATTAAATCTTGATCTGTTATTTATATATTTAGATAATAATTGTTGTCTCCACCAATCAGCCTTGCTAATTTGATTTAACCTTGTATATAAGGTTATTAATTTTTTTCCTATAAAATATTTTTCTTTATTATTTGTTCTTATATTATAATATTTTTTTAATAAGTTAATTGATTTGCTTATTTTATTAGTGCTTATATATATCTCTACTAAAATTAACTCTACTTTTCTTTTTTGTTTTGTATTTTTAGATAATAACAAAAATTGATTAAAATTGTTAATAGCTCTTATGTAATGTTTTAAGCTTTTTCTTAAAACACCTGCATTATAATACCAATCAGCAGATTCTTTAATTTTATGCCTTCCAAGGCCCTCTAAAACAGAAGCAACACTTGAGTACATTCCGCGCTTTCTGTAAATAGAAACTAAAGAAAGATTTGCTTTTTTATGCAAGGATTTATTTTTAGAAAATTTAATTTTTTTAAATAAACCAACGGCTTTGTTTACATTTTTTATTTTAAGATGCAGGTTTGCCTGATTAAATAAAGATGGCATTGCTAGGCTTGATTTTTTTAAACCAATTTTTGCGTATTCTTTAATGGCCTCTAAATATTTTTGTTGTTTTTCTAGGCCCTCTGCCACTTTAAAATAAACTTTATCTTTTTGTAGCCTAAATTTTGCAGAATTAGCTATGCCTTTGTTTAGGGCAAATAATGTTTTTATTTTTTCGTAATCTTTTTGTTTGCTGTAAATGTCTACAAGCCAAGATAAAACTTGTTTTCTGGCAGCTCTGTTACTTTTTTTTCCAGAAGTGGTTTGTAAATATTGCTTAAAAGCATTTTCGGCTAAAGATAATTGAAGTCTGTTGTAGTAAAAAAAACCTAATCGGTATTCTAAATTTAAATCTGCATAAGTTTTTAAATACTCAATGGCATAAACTTCAAATTGTTTTTCTGCCCCTAAAATATCTAATTTTTTAGAAAAATTATTAGTTCTTTTTTTTACTTCTGCATAAGATAAAAGTCTTTTTTCGGTACATAAAATTCTGTTATAAAGAGCTTTTTTATAAAACTTAGATTTTCCAAATGATACAATTTCGCCATATTGTTTTTGTGCTGCGGTATATTTTTGTCTATCAAATAATAGATCTGCATATAAAAATTTTATTTCTAATATTTTTTCTTTATTTCCTACTTTGTTAGAAAAATTTCTTAAATAAAGTGGGTACAAAGATAATAAGTTTTGTATTTTTTTATACTTATTTTTAACTTTTTTTTGATTATAAAATGTAGATATTAAATAGCGAAGATACTCTTCTTGTTTTTGTACATACTTTTTACGATTTGTTCTGTCATGTTTAAACCACCTGCTATGAAAACCGTAATCAGTTAGCCAGCTTTTTATTAAAATAATATTTTTAGTTGCTGTTTGGCTGTATTTATGTGCCTTAATAATATTATAAGCGTATTCAAAATTAGATTCTGCCATTGGGCTTGTGTTTATTAATTCTCTCCACACTAAAACAGCGCTTCTTCGCTTTCCGTCTGCTAAATAATAAGCAGCTAGCAGCCCTAAAGATCTATATATTTCTGCTTTTGACATATATTTAGAAAACAATTTAGACGCAGATGATGCCCTTCCGTATCTGCTATAAAAATAAGGTAAATCTTTAACGGCTATTTTTTTAAAAGAAAATAATCTACTAGATTGTGTATTTTTTAAAACTAAATTTAAATAATAAAATGCAGATTTGTACTTTCCCATTTTATGCTCAATCCAAGCCAGTTTGTAATAAACTAAATATTTAAGTTTTTTTGTTCGGCTTTTTAATGCGTGCTTGTAAAACTTTTTTGCTTTCTTCCAATAAAATTTAGAAAAATAATAATCAGCAATTAAAAAACTTAGCTCTTCTTTTAATGCACTTTTTGGATATTGTTTTAAAAAAGACACATATAAAGAGTCTGCGGCTTTTATTTGGTCAAATAGTAAGTAATTTTTTATAGAAAACCCATAAACGATTTCTGATCTTCTGTCTTTTGGAAACGTTTTTAAAAACCATAAATATAATTTTAAAGATTTTTTGTTATAAATATAAGAGGCGTTAAAATTAATATTTTTTTTATATTTTTTTCTTTTATGATATTTTTTATGTACTTTTAATTTTACTAATTTACTTTTTTCAAAATATTGTTTTGCAAGTCGCAACCATATATCAGCTCTGTCTCGATCTTTTTTATATCGTTTTGCTAAATTATAAAGATACTTAATGCTTTCGTCTGTAATTGATTCTAGCTCTCGCAAATCTGTACCTGGTGGAAAACCAAAGCTTCCAGTTTTAGGGGGCTTAATATCTTTTAATTTTATTTTTGAATTTATTGGTAACTTAAATTGCGAAAATTTAGAAACACTAATTTTTTGTCTGTTTAATTTTAAAGTCTGTTTTTTTTTGGCGTATACCAAAGAATTTATAAAAAAAGAAAATAAAATGCTAACTACTAAAGGCCACTTATTTTGCACAGCTAGAGCCCCCAATATAATAGTAATTACCTAGCTCGTCTAGCCAATACTCTCCTTGAAATGGCCAGTACTCATATCCGTTTTGAATATAAAAATCTCTTTTATCTTCTTCTATATATTCTTTTTGTATTCCTAATTTTTTTTCTACAATTTTTTTCTTTATAGCCGTTTGTCTTGATTTTAATAGTTCATAGCGAATAAAATCTTTTTGTTTTTTTAAATTAATTAACTGCTGATTCATTTTAGCCAAAGAGTATGTTCCTAAAACTCTTAAAGAGTTTTTAGAAAATGATAACTGTGATCTAATATTTTTAAATACAGACCTTGCAGAATTTGATCTAGAAGAATAAAATCTGCTTAAGTTATTTTTTTCTTTTATCAGGCTAATAATTTGTTTAAATAAAGTTATAGCTGCATCAGAGCTTGCAAGTTTTGTTTGCCATGATTTTACTTTCTTTTTACTTAATAGTTTAATATAAAACTTATAAATAGAGCCTTTATTTTTTAATAAATACGAAACATCGCCCAATGCCCTTGTATATTCTTGATTATAAATTTTTAAAATCTTTTTTATTTCGTCGTATTTACATAATTTTAAATAAACTACAGCTCTTAAAATTAAAGATTCTGGAATATAATTTTCTTTGTAATAAGAAGAATGTATAGTTTGAAAATGCCTTAAAGATCCATTTAATTTGTTAAGTCTTAATTCTGTCCAAGCTGATTCTTGTAATGAGTCAAGCCAGAATTCAGAATCTCTAGGTACTTTGTAATAAAAAGTTAAAGCTCTTTTGTAGTTTTTTAATTGATAATAAACTCTGGCCTGTCCAAGCAAAGAGGCTGTGTGCATTTTAGTATATGGTTTACTTTTGTTGGTTATTTTTTTAAATTCTCTTAATGCCCTTCTTAATTTTTTAGCCTCTGTTAAAGAATTTGCTAAAAAGTAACGGGATAAAAAATATAAAGAGCTTCGTCTTTGTACTTTTGAAAAATATAATGCAGCTTTGTTAAAATTATTTTTTGCAAAATAATTTTTACCTAAAATATAATAAAGTTTTGCGCGATTTTTTCTATCAAAACTAGTTAATGAAATTAAAGATAAAGCTTCTTTAATAGATTTTCCATCTTTTAAAAAACTTGCTGTTAAAAGTAATCTTGTCAAACTTGTTTGTGCATATCTTCCACTGCCGTTTGAGCTTTTAATAGATTGCAACAGTGCCCAAACAGATGAGTGCTTTAGATTTAATTTTTCAAAAGAAAGCCCTAGCAAAAAATATAACCTCGGCTTAGACCTTCTGTATTCTTTAAGCTTTAGCAGTGACATAATTTTAACAGAAGCTTTTCTGCTGTTGCCTGAGCTAATTAATCTAGAAATTTTATTAATTTTTGATCCGCGAGTAGAAAAATTTTTTGCAGCAAAAGTATTTTGCGAGAATGCAGATATTATAAAAAACACAAAAAATGCAGATAATAAATACAACGCAGATGTCACATAGAGTCTGCAAAAAATAACTATATTATTTAAACTAAACATCTTCATAATCTACCTACTTGTTTTTTCTCCACCCAAAAACCAACTAACTCCCATCCCAAATAAAATATTGTTTGTGTATCCACTTACTGTTGAATTTTTTGGAAGTTGAAAAAAATTCCATAAAATTTTCCAATGTATAGCGGTGTTTGAGCTCCATGCAAACTGTTGTCCCATTTGTCCTGAAAAAGCTATTGCCTTAAAAGGCGATATTTTATCGCTACCATTATCCTTTGATTCTCTATACTCAGCGCTAAATTGTCCAAGCCCTAAGGCAAAATACAAGTCAAAAGGAATTAATTTTTTATTTAATAATGCAAATTTTCCATAAATTGGCGACCAATGAAAATATGCTCCAATAAATTGCCTTGGGACAGAGCCAATTTTACCATTTATTTCTGTTTCATCTAACTGTTTTGTTATTTTCTTTTTAGAATTAAAAAAATGTAAGTAAGAAAAGCTTATTGCATATTTTTCTTTAAAATAATAAGTAAGATCAATCCCTGGGGCTATGTCTAAATAAAATGCATTATTAATACTTGCAGCCCCATAAGTAAAAACCTCTAATTTATTAGTTTTTCTTAAAAACTTTTTAGATATTACAATAATATTAGAAAAGTTTTTTTCGCCATCAACATGAAGCCAATGTTTTTTTGAACTAGCAAAGCTACTTAGCGGAGCTAAAACAAATATTAATATAAAAAATAAAAATAACTTAAACAAAATTCTCCTTAAAATAAATAAACTAATCCTATATTTACATATGTGTGTGGATACCAAGCTTCATTTAATTCTTTAGACAAAATCATACGGGGACTTCCTCCTTTTTGTGGAGGGTTCTGTACGCATATATCGTTTCCGTTTTGTTCTTTGCAAAAAAAATCAGCTCCTTTATAAACAAATAAACCTAAAGAAAAATTAAGAGCTATGCTTGAATTAAAATAAAAATTTTGATCTGCACCTAATGTCATTAATGGAAAATTGGCATCATTATATTGAGCCACTCCTCCCCCCAAATTAAGAGAGGTAGTTAAGTTCATAATCCAATCATGGCTTAAGCTAATTTTTCCATAATAGGCGGTATATTTATACAGTGCATAGTGAAGAGCTTTTAAATATGGAACTTTATCTAAATGAAAGGCTGAGTCTAATTGATTCAAACTTTTTCCAGCATCTGACAATCCAGGAATTCTGATAAAAGAATTTAGTGAAAAAGCATGAAGCTCTGTAAAGTTATAATTTAAAGATACAGAAGCTGCAGCATTATTAAATAAAGCTTCTGTTAAAATTACACCTCCGCCTACTCCTAAGCTAAGTCTGTTATTTAATAAAATACTTTTATTTTTAATAAATACTCTGTCTTTAACTATTGGCAGTACTGTTTCTTTTGGCAAAAACTTTAAATCAAAAGTTAAATCTCTAGCATTTGCAGAAATTGTACTAAAAAATAAAATAAATAAAATAAAACTAATACTTTTCACATACTTAGAGTAATACAAAAAGCTCTTAGCTATCAAGCAGGCAAAGCATTTAGACTAGTCTAGCGATTGATGAAAAAAAAGAGTTAAAATAACTTTAATTTACTAGACTAAAGTATTTTTGCCTGTAATAAATCTTGAAAATGTATCAATCCAACAACTTGTTTTTTATTTTCTGCAAAAATAATTGTATTAAAGTCAGCATTTTTTGCATCACACTCTTTAAGTACAAACAAAGTTTGAATTTTAAATTCTTCCATTTTTTGCAAAGCTTTTTCTGCAAGCAAATTAAATAAAATACTTTTTGGAGAGTCGCTCATTATGCTGCTGGCTTTTTGTGACTTAATATCTCCTGTAAATGTTTGTAAAAAAACTCTAATATCTCCATCGGTGATAACTCCTACAAGTTGTGAATCTTTTAAAACTCCTACCACTCCTCTTACTTTTGAAGAAGTCATTACAGACATAATTTTTAAAAAATTTTCTTCGATATCTACAAATGGTAAATTTTTTGTGTGCATTAAGTCAGAAACTTTTGTTAACAGTCGCCTTCCTAAACTTCCACCTGGGTGAAGTTCTGCAAAATTTTCTTCTTTAAAACCGCGAAGCTCTAATGCCGAAACTGCTAAAGCGTCACCTAGGGCCAAACTTACAGTCGAGCTACAAGTTGGAGCCAGTCCCAATGGACATGCTTCTTTTTTAACCTGTATGTTTAAACAAATATCAGATGATTGAGCTAAAATACTTTTGCTATTGCCAGTAATTGCCACAAGCTTAATTGATTTTCTAGTTGCATATTTTAATAGAGCCGATAAATCTGTTCCTTGGCCGCTATAACTAATAACAATTAATAAATCATCTTTAGATAAAACTCCAAAATCCCCGTGCATGGCTTCGGCCATATGTAAAAAAATAGATGGGCTACCAGTAGAGCTAAAAGTGCTTGCAAGTTTTCGCGCAATTTGTCCAGATTTTCCAATTCCAGAAAATACAATTTTAGACTTACAAGACACAATTGCTTTTACGGCACTTACAAAATCTAAATTTAAAGTTTTACTTAAATCTTCAATCGCATTTGCCTCTAGGTGCAAAACTTGCTTAGCTGTTGATATAATTTTTTCGTCATTCATAAAACCTTCTTTTTTTTATAATATCTTTTTACAAAACTTATCTTTTTACAAAACTTATCTTTTTACAAAACTTTTTTTTTACAAAACTTTTTTTTTACAGACGCTCCAATAAAACTTGCAAATAATGGGTGCGGGTTTAATGGTCTAGATTTAAATTCTGGGTGAAATTGCACAGCTAAAAACCAAGGGTGTTTTTTTATTTCTACAGATTCTATTAAATTCATCTTTTTATTAACTCCAGAAAATACTAAGCCTGCCTTTTTTAATGTAGAAAGATATTTATTATTAAATTCATAACGATGCCTGTGCCTTTCTGAAATATTTTTATTTTTATAAATACTAGAAATTAAAGTATTATCTTTTAGATTGCAATCATAAGCCCCTAGTCTCATGCTTGCGCCTTTTTTATTTTGTTTTTTTTGATCTTCCATTAAAGCAATAATGCAATTTTTTTTATCACTAGATTTTGTTATAAATTCTTCGCTAGTAACTGATTTTAAATTGCACATATTTTTTGCAAACTCAATAACAGCTATTTGCAAACCTAAACAAATTCCAAAAAAAGGAATCTTTTTTTCTCTGGCATGTTTAATAGCAAGCATCTTTCCTGAAATGCCCCTGTTACCAAAGCCTCCTGGTACCAAAATTCCTCCGACATCTTTTAATAAAATATTTATATTTTTAGAGCTAATTTTTTCTGAATCTATATATTTAATTTTTACTTTTACATTATGCAAAATAGACCCGTGAACTAAAGCTTCGTGTAAAGATTTATAACTTTCTTTTAAGTGCGTATACTTTCCGACAACAGCAATTATAACTTCTTTTTTTTGTTTTTTAATATTTTCAGCCAAAGATTTCCACTTTTGTAACTTTAAAGTTTTTTTTGCTATATTAAAATGTTCTAATAATTGCAGATCCAATTTATTATTTGCTAAAGCTAGTGGAACTTCATAAATGTTACTAGAGTCTGTAGCAGAAATAATATTATCTATTTTTACGCTACATTGAGCGCTAATTTTTTTCTTTATATCTAAAAAAATTTCTTTCTCTGATCTGCAAATTAAAAAATCTGGATGAATTCCAATTTCTCTTAATGCTTTTACAGAGTGTTGAGTTGGCTTACTTTTTAATTCTTCTACTTTTTCTAAATAAGGTAGGTAAGTAAGGTGAACAAAGGCTACTTGATTACTATTTAAATCCAAGCCAATTTGCCTAATAGCCTCTAAAAAAGGCAATCCCTCTATGTCACCAACTGTTCCGCCTATTTCGACAATAGAAATATCAACATGTTTATTTTGTTTTATTTTAACAGAGGTTTTATTTTTTATAGATTTTGATGCAATATAAATGCGGCGTTTAATTTCATCGGTGATGTGTGGGATTACTTGTACTGTGCCGCCTAAATAATCGCCTCGTCTTTCGTTTGCAATAACTGTTTCATAAACTTGGCCAGTTGTGATGCTGTGATTTTTACTTAAATTACAATCCAAAAATCTTTCGTAATGCCCTAAATCTAAATCAGTTTCTGCTCCATCTTCGGTTACAAAAACTTCTCCATGTTGAAATGGCGAAAGCGTGCCAGGGTCTACATTAATATAAGGGTCACACTTCATAAGGCTAACACTAAAGCCTCTGGCTACAAACAGAGCTCCTAAGCTTGCAGCAGTTAAGCCTTTTCCTAAAGAAGATACCACTCCTCCTGTGACAAAAATATACTTAGCTTTAGATGTGTTGTTTTTATTTTTTATATTCATAGTTTAAATTTTTTTATAATTAATTTTCTTTTTTTAATAACATAGCTTCTACTTTTTTAGCATCTTCAATACTGTCTACTCCAATTAATTGTTGCTCTATTTTTTTTACATAAATAGGAACTCCCCAATAAATTAATCTTAGTTGCTCTAAAGATTCACTTTGCTCTAAAGATACTGGAGGTTTTGAACAAAATAATTTTAAAGCATCGCGAGTGTAAGCATACAGACCTATATGCTGTAAAGACACATCATCTTTTTTTCTAATAGCGCGAGAATAAGGAACTGGATATCTGCTAAAATAAATTGCTCTATCTTTGTGATCACAAATTACCTTAACTGCATTTAAATTATTTTCTTCGCCTCTTGGTAAATTACAAGCCAAAGTGCTAACTGCTAAATTATTTGTTAAAGTTTTGTTTAATAAAGTTTTAACAGCTAAGTCAATATGACCTGGCTCTAACAAAGCTTCGTCGCCTTGAATGTTTACAATAATATCTTCTAAAGAATTTTTAACTGCAGCCCAAACTCTATCACTTCCTGATGATAAGTTAGAATCTGTCATCACAATATTTACTGGAAACTTTTTTAAACTGTTTTTAATTTCTTCGCTATCGGTTGCAACAATTACAGAGCTTAAAGATGTAGCCTTTAGTGAGCTTTCTACAACCCAGTGAAGAAGCGGCTTTCCCGCAATTATATGTAATAATTTCGAAGGAAATCTAGTAGAGGCTAGACGGGCAGGTATCACTCCAACGGCTTTCATACCTGCTTTATTACAGCAACAAAATCACTTTGTAAAAAGCTTTAATCCAATGTTAAAAACAAATAGTAATTTTTTCAACTTACACCTGCCTGTTAATAGCCTAAGGCTGTTTTTTGTTACAAATTAACGGTTTTTTTTGAATTTTTTTACATCTATTTCGTATGTTTTAATTCTGTCATGCAGGGTGCTTTTTGGAATTCCCAGTTCATCTGCTGTTTTTCTTTGATTTCCAAAATTTGCAGCAAGTCTTTCGTAAATTACTTTTTTTTCTAAAACTTTAAGAGTGCTTGGCTCTATGTTTTCGTAAGCTTTTAAAATTGGGTTTTGATTTTCTAAAACTATATTTTCTGATTGTATAATGTCTTTTAAATTGCCTTCTGTTATTTCTTCTTTTCCAAATAAGGCAGCAGCTCTTGCAACAGTATTTTTTAATTCTCTAATTTGCCCTGGCCAGTCCTGTCTTTTTAATGCCTTTATTGCCATAAAAGAAAATCTTACTTTATATTTTTTTGCGAAAAAATATAATAGTGATTCAAAATCTTCTTCTCTTTCTGACAAGCTTGGTACTGTTATTTTTAAAACATTTAATCTGTAAAATAAATCTTCTCTAAAATTACCTCTAGCTACTTCTTGTGCTAAATTTTTATGAGTTGCCGCAATAATTCTAACATTTACTTTTATTGGGTTGTCTGCACCTACGGGTTTAATTTCTTGATTTTCTAAAGCTCTTAAAAGTTTTGGCTGCAGTGATAATGGCAGGTCTCCAATTTCGTCTAAAAATAATGTGCTGTTAGATGCCATTAAAAATGCGCCTTTTCTGTCTTGCTGTGCTCCTGTAAAACTTCCCTTTATGTGTCCAAATAATTCGCTTTCAATTAAGCTTTCATTTAAAGCACTGCAGTTAACATTAATCATTGGTCGGCTTCCCTGTTTAGAATTTTTATGCAAGCTTTGTGCAATTATTTCTTTACCACTGCCTGATGGGCCGTAAACTAAAACAGGAAAGCTACTGCTTGCAAGTTTTGGAATGTTTAATAAAACTTTTTTCCAATCTTCATTTTTACTTTCTAAAAAAGAGTCAGAGATAACTTTATTTATTTGCATTAAAAATGTAAATTCTATTTCGCCAATATTAATTTTATCAAAATGCTCTAGTGCCGCCTCGCCCACTTTAACTCCGTTAACATAAATTCCATTATGACTTTGTAAATCTTTAATAACATATCCAGAATCTTTTTTTTCTATTCTGGCGTGTCGTGATGATAAAAAAGGATCATCAAACACAACTTGGTTTACAGTGTCTCTGCCTATAGTTAAAAACTCTCCAACTTCTACAATTTGGTCTTTGTTGCCAGAGTGTTTAATTAACAAATTTGCTACCCCTCCAGTGTGAGGTAAGTTTTGATTTTGTATTAAAGTTTTTGTATACATAATTTTATCCTATGGCTAATAATCTTTTTTATATTGCCTGTTTATTTACACTATTTATTTTACATACAAATAGATAAACATTTATTACCCTTAACTTTAAAAAAAAGAAATTATTGTGCCAGCAAACATACAACAATATATCTTTTAAAAGATACTCAACCTAGTATAATTACCAAAAAAGACTATTTTATATAAAAATATCCGAAATATTAAAAAAATATGTCCGTATATCAAATATATTAAAAAAATTATCCAGCCAAAATACGAATATAATTACTTAACTCTTCTTCATTTAATTCTTTTTTTCTACTAATAACATCTTTTAAGTCTAAGCTAGATATTTTTCCCTGCTTTAATACAACGGCTAATTGCTTTGGATTATTTAATAAAAACATTTCTTCTAATAACTCTACAGATTTAATTCCAAATCTAGCGCCTAAAGATCTGTCTAGGCAGGTTGGTGAACCTCCCCTTTGCATATGTCCAAGAATGGAAACTTTTATATCTATATCTGGTGCAATTGTTTTTAATTGTTTTGCAATTTGGTATGAGTAAGCTTGTTTGTTTAAATCTTCTGCTACAATTAAAATATGTCCTTTTTTACCTCTGCTTTGTCTTTTTTTAATATTAGCTGCTACTTGTGGTAATTTTATTTTTAAATTATCTTGAGGCAAAAAAACATCTTCTGCCCCTCCCGATAAAGCTGTATGTAGTGCTAAAAAACCAAAGTTGTGGCCCATTACTTCTATTAAAAAAACTCTTCCGTGGCTGTCTGCTGTGTCTCGAATACAATCTATTGCAGATAATACAACATTACTTGCTGTATCAAAACCTAAAGATAAATCTGTGCCGTAAATGTCATTATCAATTGTTGCAGGAATGCCTACTGCATTAATATTAAATTCTTTGTGCAAAGCTGAAAGACCTTTAAAAGATCCGTCTCCGCCTATGCAAATTAAGGCAGAGATTCCTTGTTCTTTTAAATTGTTATAAGCTTTTTGTCTGACTTCTTTTTTTAAAAATTCTGGATAACGGGAACTTTGTAAAACAGTCCCTCCTCTTTGAATAATTTGTGCAACAAAATTTAAATCTAATGTTTTAAAATTTTTTTCAAGCATTCCTTTGTAAGCTTTTTCAATTCCAATAACTTTCCAACCATTGTGAATTGCTAATCTTACAATTGCCCTTAAGCTTGCATTCATTCCTGGGGAGTCTCCCCCGCTTGTATATACGCCTAAAATTTTATTATTCATTTTAATTATTAATCTTGATCCATTCTTTCTAAGTTTACATCTAAATAATTTAAAGTAACTTCTAAATCTATAATTTTATCCTGAATATTAGAGCCAAAAGTTATAAAAAATACTGTTGACCAAAAACTACGGAACATCCAATCTTGAGCTTTGTTAAGATTAAGAATTCCTTTTCTAACTTTTCTTTGTAAATAAGAAACATTAATCCTTGTTACAGAATGTTCTTCTTCTAATCTTTCTAAAATAGCATCATATCTTTCTCTTAATTCAGGATCTGATTCTGAATCTCTTAATTCTCTAATTTCATCTGCCCTGCTGTTAACTAATGGGGAGTTAACTTTTTCAAGGTTGTCTAAAAGTTTATCTGCCCAATCAAATAGCTCATCTAATCCAGATTCGTTATCTAAAATTAATCTTGCCAAAGTAAAAGGATTTGCTGCATCAGATACTTTGGAGATTACTTTAGAATAAGACCTAGCTAATTCTGTATTTAACAGTTTGTGGCTGTTAATTAATTTTTCTGTATTTTTTTCTACTTGTGTTATTTTAGATAAAGGTTGAATGCCATCAACAGATGACAATTCTATTTGCCCACAAGATATAGTCCATAAAAATAAACTAGACATTAATAGTTTGTATAATAAGGTTTTCATAATTTCCCCTTTTGTTTCTTACAATATTACTCGGCCATGGACTAGCTAGCCTAAAGATTGTAATCTTTAAAAAATAATAAAAATTGTATTAAATATAAAAAGTGACTACAAAGTATGCTATTTTTTTAAAATTTTGACTTAATAAGATACTAAAAAAACTTTTTTAAATTTTTTATAAAGCCTGTGTTAACAGAATTTTGTTTTTTATAAGATGTAATCCGTACAGTTTTAACCCAATCTGAGCCAACAAACTTATTAATTTTCTCTTTTAAAGGCTCAGACGAAAAGGATAAATCTTGTGCTAAGGCTGGTGTGCTTGCCCAAATACTTAAACAAAAATCACGGTGAAACACTGGTTCTGTTTGTGCTGCCAGATCCTTTCCTACTATTTCTGACCACGATCCCCACACCCTCCACCTAATAAAACCTTGAGAAAAAAAACTCTTTCCCTTAAATGTAGACTCTAAAACTTGCGAAGGTGTTTCTAGGTTAGATGTTCTTGATTGTTTAAATTTTGTTTTAAACATGGGAGGTGTATCAAAAACATATTTGCTTTGTTTTTTATTAGACATATATATATGTGTGACATACAACAGGTAAGTAAATCAATAAATATTGCTCTGCAAAAAAATAATAATAGGTTTAAAAAACATGAAAAAAGTATCTATAGTGGGAGCAGGCCTTGCTGGCAGTGAGTGTGCTTTTCAACTAGCTGAAAAAGGCTACAATGTAACTTTGTATGAAATGCGAGACAAGCAAATGACACCTGCTCATCAAACTAAAGATTTTGCAGAACTTGTATGCTCTAATTCTTTTGGAAGCCAAACAAATTACTCAGCTCCTGGGCAGTTAAAATGGGAGGCAGAAAAATTAAATTCACTAATATTAAAAATAGCTAAAAAATATCAAGTTCCCGCAGGGATGGCTTTAGCTGTTGATAGAAAACTTTTTGCAAAAGAAATTACAAGTCACTTAAAAAAGCACCCTAACATAACAATTATACAAAAAGCTATAGACTCTTTAAGTGATCTAAAAATGCCTGCTGTAATAGCATCTGGCCCTTTAACTAATAAAAATTTAGCAAAATCTTTAAGCAATCATCTTAACACAGATTCTCTTTATTTTTTTGATGCTATCGCGCCAATAATAGATGCCGAATCTATTAATTGGGATAAAGTTTGGCTTGCTAACAGATTTGATGATGTAGAAAAAGATTATATTAATTGTCCATTAACTAAAGAAGAATATTTTAATCTTATTACAGAAATTAAAAAAGCAGATACTTTAGAATTTAAAAATTTTGAAAAAAAAGATTTAGAATTAATAAAAAACACTCCGTACTTTGATGCCTGCATGCCCATTGAAGTTATTATTAGTAGAGGTGATCTTAGTTTAAGATTTGGCCCACTTTCTCCAAAAGGTTTAACAAATCCACATAGTAAAGAAAAATCTTTTGCAGTTGTACAGCTTAGGGCAGAAAATAAAAATAAAACATCATATAATATGGTTGGGTTTCAAACCAAAATGAGTTACCCAGAGCAAAAGCGTATTTTTAAAATGATACCTGGTCTTGAAAATGCAGATTTTTTAAAACTAGGTAGCATTCATAGAAATTTATATATAAACAGCCCAAAAAAATTAAATACAAACTTAAGTAGTAAAAAAGATAATCAATTATTTTTTGCAGGACAGATTACTGGAGTTGAAGGTTATTTTGAATCTACTTGCATAGGTTTGCTTGCAGCAATTGCAATTGAAAAAGAAAATCTTTTTACTCCCCCTCCACAACAGTCAGCTTTTGGAGCTTTGTTAAATGCAATTACAGAAGACAAAGAAAACTTTCAACCTACAAATATTAATTTTTCTTTATTTAAACCTTTAACAGAAGATGACATTGTAAAGTTACAAGGCAGTGATTATATAAAAGATCAAAAATTAAAAGGTCGAAAAAATAAACAAGTTAGACGAGATTTACAAATTAAAAATGCTAAGTATTATTTTTTAAACTGGTATAATAGTTTGTAGTTTTTTGTTTTGTTTTGTTTTGTTTTGTAGTTTTTTATTTTGTGCTATTCTACAGTAACTGACTTTGCTAAATTTCTAGGTTGATCTACATCGTGACCTAAATAATCTGAAAAATAATAAGCTAGCAGTTGCATAGGCAGGCTTGCTAAAATAGGATTTAAAGACCAGCAAAAAGATTCTGTTATTTTAGGTAAAAAAAAGTGCTCTGTTGATAATCTTGCCAGCTCTTTATCTTGATAAGAGCCAATGCCAAAAATTGAAGCTCCCCTTGAGCGAACTTCTTCTAGGTTGCTTAAAGATTTTTCGTAAAATTCATCTTTTGGAACAAGTGCAATTACTAACATATTTTTATCTATTAAGGCTAGTGGGCCGTGCTTCATTTCGCCAAAAGAATAAGCTTCTGCGTGTAAATAGACTAGCTCTTTTAATTTTAAAGCTCCCTCCATGCTAATTGGAAAGCTAAAACCCCTTCCCATAAATAAAAAACCTTTGTGTTTGCTTAAAAATTCAACTTTATCTTTTATAGCTATTGAAAAATCTAAAACCTCGCCAAGTAATCTTGGCAAAGATAGCATAGAGGCAACAAAATCTTTTTCATCTGTGGTAGTTAGTTTATTTTTTATTTTTGCAATTTGTTCTGAAAAAATATTTAAAATAATTAAAGAATTAACAAAAGCTTTTGTGCTGGCTACGGCAACCTCTACTCCTGCATTCATATAATAAGAAAAATCACTTAAGCGATCAATGCTTGATGATTTGGTATTGCATAAACTAATAACAGAAATTTCTTTTTCTTTTAACGATCTTAATACAGATAAAGTATCTGCAGTTTCGCCACTTTGTGAAATAAGTAAAACCAAATCATCTTGGTCAATTGGAGTGTGTCGATATCTAAATTCGCTGGCAGTGTCCACCTCTACAGAAACACCCGCTGCTTTTTCTATATAATATTTGGCCTCCATTGCGGCGTAAAAACTAGTTCCGCAGGCAATAATAAAAATCTTTTTAGTTTTTTTTATTTTTTGTTGTAAATCTTTACAGGGTAAAAGTAATTCCATTTTTACTTGATCTATATATGGCGAAATAGCTTGGACACTTACTTGTGGTTGTTCAAAAATTTCTTTTAACATAAAATGTTTGTATGATTGCTTGCTTAAAGAGTATTGGTCTTTAGAAACTTTTATCCAAATTAAGTTTTTTTGATCTATTATTTCATTTTCGTTTTCGTTTTTGTTTTCGTTTTTGCTTTTGTTTTCGTTTTTGTTTTTGTCTCGTAGTAAAGAAAACTTATCTTTTTTAACTTCGATAATATCTCCGTCTTCTAATGGAAAAAATTCTGTAGCATAGTTTTGAAAAGCCAAGCTATCACTAGAAAAAAAATAAGATTCATTAGATCTTGCAAATAATAATGGCGGCCCACTTTTTAAAGCTACCAAAGTTTGTGGCTCTTTTACAGATGACACAAGCAGTGCAAATGATCCTTGTAAAACAGATTTTACTTTTTTAACAGCCTGTAATAAAGATTTTTCTTTTTCGTAATAATTATTTAACAAGTGCGCAATAACTTCTGTGTCTGTTTCGGATTTAAATACAACACCATCTTTTAATAATTCTGTTTTTAATTTACGATAATTTTCAATAATTCCATTATGAACAATGCTAATTGAGCCAACAATATGTGGATGCGCGTTTTCTTCTGTAACTTTACCATGAGTTGCCCAGCGGGTGTGTGCTATTCCGTGGCTTCCTAGCATTTCTTGATTGTTAACTTTTTTTTGCAACTGGCTTAGCTTGCCAACAGCTTTAACAATATTTACATTGTCTTTGTTAAAAATTGCAATCCCAGAGCTATCGTAACCTCTATATTCTAAAGTTTTTAATCCTTCTAATAAAACTTGTTTAGAGTTTGTAACTCCAACACATCCAATAATTCCACACATATATTCTCTTTAATCTTTTTTAAAATTTTCTTTATTCTTTTTTAATCTTTTTTAAAATTTTCTTTATTAATTTGTTTTGCTCTTGCCACTGCTAAAGCTTTTTCTGGAACATCTTTATTAATTACAGACCCAGCTGCCGTGCAAGATTTGTTTTTTAATTCAACTGGAGCAATTAATTGAGTATTGCTTCCTACAAATACATTGCTTCCAATAATAGTTTTTTCTTTAGTTTTATTTAAAGTATAATTGCATGTAACAACTCCGCAGCCAATATTAGTATTAGCCCCTATTGTAACATCGCCTAAGTAACTTAAGTGCGAAGCTTTTACTCCGTCGCCAATTATTGCTTTTTTTGTTTCTACAAAATTTCCAATTTTTGCAGATTTACCAATATGACTTTCTGGTCGCAGGTGAGCATAAGGCCCGACAACTGCTTTTTCTTTTAACACAGATGATTCAATGTATGATCCCATTTTTATTTGAACGCTGTTTTCAACGCAAGAAGAATTAATAAACACATTGGGCTCTAATACACAAAAACAACCTATTGCAGTTTTTCCTTTTAGGTGAGCTCCTGGATAAATTACAGTTCCTGGACCCACCTCTACAAGCTCTTCTATAAAAGTAGTTTTTGGATTTAATATAACAACGCCTTTGCTCATTAAAATTTTATTTTTATTTTTAAAGGCCATGCCAGTAGCAATTGCTAAGTCTTCTTGAGAGTTAACTCCAAAAGCTAAATCATTAGAGGCTTTTAAAAAAGAAACTTTGCAATCAGATTCTACGGCTAAACTTAAAACTTCTGTAAAGTATAATTCTTTAGAATTTGCATGAGTTGTAAGTTTTGGTAAAAATTTTTTTAATAAATTTAATTTTGTAATATACATTCCCGTATTTACTTCTTTAATTTTTAAAGTTTCAATGCTTGCATCTTTTGCTTCTATAATTGCTTTTGGTTTATTTTCAAAATAAAGCATTCGTCCCCTGTCTCCAGGGTATTTAACTACAGATGTAATTACAGAAAATTCAGAATTTTGATTGATGTGTTTTTTTATTAAATCATCTAGCTCTTTGGCTCTGATAAATGGATGATCTCCGTTTAAAATAATTATGTTATCTTGGGCACTGTTTAAATCCGCAGACATTACAGCACCTGCGGTTCCATTTAATTCTTTTTGTATACATACTTTTGCTCTAAAATTATTTACCAGAGGTTCTACTAATTTTTGTCCGTGCCCAACTACTACGCGAACATCTTTTACTCCCAAAGATTTAATTTGAGTTAATGTTCTATATAAAATAGGCAACCCAGCAACTGGGTGAAGCACTTTTGGCAAGTTAGACTTCATTCTAGTGCCCTTTCCTGCAGCTAAAATAATGACGCTGATTTTGCTGTAATCTATTTTTGACATATCTCGTTACTCATAGCAAAAAATTGCTATATAGGCAAACAGGCAATTATTTGCTAACATACTAATATGACAACCAATATTGAAGACAAAACTATCAGTGCTGCTTTTTTATTATTAAAAAAAGAGATTTTTCTTATAGGCTTTAAAGAAAGTAACTTAAAGCGTCTGGAGGTTTGCCTTGGCAAAATATTTTTTAAATATTTTTTATTAGATAATTTTTCTATTTTATTAAATGATAATAAATCTGCAAACACTAGCTCTACATATTATATTAATATTAATTTAGACAGCTCTAAACAAAAAATACGCTTAAAATTTTTAAAGCTTAAAACATTTAGTGAGCAAAATATTTATGAGTTAAAAAAAATTAAAAAAATACTTAGTGTTATTATTCCAAAAGTTTTTATAAAGTCTCAAAAAAAAGAATTATTTAATCAGTGGAGGTTAATTTTTGATAGCATATCCACGCCTTTATGTTTAACAGATAAGTTTGCTAAAATTTATACTGCAAATCAAAAATATTTAAAACACAGCGGGCAAACTCAAGATCTTATTATTGGTGCGTATGCATTTGATACTTTTTTTAAAGCAGAGTTTTTAAGCTACAAAATTATTAACAAAAGTGCTAAAAATAATTTTAATATTTTTGAGGTGGAGTGCATAAAAAATCACGAAAATAAAATTAGTAAAACAAACCCCTCCAGTTACTATGAAGTTTTAAATCAAAATTTTAAAATTAGCACACACGAGCAAGAAGATATTTCGCTTTATTTTTTTCGTGATATTAGTCAGCAAAAAAAAATAGAAAAAGAGCTTTTAACTGAGTCACAAAAGGTAGAGCTAGGCTTAATTAGCAGTAGCATTGCTCATGAACTTAATAATCCTGTTGGCAGTATGTTAATTTATATAGACTTAGTTAAGAATCAAATTGAAGCTGGCTCACCTCTACAAAAAGATTTAACAGAAATAAAAACTGCTATTTTAAAATGCTCAGAAATTATAAAAAATCTTTTATCATTTGCTAAAAAATAATATTTACTATCTACGGACCAAAGGCTTACAAAAAAATTTGCTTGGCTGTTAATTGCTAACTACTTTGGCATATTGTTAATTTTAAAAACTAGACAATTGTTTTCTTTCGGTCTAGTCGTCAAGTTTTTCTTAGAGAAAATCTTATAAATTTGATATTGTAAAAATACTATTTATATCTACTAAAAAGATTGCATTTAAATAAAAGGTAAAATGAAAAAGCTGTACAATATTTTATTAATAGACGATGATCCAAGCTTAATTATCGCACTAAAAAGAGCTTTAGAAAATCCTCAATACAAAATAAAAACAGCAAGCACATATAAAGAGGCTAAAGAAAATTACACAAAAGAATATTTTGACCTAGCTCTTGTAGATCTTTTTTTACCAGACAATGATGGTTTTCAAATTTTATCTGATTTGCAAAACACAAACACCTTAAGCATTATGCTTTCTGGTCATGCTGATATTGATTCTGCAATAGAGTCAACTAAAAGAGGTGCTTTTCATTTTATAAAAAAACCTTTTCACTTAAAAGAGATGCTTAGTTTAGTCGACAAGGCGATTAAACAAATTGATTTACAAATAGAAAATACAAAATTAAAAAATAGCTTAAAAAATAATACTACAAATATTATTGGCAATAGCCCTAAAATTTTAAAAGTATTAGAGCTTGCAAAAAAACTTTCTGAAGTAAATACGACAACTTTAATTACTGGAAAAAGCGGAACTGGCAAGGAGTTAATTGCTAGGTATATTCATAATCCAAAAAATTCTCAAGATGATAATTTTTATGCAATTAATTGTGCCTCACTTCCTCCAGATTTATTAGAAAGTAAATTGTTTGGCCACACAAAGGGTAGTTTTACTGGAGCTTTAAACCAAAGAAAAGGTCTTTTTGAATTAGCTACTGGTGGAACTTTGTTATTAGACGAAATAGGAGACATGCCGTTAAACTTACAGGTAAAATTACTTAGAGTGTTGCAGGAAAAAGAATTTTCTCAGTTAGGTTCTAATAAAAAAATAAAAACAAACTTACGAATTTTAACAGCCACTCATATAGATTTAAAAAAAGCTATTGCGCAAAAAAAATTTAGAGAAGATTTATATTACAGATTAAATATTATTCCTGTTAATATTCCTAATTTAAAAGATAGGCCTACAGACATTCCGCTGTTAATTAATTATTTTTTAACTAAGTTTATAAAACAATACAAAAAACCAAAAATAGATATTAGCATTTCTGTTACAAAACAATTAATGGATTATAATTGGCCTGGAAATATTAGAGAGTTAGAAAATTTAATAGAAAGACTTGTTGTTTTGCAAAACTCCCCTGTAATTTTATTAAAACATTTGCCTGAAGAATATTTGGTTCAAAGTGAAAATAAATCTATAAAAATTAATATTTCAAAAGATGGTGTTAATTTAAAAAATCATTTATTTAATTACGAAAGACAGTGGATTATAGAAGCTTTAAAAGTTACAGGCGGAAACAAAAATCAAGCAGCAAAATTACTTCAAATAAACCGAACCACTTTAATAGAAAAAATTAAAAAAATGCAAATCCACGCCACATTGCCTTGCCCCAACCCTCC
>JAAOIH010000012.1 GCA_015163875.1 Bdellovibrionales bacterium
ATGACTTGCACGGGAAAAAAGTCCAATAAAAAATATTGGACTTCTGAGTGTATAAAAATAATGAAAAATTTTTCTTGGACAAACTAATTTATATTAGTTTGTTTTGCTTTGAATAAAAAATTTTTCTTGGACAAACTAATTTATATTAGTTTGTTTTTTTGTAAGTCGCAAATTTATCAAAAATACCGTACTCGTGTAATTTATTATATAAAGTTTTAATAGTAACACCTAAAGCTTTGGCTACTTTTGTCTTATTGCCTTTAAAATGTGTTAAAGATCTTAAAACATAAGCTTTTTGAATATCATTTAAAGTTAAACTTGGATCGTAAGAAAGATTTGCTTTAGCTTTTTCGTTTTCTTTAGATAATAATTGCTCTGGTAAATGCTCTGGCAAAATATTCATATCCTCTGGAGCTAAAACAATTAATCGTTCGCAAATATTTTCTAATTCTCTAATGTTACCAGGCCAAGCATAGTCAGACATTGCAATTAAAGCTTCTGAACTAAATTTAATTGGCAAACTTGTTTTAGAAGAAATAAAATATTCAACTAAACTATTAATTTCTTCTTTTCTGTGTCTTAGTGGAGGAGATTTTAAAGATACAGTATTTACTCTGTAAAAAAAATCTTCTCTAAATTCTTTTTTAGCCACAAGTAATTCTAACTCTTTGTTGCTAGTTGCAAGCAATCTAACATCAATACTAATTGGTGTTGAAGACCCTACTCTATAAATTTCACCAGTTTGTAAAAACCTTAACAGCTTAGCTTGTATGCCTAAACTTAAATCACTAACTTCATCTAAAAGTAATGTTCCGTTATGTGCTAGCTCAACTAATCCTTTCTTTTCCTCTATTGCTCCAACAAAAGATCCTTTTTCGTGTCCAAACAATTCGCTTTCAACAAAACTTTCTCTTAATACTCCACAATTAACCTCCACAAAAGCTTGTTTAGATCTTGGACTTAATTGATGAATAACTCTTGCAAGCAAACCTTTGCCTGTTCCGTTTTCGCCAGATATTAAAGTTGGAACATCAAAGCTTGCTACTTTAATTGCCATGTTCATTAATTGCTGCATAGAAATAGATTGAAATAAAAATTGATTTTTTCGAATTAAGTCACTTTGCATAGTGGCCTTTTCAAAAGAGTCTGTCTTTACTATAGACGGACTTACAATAGATCTTGGTAAGAATTTAGAATTTGACATAGTTACTCCTTTTTTTACACAGTGTATCATTTTGATGCACTGCTTTTAACATGTCGCATTATATGAAAATTTGAATTTTTTGCAAGGCCTATAATGAATTTTTTTTATTTTTATATAAATATATTTTTTTAATTAAAAATATTACAAAAACATTAGTATTATCAATACTTTATATTAGTCACATATTAGGTAGCAATAATAGTACCAAACTGTATTTTTGATATTTTTAGCAAATTTGTCGATAATTTTACATGCTTTTAAAAAACAGTATTACTAAATTTTTACATTATAAACAGTATCAAGAGGCATGCTCTGGGCATACTTTAAGGGCTTATTCTACAGATTTAAATCAAATATTAGCTCAGTCTATTAAGTTAGGGCTAGATCAAAATATTAAACTTACTAATTGGCAGCAATTATTTTTAAATTTACCTAGCAGATGGAAGTCATTAGGCCCCTCCAGTAGAAATCGAAAATTGTCCTGCTTAAAAGCTTTTTTTAATTTTTTATTTGAACAAAAAATAATTAACATAAATTGGGGCAGCAAACTTACCTGCCCAAAAGTTCCACAAAAACATCCACACTATTTATCACTTGATGAGGCCTTGCATTTAATTCGTGTTTTAAAAAAACAACATTTATCTGCTTTAACAAAAAATCATTTACCAACTTTAATAAATTCTTATACAAGTTTTTGTTTAGTTTTATTTTTATACGGAAGCGGATTGCGAGTAAGTGAAGCCTGTGGTTTAAAGTGGAGCGATGTAGATTTTAATAACAAAAGTATTTTATTTACAGGCAAGGGAGGTAGGCAGCGACTTGTAAATTTACTTCCCATAACAGTAAATTATTTAAAAAAATTAAAACTTTTATCAATGTCAAAAAGTATTTTAAACATTAACACTCGAACAGCTTATAATTTAATAAACAGAGCCGGAAAGCAGGCTGAGTTTAATAAATGTCTTAGCCCTCATGTTTTAAGACATAGCTTTGCCACTCACCTATTAATTAGCGGTGCAAATCTTAGAACTTTGCAAAATTTATTAGGTCATGCACATTTAAATACTACTCAAAAATATACTCATTTAAATTTAGGAGACCTTGCCAGAAATTTAGAAAAACACCACCCAATTAAAAAAATAAATTAGTTTTTTATTGTTTTATTGTTTTAGTTTTTTATTGTTTTAGTTTTTTATTGTTTTAGTTTTTTTAAGTCTTAGCTGATATTGTTTTAGTTTTTTATTGTTTTAGTTTTTTTAAGTCTTAGCTGATATTGTTTTAGTTTTTTTATTAAATTTTTTAATGTTTTTGATTTTATATTTTGAAAAGATTTTAAATTTTGAGAAGATTTTAAATCTTTAGAGGCACTTAAAACTTTGCTAAGATTATACAACAGGCTTTTTCTAAGCAACTTATAAGCCTTCTTAGTCTTTTGAGTCTTCTTAGTCTTTTGAGGGTCAGAATCTCTATTAGTCTTTTGAGCGTTCTGAGGGTCAGGACCCCCCCTTTTTTGGGGGGGGTCCTGACCCTCAAGCTTTTCAAGTCTCTGCTGGTGTTTAAGTTTTTTTAGTTCTTTAAAAATTAATTTATATGATTTTAATAATTCTTTAGATGATTTTTTAGACCACTTGTCGCTGTTTAAGGCAGAGGCTCTTAAAAGATAAATTTGTAATACAAATAGCTCCTCTACATATTTATTAATACTTTTATATTTTTTAGACCATCTTGGTAATTTGCTAGATAAATAAAATGCTTTTGCAATAATATTTATTTTCTTTTTTGGGTCGCGATATTTAATTTTTGTAGTTAAAATATTTTTTTCTGCTTCTAAAAAAAACTTTTTAGCTAAAGATTTATTATTTAAAATCCAGTACACAGAGCCTAAATTAATTGGTAACTGAATGTTTGAAACAGAATAAGGCAAATATTTTTTTTCTTTATATGCCTCAATCAAAGTAGATAGTTCTTTATCTGGTTGATTTAAAAATTTATAAGTGTAAGCAAGCCTAACAAAAGATAAAGTTTTTAATTTTTTATATGCCTTGCTTGATTTTAATATACTGCTTCGATAACATTTATTAGCCTGTTTATAATTACCTACAGATTCGTAACCGCGTCCTAAATTATACCATATTAAGCTTTTAAATTTTTCTGGAGCATGGGAGTTTAATATTTCTTTAAATAGTTTAATAGATTTATTATAATTAAAATTATCTAAGTGCTTGCTGGCTTTATTAAATTTTTTTAAAAAAGTTAACGAATTAACAGGTGTTTTTGCTATTTTTTTTTGCTCTTTATGAGAGCAAGACAAAACTGATAGTGTTAAAAAAAGTATGCTTATATTTATTTTTAACATTTAAAAGGCCACTCCATTGCATTATAACAAATGAAAAAGAACTATTTGACAAGCTATTATATGCTCGTATAAATGCAATTTATGAAGTATACAATAGACAATATTAATGAATTTTCTAAAAAAATTGCCATCTCTATTCCTGTCAATAAAATTGATGACCAATTTAAAGACCAGTACGGTAAGTTACAGCAAAGCACACATGTTAAGGGTTTTAGAAAGGGAAAGGCTCCTTTAGAAACTTTAAAAAAACTTCATCATTCAAAAGTAAAATATGAAGTTATGGAAAAGCTTATTCAAGAATCTTATGTAGAGTCAATTGTAAAAGAAAAACTAAACCCCATCGGTCAGCCACATATTCATTTAGATAATGAAAACTGGATAGAAACAGAAGAGTTAAAATTTACTGCAGAGTTTGAAGTTTATCCTAAATTAAATATTACTAATTACGAAAAAATAGAATTAACAGATAAAAAAATAACTGTAACAGATGATCGCTTACAACAAACTTTAGAAATGTTGCAAAAACAAAAAAGTGTTACAAAAGATATCACTGATAGAACAAAGGCTAAAAAATCAGATATTGCTAATATTGATTTTGATGGTTTTGTTGATGGCAAACCTCTAGATGGTGGAAGCATGAAGGCTTTTGATCTAGATTTAGGAAGTGGTAGTTTTATTCCAGGCTTTGAAGATGGAGTTATAGGTATGGAAGTGGGTGGCAAAAAAGATTTAAATTTAAAGTTTCCTAAAAGTTATCAAAAAAAAGAATTAGAAAACAAAGATGTTTTATTTAAAGTTGAGTTAAAATCTTTAAAACAAAAACAGCTTCCGGCAGTTGATGACAAATTTGCCGAATCTTTTAATTTTAAAAGTTTATCAGAGTTTAAAGAAGTTATTAAAAAAGATCTTTTAGAAGAGGCAACTCTTCAGAATAAAAAAGATTTAGAAGAGCAATTGTTTGAAAAACTAGTAGAAAAAAATACTTTTAATTTGCCAGAAAAATTAGTTGCTCAACAAAAAGATCAATTAATAAAAGAAAGCCACAAAGAGTTAAAAGAAAAAGGTTTAAACGCAGAGCAAATTAAAGATTACGAAAAAAAATGGGATACTGAGTTTAAAACAAATGCAGAAAAAATTTTAAAGATATCTTTAATTATACAAGAGCTAGCACATAAGCTAAATATAAAAACAGACGAAGCTGCAATAGAGGCAAAGTTGCAAGAGCATGCAAAAACCACAGGTATAGAAATACAAAAAGTAAAAGATTTTTATTCAACTCCAGAGAAAAAAAATCAACTAGCATATCAAATAGAACGATCTAATTTAGTAGAGCATCTATTAAAAAGCGCAATAATTACAACTACTTAATAAGTACCTTTGTGTACCTGACCCTCAAATCGGTGCAGATTGCTTTTGTGTACCTGACCCTCAAGTTGGTGTAGTTGCGATTTGAGGGTCGGGTACTTGTTTGCTTTTGTGTACCTGACCCTCAAGTTGGTGCAGATTGCTTTAGAAGTCTTCTAGTATTTTTAGGTAATTAAGTGCTTGTGAAACAGAAAAGTCTTTGTTTAATAATTTGCAGGCTTTTTTGTATTTTGTTTTTTTGCATTTGGATATTTTAAAAAAATTAAATTCAATATTATTTTTTTTTAAATCTTTTGTTGTTAAATTTTTTTGATTTTTAAGTGCTGACAATAAACTTGCCTCGTTAAATAAAGCTTTTTGTTTAATTACTGCTTTTTTTAATAACTTTGTATCAACATCTTTAATATAAATATTAGGCACTACTCCTTTTTTTTGAATAGAGTGTCCGTCTGGAGTATAATAGTGAGCAATGGTTAATTTAACTGCTGCTCCTTTTTCTAGTTGAAAAAAATTTTGCACAGAACCTTTTCCAAAAGATGTTTCTCCCATAATTAATGCTCTTTTATTTTCTTTAAGTGCGGCTGCTACAATTTCGCTAGCACTTGCAGAGTATGGGTTAATTAATACTATTACTTTAACATCATTATATGTATTTAGCTCTTTAGCTTTTAAAATTTCTTTATTTTTTTTATCTCTTCCAATTATCTGAACAATAATACCTTTTTTTAAAAACAGATCGCTTAATTGAACGGCCTCGTAAAGCAAGCCTCCAGGGTTAAATCGTAAATCTAAAATAAGGCCTTTTAATTTTTTATTTTTTTTTAAAGATTTTTTTAAAATTTTATTAACTTTTTGTGATACATTTCGAGAAAAAGATTGTATTTTTATATACTCGTAACCCTTGTCTAAGCTTATTGCTTGAACATTTTTTATTTTAATAATTTTTCTACGAATAGAAAATTCTAATACTGTTTTTTTTTCGCCTCTTAATATTTTTATTTTTACACTGCTGCCAATTTTTCCTCTAATTTTTTTAGATAAATCTTCTATTGATAAATTATCAACAGATTCGCCAGATAATTGAAATAAAATATCGCCAGCCTTTAGGCCTGCCTTTTGTGCAGGGCTGCCGTCCATTACTGACAAAATAATAAATTGTAATTTTTTATAAGCTACCTCTATCCCCACCCCTGCAAACTTTCCGCTATTTTCTATTTGAAATTCTTTATATTCTTTTTTTGAAAAATACTGACTGTGAGGGTCTAGTTGAGACAGCAATCCTTTTATACTAAAGTCTACTAACTGATTAATGTCTTTATTTTTAACATATTTGTTTTCTACTAAATGTAAAATTTGTGCAAATTTTTTTAAAGATTTATATTTATTTTTAACAGGCTTTGAAGCTTTGATTAAATCAGGCTTTGAAGCTTTGATTAAATCAGGCTTTGCAATTACTGTGTTGCAAAATACAGTTAAAAAGACAGATAAAGATACAGCCAAAAAGGCAGCCGAATATAAAGGTGCTAACAATAGTTTAAAAAAACTTAAAACAGCTTTTTTTTTATAATACATAATAATACACCTCTACAAAATACTTTTATAAAATACTAAAAAATTGTCTATATTTAAAACATACGCACTTTATATAAGACTTCAAAGCAAAAATAGGTCAAAAAAAAAGATTAAAAAAATTTAAGACTTTAGTCATATTGAAATTAAAATAATACTGCCGACATAATAGCATGAAGCATTTATTTTTTTCCATACTATATAGTGTAATTTTATCCTCTTGTAACATTAAATTATCAGCAGTAGACATTATTGGGGGTGACCAAACATCGCGTGTTTACCCATCTAAAATAACAAAATGTAAAGTGGAGGTTTCTTTAACTGACGCTAATACTGAAATAAATATTCACGCAAAATATACAGCAAAAATTTCAGAAGTTAATGGCGAAAACGGAAGCAATCCTATTTTTATTGGCGCAGACAGTGTCGAAGACAAAAATATTCGCTATGCAGATTACAGAGTATTAAATAGTTCTGGAAAAATTGTACATTGTGGAAATACTAGCGGTGACGGAGAATTTAATTTTACTTTAAATAAAAGTTCAGATTATAGCTTAATAATTTATTCTTATATTTTAAAACCTAACACTGATGTTGCAAATATAAATGTAGCAGTAATGAACAGTCCAAGTGAGGGCTTGCCTTATTTTGTAAAAAAATCTTTTAGCACTGATAATTCTGGAAGATCAAAATCACTTAATTTAACTGCAACTCTTCCAGAAAATGATAATACAAAGTTAAATACTAATAACTCTGGTGCTTTTAATATTTTAGATCAAATTGTTGAAAGTAATTTATTTTTAAAACAAAATGTTGGATCTAACTTTACAAACACCACTCCTCTAGAGGTTTATTGGAAGTCTGGATTAAACCCTGGGTCTTATGTTGATGGCGAAACTGCGCCTGCTGTGAGTTTTTTTTTAAAAAATAATAATCATTCTAGAATTTTTATTTTAGGCGGAATGAATGGAGACACAGGAGTGTCCGACACTGATGAATTTGATAATTCAGTTATTATTCATGAGTATTCTCATTTTTTATTATCTACATTTTCAAAAGATAACAGTCCTGGGGGAAGGCACTCCGGAGTTGAAAGCATCGACCCTCGACTTGCATGGTCTGAAGGTTTTGCAAATTTTTTTCAAGCCTCTGTGTTAAATAAATCTTTTTATTTAGATGTTGTTGGTGCAGGAGGGGCTAATTTAATTAATCTTGAAAAAGAAAATGGGGTCGACTCTCCAAGTATTAATGGGGAGGGAAATTACAGAGAATTTTCTATAGCTAGATTTTTTTGGGATATTGTAGACTCGCCAAGCTCAGATGATGATCGTCATTTTGAAGGATACTCTAATTTTAAATTAATTTGGGATGTTGTTTCTAGTGAAAATTTTAAAAGTGAAGTTGCAACTAGCATGGGTTTGTTTAATGAAGTACAAAATTTTAACTTTGATACTAAAAATTTTTCATCATTAAGAAGTCGGCATCGTCAGAATAGTCCTGCAAATGAATTTTTTAGATCTTTATATGCATTTCAATTAGGTAATGATTGTTCTGGCCAAAACAATAATTTAAAATTTACTCAAACACAACATCCTGCTGATGAAAATAATATATTACAAAGAAAACGCGTTTTAGAATATAATCAAATAAGATCTGGCAATGTTTTATTTGGATTAAAATTTACTGAAACAAATAAAAATATAAAATTTTATATTCAAAATTTTAGAAAACCTATGAATAATTCAATAGAAGAAAGTGATATAAATTATACTCGTAAATCTAGTAATAATGCTGACTGCCAAGCAAGTAATTACAAACAGTGTTTAAATGTTAATTTAGATGCAGGAAAGCATTTAATAGAAGTTGTTTTACAAAATAGAATTGATAGTGATTTAGATTTTCAATTTTTTGCAAATGAAACTCAGCTTTGTGGTGAAAATACAACATACGAAACTGCTTTAAACAAGCCTGCCTATTTAAATAAAAAAAATGTTAATTTTTATAAACTAACAGCTCCTTTTGATTTAGATATAACCGCATTAAAGCATGGACAGGTTGTCGATGAATACCAGCTAACGGCTACATTTACTAATCAAAATTTAAATTTAGATAACATTCAATTAGATTGGCTGCACTCTGATAATATAAAAATTATAAGCGGTAATTTAAAAGAGCAAATTGCATCTGCAAAGCCTAATCAAAAAATTACAATAAAATTAGTAATCAAAGCTTTAGATAATTTAGATAATTTAGATAAAGTTAAAATTTATTTATCATCAAAAGCAAGTTATAAAAATAGAAATTTTTCAAAAACTTTAGCCTTTACATTAAAACAATTAATAAATAAATCTACCAAAAAACAAAATTTATTATTTAAAACAAACAAAATTTTAAAGAAATTAAAAAACGAAACAATCTATTACTAAGTCCCCGATGTATTTTTAATTTTTTTTCCATCTATAAGTTGAAATATTTTATAGTCAATACTATCTTTTTTTATTATTTTTTTTAAAATATTAGAATCTATCTTTTTTGAAGAAGATTTTTTTTTCCTAGAAAGTTTTGTTTGATTAACGCTCTTGTCTAGTTTTTCTAATTCAGATAATGATGGTTTTTGTAGCTTTTTAATATTAGAGCTCATAAAATAAGATATCATTACTTCTCCCTTGATGATGTATCTACCATTGATTTTAAACCTTTGTCTAGGCTTTTTAGATTATCTGCAGACTCTATATCTTTTTTTAACTTATCTAAAGACTTTATATATTTTTTTAGAATATTTTGTGGCAAAAGAGTGAATCCTTCTTCGTATGTAAAAAATATAATTTTATTATTAATTTTATTTAATATAATATTTCCAACATTTGTTGCTTTTAAAGCAGATTGTATTTTAGGTAAAATGCCATAATTTTCTTTATCAACAATCATACAAATAGCAAAAAAAGAAACGGGATTATTATCTACTGCATTATTCCAAAAATATAAATTAGTAGAAATAGAGTCGTCACTCAATGATTTTATGAATCTAGGCAAATTATTCCATAGAGAAAAAAAACTGCCTTCAATCTTCTTCTTTTTAACAAATCTCTTGTTTTTTTTATACCTCTCGTTAGCTCTGTCAAATGACATTTGAACACTTCCAATAAACAATATATGAAGTCTTATAAAATATTTTTTCTTTTTTGATTGTTTTATATTTTCTAATATTTTAATTTTTTCTTTTTCACTATAATGTAAGTTTTGTTCATAGATAATATTTATTGTTTTTTTAATAGATTTTTTTAATAATTTTCCAGAAATTTTAGCAGATTCTGATTGCACAAAGTTAGCAGCTCTTTTAGGATTTAGATCTTTTAAATATTTATATTCAGGTAACTTTTTTTTAATTTCATCAAAATTAATATATAAATAATTTTTAACTTCACTATCATCTACTATTTTATCTTTAAAAGATGTTTTTCCAGATGCAATGGATCCTAATATTATTATTATTTTTGCATGACTTTGTTGTGCATAATTATTTATAAAATTATTGATAATCTTATCAATAAAATCTTTTCGTCTTTGATCGTTTTCAAATAAATCTTTAGATGTAGTAACAACACTCAATATTTTTAATAATCTAAAATATTTTTTTTCACCTTTTTTGCTATCTTTTTTATCATAACAATTCCAGTAATGCTCTGCTGTTATTTTTCTATAAAAAAATCTATAAAAAAATCTACAACATAATTTATAAAATAATAACACCACATCCTCCATCTGCAAGCTTCACAATTTTATCTACATCTTTTAATTATAGCTCCAACAGATGACAACTTGTGTTCTAAAAATTCGTAGCCTCTGTCTAGGTGGTAAATTCTGTGTATTTGTGTTTCGCCTGTTGCAACTAATCCTGCTAATACAAGCGAAGACCCTGCTCTTAAATCTGTTGCCATAACAGATGCGGATTTTAATTTAGCATAACCTGAAATAAATGCTGTTGATTTATTTACTTTAATATTTGCACCTAAGCGATTTAATTCTGGAATATGCATAAAGCGATTTTCAAAAATTGTTTCCTCTATAATGCTTTTGCCATTTGCTTGTGTCATCATTGACATCCATTGAGCTTGCAAGTCTGTCGGAAAGCCTGGATAAACTTCTGTTTTAATATTTACAGCTGTTATAGATTTATCAGAGGACAAATAAATTTTATCTTCACCAGAGTCGTCGCCACATTTTTCTACTTCAATTTTGCAGCCTGATGCTTGTAAATTTTTTAACAAACTTTCAAGGTGGCAAGCTTTAACATTATTTAAATGTAAATCACCTCCCGTCATAGCCCCTGCTATTAAAAAAGTTCCTGCCTCTATGCGATCTGGAATAACTTTATGACAAGAAGCCTTAAGCCGTTCTACTCCGTTGATAATAATTTTATTTTTATCTAATCCATCTTCTTGTTTGCTAGAAAAAATAATATCTGCACCCATTTTTTTTAAATAAAAAATTAAATCTAAAACTTCTGGCTCTAAAGAGGCATTGTTAATGCAAGTGCTTCCTGCTGCAAGACTTGCGGCCATTATAATATTTTCTGTTGCACCAACTGATGGAAATTTTAAATTAATATTTGCGCCTTTTAAAAGTCCATCAGCATTAGCCTCAATATAACCATCTAATAATTTTAAATCTGCACCCAAAGCTTGCAAGCCATCAATATGATAATCAACAGGTCGCAACCCAATCGCGCAACCTCCAGGCAAACTTACTTTTGCTTGATGACATCTTGCAATCAAAGGCCCTAAGCATAAAATACTTGCTCTCATTTTTCTAACTAGCTCATACGGAGCTATGTTTTTTAATTTTTTAGGAACATCTATAACCACGCTACTTAATGACAATGCTTTTTTGTCAAAAACAGGTTTAGTATTAACTTCAATATTACAACCAAAATGTTTTAGTAATTTAAAACTAAGTTTAACATCTTCTAAATTAGGAATATTACTAAAACTATGTTTGCCCTCTGCTAACAAACTAGAAAATAGCAAAGGAAGACTTGCATTTTTAGCACCAGAAATATTTATTTTTCCATTTAAAGATAATGTTTTTTGCACTTTAAAATAATCCACAACCACTCCAATAAAAATTAATTAACTCACTTTTTACATATTGCTATACGATAAATGCCTTGTAAATCTTTTAAAAAAGATACTTCAGAAAATAATAAATTTAATTTAGGCTTTAAATCATTTTTTTGATTATCCCCAAATTCAAAAAAATAATATGCATTAGGTTTTAATAAAACTAAGGCCATTTTAGCCCAAGATAATAAAAATTCTAAGCCTTTATTATCTGCAAATAATGCAGAGTTTGGCTCAAAAATCTTTACAAAAGGCTGAACATAGGATTTTTGTCCAATATATGGAGGGTTGGCGACAATAAAATCACAAGTTTGATTTAAATCTGTTGAAGTATTTGAGTCTATAAATTTTTTTACACTAAAATTGTAAAAATCTAATTTTGAATTTACAGACATTTTTTCTGCATTATATTTTGCAACATCTAAAGCTTGGCTAGAGATGTCAATTGCTACGGCCCTGCTATTTAAAAGTTCTTTTAAAAGGCTTATCACAATGCAGCCAGACCCAGTTCCAAAATCTGCAAAAAATAAATTTTTTTTTGTAGAAAAATATTTTAACACAGTTTCTACTAATAATTCGGTTTCCATTCTTGGAATTAAAACTCTATTATCTACAAAAAATACAGATTTATAAAAACTTTGCTCTTTTAAAATATAAGCCAATGGTTTGCCAGTTATTAATTCGTTAAATTGGCTGTTAAAAATATTTTGATTTTTTTCTGTTATTATTTTTGTATAAAATAAAAATAACTCGTTAAAAGCACATGGCACAAGCTTTGATAATAAATGTCTTAAGTCTCTTTTAATATTTTTTTTATCTAATAAAGAAAAAGAAAGTTTATCTATTTTAAGATCACAAATATTTAATAAGTTTTTAACTGTCACTGGCTTTTAATCTTTCGGTTTGAAAGTAAGTTACCAAAGGGCCAACTAAACATTCAAAGTCGCCATTTATTACATCATTTAATTTATGAACAGTTAGCCCAATTCTGTGATCAGTAATTCGCATTTGTGGAAAATTATAAGTGCGAATTCTTTCTGACCTGTCGCCTGTACCAATTAAAGATAATCTTTTATCAGAGGCATCTTTGTTAGCTTTGTCTTCTTCTGCTTGTTTTAATCTAGAGTATAAAACTTTTAAAGCTTTATCTTTATTAGAGTGTTGCGACTTTCCGTCTTGGCAAGTAACAACTATCCCCGTTGGTATATGTGTAATTCTTACTGCAGAATCCGTTGTGTTAACCGACTGTCCACCATTTCCGCTAGACCTGTAAACATCTATTCGCAAATCATTTTGGTTAATATTAATATCTACAGCAGTTGCCTCGGGTAAAATTGCAACTGTTATAGTGGAGGTGTGCACCCTTCCCTGTGATTCTGTTTTCGGAACTCTTTGCACTCTATGAACTCCGCTTTCATATTTTAAAAAACTATAAACTCCAGAGCCAGAAACAGAAGCTATAACTTCTTTTAACCCACCTGAATTTCCCTCTGATAAAGACATAACTTCCATTTTCCATTTTTTACCAGAGGCACATAAATTATAAGCTCTAAACAATTCTTCAGAAAAAAGACTGGCCTCATCACCGCCTGCACCTGCACGAATTTCTAAAATAATATTTTTATCATCGTTTGGATCTTTTGGTAATAATAAAATTTTTAAATTTTCTGACAAAGACTCTTTTGTTTTTTCTAATTCTACATTATCTTGTTTTATTAAAGATCGCATTTCTTCATCTTTTTCTGAAGACAATAAATCAATATTAGATTTTATACTTTTTATAGAGTCTGTATATTGTTTATAAACAGACAGTAAACTTTCTAGCTCAGAAAATCTTTTCATTAACTGGCTATATTTTTTTTTATCTTTTACAATAAGCTGGTCTTGAACCTGCTCGGTAATTTTTGTAAACTCTATTTTTAGATCTTCAAGATGACTAAACATAAAAAATTATTTACCCATGCCGTCTAAAAAATTTTGATTAGTTTTAGTACCTTTTAATTTTGATTTTATAAATTCCATACTATCTACAACACTCATAGGAGATAAAACTTTACGCAAAATCCATAAACGATTTAAATCTTTTTCTTTTATTAATAAATCTTCCTTTCTTGTTCCTGATTTATTAATATCCATGCAAGGAAAAATTCTTTTTTCCATTAACTTTCTATCTAATTGAATTTCTGAGTTACCCGTACCTTTAAATTCTTCAAAAATAACTTCATCCATTCTAGAGCCTGTGTCAATTAATGCGGTTGCAATAATTGTTAAGCTTCCACCGTTTTCAATATTTCGTGCTGCTCCAAAAAATCTTTTAGGGCGATGCAAAGCATTTGCGTCTACCCCTCCTGATAAAATTTTTCCAGAAGGAGGAGTAACTGTATTATATGCTCTTGCAAGTCTTGTAATTGAATCAAGTAAAATAACAACATCTTGTTTATGCTCTACCAATCGTTTTGCTTTTTCAATTACCATGTCTGCAACTTGAACATGCCTGCTTGCAGGTTCGTCAAAAGTAGAACTTGCAACTTCGCCGTCTACATTTCTAGACATATCGGTTACCTCTTCTGGCCTTTCATCAATTAACAAAACCATTAATTTTACTTCTGGGTGATTTGTGGTAATTGCATTTGCAATTGTTTGCAACAAAACTGTTTTTCCTGTTCTGGGAGGTGCAACAATTAATCCCCTTTGGCCTTTTCCAATTGGCGCCATCATGTCAACAATTCTAGTTGTGTATTCTGTTGGAGTGGTTTCTAAACTTAAAATTTCGTCAGGATATAGTGGTGTTAAGTTATCAAATAAAATTTTATTTTGATATTTGTCAGGCTTTTCTGCATTTACTAATTCAACATCTAATAAAGCAAAATATCTTTCTCCCCTTTTTGGAGTTCTAACTGTTCCAACAATTGTGTCACCCTTTCTTAAACCGTATCTTCTTATTTGGGGAGGGCTAACATAAATATCATCTGGCCCTGGTAAATAATTATAATCTAAAGATCTTAAAAAACCATAACCGTCTGATAAAATTTCTAAAACACCTCCACAAAAAATATCCCCTAAACTAGATGCTCTTTTTAAAACATAAAATACCAAATCTTGCCTACGCATGCCTGTTGGATTTTCAATTTTTAATTTTTCTGCAAGTAATGTTAGTTCTTTAATATCTTTTTGTCGCAAAACTCTTGCATCAAAATCTTTTTTTTCTTCGTCTGTAAAACTAACATCTGATAAATCTACATCTTCTTCAATTTCTACTGGGCGTTTGTAAGCAGGTTGGTTTTTATTATTTTGATTTCTGTTGTTGTGATTGTTTCCCCTGCTATGTCCGTGATTAGGTTTTGATTTTGGCTTAGGTTTTGATTCAGAACTTCTTCTAAAACTACGAGAGCTTGATGCTTTAACTTCTGAAGATTCAGAGCCTTGGTCTTTTTTAGAACTTTCTGCCTGAGATTCAGAAGTTTCGCCTTCTTTTTTAGAGCTAGAATTTTCTTTGTTTTCTGATTCTTTGTCATCTGTCATATTAAGACTCCTACATTATTTTGTAATTATTTCGCATTATTATAGTTGATATATTATATTAAAAAATATTGATTAATTAAAATTGTCAGGTGGATTGTTATAGCCAAGTATGCTGCTAATATAAACAAAGTAAATCTCATATCCTAGTCAAATGTCAATCATAAATATATTTAAAGTTTTTTGTGTAAAAGCCCGAAAAGCATTGTATGGAAAAAAATCAAATTACTGACGATAAAAAACCAGCTAAACGAACTCACGCAAAAATTTCTATTTTGTTTAAAGAAAGCTATGGGAGGGATTTTTCTCACGGAAGTTTGCACAATATTAGTAAAACTGGTGCTTTTTTATTTATCAACACTGCAAATAAAGAAGCTAGCAAAGCGGCTTTTTCAGATACATCAAAAAATGCAGCAGAAAGCTTGGTAGAAAATACAGAAAAAAGCGCAACAGAAAATTCAAAGCAAATTAATTTATATATAAAATTAAACAAAAGAAACAGAAAGATTTTAGCTAAAGTAGTATGGAAAACAAAAAATGGTTACGGTCTTCAATTTATAAGAAGTTCTGTTCAAGATAAAAAATTAGTAGATGATCTTATATATTTTGAAGAACAAAAAAATAAAACTAAGCAAACTATACTTCATAATATATTTAAAAAAGTAGCCTAACCTGCGGCTTGCTCGTCGTCGTCATTTTCGTCTGATAACAAAACTTCATCTCCACTGCTACCCTCTAATACTTCTGATCCCATTTGAGTTGCGTCCATTTGAGTTGCGTCCATTTGGGTGGAATCCATTTGTGTAGAATCCATTTGAGTAGAATCCATTTGAGTTGCGTCCATTTGAGTTGAGTCGCCTTGATTAGTTGAGTGATTGTTTGCAGAACCTCCCAAAAACATAGCTGTATTTTCGTCTAGTTTTTCAACGCCTTCGTTATCGTATTCATTTTGTGAATTTGATTTTCTTTTTCTCATAAATAAAAATATAATAATAAGTAAAAAAAATCCCATTAAACTGTACAAAATTAAATCATTATCTAGAAGGGCCATAGCGCTGCTAATAAAGTCTTGGTTTGCCACAACAACAGGTGTCAGCGTTTTATCTTCTGAAGTCTCTGATTTAGCTTTTGTGTCAGCGTTGTCGCTTATGTTTGCTGCTATGTCGTCAGTGTTTTTAATTTTTGTATTTTGAGGATCAGCAACTTCGCCTTCTACATTTACCACATCTTTGGTCTTGTCAGCAGAGCTTGCGTCTGTGTTTTTGTTTGCGTTTGCGTTTGCGTTTGCGTTTGCTAAAGATTTTTCATCATTAACAGTTATTGTTTTTTCTTCGTTTGCCGCTGTGTTTTTCGCTGTGTTTGTGTCGGTATTTGCTGCTGTGTTTGCCGCTGTGTTTGTGTCTGTATTTTCTTCTGCTGCAGAAGTTTTTGTATCTGCATTTTTTACATCTACGGCCTCAGCTTTTAGTTGTAATTTTTCTGCTTCTAATTTTTGTTGATCTGCTGCTAACTTATCTGCTTCTTGTGCTTGAGCATCTGCTTGTAGTTTTTCTTGATCTAAATCATTGTCTTTTTTATTTTGAATTATTTGTGCCTGAGCATCTGCATTAAGACTGGATTTATCCCAATAGCGAATATTTATTCCTGCCGGTAAAATAGTTTTTGATTCAACCTCTAAATTAGTGGCCCATAATTCTTGCCAAGATCTAGAGCCTCCTAGTAATTGCTTTCCTAGAGCTCGCAAGTTATCACCCTCTACAGTTGTATAAACTTTTGGCTCTAAATTTTTTTCTTCATAATATGTTAATAAATTTGAGCTGTCCTCTGGCCTAGAGTTAGAATTATAATAAATTTTTGTAGCAACTGGAAACTTATTATATTTTTTTAAGTGTGGATTAATTTTTAATAATTGAGTTTTTCGATATAAAGAATAAATTTTATTACTAACACTTTTTAAAGTATCCCCTTTTCTAGATATATAAACTGCATTTACTAAAATATTATCTACTGTATACGGAATATTTTTAATTTTTTTTACAGAAACATAAGTTTTAGTTGCTGCTTGTTCAAAAGAGTTTGAATCTGCAACATTATCAGTGTTTTTTTGTTTTTTAATTGTAACTTTTTTGGTTTCGATTTCGTTTGCGTCTATAAATCCATCAGAGTAAGAATTTTGATTATTTTCTGTATTATCTTCTGTTTCAGCAAGTTTGTCTTTTGAGTTTTCGTCATCGCTTAAAGAAAGTTTGTCATCTGAGTCTTTTAAATCTGTTTCTGCAATATTATTTTCGTCTGATTGGCTTTCGTCTAAATCTAATTCATCTGACAATTTATCAAAATTTTCGTCATCGTCAGATTCGTATTTATTGGCGATAGTGGCTTTTTTATTTGTATTATTATCTTCATCATCATCATCGTCATCGTCTTCGTCTAATTCGCCTAAATCCCCTAAGTCTTCTTCTTCTGTTGAGTTGTTTGATAAATTTTTTATGTCTCTTTCTAAATCTAAAGCTTCGTCATCTTCATCTAAATCGTCTAGCTCTGATTCAAGCGAAATAGAGTTAGAAGAAGATTTGGATGAAAACCAAGAACAAGAACTCATGAACACAATGCAAAATAATAAAACAATAAGTTTACGCATAAATTTATAACTCCATAATTATTAGCTTTTTTGCTAATTATAGCTTAACAAGAAGTTAACTTAATGCAAAACACCATAAAAAATACAGACTTAAGAACAGATAGATTTTTTTAATTTTTAATTTTTTAATTTTTTAATTTTTTTAATTTTTTAAAATTAGCCCGTATCTAACGCCTGCTGCTGAAACATAAAAATTTTTTATTTTTAATTTTTTTAAAATACTCAGTAATATAAATAAACCAGAAACAATTACATCTGCGCGTTTTTCTGGCATAGCTTTAAGGCTTTTTCGTTGTAGCAATGTCATTTTAGACAATTTGTTAAAAGTTATCTCTAAACTTTTTGTTGTAATTTTTTTTCCATGAACTTTATTATAAGAAAAATCTTTTTTATCAAGCAAGCAAGCAAGAGTTGTTGGAGTTCCTGCCACTGCAACAACAGAGCTTGAATTTAATAGTGGTAAATCTTTTAAAGATTTATCTACAAATTTTTGTAAAGCTACAAAATCATTTTTATTTAATGGATCATTTTTAACACAAGCTTCTTGAAGCCTTACGCTTCCGATATTAAAACTATGTAAAAAATTATGTCCAATAACTTCTGTAGAGCTTCCGCCAACATCTATAACAATTGGAGACTGCCCTAAATTATCTAAATTATTTAACGAACCTTCATAAGTTAAGGCTGCCTCTTGTGATCCAGAAATTATTTTAATTGGTATATTATATTTGCTTCCTAAATCAATAAGTTTTTGAGAATTTTTTGCGTCTCGTGCGGCGCTTGTTGCAACAGCTACAATTTTATCTACTTTATAATTATTAATAGTTTTTGAGTAATCTTTAAAACACTTTTCAACTCTTTTTAAAGTTTCTTTTTGCAACAATCCTGTAGATTGTACTTTTTCTGCTAATTTAATAATTTGTGTTTCGTCGTGAATTACATTAGTTATTACATTATTTTTTACCTCTGCAATAAATAATAAAAAAGTATTTGATCCTAAATCTAAACTAGCTATTTTCATAAATAATTACTCGTCTAAATATTTTTTTAGCAATTTATTTAACAATGCTGGATTAATTTTTCCTTTAGATGCCTTCATAGCTTCGCCCACAAAAAATCCAAAAAGTTTAACCTGACCATTTTTGTAATCTTGTAATTGTTTATCAAAGTTTTTTAAGCTTTCTTTAATAAAATTTAAAATTTCTGCTTCGTTAGTAATTTGTTTTAAAGATTTTTCTTCTACAATAGTTAGTGGGTTTTTTCCATTTTTTGTCATGTCTAAAAATACTGATTTTGCTATTTTTCCAGAGATAACTTCTGTATCAACCAGAGAAATTAACTCTGCTAGCTGCGAGCTAGAAAAAATTAAAGCACCTACTTCTTTTTTTTCTTCATTCATATATTTTAAAACATCGCCCATCATAAAATTATAAGATAATTTAAAATTTTTGCTTTTTGTTGCAACTTGTTCAAAAAAATCTGCAAATTTTTTGTCTTGAGCAATCAAAAAAGCATCTTCTGCTTTTAATTTATAGTCTTTAATAAATCTTTTTATTTTTTGCATCGGAAGCTCTGTTAAAGATTCTTTGCAAGAGTTAATTTCTTTATCTGTTAAATTAACTGGCAATAAATCAGGATCTGGAAAGTATCTATAATCGTGGGCATCTTCTTTTTTTCTCATTTCAACTGTTACATTATTTTTAACATCGTAAAGTCTTGTCTCTTGAATAATAGTTTCGCCAGACTCCAAAGCTTTTGCCTGTCTTTTAATTTCATACTCCAAAGCTTTTTCTATAAATTTAAAAGAATTAATATTTTTAATTTCTACTTTTGTACCCCAAGGCTCACCTGGTTTGCATAAACTAATATTACAATCACACCTCATTGATCCTTCTTGTAAATTTCCGTCACAAACTTCAGTGTAAATAAGTAATTGTCTCATTTGTCTAGAATATTCTGCAGCTTCTTTAGGACTTGTTAAAACCGCCTCAGAAACAATTTCTAAAAGAGGAACTCCAGATCGATTAAAATCTACCAAAGTTGCACCTTGTTTGTGTAAAGATTTTCCTGCGTCTTCTTCTAAATGCGCCCTTTCGATTGCTATTTTTTTAAATTCTCCGTTAAAAAAAATTTCTAAATAACCTTTTTCACAAACTGGATCTGTATGTTGAGAAATTTGATAAGCTTTTGGAAGGTCTGGATAAAAATAATTTTTTCTAGAAAATGTAAAATTTTTTCTAATATTACAATTAAGCGCTAAGCCCATTTTTACACCTAGCTCTACAGCTTTTTTATTAATTGTTGGCAAAGCTCCAGGCAACCCTAAACTTGTTGGGCTTGTATTTTTATTTACCTCTTGTCCAAACTCTGTTGAATCTGAAGAAAACATTTTTGTTTTGCTTGATAATTGTGCGTGAACTTCTAAGCCGATAACAACTTGCCAATCTTTTACTGCCAATTTTTACTCCTTACTTTTACAATGCTAGCTACAAAAACTATTTTGTTTTTTATAAACTTGTAAATTTTCTTCAATATTTAATGCTATGTCTAAAATAGTTTGTTCTTGAAAGTGTGAGCTCATTAATTGCAAACCAATTGGAAGTCCGTTGCTTGAAAATCCAACAGGGACACTTAGTGCAGGAAGTCCTGCTAAGTTTGCACCAACAGTTAGCCAGTCGTGGTTATATGTTTTTTCTACATTATTTTTATTTGCTTCAAGTTTTAAGGCAACTCCTCCAGAAACAGGAAGCAAAATGCAATCTACAGATTGAAAAATCTTTTTAAATTCTTGTGCAATTAAATATCTTAGCTGACATGCTTTTTTATAATATGCATCGTAGTAACCGCTTGATAAAACATAAGTTCCTAATAAAATTCGTCTTTTAACTTCTTTTCCAAAAGCCTCTGCTCTTGATGTGGAATAAAAATCCATTAAATCTTTTGCTGAATTTTTACTAAAATCTGCACTGTAGCCGTACCTTACTCCGTCGTAACGAGCTAAATTACTAGAGGCCTCACTTGATGCGATAATGTGATAAACGCATGCAACATTTGATAAATAAGAAAATTTAATTGGGACAAGTTTGCAGGCCTCTTTGTTTAATAAATTTTTAACATCGTTAAATTTATTAACAATGTCTGTTTCGATTCCATCTTCTGGTAAAAGTAATCCAATTTTTTTTGTTTTAATATTAGAGTTAATATTTTTGCTAAAACTTGGAACTTTACAATTAGAACTTGTTGCATCTTTGTTGTCATAAGAGCTGGCGAGTTCTAAAGTTAGTGCAACATCTTTAACTTTTTTTCCCATAATTCCTGGTTGATCTAAACTTGATGCAAAAGATATAACTCCGTAGCGACTTAGTCTTCCGTAAGTTGGTTTGATTCCTACAACTCCGCAAAAATGTGCAGGCTCTCTTACCGAACCACCCGTGTCGGTTCCTAATGATAATGGCGAAAATCCTGAAGACACACTTGCAGCAGATCCTCCGCTTGACCCTCCCGATACATAATCTGTGTTCCATGGGTTTAAACAATTTCCAAAATAAGAGTGTTCGTTAGTGCCTCCCATAGCAAATTCATCTTGATTGGCTTTGCCTAAAATTAAAGCTCCAGCATTTTGTAAATTTTTAACCACTGTAGATGAGTAAGGTGGAATAAAGTTTTCAAGCATTTTAGATGCCGCGGTTGTTTTTAAACCTTTTGTGCAAAACATATCTTTAGCAATAATTGGTATGCCGTCTAGCTCACCTTTAAGTGTATTTGTTGCTCTTCGTTTGTCGCTTTCTTTAGCTTGGTCTAATAATTTTGGATTAAAAGAAATAATTGCATTAATTTTTTTATTATGTTTTTGTGAATGACTTAATAAAGATTCAGACAACTCTACAGAATTAATTTCTTTTTTTTCTAAAGAGTTTTTTAATTCATATACTGATTTATTTACTAAGGACATTTTATTTTCCTCCCAAAACAGGCGGAACTTTAAAATACCTGCCATCTCTTTGTGGAGCTTGATCTAAAATTGATTCAACAACACTGCTTTCTTGTAAAATATCTTCTCTTAATTGTTTTTCTATATGTTCGTGTGTGTAAACTGGAGTGTCTTCTTTCATATTTACAGAGGTTATTTGTTTAATATAAATTAAAATATCAAAAAAAGTTTTTTCGTAATAAGATTCTTCTTCTTTAGAGAGTTTAATGCAGGCTTTTTTTTGAATATCTTTAACTTTGCTCATTAGGCTTTTTACTCGTAATTTATGGTAAAATCAAGTCGCCCAATTTCTCTAGCAATTTTAGAGAAATTAATAATTTTCCCATTCATCTGAGAAGCTACCTCTAAAAAATCTTTAAAAGGTGGTTGTTTTGCCTACACCTCTAGCTCCAAATAAAAATAAGCTATTGTTTTTACTTAGCTTTTGCAACCTATTGACCATACTCCGAATATGTACGCTATATTCGGAGTATGATCAGCCTAATTCAAAAATTACTAAATAATAAGTTATAAATTCAGCTCCACAAGTGTTCACAAATACTAAATTTACTTAATTAAAGTGACAAAAATTCAATAAAACTTTATATAAAGGCCTATGCCTAATAGCAAAAAGCTTTCTGTAGAAGTTGGTGAATTTATAGACTTGTTAAAAGCTAAAAATGCGCTAAATAAATCTCAAACACTGCGAGTGCAAGATATTTTGTCTAAGCTTTCTTTGCAATATCACAATCACGATAATGAAATAGTTTCTGATATTAAATATGATAAATTGCTATCGTTATTTGAAAAAAGTGATGTTAACAAAAAAAGTGATGTTTATAAATCTGTTGGTGCTCCTGTTTTAAAAAATTTTTCTAAAAGCAAACATAAAAACCCAATGCTTTCTTTAAAAAATAGTTATTCTTTAAATGAAACTTTAGATTTTCATAATAAAATTTATACAGATTTAAATAAAGAAGACGAAGTTGTTGGTAATAATTTTTCATACACTGTAGAGCAAAAATTAGACGGCCTTGCGTTGTCGGTTATTTATAAAAATGGAATTTTATCAGAAGCTATTACTAGAGGTGACGGGTTAATTGGTGAAAATGTTTTAGACAATATAAAAATGTCACAAAACCTGCCATTAAAACTTGATGGAGGCGTTTTAGTTCCTGACTATCTAGAGCTGCGTGGCGAAGTTGTTGTTAGTAAAAAAAACTTTTTAAAAATAAATAATATTCAAAAAGAAAAAGACGAAAAAGAGTTTTCTACACCTAGGCACTTAGCATCTAGTGCTGTTAGACAAAAAAATACACAAATTACTAAAGAAAGAAAAATAGAATTTTTTGCGCATTCAATCGGAGATATAAAATTTAATTCTAAAAATAAACTTTCTAAAAATTTTTTAAAAAAAATTATAATTAATCAAAATACTTTAAGCTCGCAGTCAGATTTTTTTGAAATTTTAAATAGCTTTAAAATTCCTTATATTAAAAAATATTATTTTGTAAAAGCTTGTGACTTGAAAAAAAAAATACCAAAAATTTATGCTGAGATAGAAAAAAAACGCTCAAAGCTTGAATATGATATTGATGGGTTGGTAATAAAACTTAACGAAACTATTTTTAGAAACATTTTAGGAAATACATCTCATCATCCAAAATGGGCAATTGCTTTAAAATTAAAACCAGAGATAGCCGAAACACAAATTAAAGATATTATTATTCAAGTAGGACGCACTGGTGCTTTAACACCTGTTGCAGTTATGACTCCAGTTGATGTTGGAGGTGTAATTGTTAAGCATGCAACTTTGCATAATCAAGAAGAAATTCATAGAAAAGATATTCGTATTGGAGATTTTGTTTTTATTGAAAGAGCAGGCGATGTTATCCCTAAAATTAGCGAAGTAAATTTAAAAAAACGAAAAACTAATTTAAAAAAATTTAAAATGCCAAGAAAATGTCCAAGTTGTAATAGTAAAATAGAGCTGCCAAAAAAAGATAAAGTTTTGGGCAAGGCTTTAGACAAAGTTCAAAGGTGTAAAAATATTTATTGCAATGATATTATACAAGAAAAGTTTACTCACTTTGTGTCTAAAAAAGCTATGAATATTGATAAACTTGGGGCTCAATGGATTGAGGTTTTAATAAAAAAAGATTTAATTAAATATTTTTCTGATATTTTTTTATTAAAAAAAGACCAGCTATTAAATTTGCCAAGAATGGCAGAAAAATCTTCTCAAAATATTTTAGATAGTATAAAAAAAAGCAGAACAGTTGATTTAGATAAATTAATTTACTCTTTAGGAATAAGATTTATAGGTCAACAAACTGCTTTGACTTTGGCTAAATATTGTAAAAATTTTGATGGGTTTATAAATTTAAATAAGCTAAGTGTAAAAAAAATAAAAGAAGAGCTTGTTGAGCTAGAAGATATTGGCGAAACGGTGGCAGATTTTTTGTCTCAATATTTAAAAGATTCTAATAATTTAACAGAACTTAAAAAAATTAAAAAATTAAATTTAAATATTATTAATCCCTTAGCTGTTACAAATACTAATAATAAATTATATAACAAAACTATTGTAATAACAGGGAGCCTCCCAATAGAAAGATCTGAATTAAAAAGAAAGCTTGAAAATATTGGCGCAAAAGTTAGCGGAAGCATTAGCAAAAATACTGACTTTTTAATTGCTGGCGAAAAATCCGGAAGCAAATTAAAAAAAGCTAAAGAGCTTGGCATTGAAGTGTTGTCTTGGGAGCAGTTGCAAAAATTAAAATTTTTGTAAGAAGTTGTCAAAACGAGTTTTGTAAAAAATTTCAAAATCAAATTTTTTACAAAATTTGCTTACTCTAAAAATCTATTAAGCAAGCCGCCCTCGCCTTTAGATCTTCCTCCCATACTAGGGGCGCTTTGTATAACTCTGCTTGCTAGTCTTGAAAAAGGTAGGCTTTGAATATACACATCACCAACTCCTGTAAGTTCTGCTAAAAATAAACCCTCACCTCCAAAAAACATGGATTTTAAATTTCCTGCTCGGCGAATGTTGTAATTAATTCCTTCGCTAAATGCTACTAAGCAACCTGTGTCTAATAATAAACTATTTCCGTTAAGAGTTTTTTTGACTACTGTTCCGCCGGCGTGAATAAAAGCCATGCCGTCGCCAGTTAGTTTTTCTAAAATAAAACCTTCGCCTCCAAAAAAACCTGCTCCAAACTTTTTAGTAAAAGTTATTTCTAAAGAAGTTCCTTTGGCTGCGCATAAAAATGCACTTTTTTGACAAATAATATTTCCATTATGTTTTGATAAATCTACGGGAATAATTTTTCCAGGATATGGTGCGGCGAATGCAACTTTTTTTTTGCCAGAGCCTTGGTTTGTAAAGTGAGTTATAAATAAACTTTCGCCAGAAATTAAACGAGTCCCTGCTTTAAATAATTTATTTAGTAATCCGTCATTCATCTTAGAGCCGTCGCCCATTTTTGCTTCAAATTGAATATCTGAATCCATATAGTTCATAGCACCGGCTTCAGCAATTACTGTTTCTTGAGGATCTAATTCAACCTCTACCATTTGCATATCATCGCCTAAAATTTGATAATCTATTTCATGAGATTTTTGCATACTAAACTCCTTTTTTTACGCTCTAATGTTCAGTTCGTTCTGTGTTCGTTTTGAGGGTCAGGACCCCCCTGTTTTTGAGGGGGGTCCTGACCCTCATCATATTAAAAACCTTTTTTAAAATTAGGCAAATACTCTTTTAGGGAGTGGTGGATTTTTAATTTTATTGCTTCTGTTTTTATTAAATCTTCAGAAGAAAGACTTATTGGATGCTCTAAAATAGATTTAGACAGCAAATCAGAATCACCTAAGCCTTCTGGATAGACTCCTTGCTGATGAAGCGCCTTCATTTCGAATCGTAATTTTAGCTGATTTAAAATATCTTCTTTAACATCTTGTTTGCTAAATTTTTTTAAAATTTTTAAAGTGTTTCCTAGTAAATTAAATAGCTCTTTGTTTCCGTCTAAAGATTCGTGAGTAAGTTTGCTTACAAAAGATAAAAAATATAAAGATATATTTAAGCAATCATAATTTTTTCTTAAACTATAAAAATCTTCTATAATTTGTGCCTCTTTTAATAAGTTAAGGTCGCCAGATTTAGCTTCTGTATAAGATACATTTAAATAATGTAATGGATCTAAAGTACCAGTAGCAAATCGTTTAGAGCCTTTAACAGCATGCCTTGCTATAAAATTTAGTCTTTCACCTTCGCTGCTTAAAGTATGTAAAATTAAATTTGTTTCTGCATATTTAATTTTTTTTAAAACAATAATTTTTTTTTGTAGCATATTTAATTTTTTTTAAAACAATTTTTTTTAAAACAATAATTTTTAATTTACAAATTGTAGCATATTTAATTTAAGAGTTTTAAATTTTTTAATCTTAACGAATTTGCGATAACTGATACAGAGCTAAAACTCATGGCAATGGCCGCTATCATTGGTGACAATAAAATTCCAAAAACAGGAAACAAAATTCCTGCAGCAATAGGAACTCCTAAAACATTATAAAAAAATGCAAAAAATAAATTTTGTTTAATATTTTTCATTACTTCAAAACTTAAATTTTTTGCTTTAATAATTCCTTTTAAATCTCCATTAACTAAAGTTAAGTTTGCACTTTCTATTGCTATGTCAGTACCCGTGCCCATAGCTATTCCAACATTTGCTTGTGCCAAAGCCGGCGCATCGTTAATTCCATCACCTGCCATTGCAACAATTTTTCCCTGGCTTTGTAATTGTTTAATTTTATTTAATTTATCTTGTGGCAAACACCCAGCTTTAAAATTATTAATTTGTAATTTATCAGCAACAAATTTTGCAGTATTAATATTATCACCTGTCATCATAATTATATTTAAACCACTAGCTATTAATTCTTTAATTGAGTTGTTACTTGTTTGTTTTATAGCATCAATAATAACTACAAAACCTAAAACTGTTTTATCAACAGAAATATAAGAAACTGTTTTTCCTAATTTTTGTTCTGCTAAAACTTTATTAATTAAACTTTCAGGAATAATTGCATCTTCTGTTTGCATTAATTTTTGATTACCTAAAATTATTTTTTTATTATCTACTGTTCCAATTACTCCCTGCCCAGTGATAGATTTAAAATCAGAAACTGTAATTAAATTAATATTTTTTTCTTTTCCATATTTTACAACTGCTGTTGCTAGTGGGTGTTCGCTATATTGATTTAAAGATGCAATACTTTGCAACAAATTATTTTTTTGTTCGCCCTCCTGTAAAGAAAATATTTTTTCAACAGAAGGCCTTCCCTCTGTAAGTGTTCCTGTTTTGTCAGTAATTAAAATATCTACTTTGTCCATAAGCTCTAAAGCTTCTGCATTTTTAATTAACAATCCAAGCTGTGCTGCCCTTCCCACCCCGACCATTATAGACATGGGAGTTGCCAGCCCCAATGCGCATGGGCAAGCAATAATTAAAACCGCAATTGCATTAACAAATGCGTAAGTAAAAACTGGTTCTGGTCCAAAAATAAACCACAGACAAAATGTTAAAGCAGAAGCCAGTATCACAAAAGGTACAAAATATTTAGAAACTTTATCTGCTAATTTTTGTATAGGAGCTCGCGAACGACTTGCATCGTTTACCATTTTAATAATTTGTGAAAGCAAAGTGTCTGCACCTATTTTTTCTGCTTTCATTAAAAAAGTTTTTACTCCATTAATAGTTCCGGCATTAACTTTGTCGCCTTCTACTTTATCAACTGGAATTGCTTCGCCAGAAATCATAGATTCATCAATGCTACTTTGTCCTGTAATAATTTTTCCATCTACTGGAATTTTTTCACCAGGTTTTATTCTTAATAAATCGCCAATTTTAATGCTATCAATAGAAACTAATTTATCTTTACCGTTAATTACTAAAATCGCCTCTAGCGGAGCAAGATTTAAAAGTTTTTGTAACGCACTACTAGTTTGCTTATGTGCTTTTGCCTCTAGCAATTGCCCTAAAAGTACCAAAGTTAAAATCACTACTGTAGCTTCAAAATATAAATGCACAGTACCTGATTGAGTTTTAAATTCTTCTGGGAAAAGCTGAGGAAAAAACAAAGCTACAATGCTAAATAAAAAAGCAACTCCGGTGCCAATGCCAACAAGAGTAAACATATTTAAATTTAAAGTGATTATAGATTTATAAGCTCTAACAAAAAACATTCTGCAAGCGTAAAACACAACTGGTAAGCTTAAAAAAAACTGAATTAAATTCCAGCTTTTTTGATCAAGTATTTTAGTAAGAGGATTGCCTGGTATTAAATCTCCCATTGAAATAATAAAAATAGGTAAAGTAAAACTAACTGCTATTTTCATTTTTAAAATTAATGCTTTATAAATTTTTTGCTCACTGCTTTGGGAGGTGTCGTTGTCAGCTTTAGATAAGCTTGGCTGCTCTACTAAATCCATTCCGCAAACAGGACAATCTCCAAAAGTCTTATAAACTTTTTTGCCTTCACAATGCATGGGGCAATAAAAAATACCATTTCCATTTTCTACAGGCTTTGAAGATTTAGAATCGCAACAAGAAGTTTTTAGCTTAACAATGGGTTTTGCAGATTTAGAATCGCAACAAGAAGTTTTTAGCTTAACAATGGGTTTTGCAGATTTAGAATCGCAACAAGAAGTTTTTTTTTTGTTCACTCTAAAATATATAACAGTCTTATAAAATAGACGCAATAAACAAAAAAACACTGTCGTTATAGCTGAAATACTTATAAACAATGGAATCCTAATTTTTCTACCAATTAACGAAGTGGCTGAGTAATATTTACAAATTCAAAACTTTTAAAAAAAGCTAAAAAGTCTATGATAATAAGCTTAAAACAAAGCTCTGCATACTACAGAAGATCCATATTTTTCTGTAATTTCTTGTAAAATTTCTTCTTTTTTTTGCAGGATATATGAAACATCAATTTTTAATTTTAAAAAATCTTCTAACTTTAATTTTACCAGCTGCCTAAGCAACTCACCTTTTGGCAATAAATTTTCTTGAAGATTAGCTTTCCCAAGCCCTTTTCCTTCTCCTAATATTTGTTCATGGTCAAATGCAAATGCTATGTTGCCAAATCTTTTTTCCCAATTTTTTGAATGCCTGTCTCTATTGCCTAAAAGATAATCCAATAACCACATTTTTTTATGTTTTAAAGGGTAGCCTTCTTTTCCAAAGTTGCCATCGCTTGAATACATAAGACATGATGGGCAGCTGTCTCTTATATAATATTGAAGTGAACCTGAGGTTTCTTTTTTAAGTCCCATAAAATTATTTTTTCCGTCTGTGGTTTTTTCTGCTTTAATATTTTTTAAAACAGCCATGGGAACAATATTTAATTCTAAAAGTTTATCAAGATTATAAGCAAGAACTTCGTGTTTAAAGTAAGAATCGCCAAATCTAAAAATTCCTCTTAGTTCGCCCTCCCCTAATACAAGTCTATAAATATAACCATTGTTTGCTGAATAAGAACCTTCAATTTTAGATTTAAGCTTTGTGCTTAACATTATTTTTAATAATTTTTTTTCTATTTTATCTGCTTGTTTTTTCATTTTAAAAGATCTTAAAGTCCAAATTGCCTCTTGCAATCTGTCATCATTTAAATATTTTTTTATTAAAATTAGAGCTGCTTGTTTTTTTTCTTGCTGTGTTTTTTCAGAGTTTTGAATCCATAATTCTATATCGTTCATACTCCATTTTAAACTTGGCGTTTCCGAATATAAATCTTGATATTTTTTTTTCAGAACTTCTACTGCTTTTTTTCTATCTTCTAACAAATTTGCGTAAAATGACATTTTTTCAAGCTCTATAAAGTTCATGTCTAAAAATTTTTTACGGCTAATTTCTGACATACTAGCCCCGTATGCATTTAAATTTAAAAGCAATAAAGTAATAATAAAAAAAATATATTGTTTTGCAGTTTTCATAAATAAATATCCTAAAATCTACTTAAATTTCAATATATTAAGATAGCAATATTGATGCCAATTTTAATTAAATAAAATATGAGCAATAAACAAATAAGTTAGTTATTTTTAAGGTCTTTTTTGTGACCATTATTGTGGGCCAGTTTGAACTAAGTACCGAGGATTTGTCTTTTCCCGAAGATAGTAAATTAAATCCCCCAGCTATGTCGCTCTTTATCATCTAAAGAACTTTCTACTCCGCCTTTTAACTGAGGACGATAAGCAAGGTAGCGAATATCATAATTAAATTTAGATCCATTTTTATCTGGAGTTTGCCACTCTGGACCCATTCTAATAGCGTCAACAGGACAAGCTTCTTCACAAAATCCGCAGTAAACACATCGTAAAATATCAATTTCGTAACTAATTGGATATTTTTCTACAGAACTATCTTTATGTTCGTCGGCTGTAATTTTAATACATTGTGCTGGGCAATTTGTTGCGCACAACATACAAGCTGTGCAACGCAAAGACCCATCTTTTTTTACAGTTAAAACATGAGTCCCTTTAAACCTTGAGCTATATTTATATTTTTCTTCTGGGTAATTTAAAGTTATCATCTTTTTTTTATTAAAAAGATTTTTTAACATTTTAAAAAAAGTAAACTTCATGCCAGAAAAAGTACTTAGTAAAAAATAAGTTTTTATATTACGATTAACTTTCATTATTTTTTCCTATTATTTTTTTACTAATTCTTTTGCTAATTTCTTTACTATTTTTTTTACTATTTTCTTTTACTAATTTTTTTACTAATTTTTTTGAAAACTAAATTGATTATCTTTTACTGGCTGTGTTTTTAAAAACAACGGCTCTAATTGTATTTTTTCTCCATTTAAAACCTTTGCAATTTGACTAAAACTTAAAATTTTAGGAATAACTTGAGGCAAAATAGACAATTTTTGTTTTAAGCCTTTATAATTTATATAAGTCCCTCCCCTTTCAACTAAACTTTGTAAAGGGATTTGAGTCACATTAGAAATAGAATCTAAAGAATCTAATTTTACAGAAGAAAAATAAAATACTTGCAAGGCTTGTTTAAAATATTCTAATTTTTCATCTATTGTAGAAAAGAATTTTTTATACTCAGGGCCTAAAACAATTAGTATCTCTAAATTACTAGCTGTATTTTTTAATTCAGAGCTATCTATTACTTTTAAAGACATATCTTTTGCTACCTCTAACAAGCCTTTTGTATTAGGATTTTTGTCTCCTCTAATTAACAAATCATCAAAATCATTTTTAGAATTTTTTTGATCAAACCAATGATAAATTTGATTAATAGAATTTTTTTCTTTTAACACAGAAAAAAATTCTTTGTAATCTTCAACCGAGTATTGGCCTGTAACTAACACGCCTATTTTTGTGCTATCTTTTATATTTTCTAATTCTGATTTTAAATATTTAATAGCTTTTTTAGAAGAAGAAGAAGAAGAAGAAGAAGAAGAAGAAGAAGAAGAAGAGACTGCAAAGTTTGAAGTGCTAACTTTTTTTGATGGATAAACTTTTACTAATCGTTTTTCTTTATTTAAATGTTGATATAAATCTCTTCCCTCGTCACACATCCAATAAGAATTATTATCTTCATTAGGTTTGGGCCTTACGCGAAAAAAACCTTCTTCGTTATAATCTAAATAAATACTACAACCCGTGGAGCAGCCTGTGCAAATAGCTTCTGCTTTTTTTAAATACCAAACTCTTTGTTTAAAGCGAAAATCTTTTGATGTTAATGCACCTACTGGACAAATATCTACAGTGTTTAATGCGTAATCATTGTTTAATTCTTTTCCATTAAAAGTTCCAACTTCGCTTTTGTCTCCTCTGTTAAAAATACCAAGCTCGTGAGTTTTGCTAACTTCATCAGTAAAACGAACGCAACGAGAACATAAAATACATCTTTCTGAATCTAAAACAATTTTTTCTCCAAGCGAAACTACTTTTGCTTTTTTTACTTTTTTTTGATTCATGTCTGGTTTGTATTGTCCAAACTTCATATATTGATCTTGCAAACCACACTCACCAGCTTGGTCACAAATTGGACAATCTAGCGGATGATTTAATAAATGAAAATCTAAACCCCATTGAACATCTTCTTTAATTTGTTTAGATTGATTATTAATTTTCATTCCTTCTGTAACCATAGTGTTGCAAGCAATTTGTGTTCGAGGGTTGCCTTCAATTTCTATCATGCATAAGCGACAACAGCCTGCCACACTTAATCCGGGGTGATAACAATAATGAGCGATGTCTTGCTCTGCTATTTTAAAAGCTTTTATTGCACTAGTATTTTTAGGAACACTAATTGTTTTTCCATTAACACTACAGCTTATTAAATCTTCATTTTTACCTGACATACTTATCCTCTTTTATAACTTTGAACATTTGTAGCTTGAAATTTTAAAGCAACATTAGATGTTGCATAAGATGTAAACTCTTCTTTAAATTTAGAAACAAAACTAAGAACTGGAAATGCTGCTGCATCAGATAAAGCACAAATAGTTTTTCCCTTCATGTGACTTGCTACTTTTTCTAACAAAGCAACATCATTTAAATTTGCAGAGCCAGATAAAATAGAGTTTGATAATTTAAGTAACCAGCCTGTCCCCTCTCTACAAGGAGTGCATTGCCCACAAGATTCGTGATGATAAAAATTCATTAAAACTTTTAAAAGCTCAACCATAGAATTAGAATCATCAATAACAATAATTGCTCCCGAACCTAACATTGATCCCTTTGATGCTAAATCTTCGTAATCCATATTTACAGACATAGCTTCTTCTGCATTTAATACGGGTGCCGAAGAGCCTCCAGGAATTACAGCTTTTAATTTTCGGCCTTCTTTTAAACCTCCACATAAATTAAAAATAATATCTTTTAATGGGTAGCCTAATGGAACTTCATAATTACCTGGCTTAACAACATTGCCGCTAACAGAAAATAATTTTGTTCCTGGAGATTTTTCTGTACCATGTTTTCTGTAACCATCAACTCCGTCGCGAATAATTACAGTTACTGATGCTAAAGTTTCTACATTATTTACAATTGTTGGGTTAGCTAAATAACCTTCAACCGCTGGGAATGGTGGTTTTAATTTTGGCTGTCCTTTTTTTCCCTCTAAAGAAGAAATTAAACCAGTTTCTTCGCCGCAAATATAAGCACCTGCTCCGGAGTAAATATCCATGTGATGTGAAAATCCACTTTTTAAAATATTATCTCCTAACAAATTATTTTCGTAAGCTTCTTTAATGGCTTGTTCTACAATTTTTTTAGATTCAAAATATTCGCCACGAATATAAATATAAGATTTAGGAGAGCCAATAGCAAAAGCTGAAATAATCATTCCTTCAATTAATTGATGAGGCGCTTTGTCCATCATTTCGCGATCTTTAAAAGTTCCAGGCTCGCCTTCGTCTGCGTTGCAAATTAAATAACGAGTTTTATTATTTTTAGGTAAAAAACTCCATTTTACTCCAGCTGGAAAACCTGCTCCACCTCTACCTCTTAAACCAGCTTGCTTTACCATTTCTGTAATTTCGTCAGGCTTTAAAGTAAGTGCTTTTTTTAATTGATTGTAGCCGTCATACTTTTTATAACCATCTAAACTTTTATACTCTGGCTTATCGTAATGTTGAGTTAAAATTTTAACTTCCATAAATAAACTCTTTTTTAATTTGTTTTTTTGCTAGCAATTAAATCTTTTATAACTTGTATTGCTTTGTCTTTAGTTAAGTTTTCATAATACTTTTCATTAACCTGCATCATCGGAGCTGTTCCGCAAGAACCTAAACACTCTACTTTAGAAATTGCTAAACTATCTTTACTTACTCCATTTTTTTCTATTTTAAATTCATCACTTAAAACTTTAAATAAATCTAGCCCTCCATTCATGTGACAAGAAATATTACAACAAACTTGTATATGAAAATCTCCAACAGATTTTTTATTAAACATTGTATAAAAATGAAAAACTTCATTAATGTCTTTGGAGGGGATATCCATAAACTGACTTAAAGACTCAATGCAGTCATTGCTAATCCATCCTTGATTGTCTTTTTGCAATTCAAATAAACATGGAATAATTGCAGAGCGTTTAGTTTCGTAACGAGAAACTTCTTTAGTAATAAATTTTTTAGTTTTTTCTGATATTGTAAACATATTTTTTTTACCTTTTAAAATAATTTTTAATTATCTATCTAGCTCCCCTGCAATAACATTCATGCTGCCTAAAATTGCAATAACATCTGCAACTTGAACTCCTTTAATTCGTTCTGGAAAAGATTGGTAAATAGCAAAACAAGGTGGCCTAACTTTTAAACGATAAGGGCAGGCAGAGCCATCGCTAATTAAATAAAAACCAAGCTCTCCGTTTGCTGCCTCTACTGAATCATAAATTTCTAAAGGTTTATTTTTAATTCCTTTTATAACTAACATAAAATGATTCATTAAAGATTCTATATTTCCGTAAACATCTTTTTTTTCTGGCAAAACTATGCTTTTGTCTCTGATTGTGTAATCACCTGAAGGCATACTTTTGCATAGTTGAGTAATAATTTTTAATGACTCTCGCATTTCTGCAAGTCTTACTAAGTAGCGGTCATATAAATCACCAGTGCTTCCAACTGGAATATTAAAATCTAAAGTTTCGTAACCATAATATGGAGTGTCTTTTCTTAAATCTAAATTCATTCCTGTTGCTCTTAATAATGGACCTGTGTAGCCCCATTCAATAGCTTCTTTTGAGCTAATGTTTCCAACATTTCGAGTTCTGTTAATCCAAATTTTATTTCCTGTTAATAATTGATCAATTTCGTCAACACCTTTTGACATATCTTTGCAAAATTCTAAAACTTCTTTTAACCAATTGTCTGGAGCTTCTTGTGCCATTCCTCCAATGCGAGTTAAAGAAACAGTTAATCTTGCTCCACATAACTTTTCAAATAAAGAATATACTTTTTCTCTGTAAGTAAATAAATGAAAAAATCCAGTCAGTGCTCCAAGGTCAACAGCGTTTGCTGCAACACAAACAATGTGATCAATAATTCTAGAAAGCTCCATTAAAATAATTCGCATAGCCTGAGCTTTTAGTGGAACTGTTACTCCCAATAATTTTTCTACTGTTTTACAATAAGCAACATTGTTAATTGGTGCTGAACAATAATTTAAACGATCGGTGTAAGGGATAACTTGATTGTAGGGATGAGTTTCTGCCATTTTTTCAAAACATCTGTGGAGGTACCCGATTTCTACATTGGCTCTGTTAACTTTTTCGCCATCAAGTTCACACATTACTCTTAAAGTTCCATGAGTTGCTGGGTGGGAGGGGCCAATATTTAAAGGCACCATCGAGCTATTAGGGTCTAAATCTTTTTTGTCGTCTGCAAAATGAATTGGCAAAGATTCTGTGCAAGCTTGGTTGTAATCTGCTGGATAATCTTTTCTTAAAGGGTGACCTTTAAATTGATGATGAGTTAAAAGTCGGTGTAAATAAGGATGGTCTGTAAAAACAATTCCAAACATATCGTAAATTTCTCTTTCAAACCAATTAGCTGATTTAAAAATATTAGTAATGCTTGGTATTTTTTCTGATTCACTAAGGCCAACTTTAATTCGAAGTCTTGACATATCTAAAGAAGAAAATAATTCGTAAACCACTCCAAATTTTTGTGTAATTTTTGTATCTGCTTTTTTAGAATAATCTACTCCAGAGATATTCATTAAAAAATCAAATCGTTCTTGTTTTTTTATATATGTAAAAAAATCAACAACCTGATTTGCAGAAATATAAATAATCCACTGTCCAAGCTCTTCGGCAATTACTATTTTTTCTGAATCTGAATCTGTATTTTCAAAACACTCAGATAATAAATTTTTTAAAATAGGTTTGCTAATCATTACTAAAAGCCTTTTTTATTTTTGTAGTTTTAATTTTTTTAATAGTTTTAATTTTTATTTTTTAATAGTTTTAATGTTTTTGCAAACTCTCCCACTTATGTTTCCATGGGCGAGGTTGGTTTTCTCCAATCATTTTTTGTAATAACATTACTCCATCTAAAACAGCCTCTGGAGTTGGAGGACATCCTGGAACAAATACATCAACAGGAATAATATTATCTACCCCCTGCACCACATGATATGATCTATAAAAACCACCCGAGCTTGCGCAAGCTCCCATTGCAATTACATATTTTGGCTCAAGCATTTGCTCGTAAATTCGTTTAATAATTGGAGCCATTTTTTCTACAATTGTCCCAGCAACTAATAATAAATCTGCCTGCCTTGGCGAAAACCTAACAACTTCTGCTCCAAATCTTGCTAAATCATATTTTGGCCCCATAACCGACATCATTTCTATCCCGCAACAAGCCGTTCCATAAGGCAAAGGCCATAAAGAATTTTTTCTTCCCCAAGCTACAAATTTATCAAGCTTGGTAGTTAAAACCATTGAATCTTCTGCCTGAATATTACTTTGCGAAGTTTGACTTCCAATTTTTGAAGTAGAATTTTGTAAAGTTTTTTCTTTCATAGCAATCCTTAGCATATAGTTGTAAGTATCAATAAATATAGAAAATACTTACCGTCTCTTTTGTACTATGCTAAGTTATACTACACAAGCAGAAAAAACCAACTAAACAGGTAGTCTTGATTATGAAATTACTATGGCTAGATTTAGAAATGAGTGGCTTAGACCCCGATAAAGATGTGATTTTAGAGGTGGCAGCTATTGTAACTAATAAAGACTTAGAAGAAGTTTCTAGTTTTAACAAAGTTGTACATCATGGGGAGTTTCGCCTTAAAGGAATGGATGAGTGGAATACCAGTCACCATCAGGCCAGTGGACTTTGGGCTTCTGTGTTAAACTCCAAAGACAGCTTAGAACAAGTAGAAGAAGAATTACTAACATTTTTAGACAAATTTTTTAAATCCAACGAAAAAATTTTTTTAGCAGGCAACAGCATTTATCATGATAGAAATTTTATAAAAAAATATATGAAGTCACTAGAAAGAAGACTGCACCACAGATTGCTAGATGTTTCGTCATGGAAATTAATTTTTTTTAATAAATATAATATTCAATATAAAAAACAAAATACACATAGGGCATTAGATGATACCAAAGAGTCTATTGCAGAGTTGCAACATTATATGAGTTTTTGTGA
>JAAOIH010000013.1 GCA_015163875.1 Bdellovibrionales bacterium
AGCTTTTAATGTTTTTTTTTGTAATACATTTTTTAATTTACTTAAATCAAAAAATTTATTGTCAGAATTATTATTTATAATTTTTTTTAAAAAAATTCTTATTTCATATTCATGTCCGTGGTCTATAGAGCATTTTTTATATAAATTTTTATTTTCTTTATCAGACAAGTTTAAATTATAATGTCTATGTACCGAGCTAAATCTAGACTCTGTGCTAAGAATAATTTTATTGTCAAAAGTATAAGTTGCCCTATCTACAAATCCTCTTTGTACTTGCACAGATGACAAATTTACTATTTTTTTATCATCAAATTTAATATTTAATTCTTTTTTTAATTGATCAAAATAATTTTTTGCAATGTCTTCTATGTTTACACAATCTTTATTAAAATTAAGATTTAAATCATTTTTATTTTTTTGTGTATTTAAAAATTTATGATCAAATTTTTTAGAAACTACAAAAGCTATTTTAAATAATTCTTTTTCTAAAAAAGTAGAAGTATTTTTTTCTAATAATGTAAATGATGGCTTAATAATAAAATTAGATGCTTTTATTTTATTATTTATTTCATAAGATGAGCTAATTAAATAATCAAAGCTTAATTTTTTAGATTTTACTAACAACTTTTGTCTCATATTCCCCTGCTAAATCTTATTTTGTCTTGCCTTTTAATATAGCCTAGCCTAGACTCAGCAATATGACCACTGTAAATGAAAAAAAAAATTGGCATAAACAGTATCCTGATTATATACCTAAAAATATAGAAGAAATTAAAGACGATGACTCTCTTCTTAAGTACATACAAAATGCTGTTAAAAATCACTCAAACAAAACTGCATTTTCTTTTATGGGCAATGATCTGTCATTTAAAGAAGTAGATGATAGGTCATTACAGCTAGCAAAATTTTTACAAAACACTGCAGGTTTAAAAAAAGGTGATACGGTTGCAATGCAACTTCCAAATTTACCTCAATACCCTATTGCTTTATTTGCCTGTTTTCATGCAGGCTTAACCCTTACTAATATTAATCCTCTTTATACAGCTAGAGAAATGGAACATCAGTTAAAAAGTTCTGATGCAAAAATAATTATTATTTTTTCTGCATTCACTTACAAATTAGAACAAATAATAGAAAATACTAATTTAAAAAATATTATTGTAACAGGGCCTGCTGATTCTTTTTCTTTTTTAAAAAAACAAGCTATTAATTTTATTTTTAATAAAGTTAAAAAACTTTGCCCCTCTTATAATATAACATGTACTCCTGTATACTCTTGGCAACAAAGTTTAAATAAAAATAAAAATGATTCTTTAAATAAGGCTACAATTTCTTCAAGCGACACGGCGGTTTTACAATATACTGGTGGCACAACAGGTGTATCAAAAGCTGCTGTGTTAAGTCATAAAAATATTTTATCAAATATTAGGCAAATTCAAACTTATGTAAAAAATGACATAAGTAAAAATGAAACTGTCGTAACAGCTTTGCCTTTGTATCATATTTTTGCATTTACTGTAAACTTGCTTACATTTTTAGAGTACGGATATCAAAATGTACTTATTAGTGACCCTCGAAACACTGCAGCTTTTATTAAAACTTTAAAAAAATATCCTTGGTCTATTTTTACTGGAGTAAATACATTATTTCAATCAATGCTTAATCATTCTGATTTTAATAAATTAAATTTTAAACAAGTAAAAATTTGTATTGCAGGTGGAGCGGCTCTTCAAACTAATACTGCTAGGCAATGGAAAAAAACAACAGGGGTAAATCTTGTAGAGGGTTACGGACTTACAGAGGCCTCCCCTGTTTTATGTTGTAACTTACTAAGCAATCCTCAAGAAAAAAGTATTGGGCTTCCCTTGCCATCAACAGATATAAAATTTATAGACGAAGCCGGAAACAAAGTTGCTCAAGGTGAAGTTGGTGAAATTTGGGCTAAAGGTCCTCAGGTTATGCAGTGTTATCTTAATAATGAATCAGAAACTAATAAAGTTTTTCATAAAGAGGGTTCTGAAATTTGGTTAAAAACTGGCGACATAGCATATCAAAATGAACAAGGTTTTGTTTTTATAGCAGACAGAAAAAAAGATATGATATTAGTTTCTGGATTTAATGTTTTTCCTAACGAAGTAGAAAATATATTAATAGAGCATAAAAAAATTGCAGAAGTAGCCGTAGTTGGCGTGCATAGCGAAAAATCAGGCGAAAGCGTTAGGGCTCATATTGTTAAAAAAGACCCAAGTTTAACAGAGGCCGAAGTTATTAAATTTGCAAAAGAAAACTTAGTTAATTACAAAGTTCCTAGAATTATTAAATTTCATACAGATTTACCAAAAAGTAATATTGGAAAAATTTTAAGAAGAAAACTAAAAGATATAAACTAATTTTACAAATAGAATAATTATGACTTTGTCACACAACTTAATTACAAAAGAAAAAACATTAGCAATCAATAAAGACAGCAAGCTTTATGGAACCTTTGCAGAAATTGGTGCAGGCCAAGAAGTAGCTAGGCATTTTTTTCAAGCAGGTTTATCTTCACACACTATTGCAAAAACTATGTCGGCATACGACATGTCTTTAAGTGATGAAATTTACGGAACAAGCCCTAGATATGTATGTATAGATAGGCTAGAAAAAATGCTTAGTTACGAATATGATTTATTACAAAACCGACTAGCAAAAACTAGAGGTGATACAACTCAATTTTTTTGTTATGCTAACACAGTAACAACAACTAGTGACTCTGATAAAAATAGTCACGGATGGATGGGCTTTTGTTTTCAAGACAAAGAAGAGCGCCTACCTAGTAAAGTAATTATTCACTTAAAACTTAATCACACACAAAGATTAGTTCAACAAACAGAAATTGGAATACTTGGTGTTAATTTAATTTATAATAGTTTGTATAAAAGAAAAAATTTATCTGATTTTATATCCAGCCTAAAAGAAGATTTGCAAAGCGGAGTTGAAATAGACTATATACAATTTAAAGGTTCAGCATTTTCTCATATAGATAATCGCACAGCTAACTTAGAACTTATACAAAATAATTGGACAAAAAGTATTGTCTTTACTCCAGATGGAATAATTTTACAGGCAGAAGAAGCATTTTTTAATAAAAATTTATTAATAATGCAGGGAACATATAGGCCTATTACAAAATCTAACTTAGAAATTTTAAATCAATCTCAAAAATATTTTAAATCTATTTTTAACATTAAAGATGAAAAAATTTTATCTGTTTTAGAAATGAATTTAGGCCAAAAACAAAAAATGGATTATAAAGATATTTTAAATCGCATTGATACAATTACTGCTACAAATAATTACACACTAGTTTCTAAATTTAATGTAATGCATGAGCTAAAATCATATATTCGCAATGCTAGCTCAAAACCTTTAGCCTTTGTTATTGGAGCTAGCTTTTTAGATAGTTTATTTAATGAAAATTTTTATAAAGATTTAAAGGGTTCTTTATTAGAGGCTATGGGAAAATTATTTGACACTAACACAAAGGTGCTTGTCTTTCCATACAAGCAAAAAGATTTATGTATAACAGGCAAAGCTTTTTCGCCAGAAAAAAAATATGCTTGTTTATATCAATATTTACTAGAGCAAAATTTTATTACAGATATTTCTGTTTGCGATGATATTGATATATCTATTTTATCAGAAAAAGTACGAGAGCTATTAAAAAAATCTGACAAGTCTTGGGCAGAGTTTGTTCCAGACAAAGTAGTTAAGCTGATTAAAGAACACAATATGTTTAAAGATTAATTGTTTTACTGTTTTATTAAATAATTTTCTAACCAATAAATTAAACTCTGAACCGCTTGTCCACTTCCACCACTTTCAAGTAAAGCTCCTTCTGGGGAGTTTTGCCAAGCATAAATATCTAAGTGTGCCCACGGGTAAAGATTAATAAATTCTTCTAAAAACAAAGCAGCTCTAATCCCCCCTCCCATGCCATCAGAGGCGTGAGAAATATCTGCTGTATTAGAATTTAATTTTTGTTTATATTTTTTAACCAGCGGCATTGGCCATAAAGCTTCACCAGAAAGTTGTGCGCTAGTAAAAATTTCGTCAGACAAATTTTTATTGTTAGAGTATAAACCTCCAACATCATAGCCTAAGCCTGCTCTTGTTGCCCCTGTTAAAGTTGCTATATTAATAATTTTTTTTGGTTTAGATTCTGCAGCTAAAGATAAGGCATCTGCTAAAACTAACCTACCTTCTGCATCTGTATGATGGATTTCTACTAATTTGTTAGATCTAGATTTATAAACATCACCTGGTCTAAAAGCTTTACTAGAAATACTATTTTCTGCAATAGGAATATAAAAATCACAATTAATAGCTGGTTGATTAACAGCCATCCAATAAGCTAATGCCACAACACTTGCCGAACCACCCATGTCTTTTTTCATTAAGCGCATAGCATTTGCCGGTTTTATTCCTAAGCCTCCAGAGTCAAATACAATTCCTTTTCCAACAAAAGCTACATCAATTTTATTTTTGTCTTTTGTTTTGTTTCTGTAAGATATTTTAGCTAAATAAGGTTTAAACGAACTGCCCTCTCCAACAGCTAATAATAAATTCATATTTTCTTTTTTTAATTTTTCGCTATTCCAAATACTTACTTTAGTATTTAAAAAATTATTTAAAGTTTTTTTAATCCAGTTAGAATAATTATCTGTATTTAAAATATTTGGAGGAAGGTTGACCAAATGCCTTGCCATATTAATAGCATAAGCTTGTGTTTTTCCTTTTTTTATTAAGCTTAAAGCTATTCCTTTAATAACAAATGTTGGTTTTGCTTTAAACCAGTCTTTTTCTATATCATGGCTTAGCAAGCTATCAAAATCTACTTTTTTATATTTATAAGAAGATACATAAGCCCCTACTACCACTCCTAATGATTGATTTGTGTTTAAGTCATTGGCATAAATAGAAAATTTTTTTATATTAAATTTAGAAAAAATAGAAATGCAATTGCCAATTTTATTTTTAGCTTCAGAAAAATCAGAATTACAAAAAGCTTCTGTGGATTTAAGTTCTGGTTTTTTACAAGAAAGTATGCATAAAAAAAATAAAGAATCTTTTAAAAGAATATAAGTACTTTTTGTATTTTTATAAGCTTTAATAAAAGTTTGTTTGTCTTTAGAGCTTAAAAAAGAATTTAAAACTTTGTGATTATTTTTTTTAAATTCTTCTTTGTTGCAAAATAAAATACTGGCAATCATAAAAATTAGTGCTGACTAATTTTAATTTTCTTTTGCATGCTAGAAATTAAATATACAGCCATTTTTTCGTGAATTTTACACATATTTAATTCATCTAACCTATATGATCGCTGGCTAGGAGTTAATGTGCCTTGTTCTAAATCCATTTCGTAATCCATTTTATTTTCACGAATGCCCTCTAGACCTTTTGTTTGCTCTTTAAATAATTTTTTTACAGAGCTTAATGGAGCAACAGATAACCATGCATTTTTATTTTTGTACCAAGTAAACATACGAAAAAATCTTGCTTTATTTTTAGCCAAAGTAAATACAGGAAAGTCTTTTTCTTTCATCTCTAAAACATTTTCTATGTCAAATCCATATTTAGGACTTTTTGTTACTTTAGAAGATTTTGATAATACAGATTTTTTTCCAACAGATACATTAGTTGATAGATCAGACACTCTTTCTCCTTTGTTTTGCTATATAAAACAAAATTTTTCTTAAGTTTTAATGCTTACAAATTTTATAGCCTATTTGTGCATAAAACACAATGCCCGTGGTGTTAGGTGAATATTTTTTATATAAAATTATGAAATTTTTATAAATTCAGCACTAATTTATAGCCTAAATAGCATGCTATAATGCTTAGAAGATTATTTCCTACAAAAACCAAGCTTGCCTGTAAAAATTGCCCCTCTAGTAATAATTGATGAATTTGTAATGCATAGCTAGAAAAAGTACTTAAAGAGCCTAAAAGTCCAAATATAATAATTATTTTATACTCCGAAGACAGCCCGACTGTAGCACTTAGTATTCCTAAAAAAAAACTAGCAATTATATTTACAGATAGTACTGCATACAAATTATTTATTAAAAATATACTAGTAATATAGCGAATAAGTGAGCCTAATCCGCCTAATATAAAAACACCAATTATAATATTCATTGCTTGCACTACCCCCCCCTTGCGTCTTATTATTTTACTATGCTAACAAAAAGTTTTTCTATTTACAAACTGCCAATTTTGTCGGCCTTGTTAATTAGTTTTAGCTATATTCCATTTTATCCATGGGGAGCTTTGCTAAGTTTTGTGCCTCTGTGGGTATTTGTGCTACAAAGCAATAGCCTTAAAAGGGTGTTTTATGGGTCTTTAATTACTGGCACATTGCTGGCAGCTATATCCTCTTACTGGATTTTTGTTGCAATTACAGAGTTTGGAAAAATACCATTATTACTAGCTTTGCCTTTAAGTTTATTATTTTTTTTAATTGCTCAGTTATTTATTCCGATATCTTCTGCTGTAAGTTTTTTAATAAAAAAATATTTTCAGCTTAATACTTTTTGTAGTTTGTTAGTTTTAGCATCTGTGTTTAGTTTGTTTCAACAATTTATTCCAACTCCTCTGCCGTGGTATGCTTCTACTTCTTTTTTGCAATATCAAATTCCAATATATCATTTTTCTGATATTGTGGGTTTTGCTGGGCTAAATACTTTGTTGTTATTTTTTAATGCAAGTTTTGCTTATGCGTATTTGTATAAAAAAAAATGTTGGGCCATAAACACTGTTTTTGTTTTTTTAATTTTAATTGGTCTTGGACATTTTTATGGAAAGTCTTATAAAGAAAGTAATATACCTGTGGAGGTGGCTTTATCTGACAAAAAAGATTTTACAAGTAATAAAGTTTTGACTAAAACATCTGATCAAAAACAACTATCTGTTCAAATAGTACAAACTGGAATAGGAAGTGTGGTTGATTATAAAAAATATTTTACTAGTGATAACTTTAGATCTAGATTAAAAATGTTAAATCTTTATATGAAAGAAAGTTTAAAAACTATAAAGCCTAATACTATTAGCTTGTGGCCAGAGTCCTCTTTGTTAAGCTATGCAAATCAAAATAATATATTTAGTAAAAAATTACATTTGTTTTCTAAAACACATAATATTCCTATAATATTTGGATCTTGGTTTTTTAATCAAAAACATCAATTGCCTCAAATTTCTTTATTTTTTTATTCAGCTTTTAATACAGATTCTAACACAGGTGCTAATACTCACTACAGCAAGGTAAAGTTAGTTGCTTTTGGTGAGACAATACCTTTTAAATCTTATTTTCCTAATTTTACAAATTGGCTATATACAAAACTACCTCCAATTGGAAATTTTTTAGCAGAAAAAAAACCTAGTATTAAAAAATTTCAAAATATTAATTTTGGATCACAGATTTGTTACGAATCTTTATTCCCAAAATTATCCAGAAGCTTAAGCAAACAAGGTGCTCAAATTTTAATAAATGTTAGCAATGATTCTTGGTATGACTCTTGGTTTCAGCCAAATCAGCATTTATATACTAGTTTTTCTAGAGCGATAGAAACTAGACTTCCAATGATTAGGTCAACTACTACTGGAATATCTGGAGTTATTTTATCTAGTGGAAGAGTTTTAAAGCTTTTGCCTTATAAAAAAGGAAAATCTTTAAGTCATATATATCAGGTTTTATATTCTACAAAAACAAGGCTTAGCTTTTATACTAAACATCCTAATTTTACTAACTACTTATTGCTTATTTTTTTGTTTAGTTTATTAATATCAAAGTATAAAAAATTTAAATATAATTAAGTCTATTAAATATTTTTTAATTCTATTTTTATAAGTTTAAAATAAAAACTACTATTATGAATGAAAATTTAAATACATTAAACTGGAGTGGCATTAGTCAATATTTGTCAGAGCGATGCAGCAGTCAGCTTGCAAAAAATTTAATAAGTAAAATTGCCCCTTTAGACAGCCAAGAAAGTGCCGAGCAAAGTTTTAAAGATATTAAAGATGTACAAAATATTTTAAAAAATAAATTACAGATTCACGCAAAATCATTAGACGAATTTGAGGATTGGTTTTGTTTAATTCTTAAATCTCATAATATAAAAAGTACAACTTTACATACAATTATACTTTTTTTATACGAAATTCAGCATTTAAAATTAATTTTAGATAGCCAAAGTGAGCCTTGGGCAAAAAAATATACAAAAAAATTATTTTCTCCAGTTAATATTATTAAAAAAATTCAATTAATTATAAGCGAAGATGGAAGCATAAAAACTACAGCAAGCCCTCAATTATTACTTTTGTATAAAGAAAAACAAAATTTAAGTCATAATATTCAAAAACGATTAGATAAAATGGTTAAAGATTATGACATGGAAAATATAATACAAGATAAGTTTGTAACTACAAGAGAGGGCCGATTAGTTCTTCCGATAAAAAGTGGAATGCAACACAATTTTACTGGTATTATTCATGACTCTAGCAACACTCAAAAAACAGTTTTTATGGAGCCTCAAGATTTAGTTAATAACAACAATAGATTAACAGAGTTATCAAAAAACATAGATAAAGAGATAATAAATATTTTATCTATTATTAGTTCTGATTTATATCAGATTAGACACGAATTAAAACAATCACATTGGGTTTTATTACAAAGTGATTTAATTTTTGCAAAAGCTAAGCTTGCAACTGATCTTAAAGCCTCTCCTGTTTTATTTTCTAAACAAATAAAACTTTTTAATCTAAAACACCCTTTGTTAATTATTAAACAAGTAAATGCTATTGGTAACGATATTTCTCTTAACGATGATAAAAGAATACTTTTACTTTCTGGGCCTAATGCAGGTGGAAAAACTACTTTTTTGCAATCTTTTGCTTTAGCTGCTTATATGGCAAGCTGTGGTCTACCGATTTGCGTAAGTAAAAATAGCGAAATAATATTTTTTAAAAATATTCATTTAATTTTAAATGACGAGCAAAGTTTAAGCCAAGGTTTAAGTAGTTTTAGTTCTCATATTTCTAGTTTAAACCAAGCTTGTAAATTAAAAGGACATCAGTCGTTAGTAATTGTTGATGAAATTTGTTCATCAACTAATCCAGAAGAGGCAGTTGCAATTTCTAAATCTTTTATTGAACATTATTTAAGTCAAAATATTTTTTCATTAATTAGCTCTCACCTTAGTCAGTTAAAATATTCGTGGAAAGACTCTTCTCCCATTTTTCATGGTTCTTTAAATTTTTCAAAAAAAACAGGCCCTGATTATAAGTTTAACCCTGGTAGTCCTGGAGAATCTTTTGCATTTGATATCGCAAAACAAGTTGGGGTTTCTGACTCTATTTTAAAAAAGGCTTTAAGTTTTTTAAGCCCTGAACAAAAAAATTATTTTAAAGCTTTAAAAGATTTAGAAGAAAATAAACATCAAATGCTTAAAACAAAAGATAATTTAGAAAAAGAAATTAAAACATGGAAAAAAAATAATCAAATACTTGATAAAGAAAAAAAAGATTTTACAGAATATAAAAAGGATAAACTACAAAAAGTTATAGAAGATGCAGAATGCGACATACAAGATTTTATTTCTGAACAAAAAACACGAAAAAATGTTTTTAAATATGAAGAATTAAAAAAAATGAAAGAAAACCTGCCAATAATAATTAAAGAAAATTTACAGCCTAAAGAAAAAACTTTAGATTACTTTAAAAACCACTACACCACTGGAACTAAGGTTTTTATTTCTGGTTTAAATAGATACGGAATTATACAGGGCAAGGTAAATAGCAAGGGCGAAGTGAGCCTTTTGTCACAGTCTATGCAAATTACTGTTCATTGGACATCTTTACAAAAAATAGAAAATTAATACTTTTAACATTTAGAGTTTTATCTTGATATTTTATAAAATTTGCCTTAAATCATTATAGTAATAAAAATTATACTTTATTGTTACACAGGGGCAATTTTATGAAAAAATTTTTTACTAATATTTTATCCAGTGCTATAGGCACTTTTGTTGCTATTAGCTTATTTTCTACAATTACTTTTTTTATTGTTATTTCTGCACTTATTTTTACTGGAGAAAAAGTAAAGGATAATTTAAAAAAACCTGTTAACAAAAACAGCACTTATGTTTTCAAAATTGAATTAAGTGGAAACATTGAAGAAAGGCCTTCTTCTAAAAAACAAATTTTAAATATAATAAAACAAAAAAATTATTTACATACTTTGTCTAGTTTAACTTCTGTAATAGATACTGCTAAAAAAAATAAAAAAATTAAAGGAATTTATTTAAAAATAAATAATTTTACTGCTTCTTGGTCTGTGTTAAAACAAATTCAAAAACAACTACTAGATTTTAAAAAATCAAAAAAATTTATTATTTCTTTTGCTAAAAATTTATCAGAAAAAAATTATTTGATAGCCTCCACTGCCGATAAAATATTTTTATATCCAGAGGGACATATAGAGTGGAATGGATTTCATGCACAGTTTACCTCTATTAAAGAGCTTTTAGATAAGATAAAGCTACAAATTTATGTTTTTAGGACAGGAAAATTTAAAAGTGCTGTAGAGCCTTTGCTTAGTAAAACTATTAGCCAAGAAAATAAACTACAAATACAAAATCTAATTACTAAAAGATGGAATTATTTACTTAATGAAATTTCTAGGCCTAGTGTAAATAAAAAAGTTTTAAATCATTTAGCAAAAAAATATTTGTATTTGTCTCCAGAAGAAGCTTTAAAATATAATTTTATAGATAATATAGGCACAGAGTGGGATGCCTTTTATGCTATTAATAAAAATTTAAAAGCAAAAAATTTATCTGCAATTCCGTCATTTTATAACAAAGATCAAAATAATTTTAAATTTTATATTACCAATATTGGTGATATAAACAAATCTAAAACAAAATCAAAAAAATGTGCTAATGATAAAAAAAATATCTGTAAAAATAATCAAATTGCAATACTTTATTTAAATGGAGATATCCAAGAAGGCAGTGCTAAAGATAATAACATTGGATCTATTAACACTGTAAAAATTTTAAGAAGCATTAAAAAAAATAAAAAAATAAAAGCTCTTGTTATTAGAGTCAACAGTCCTGGCGGAAGTGCTTTAGCCTCTGACATAATATGGAGCGAAATTGAAATATTAAAAAAAAGTATTCCAGTGGTAACATCTATTGCTAGCGTTGCAGCTAGTGGAGCTTATTATTTATCTGTTGGTTCTAATTTTATTTTTGCAGAACCAAGCAGTATTGTTGGGTCTATTGGGGTATTTTTTGTTAGGCCATATACGGCTCAATTAACAGAAAGCCTTGGCATTTACGGTCAAAATATTTCTACTCATAATAATGTAGAACTTTTTAACTCTAGTGAAGCTTTGTCACCTTCAGAACAAAAAAGAATACAAATAATGATTAAAAAAACTTACGATAAATTTAAATATGTTATAAAAAAAGGTCGTAATTTGCCTATAGATAAAGTTAGTGCCTTAGCAACTGGAAGATATTGGTTGGCAGATCATGCAATAAAACTTGGCTTAGTAGATAAAATTGGAAATTTAAACGATTCAATAAATAAAGCAGCAGAGCTTGCTAAAATAAAATTTTATTCAACTACTAATTATCCTCAAAGCTCTTATTTAGATTTTAATCTTGCAATATCATTACAAAATTTATTAAAAACAACTTTATTAAGTCCGTTTAATTTTTTATTTACAAATTTGACTGGTTTAAATAAAATGTCTGATACTGTTAATTTATATTTACATAATATTAACAAGCTAGATTCAAAAGGAATATTAACATTAATGCCTGATAAAATTACTTATAAGTAATTGTTTTTTAGTTGTTTTTTAGTTGTGTTTTACAAACTAGAATAAATTTTAGTAACACATTTTTGAAGTTTTAATTGTATATCAATATGCTTAGGCAAAAGCTCTTTTGTGTTTTCGTCCATATACAAATCTCTTCTTAATTCTATTTGTATGCTGTGACAATTTGTTTTAGGAGACGCATGTTTTTTTGTAATTCCACCTCCCTTGTATGGCCAGTTATATGAAACTTCAAAATAATTGCTAAATTCTTTTTTAACTAAATTAGAGAAATCTACAGAGCAACTTTTTCCATTTAAATCACTGATCACTACCTCTGGTCGTTTTTTTCCATTGTCTATATGCGCCTGTGTCCCAACCGATGGCATGCTGTGCAGATCTAAGTGATAAGCTTTTTTAAAATTTTTTAAAAATATTTGTTGATATTTTTTAATAGTATCATGAAAGGGGTAATAAATTTTATTTAATAAAGCTTTATGTGTGGTTAATTTTAACGGAGATGATAATAGCAGATCTCCTTTTGTAGTTTTAGTCCAATATAGTCCAGAGGCCAAGGTTGAATCTGCATTGATTGTATTTGTGCTGTCACAGACTGTTTTGCTATTAATATCTGTTTCTAATCTGTTTAAATCTAAAGCATATCTATGACAAGAGCTATAAATAGAGGGAATTTTATTTTTTTTAATTACAGGCAGGTACAGTTTATCTACAAAGCGATCTATGTCACATAATAAAATATCTTTATCTTTGTCTGCCAACCATACTGCCTCTTTAGGAATTTTTTCACCAGAGTGAGGTATAGAGACAAATAAAGCTTTGTTGCTAAAATCTTGCTCGGATAAAAAAGAATTATAAATCACTAGGCCTTGCTCTTCTATAGCTGAGTTTAAGTTTTTCTAAGGCATGATTTTTTGGTAAATTTTTAAAAAAATATGTAGAAATACGAATGCTAACTGTTTTTGGATTATATGACCAACCTTTATCTGTGCTTCTTGGAATAATTTTATTTCCATAATATAAAACTATACTTTCATAAATTGGAACTTCTTTTAATTTAAAAACAAAAGCCTGTCTAACTACTTTTTTTGCAAGTTCAATTAATTCTAAAGAGTAGCCAGAACACAAATCAACAGTTGTGCCTCCGCTAATGCTTATCAAGTTATTTAATTTTGTTATTTTGTCATGTGATCTTTCTCCCCTGCATTTTGAATTTTTTATTAATGCAGCAAAAGTAATAATTTTGGAATCTTCTTTTTTTAAACTTAATAAAAAATTATAAAATTCTGTTACAGATATTTTACTTTGATCATCTGTGTCTGTAATAAAAATTAAATTTAAAGCTGCATCTTGTCTTAAAAAAACTTTGTTATTATTAGAAGCAATATTTAAAGCTTCATAGACTGGTGCAAAAAATTTTTCAATAGCGCCACCGCGCGATCCTATCAATAAGCTGCTTTTTAAAACACCTAAAACATTTGGAGTTTTTCTGGTTAAATATGGCTTATCAAAGCCTCTTAAAGAATCTGATCCAAGTATTGCAATTCTAAAATTTATTGCACTAATTTTTAAAATTTCATTGGCATAATATTCAATTTGATTTTTTAAATTTAGCTGATGAGAGCCCATGCTTCCAGAGTTATCAATAACAAATAAAATATCTATTTTTGGTACTAGCTCTTCACCTATAGTTAATTTAACTCTTTGGTTTTGGTCAATATTAGCCTTTAAATTAGGTGGTAATAACTGGCCGCAAGAATTAATAAAAAACATTATTGCAAATATATAAATTTTTAACATATTTTCTCCTATTTTGTAAACTACAACTATAACTACAGCTCATTCTAGAATTACATTCTAGAATTACATAAATTATTTAATTTAACATTATAATTATTTAATTCATCTAACCATACTTCTGAATTTATACTAAAATACATTTTTCTGTTGTGTTGTTTTTTATTATGTTTACTTTTTTGTGTATTTAAAGCTGTGTTTTTTTTAATTTTTTTTAATTGAGTAATTAATTTTTTATTTATTTTATTTTTATCTTTATTAATAGTTTTTGCTAATGTATTTACTTGTTGAAGCATTTCTAACTCCACAACTTTTAAATTAGCTATTTGTTGTTTAATAATTGCCAGCTCATTTATAGCCAATCTTTTAACTTCTAAAAAAATTAAATCTTTCCAGTTATTAGATTGCTTTCTTAATTTATAAGACAGAGATTTAAAAAAAGATTGAAAGCCTAGGCCAGTTCCTTTAGATAAAGATGCATTAAAAAAATTTTTTGCCAATACATGTTCTTTAAAAAATAAATTTTGCTGCTGTGTAAGAAAAGCTAATCTTTGATCATTTGGAGAGATACTAGGAGTTTTATAGGCTAAGTTTATTAATTTTGTAAAATCTTTTTTTGCAACTAAATTTAACCAATTTTTAATTAAAGGTGTATTTGGGCTAGATTTTATTTTTTCTAAAACAGGAATTCTTTGTTTCATTAATTTTTTAAATATAGAAATGCTTTTAGACACCTCTAAATAGTTGCAAGTTTTTAACTCAACTAAAGATTTTAAAAATAAACTTTCACTTAATGAGGTGTAATAAAACATAGGCTTAGTTGTTGTAGTTAAAATTTCTAAACTTTTTTCTAACTTACCCACTCTTAAGTTTGCCCATGCCATTTCTTCTTGTGCCACAAACCAATATTTAGATGATTGTTTAATTTTTTTATAATATTTTATAGATAAATTTAAAAAATTATTTCCATATAAAACTCTAGCCATAGTTAGCGAAATTAAATCTTGTTTTATTATTTTTTGACCACTTTTAGACAAAAAAGACAAAACTTTTGCAGACTGCTTAGATTTTCCTTCTAAATATAAAGCCAATGCAAGTTGCCACTGTAAATAAATCCCCTCTTTAGATTTTAAATCAACCAGCTTAACTAGGCTGTATAGTTTTTTAGAGCTTAATCCATAACTATGGTATGACAAATAACGGGCTTTTAAATTAAAAGATAAAACATAAGACCATTTTTTAGTCCAATTTAACTTTGGAGTTTTAACCCAATTATGCATATTATTTTTTAATTCTAACTTCCATTTTGACACTATTTGTTTATTAATTTTATTTGGATGCTTAATTGCAAACAGCTTCTTAACCCCTGTAATAAAAAATTTATTTTTCCAAAGCAAATAAGAAAATAAAGCTTGTCCAGTAGCCGAATACGAAAAACTAGTTTTTGCAAAAGCAGACTTCCATTGATATAAAGCCTTTTTGTATAATGCTTTTTTAAATAAACTAGCAAATTGTTTTTGTTCAGATGTTTTAATTGTAAATCCATAAAGTTTTTGATTGCTTAAAAATAAAGAATCTACCTGCTTTGATGATTTATTTTCTAAAATAGAAACTAAATCATTTTCTTTTTTTGCATTCTGCTTTGCACTTTGTTTTGCATTCTGCTTTGCACTTTGTTTTGCATGCAAAGGCAGGCAAATAATTAAACTAGATAATAAAATATAATTTATTTTGTTCATATATAAAACCCTTTAAAACATATATCCTGTAGAAAACATAACTTGTGTTGCAACTATATTATGCTTTTCTTGATACCAAGTTTCTTTATATAGTTTACTTTGTAGCTCCATTCTTCCAGTCCATTTTTTTGTAAACCAAAAGCTTGAGCCTAGGCTTAGTAAAAATAATTGTGATGGCTTGTGTTTTAAAATAATTTGTCCAACCCCAGAGCTTAAAAATAAATCAAAATACATAATTTTATTAAATAAGTTAAATTTTCCATAACTAGGATACCAAGAAGCTGTGGCTGTATAAGAAAACTTAGGAAAATCTAAATCAGGAATAAAAGCAAAGTCTGGATCATTTTTTAATTTAGATCGCCCGTCTTTTATAACTTGTGCCCCTGCTGGAGATAAACTGTTAACAAAATATGAATAATTAATACCAACAGATATTTTTGAGCTTACATAATATTTATACAACATGCTTACTCCAGTTGTATTAAAATATGCAGGGCCTGATGTGGTATATGTAAATCCAGTAAGAAGCTCTTGTTTTGTGTCACGAGAGTAAAAACGATTTTGTATTACAGACACCTCCGAAGAAGTGCTAGTTTTTTTTATATAGGGTATTAAAAATTTATTTTCACCTAAAGTATTTAAATCATTTAATAGCGGATTTTTTGTTTCTGCTAATGCTTGCGAGTTAATAAATAAAAATACAAATACGAAAAATAAAGATAAAAAATATGCTTTAATTATTTTCATTATTGGCCTCTTTTGTTGTTTTAGATTCATTTTTTATAGTTTTTAATTTATTTGGTTTTGGAATTGGATTTGGATTATCTTGTATATTTGCTTCTATAAAAATCTTTTCTGTTTTTAATCCAAAGCTTTTTCCAAAAGAAGAAAATACTTCATAATTTAAATTAAACTCTTTTCTGTTTTCTAAATTAAGGTTTTGCAAATCAAAGTTTGCTTCAACAATCCATACAGAAGAATCTTGCCAATTTTTTAATCTAGGTCTAGTCAAAGAGTGCAAATAAGGTAGTAAATATTTATTTTTTCTGTTTTCACCTTGAGTTATCATAATTCGTGGTGCTGTTTTTTGTGTATTTTGTGATACTAAATTTGCATCTAAATCTTTAACCTCCATAGTTATTTTAGCTAATGTTTTGCTTCCTGCTACAAAATTAGTTGCAGTAAATTTTTGAAGTTTTAATCCAAGTAGTGTTCTATAAGCCCTAACATTAATAGTGTGCTCTACATATATTGGCTTTGGATCTTCAAAGTTAACTCTAATATGTATTTGTATATACTTAAATAAGTTGCTTAATTTTGATAAATCAGGAGTCCAGTTAATTTTATTATTTTTTGAATCAAAACTAGCTTTGCCAGGAAGTGAATCTAAATTTAAAATATCTACTTTATAAGAAGACTGAAAATTTTGAAAAAATCTAACTTCTATGCCTATAGTTGCAGCTTCATTATGAAGCACTAATGGAGACTCTGGCAAACTTACTATCTCTATGGCCCCTCTAGGAATAGGCTTTAAAACTCTATTGTTATCTGGAGCAATCCCTTCTCTGATTTCTTTTGGAAACGAAGCTAATGGGTCTTGATCAAAAGAACATGATGTTAATAATAAACTTATTATAACAAAATTAAAAATTATTATTTTTTTCATATACACTTCCTTATTTATTTATTAATTACTTCTTTGCAACACAAATGGGTATGATACTTTTACTATCGCCCCTCCCCTTGGGTATGGAAATTTCCACAATTTTAAATGTTTAACAATACAAAATTCAACAGATGGAAAATTTAAACTACTTGCTTTAATTTTAGCTGTTTTAACTAAGCCATTTGCTTTAATTAAAAATCCAACCACAACTCTTCCTTTTAAATCTGGTTGTCCCTGCAATGCTTTTTCATAACAAAATCTAACTTCTGATAAATGAGCTTGTATAACCGCTGCAATTGCAGCTTTGTCTAAGCCGCCAGATTCAATAGATTCTCTTCCTACTTGTAAAGAGCTAACTCCTCTTGATCCAATTAAGCTAAGTCTTCCTACTCCAGCTTTTCCTCCGCCGGCTCCTGACTTTCCATATCCCCCTGCTCCAGAAATATTTCCGCCAACTCCTAATGCAACTTTTGACAAACCTTTTGCATACAAAGATGTTTGAGCCCCGCCGCTACCCTTGCTTCCTCCAAGTCCTATTCCATTGGAGGTTTTTGAAAAATTTAAATTTAAGCCACCAACTTGTTTTCCTGATTTTAAAGATCCTAAAACAGCTAATGCCCCAAGTCTTCGTATGCTGCGTTTTTTTATAGGCACTGTTAATGATTTAGGAACAATTAATACAGAATGTCTTGGTTTAATAATTTTTTCTTTTTCAATTTCTACTTTAGCTTGCTTATCTTCTTCTTTTTTTTGCTCTTGCTTAGTTAAACTAAAGTAAGCTGCAAAAAATAAACAAAAAAACAAAAGTAGGCTGCTTTTTTTTAAAAAGTTTTTTGACTCTGGTCCAGAATATATTAAAGGAGTCTCTAAAATGACTTTGTCATTTAAGTTAGAGCTAGATAATGAAAAATTAATATTTAAAAAAACTTTTGATTCTGTTTTTAAATCTTTTTTATTTAAAATGCCTAAATTAACAAAGTCTTTAGTGCTTTGTATGTTTTGATACAATCCTAATCTGCCTGTTTTTTTATTAAAAGACACATGGGCAATATTTTCCGACCAGTCATATACTCGGATAATTTCGCCAGATTCTTTTTTTAAAACAATAGATTCTTTCAATTTATGCTCTCCAATTATTAAAATTTATAAAAACTCTTTTTTATTCTTTTTTTAAAATCTTTTTTAATTCCCAAAAGAGAATCTAATACTTTGTCTGCTCCAACAGTAATAACTGCCTCTCCAATGCCGTGATGTTTTGCATTTACAAGAGCGTCTTCAAAAGAAATATCTGTTTGCAAGCCAGTATTACTAATTTTATTTTTAATTTTATTAGTTTTTGCATTAGATGCAGTTAAAGATAAAAAAAAGAATGACATAATAACAACAAATTTTATTTTCATTTTACTCCACTGTTTACTTAGCTGTTTACTTAGCTGTTTATTTAGCTGTTTACTTAGCTGTTTACTTAGCTGTTTTATTCCGATGTTTGTTTTGTTGTTTTATTAATATTGGTTTCGCCGTTTAAAGATACTAATCTTGAATTTAAATATGCCATCATAGACTTGTTACCCAGTGTCTCTTCTTCTTTTATTAATGCTTTAAGATATTCTGTATTTTTTGGAAATTGTTTAACTTTTTCTGTTAGCTCTGAATCAGAAATAGCTATAGGCTTTGAAACATTGCTAATGCTTCTGTTGTTTAATTGTTTTTTTGATTGTTTGTTTAATATACTTTGTAAATCTACAATATTAATTGTTAAATTTTTTGGAGCAACTTGTTTTAGTTTGTTTAAAAATACACTTAGTAAAAAAGAATTATTTAAATTTAACTCAGATTGCTTTTTTAATAAACTTAAAAGTTTTGAGTTGCTCCAAAACTCAGAGTAATACTTATTATAATACTCTTGCTTAGACTTATAAACCTCGGCCTTTTCTTTTAAGGCCTTAGAGTATAATTCAGACTCTTCTGGGCTTAAACCTTTTGGAAGTGGAAGATTTAAAATATTGTCGTAAAGCCTTGATGACTCTTTTGACAATGTTTTTGCGTAAAACATTTGTAATACTGAATCTTTTTTGTTAATCGAAAGCTTTAATAATTTTTCACCTTTTGATATCCAATATAATCTGCGTTTTAGGCTTTTAGAAATTTGGTACTGAGTTTTAGTTTTTATTTTATGTTTTGTAATACTTTTTAACCACGGGTTGTAGATTTTATCTAAATGATAAAATCTAGATACAAATATAAAGTCAGAATTTTTAATATGTTTTTTTGATTTAATAATTTTATACAAAAAACCTTTGTGAATACTTTTTAAATTAAAAGATAGCTGATTTAAAACTTTTAATGAGCTAGATTGATAATATTTTTTTAATAAGTGTTTTTTATATTTATTAAAAACCTTTAAATGAAAATTATTTTTTTTTAGCAATTTTAAAGCTAAAGCTTGCTTTTTATTTAAATCTTTTTCTTTTTTAAAAAATTGAGCATAATATTTATTATTAAAAGCCAAAGGCGTGCCTGATAGCTCTGCAAATAAAATTAATCTTAAGTATCTATCAGCGGATGTGTTTTTATTAACTATTTTTTTTAAGTACTTAAAAGAAGTTTTAAAATCTAATTTTAGCTCTGACAACCATACCTTTCTTAATATTAAGCTATTGTATTTATTTGGTGGTATATGTTTTTTTAGTTTTAATAGCTTAGAAATAACATTTGCCTCTTGATCTTTTTTTTGTAATTTTTCAAGAAGTGAAAGTTGATTGTAGTAATAATTTATTTTTTCTTTTGTATTTAAGTTATTTAAAGGCATGGCAATAAGTTTATTATATGCAACTTTATTTTGACCACTTTTACTTAAATTTGATATTTGATTTAACACTGCTTGTTTTTTATAAGACTTCCAGCTAGCTGTTTTAGCAAAAGAATAATCTTTGTACTGACTAATCCATGCTTCAATTTCTTTATCTTTTTTTAATTTTACTAAACTTTGTAAAACTAAGTTAATTGCCCTAATTGCAACTGAGTTTATTTTAGTCTTAACTGTTTTGTTTAAATTATCGCCATGTGTATAGCTTGTAATAATTTGTGGAAGATTTTTTATAATATTTTTATGTTGTTTTTTTTCGTATAAAGATGAAAATTTTTGATACTGAATTTTAAATATTTTATTTTTATCTTTAGAGTTTTTAATAAAATAGTTGTATGTTTCACTTAGCAGTTTTGGATTTTTAGACAGCTCTGCTGTTTCGATTTGCATCCATAAAAAATTTTCTACAGACATTGCTAAAAGTTTTTTGTCTTTAAATACTACTGTTTTATTTTTTAGCCCTACTTCAATTTGTTTATAAAAATTAATAGCTAAAGGCCATTTTTTTAACAAAACCCCTAATTGAGATGATAAAACTAAAATGTCTCCATTATTTGGAAACATGCTAATAAATAAAGAGCAATTTTTTAAAAGCATGCTTCTATTTTTTTTTGTACTAAACCAATCAACTAATAAATTTTTTAAAGCAACTTCATTAGATTTGCATTCTTTAAAGTTTTTTTTGCATTCATCTGTTAGTGCAGAAAAACTAGACGATGCTTTTGCAAATAAAAAACTTTTATAATAAGCCTGAGTAATATGCTGGTATGCTAAAATTCTATCTTTATTATTATTTAAATAATCTAAATTAAAATTCCATAATTTAATAGAAGATGCCAGATGCCCTAGCCGTTCTAGCTCTTGTGCAAAAAATACTAAAAATTTTACTTGATCTTTTTTTGGAGACCAAGTTAATAATTTTTTTGCTTTTTTTAAAGGCTTTTTACTACTATAAGAATAAAATAAAACTAAATCTTTTAATAGCTCTGAATAAAAATAAGGGTTCACCTTAACTAAGCCTAGAGTTTTTTGTTTATTATTTTGTGCAATTAATTTTTCTAATATTTTTATTGCCTGTTTTACATTATTTAACCTAAACAATGCCCATGATTTTTTATGAACAGCCAAATTATACTTATTAAAATTTGGATTTTTTAAAACTTGATTATAATAAATTATAGATTTTTTATAACTTCCTAATTTAAAATAGGCTTGAGCTAAAGACATTTTTATTGCCAAAATATCTTCTGTTTTTCCTTTTAATTTGATTGCCTTTTTATAAAGCTTAATAGCCATGATATTTTTATTAGACAGCTGTAATAAATGGCCCATCTGAGAGTAAACATTTAATCGAGAATTTTTAGGAATCAATGATAATGTTTTTTTATATAAATTAATTGATCTTTTTCTAAAATTTAAAATTGTAGAAGCTTTACAATTTTTACTAACACAAAGCCTGCTTTGCTCAAATAATAGATCTGCTAATCTTAAGTTAACCCCTACCCATGAAGGATTTTTTTTTGACAATGTATCTTTTAAATTTGTTAATTTGTTAATTAACAAATTGTTTGCTTTAAACCCATCATAAGAAAATGACACAGATGGATTAAATATAATTAATAGGGCAATAAAAAATTTTATAAACATAATAATTAATCTTGGATTACTGCAAATTTAATATTACTAAAACCTGCATGATTACTTGCTAAAACAATAGTGTTAATATTTTTATACAGCTCTGACTTATCTGATTGAATAACAATTGAATAATCTAAATTTTTTGCAGATTTATTTATTTTTTTTTGAACTTTAACTAAAAAAGAAGTTAGACTGCCTGGGTTAACTTTAGTGTCTTCTAAAAAAATTTCTCCTTTTACTAATTTAATTACAGTGTGCCTGGTTGGCAGACTTGCTTGTACAGCACTTGGTAAATGTATATTAGGATCAATAATTAAAGCCTCTCCATCATTAAAATTTACTAATAAATAAATTACTAAAATAGAAAATGCATCGATTAAAGAAGTTAAAAGTACTGCACTATCTAATTTTTTTTTAGATCTAGATTTTCCCTGACTGTTAAGAAGCGATGTTTGATTTATGACACTTTGTACTTCTGTATGTTTTAAAATGCTGTTCATAATTATTTACCTACATATTGTATATTTTAAATATCTTTTTACTAAATTTTTATAAAGGCACTATCCCCAATTGTGACACTCCTGCAACCTTTAAAGAATCCATTAATTTAATTACATCTTCGTATACTGATATAGAGTTAGGTTTAACAAAAGCTTGTTTAAGCTTAGGCAATTTTTTAATAATTTTTTTTACATGTTCAGTTAATGCAGCCTCTGACCACTTTCCGTTTTTAATAGAAAAGTTTTTTAATCTTAATTTGCGTTGTAATTTTTTAAAATTTTTTACCTTTAGCTGAATAGAATATTTATTCATTTTTACCCATAGCCTAGGATTTTTTTTATTTTTATCTGATGACTTAATTTTTGCGCCTCCAACAGCTTGGTTAATATCAAGAGTTGCAACTTTTACCCAAACTGTACTCAAAAGAAGGGTACAAATTAAAACAGATAACAAAGAAATAAATGAAATTAAATTAATTTCATTATCTAAACTCTTTTTTTTTATTTTCATAAATAAATACCTTTAAATTTTTTAAACTCTACTAACTTCTGTTTTAGATGATTCTAAAGCTGTTTTTTCTGGTAAAACTTCATAAGAGTAACTAAACCAGTTAAAAACTTTTAAAGCCGCTTGATTTAAATCTTCTATTAAATTACTAGAACGATTATTTAATATTGCAAAAGCAATTAAAGCAGGTATTGCCATAATTAAACCATAAGCTGTAGTGTTCATAGCCTCTGATATACCAGAAGAAAGTAACGCTGCTTTTTCTGCAGGACTTGCTTGGCTTACCGCTGTAAAAGATTTAATCATGCCAACAATAGTTCCAAGTAAACCTGTTAGCGTACCTACATTTGCAAGCATTGGTAAAAAACCTATTCGTTTTTCTAAAGTGTTGTTTTCTTTTAATAAAGTTTCATCCATTTTAGATTGAATTTCTTCTTTACCTCCAAGGTCTAAAGCTGTGATAGCTGCCTCTTTAGTTAAGTGACCAATTACTGAAACTTGTCCTGTTTGATCAATGCCTTTAATTAAAGAACTTAGCTCGCCTTTTTTAATAGATTTTTCAAATTTGTAAGCTGTTATCATGGCCTGCATTTTTTCTTTAACATATAGTGCAAAAAATCTTTCTGCTATGATAACGATAGACACTAATTGCAAAGCCAAGATTGCCCACATCCAAAAACCACCATTTTGAAATGCTTCTATTATTGTTGTAAAAAATGACATAATTTCTCCTGTTTAGAAACAAGGGTTTTGCCTTGTAATAGTTACATGGTAGTAATTTAAAAAATAAAAAACAAGGCTAAGGTCTTTATATCTAATTGCGTTATATTACTGATTTTACAGGGTATTAAAAATACTAGAGAAATATCAATATACAAATACAGCACCAGCGCTGATGTAAGTGAAGGCTTGATTTAAGTTAAATCCAAGCTCTCCTATAAATTTAAATTTAGGTTGAATTTGCAAATTTAATTCTGTCCCTACTCCAATAAGCATTGGGAATTGTGTTTTATCTTCTAATTTTTGTACTCCTAAATGCAGCGAAGCAAAACTTTTCATTGTTCCAGATTCAACAGAAAATTCTTTACTTAAAAAAGCTTTAGTAAAAATACTAAAATCTTGTTGAGACTTAGACTTACTTTCATTGTTTTCTGTATTTGTAGTTTTAAATTTACCAATATGCACACCTAGCAACACTCCCAAAGAAGCTTGTCTGTCTAAATCTGGAATAGGAACCCATTTAGCTGAAGCAGAAATTACTTGATGGGCCCCTGCGCCGACTGCAAATAATAAGCTAATGTCGTCACGAAAATAAGATTCTAATTGAGCATTAACAGTAGTGCCAACGGGTCCGTCGGTAATAAGTTGCACAAAACTTGTAACTTTATATTCTTTTTGTTGTGGAAGGTCTCCAGTTGTTAAAAAAGTATAATAAGCTTTAGCCTTAGGTGTTTGAAAAAAAACTGAAACTAAAATTAATAAAAATATTTTTTTCATAGTACTACAATAATGAATGCAATAAAATGCTTTGACAAGCTACTTATACTGTTTTGGGCAAGACGCTGCCGGAATTGTGACTTCACACAAGGGGCGATTTTATATGCGCAAGTCAAATGGCTTGGTCAGAAA
>JAAOIH010000014.1:0-10343 GCA_015163875.1 Bdellovibrionales bacterium
ACTAAAGTTTTTTTGTGATTAACAGAGTCCTCTTCTATATCTCGAAGATTATTTACCACTAAAATAATACAACACAACATTCCAAGCTCTAGTCCTGTTAAAAACACAGGCAAGGGGTAAGCTTCTGTCTGTAAATAATATGTTCCTCCAACAGCTACCACTCCAAAAAATAAAATTACAAAAAAATCAGCCATTCCTGTATATGCTAGTGCCCATTTACTTCCTGTATATAAATAACCAAAAAATAAAGATGCTAGTCCAATAATAATTACTACTAGTGGTGATTTTATTATTAAAGGGATTGCAAAAATACTTGCTAATACAAAAAAACCAATTGCCCAATATTTAATATAAATAGATTTAACAAAATATTGAGTTAACCTTTTTGGTCCTATGCGTTTATCACCGTCTCCGCCTTTTTTAAAATCAAGATAGTCATTAAATAAATTAGTTCCAATTTGAATGCACAAAGATGACAAAAGACTAAATAAAAAAATACTGTAAGAAAAAATAACTTGTGAATCTATAAATGCTAACGAAGACCCGACTAAAACTGGTGACAAGCTAGCTATTAAAGTTTTTGGCCTGATAGAATTAAAATACATTATGGCAAAATAGGAAATTTAGAAAAATCAGGATCTCGCTTTTCCAAAAAAGCATTTTTACCTTCTTTTGCTTCTTCTGACATATAATAAAGTAATGTTGCGTTGCCTGCCATGTCCAACAATCCCATTTGTCCATCGCAATCTGCATTTAAACTAGTTTTTAAACAGCGCAACGCCATTGGAGAATGTTTTAATATTTCTTTACACCAATCTACAGTTTCTTTTTCTAAGTCTTCGTAATTTACAACTTTATTTACTAGTCCCATTTTTAAAGCTTCGTCTGCTGAATATTGTCTACACAAAAACCAAATTTCTCTAGCTTTTTTTTGTCCAACAATGCGAGCTAAATAACTGCTTCCTAGTCCGCCATCAAAAGACCCTACCTTTGGCCCTGTTTGACCAAATCTAGCATTGCTTGCTGCAATAGTAATATCACAAACTACATGCAAAACATGCCCGCCTCCAATAGCGTAACCTGAAACCATTGCAATAACTGGTTTTGGCATAAATCTAATTTGTTTTTGTACATCTAAAATATTTAAACGAGGAACTCCATCAGCGCCAATGTATCCAGCATGACCTCTTACTTTTTGATCCCCTCCAGAGCAAAAGGCTTCTTTACCCTCTCCTGTTAAAATAATTACACCAACTTTAGAATCTTCGCGGCATAATTCTAGTGCCTCTTTAAGTTCAATAACTGTTTGAGGTCTAAAAGCATTTCTAACCTCTGGGCGATTGATAGTAATTTTTGCAATACCTTCGCTTAATTTTTCTAACTTAATATCTGTAAAATTTTTTATAGATTTCCAATTATAATTTATCATAAGTTATCTATACCTATAGATTATAAATATACAAACTTTTTTAAATTAAGCCCTTGCTAGAAGTGTATTTTTTGATTAAATATGTTGCTATGTTTAATAAATCTCAAGAATTGAATATTAAAAATATAGGATCTAAATTACTAGATACCTCTAAATCTAAATCAAATGTTTCTATTTTTAATAAAGACTGGTGGTATGGAAACATGATGGACTGGTGTATGCAAAAACCAGAATTTAAAACAAAAATGTTTCGCTTTGTTGATGTGTTTCCTTATTTAAAAACTGGTGAAGAAATTATTAAACATCTTAAAGAATATTTTGAAGAAGACGGAAAACTTCCGCCATTATTTCAATGGGGCCTTGGTGTTGGAAAGCTTGCACCTGGTATTTTATCTTCTGGGTTAAATAAAAATATGGCTGGAATGTCTAAAATGTTTATCACGGGGGCTAATGGCGAAGAAGCTTTGGATTATTTAAACAAATCAAGAAAATCATCAGTTGGTTTTACAATAGATCTTTTAGGAGAAGCAACTTTATCAGAAGAAGAAGCTAATGCTTATAAAAATCGTTATAAAGATTTAATTATAAAACTTTCTGAGGCTAGTAAGTCTTGGAGTAAAAATTCTATTTTAGATAGCAATGAAAAAGGAGAAATTCCTTCGGTAAATGTTTCTATAAAAATGACTGCCCTTTATTCACAAATAAAATTAGAATCTTGGGAGGTAAGCCTTGCAGAAATTAAAAATGCACTTAGACCTTTATTTTTATTAGCAAAAAAACATTTTGTTTTTATTAATTTAGATATGGAGCAATACGATTACAAAAATTTAAGCTTGCAAGTTTTTAAAGAACTTCTTTTAGAAGACGAGCTTAAAGATTATCCTCATTTTGGAATTGTAATACAAGCTTACTTAAAAGATTCATTAAATGATTTAAAATCTTTAGAGCAGTGGATAAAAAAAGAACGCAAAACTCCAATTACTATTCGCTTGGTAAAAGGTGCTTATTGGGATTTTGAAGTTATTAAATCTAGTCAAGAAAATTGGCCATGCCCTGTTTACACTAACAAATCAGAAACAGACGCTAACTATGAAAAGTGTACAGATTTTTTATTAAAATCTTATCCTAATTTATACTTAGCTTTGGCCTCGCATAATTTACGATCCATTAGTGTGGCTTTAACTTTAGCTAAAGAATATAATATTCCACAAAAAGCTATAGAAATACAAATGCTTTATGGAATGGGAGAGCCTATTAAAAGTAATTTGGTTTTGGATAACTATAGGTTAAGAGAATACACAACTGTTGGCGACCCTATACCTGGAATGGCCTATCTAGTAAGGCGACTTTTAGAAAATTCATCTAACGAAGGTTTTATTAAAGCTAAATTTATAGATAACTCAGATGAGTCATTACTTTTGCAAAGCCCCCACTCTTTAGAAAAAAAAGAAATAGAAAAAAAATCTTCAGGTTTTGTTAATACAGCTTTGTTAGATTTTTCTTTAGCCATTAATCGCAATAATTTACAAACTGCAATTGATAAATTAGAAAAAAAATTATCCAGCAGTTTGTTTGATAAAAAAACTGGGATAAACGCATTGCCAATAATTAATGGAGAAGAATTTAAAACAAATAATATTTTAATTCGCAACAACCCCTCCCATGAAAAACAAGTTATTACAAAAGTTAATCTTGCTGATGTAAATTTAGCAGAGCAAGCAGTTAACATGGCTTCTAAATTTTCTAATCAATGGGCAAACACTGATGTAAAAAAAAGATCTGCACTTTTAAAAAAATTAGCAGAGCTTATAAAAAAAGAACGCTTTAATTTAAGCGCTTATATTATTTTAGAAGTTGGAAAAACTTGGGCAGAAGCCGATGCCGATGTTGCAGAGGCTATTGATTTTTGTCTTTACTATGCAGACTTAGCTTTAAATACAGAAATAAATGTTAGTAATGTTTCTGGCGAAAGTAGTGTTTATAATTTTAAAGCAAAAGGACTTTGCGCAGTTATTTCGCCATGGAATTTTCCATTAGCTATTTTAACTGGAATGAGTGTTGCAGCACTTGTAACTGGAAACACAGTAATTATGAAACCTGCAGAGCAAAGCAGCGGTATTGCATATGAATTAATGAAATTAATTTTACAAGCAGGATTTCCAAAATCATCTATACATTTATTACTTGGCACTGGCGAAGAAGTTGGAGAATATTTAGTGCAGCATAAAGATGTTAGACAAATTGCTTTTACAGGTTCAAAAGAAGTTGGTTTAAATATTTTACAAAAAACTAGCTCTTATAAAAAAGGTCAGTCTTATAATAAAAGTTGCGTTATAGAAATGGGTGGAAAAAATGCATTAATTATAGACTCTGATGCCGACTTAGACCAAGCAATACAGGCTGTAATAAAATCTGCATTTAGTTTTCAGGGACAAAAATGCTCTGCTTGCAGTCGTGTTATTATTTTAAATAGTATTTATGATAATTTTATACAAAGATTAATTCCTGCAGTAAAAAGTTTAGTTGTTAGTGATGCAAAAAATCCAAAAGCTTTTGCAGGACCAGTTGTAGACAAGCAAGCTTATGATAAAATTATGGGATTTATTAATCGAGCAGAACAAAAAGGAATAAATAATTTATTAAAATACGATTTAGAAAAACAAAAGTTTACTGATAATTTTAAACAAGGTTTTTTTGTTCCTTTTTGTATTTTTGGCCCAGTAGACCCACAAGACGAACTTTGCCAAGACGAAATTTTTGGACCAATTTTATCATTAATAAAAGTAGAAAATCTAGAAGAAGCAATTAAAGTATCTAACGACACAAGCTTTGCTTTAACTGGAGGAATTTTTTCTAGAAGCCCTGCAAATATTGAAAAAGCAAAAAAAGAATTACAAGTAGGCAACCTTTACATTAATCGAGACATTACTGGGGCCCTTGTTGGAAGACATCCTTTTGGAGGATTTAAAATGTCAGGCTTAGGCAGCAAAGCCGGCAGCCCTGATTACTTAAAAGAATTTATGAACCCAGTATGTGTGACCGAAAATTTAGTAAGACAAGGCTTTTCGCCAGATTTGCTGTAGATGGTTTTTGTAAAAAAGATTTTTTTAAAAGATTTTTTTAAAAGATTTTTTTAAAAGATTTTTTTAAAAACAAACCTCAACAATGCCTTTTAAATCTTTATTAAATTGACTAGAAAAATCTTTTGCTTCTATTTTTGTATATTGGCAATTAAACATTTTTGCCCAAGCTTGAAAATTTAAATTATGCCTTGCTTCTAAAATTTCTTGATTAAACATTGGTTTAAAAATTTTTCCACCAGAATTATTAATAACAACAATAGCCCAGTTTTTATTTTGTAATTGTTTTGTTATCCACAAAGAATTTAAATCATACATAGTGCTTAAGTCACCTATCACTGCCCAAGATTTATTTTTATCATCAAGTCCAGACGCCCACCCAAAAAATCCAGACACTAATCCATCAATACCATTTAATCCCCTATGACTTTCAATAGACACAAATTGCTTTTTAACAGAAGCCGCGTCCCAATTACGAATACTTAAAGAGTTGCCTAAAAAAATATTATCTTTTTCATCAAACACTTCGCTCATTTTTTTAATAACAGCTTCTTCTGAAAAAGAATTTTTTATAATCCTAATATTTTTTTCATCATAAAACTTTTTATCTAATTCTCTAACTTCTTTTTTCCAATCACTATCCCTACCCCAATCTCCAACAACTCCAGAAGAAGACAAACTTCCATTTGCAAAAGAATTTAAAAAAGATTTTACATTTAAAGTGTTTGTAATTCTAGAAAGCCCAGACCCACCATGCTCCACAACAGACAAAACTGAAACATTGCTAAACTTATTTTCAAGCAATCTCCAAAACCCAATAGTGGGAGTGCCGCCAATTTTAATAACCGAATCAAACAATCCATCAGCAAAAGCTTTTTCCAAAGTTTTTTCACCCGCCTTTAATAAAAGTAATTCTAACTTCCTATCGCCCCACAACTTAGACCCAGTCTCCAAATAAACAAAAGAATTAAACTTTAAAAGAAAATTAATTAAATCTAAATTATTTTTCAAATCTAATTTAGAAACTAAAACCAAAGGCTTTGTGCAGTTAGAAAAAAATTTAGACAAATATAAACTGTCTTCTACTGGCAGAGCTTGATTATTTAGTTCGTGTTTGGATTCTAAAATATTAGCTCGGTTTACAGAGGTGGCTGGCTCGACATCCCTTCGGGCTGAATCGCCAGACACCTCTGTAAACCGAGCTAATATTTTAGAATCCAGTCCCGTTTTTTTGTCAAATACTATTGGGTCTTCAAAACATGCGTTTATGTGGGTTTGTTTTTTTGTGCTTGTGTTTAAGTTAAATTCTTGGAAGTTTTGTTTATCTAGATCGTATAAATTAATATTTAAAAATTTGAAGATTTCGTTTTGGTTCATGGTTTGTGGGGCATAAGAGTTTCTGTAAGATTTTGGTCTGTCGGCTGATAGTATAATTAATTCTGTGTTTGAATATTTTGCTTCTAACATTGCAGGTAGAGTTTCAGCTACCGCTGTTCCTGATGTTGTTATTACTGCTGTTGGCTTTTTTGTTGATTTTGATCTTCCTAGTGCAAAAAAACTTGCTGATCTTTCGTCAAAGAATTCATAAAAATTTAATTGGACTCCTTTTTTTGAATTTTCTTTTTTTGAATTTTCTTTTAGGTTTTCTTTTAAGTTTTGTAATACTGATATTAGCGGAACATTTCTTCCGCCTGCACAGATGCAGAAATCTGTTATATTTTGTAGTAATAAATTTTTAATAATGTGCTCTGCGATTTTGTTATTCATTTTTATATGCCTAGCAAAAGTTTTGTGCTTTTTGTTTTGTTGTTTAGCTCTTGAAATTCTTTTTGTAAATTACTTTCTGAAATTATTCCGCAGCCTGCAAATAAGTATAGATTTGTATTTGTCCATTGTATATTTCTTATAGACACTATTGCTTTTATGTTTTGATTTGGCGAGATTCCTACAAATGGAGCTCCATGATTTAGCCTGCTTGTTGTAGTATGTTCTACAGCATCTAATGTTTTTAAAAAATTCCATTGATCTTTTGGGGAGGTTCCTAAGGCCGGCGTTGGATGAAGTAAATTAATAATTGTTTTTAAGCAAAAATTATCAATAGAAATTTGAAAATCTTTGCAAAGATGTTTTAGGTATCCAATATTTTTTTCATATATTTTACTTGATGTTAAGTTATTTTTATTTTCTAAATTAGACAGGGCCTTATTTAAATATTCTGATACAATTTTATGTTCTTTTAAATCTTTATCAGAATTTAATAAAGAGTCTTTTTTTTCTGAAGACAAAGCTGTGCCTGCAAGTGCCATACTTTTTAAAATTTTATTTTGTTTTTTGTAAGAAAATAATATTTCTGGACTTGATCCTAAAATTCCTTTGTTATTTAAAAATAATCCATATATATGCAAGCATTGATTTATGTCTATAATGTTTTTTTCTAAAATAGACATTAATAAATATTTTTTTTCTAACAAAGAAAGCAATCTATTGCTTTTTTGAAATACAACTGGAACTGCTTTTGTAATTACATTTTTTTTGATTTCTTTTTGTATTTTATAAAATTTTTTTTCAAAAATATTAAAATCTAAATCACTAAATTTTATATTGCTTGCATTATTTTTTTTTTTTAATCCTATTTTTAAATAGCTAAGCAGCTGGTCAGATTGGCACTCTACATTATATTCAAACCTTAAGTACCTAGAGTTGTTTAAATAAAAATCTGGACAAAAAAAACTCCATAAATTTGTCTCTTTAAATGGAATTTTAGACTCTTTAACCTTACCCCAAGAAATAACTACAAAGCCTGGTTTTGTAGAAAAAATTAAACCAGAACTAAAAAAAAGGCTCCAATCTAATGTTTGAAACACAAAAACACCTCTATTTGCATAAGTTACTTGAGCTTTAGGCTAAATTAGACTATTTTTAGCTTTCTGCAAAGCTAAAAAATATTAACCAAAAAGTGTATTTATGGAAAACAAAAACCAGGCTTTTAATATTATTGCCGGCCCATGTTCCATTGAATCAGAAGCTCAATTATTAGATGTAGCATCTGCAATTATAAATAGTGGCAGCTCTGCTTTGAGAGGTGGAATTTTTAAAATGCGCACCTCCCCTAGCGCCTTTCAAGGTTTTAAAGAAGACTGCTTTCCTTGGATTAACAAAGTAAAAACAAAAACTAATTTAAGCTTAGTGTCAGAAATAACAGACCCCAGACAAGTTGATTTATTACAAGACAAAGTTGATGTGTTTCAAGTTGGGTCTAGAAATATGTACAACTATGAACTTTTAAAAGAGCTAAGCCATTTAAATAAAAGTATTATATTAAAAAGAGGTTTTTCTGCAACAGTACAAGAGTGGATAAAAGCTGCCGAGTATTTACAAAGTTCTGGTAACCCTAATATTATTTTATGCGAAAGAGGAATTCGCACTTTCGAAACAAGTACTCGTAACACTTTAGATCTTAACTCAGTGGCATACTTAAAAGAGAATACTGATTTTAAAGTTTTTGTAGATCCGTCTCATGGTACTGGTGTTCGTAATTTAATAAAACCTCTTTCGTTAGCCGCAATTGCCGCTGGCGCTGATGGATTGTTAGTTGAAGTTCACCCTCAACCAGAAAGTGCGCTGTCTGATGGACATCAATCTTTAAATTGCAAAGATTTTTTAAATCTTGTAGAGGATGCAAAAAAATTATTAACTTTATTTAATAAAACTTTAAATAATTCTGAAGAATTTAAAAAAGAATTTAATGTACAAAGTTTAGTTAATACAATAGCTACAAATTCATCGCATGAAATTAGAATCTAAAAAAACATTAACTCTGTAATGCAAAACTCTTCATTAAATAAAGATCCAAAAAATATTCAAAGCATGTTTGCATCTATTGCAGATTCTTATGACAAAGCCAACAAAGTTATGACTTTTGGTTTAGATAAAAAATGGAGAAAACAAGTTGTTAAATACAGTAAGGCACAAAAACAAGATAAGATTTTAGATTGTGCAACAGGTACTGGAGATTTAGCTTTTTGTTTTGAAAATACTATTGGCGCAAACACTACTGGAATTGATTTTTGTCAAGAAATGATAAACATTGCAAAACAAAAAGCTGTTAAACAAAATAGCAATACAGAATTTAAAACAGCAGACATGACACAACTTCCTTTTAAAGATAATCAATTTAATGTATGCAGTGTTGCCTATGGAATTCGCAACACTAATAATATTAAACTTGCCTTAAAAGAAATGGCTAGGGTTACTAAGCCAGATGGTTATTTGGTAATTTTAGAAACTGGTGTGTCATCTACTTTTATTATTAAGCAAAGTTTAAGTTTTTACACTAAGCATATTATGCCTTTGCTTGGTGGATTTATTTCTGGAAAAAAAACTGCTTATCAATATTTAAATCAATCTAGTCAAAATTTTCCAGGAGGAAAAAACTTTGTTAAACTCTTAAAAGATACTGGTCATTTTAAAAATATAGAATTTAAAAGTCTTTGCTTGGGGGCTAGTTTTTTATATAGGGCTCAAATAAAATAATATTTTTAACCACAAACTTTGTTGTAAGAATCTATAAATTTTTTAGCTAATATTTCGTCGTCGCCAATTAAGCCAATGCTCATTCTTAACAATCCTGGTTTTAATCCAATTTTTTTTTGTTCTTCTTCTGGTATTTCACTAGAGGTGCTTGCACTTGGGCAGCTTAATAATGTTCTAGAAAATCCTAATGATACGGCAAACAATCCAAACTTTTGTTCCTGTAATAATTGTGACAAAGCAGTTGCTTTTTCTAAACTTCCGCAATCTAAAGTAATCATGCCTCCGTAAATATATTCTTCTGAAGATCTCATTTGTTTAAATAAATTATGTTGAGGGTGTTCTGGTAAGCCAGGATAATAAATATTTTTAATTCCTGCCTCTAACATTTTGTCTACTAAAAATTTTGCAGCTTTAGAATGTGCAAGCATTCTTAATGGCAAATGATCTAATCTAGAATATAATTGATAAGCAATATTAGGGTCCATCACTGGCCCATAAAGCATCGCAACTCCAGAGTTAACATCAATTAATTGAGAAATAAAATCTTGGCTAGCACAAATAGCTCCTGCAATTAAATCACTGTTGCCTGAAATATATTTTGTACAAGAATAAACAATAATATCTGCTCCTAATTGTTTTGGCGAAACCAAAACTGGAGTAAAAGTATTATCTACAACAAGTGGAATATTATTTTTTTTTGCAACTTTTGACAAACTAGAAATATCACTAATTGCCAAAAGAGGATTGCTCATAGTTTCTGTATAAATTAATTTTGTGTTTGGCTTAATTGCTTTTTGAAAAGCTTCTGCATTATCTGGATCTACAAAACTAATACTAATGTTTGGTCTTTTAGATAAAATATTGTTAAAAAGAGCCCATGTTCCACCGTAAATAGTGTTAGAACTTATTATATGCCCGCCGTCTAAAAGTAACTGCTCTATAGTGCAACTAATAGCTGCCATACCAGAGGCAACTCCAAAGGCAGCTTCTGTATATTCCATTGCTGCTAATTTTTTAGAAAAAGCTGTAACAGTTGGGTTAGAGTGTCGACTGTATAAATAGCAGCCCTGAAGATCGCCTTGAAATACTTTTTCCATATCAGAGGTATTTAAAAAAGTAGATGTTGCAGAGTGATCAATAACTGGCACAACTCCGCCCTCTTCTCCAAAGTGCTGAATGTCTCTAATAGCTTGTGTGTTTTTTTTAATTTTATTATCTTTCATAAAAATATTAACCAATTTTATTTATTTTTTACCAAATTTTTTTTATTATTGGCTGTCAATTTTGCCTGCAACTTATGT
>JAAOIH010000014.1:10387-23280 GCA_015163875.1 Bdellovibrionales bacterium
CTTTAATATGTATCAATCTGATACAAATAATTATAAATTATTTAAGCATGTTGTATTTCTGGCCGATAGTCTAGAAAATAATATAAAAAATATTTATTAAGATTTTAAGCTTTATACAACATTTTTAAAACATAACTTTAAACACAACTAAAGATTCACAAAGGCTGCAAAATGAATATAACAGATGTAAAAATTTTATTAGTTAATGAAGAAAGGCTAAAGGCTTATGTTAGTATAGTAATTGATAACTGCTTTGTGGTTAAAGATTTAAAAATTATACAAGGGCCAGGAGGCTTATTTGTTGCAATGCCTAGCAAAAAATTAAAAGACAATAGTTTTAAAGATATTGCACATCCCTTAAATAAAGAATCAAGATTAATAATAGAAAATTTAATTTTTACAGAATATAAAAAAACATTAGAATCTGTAAGTAAATCTTTAGATCAAGTCACCGAAGAAAAATGAGTTTTATCTAAATTTTTAACACTCAGTTTATTTCTTCCGCTTTTTTTAGATTTATACAAAGCCTGATCGGCAAAAAATAAAACTGCTTTTGAAAACTGTGTTTTTGTAATTTTTAATGTTGTTATTTTTTTTATATCTACAAAGCTTAATCCAGAACTAAAACTTATTTGAATTGTTGAGCAACCTTGTTTAAATGTATGCTTTGATATTTTTTTTCTAAAATCTTCGGCCCACTTACTTGCCTCTTTTTTTGTTCCATAAATTACTACACAAAATTCATCGCCACCATAACGGGCTGCAAAACTTTTTGAATTTATTAGACTAGCCTTTAACAGTTTTGCAAATTCAGACAATACAAAACTTCCAAATAAATGACTATTGCCATCGTTAACAGATTTAAAATGGTCTAAATCTAACATGCAAAAACCATAGCCCAGATCTTGTTTTTTGTTTTTTGTTAATTTAGTTGCTGCAATTTTTTTGTTATTATATTGTGTAAAAATATTTTCTATTTTTTTGTAAGCTTTTTCCATTATAAATAATTGTGTTAGTGAATCTGTAATTGATAATTTTTTTAAAATTTTATTAGCCTCTTCTAAATCATTTCGCATAGTTTTAATACGCCATTGCGAAGCAACTCTTGCCATTAGCTCTCTGGCGTCAAAAGGTTTTGCTAAATAATCGTCTGCGCCCATGTCTAAGCCCTCAATTACCTCCAATTTATCTGACCTGCCTGTTAAAAAAATAACTGGTATATATTTTCTTTTTTGCCGCAACTCCTGTAAAATTTTAAAACCATTTATTTTTGGCATATCAATATCTAAAATTACCAAATCTGGAGAGCTTATTTTTAAAGTTTTTATAGCTTTGGAGGGGGAGGAGAAACTTAAAACATCGTGGCCCTGCCATTTTAAACACTCAGACACTAAGTCTAAAATATTAGGGTCATCATCAATTACATAAATAGGCATAATTTAACTCCTTATTTACAATATATTATTAGTGTGCGACTATTTCAATTATTAAAACAGGATTATTAATGTCTTATAATTTTTTAAAGATAGAAAAAAAATGGCAAGATAAATGGAGCAAAGAAAAGTGCTTTGAAGCTATAGATAATTCTACAAAACCAAAATATTATGCCTTAGATATGTTTCCATATCCTTCTGGACACGGGTTACATGTTGGTCATATTGCCTCATACACTCCTGCTGATATTTTATCTAGGTATAAACGAAGCATGGGGTTTAATGTTTTGCACCCAATGGGTTACGACGCCTTTGGTCTTCCTGCTGAGCAACATGCTATAAAAACTGGAGTGCATCCAGAAGAAACTAGCAAAGCTGCTATTGAAACATTTAAAAGGCAGCTTCAATCTTTTGGTTTTAGCTTTGACTGGTCTAGAGAAATTTCTACTTGTGATAAAAATTTTTATAAATGGACGCAATATATATTTTTAATTTTATTTAAAAAGGGCTTGGCATATCAAAAAGAAGTTCCAGTAAATTGGTGCCCTGCTTTAAAAACAGTTCTTGCAAATGAAGAAGTAATAGATGGAAAAAGTGAAAGAGGGGGTCACCCTGTTTTTAAAAAACCAATGAAGCAATGGATGCTAAAAATTACTGACTACGCAGAAGACCTGCTAAAAGATCTTGATACTTTAGATTGGCCACAAAAAACTAAAGACATGCAGCGAAACTGGATAGGAAAAAGCGTAGGTGCAAATTTAGATTTTAAAATAAAAAATAAAAATGATAAAATAAGTATTTTTACCACTAGACCTGACACAATATTTGGAGTTAGTTTTATTATTTTAGCTCCAGAGCATAGTTTATCTTTGTCTATTGCAACCGAAGATCAAAAACAAACAGTACAAAATTATATTAAGCAAGCTAGTAAAAGTAGCGAGCTTGATAGAAAAAGTAATACACAAAAACAAGGTGTATTTACTGGCTCATACGCTGTTCACCCTCTTACACAAAAACTTTTGCCTATTTGGATTTCTGATTATGTTTTAATGGACTATGGATCTGGTGCGATAATGTCGGTACCTGCCCATGACGAAAGAGACTATGACTTTGCTATAAAATATAAATTAGATATTTTACCAGTATTAAAAGATAACAAAAGCAAAGAAACCAAATTGCCATTTACTGAAGACGGAACTTTAATTAATTCAGAAAATTTAAATGGACTTTTAAAAACAGAAGCTATTAAAAAAATAATTATAATTTTAGAAGAAAAAAAAATAGGAAAAAAACAAACTCAATATAAATTGCGAGACTGGCTATTTAGCAGACAAAGATATTGGGGCGAGCCACTCCCCGTTGTTCATACTAGTGATAAAAAATGTATAGGAGTATCTAATGAAGAATTGCCAATTAGCCTTCCTAAAACTCCAAATTACGAACCAACTGATACTGGACAAGCACCTCTTGCAAAAATTAAAGAATTTGTAAATTACTCACATAAAGGAATTGTAGGAAAAAGAGAAACCGACACTATGCCCGGCTCAGCTGGGTCTTCTTGGTATTTTTTACGCTATACAGATCCACATAATTGCAAAGAGGCTTTTAATTTTGATAAACAAAAATACTGGATGCCAGTAGATTTATATGTTGGAGGAAGTGAGCACGCTGTTGGTCATTTACTTTACTCTAGATTTTGGCAAAAAGTTTTATTTAATTCTGGATTGAGCTCTTATAATGAGCCTTTTAAAAAATTAGTACATCAAGGGGTTGTTATAGGTGCTGATGGACAAAGAATGTCTAAGTCTAAGGGTAATGTAGTTAGTGCAGATGATGTAAAAAATAATATTGGAGCAGATGCAACCAGAACTTATATTTGTTTTATGGGCCCATTTGAAAAAGATAAACATTGGAATAGCAGTGGGTCTGAAGGAGTTAAAAAATTTTTAGAACGATATTACAGGTTATGTTTAGACGAAAAAGGAAATAAAATTACAGAAGATTTAAAAGAAAGTCAGGTTTCAAAAATTTTATTAAAACTTTATAATCAAACTATAAAAAAAGTAGGACAAGACATCGAAACTATGAATTTTAATACTGCTATAAGTAGTCTTATGGTTTTAACTAATCAAATTTATAAAGAAAATATAAAGCCACATTTTATATTACAAACTATGTGTCAGTTATTAATGCCATTTGCTCCACATATTAGTGAAGAAATTTGGGAAAAACTTGAAAACACCGGCTTTGTGTCTTTAGCTAAATGGCCAACATACAATGATGAACTTACAAAAGAAGAAAATGTGCAAATTGGTGTTCAGGTAAATGGAAAAATGCGCGGAACTATTGAAATTAACAAACAAGCCACAGAAGAAGAAGCTATAAAAAAAGCAGAAACATTAAAGTCTTACACACAGGCAGTAGATGGAAAAAATATTATAAAAATAATTTACAAATCTGGAAAAATTTTAAATATTATTGCAAAATAAAAATAGTTTTAATCTTCGTCATCAAGGTTTTTTAACTCTGATCTTTGTTCTGGATCTACTCCCATTAATCTATAATTAGAATAATAAGAAGAGTCGTACTCGCCTATGCAAGTATAAGATTGTATATTAGAAATATTACTTTCATAAATCTTTTTAATCTTTGGGTTACTAGAGCAATAAGCTGAATTAGTATAAATTAATAAATGATTATTTTTTTCTACAATAATAGAATAATAAGAAGACTCACTATTTGCATTTGTTATTTTTTTATGTTTTTTTGAGTACTCTATTACTTTTTTTTGATTAATTTTTATATTACACGAATTTTCTTTTATTGAAAAAGATGAAAAAAAATGTGCATATGTATTATCTGTATTGTTTAGTTTAATTTTACTTATATTCATTTTTAATAAGTTACATATTTGCTCATTATCTCCAAATGGGTTGTAAGAATTAGAGCAAAACCATACTGTTTTTGGTTTATTTAAAATTAATTTTTCATTATCAATTCTTAAATGTCTTTTATTTTCGTTTGGAAGTATATAAGAGTTTCCCCATTGTTTTTGCTCATAAACACATTGGTTTTTATCTAAATCTTTTTTTTCATAAACATCCATAGAAAAAAATTTAGAATTATCTGCTGGCAAAGTATAGGTGTTAAAATATCTTTTAATTAGCAAATCTTTTTTTTCTTCTGAAGAATAAAAAATTACATATAGCTCTTGAGAGCTAACACAAGATTTATCTTTAATTTTGTGTATTCTAGCCTTGCAGCCATTAAATGAATCTTTTTTATCTTTAGATAAAAGTGAGTTTTTATCTATATACTTTTCCATTAAATTATATAAATCCATAGTTCTTATATTTTTTATTGCATTTTTTTCAAAATAATTAGAGACATTTTGTATGTCTAAAAATAATGAAGTATTAAAATTACTATCTTTGTTTAGCTCTAATTGTGTTACAGACAAAATAGGTGTATTTTCATTTTTAGACTTATTTACATTTTGATTGTAAATACTTTCTAATTTAAAAGACAAAGAGATGTCTGTTTTTGCAGATATAATGCTATATGCTGTAAATAAAGAAATAATTAATATATATTTAAACATTTTAAAATCCATTGTGTTTATTTGCTTTTATGTAGCATTATTTATTCAAATGCCATTTTAAGCCTATACTAACTTAATATAGCAACTTGTAGGCCAAAAACTGTCTCTTAATGAGGCAGTTGCTAGACAGGCTAGACCGAGTAAAAAGTAAAAAAGTTTGTATTTATTACCCTTAACAAAGCTCTTTCTTGCTGAAATAAAAAAATTAATCTAATTTGTGGCTCTAATGGGGGCTTTGCATGTACAAACTAAATAACATTATTCCTTTTACTGGTGGAAATTCTAGCAGCAAACACCTAGTAAGTGATCTTAATAAAAACTTTAATATTCAACTTAATATATCTTTAACAAATATTGCCTGTATTGAAAGTAGCAGCCCAAATAGGCTTTTAAAAACTGCTATAGATTTGCATAGGCAGATGGACGGTATAGGTTTTTTGCAAATGACTGAATCAAATCAAAAACTTTTTAATTCTATTAAAAAAATTAAAGAGCTAGAATCTATGAGTTTGTTTTTTCCAGAAATTTCTGACATCAGTCCACGCCTACAAGAAGAATTATTTTTATTTATTAAAAATAATCCTGCAACTCATTTATTTTTTATATTTGGGTCAACTATTCCTTTTTCTGAATTAAAGAAAAAATTTCTTATAGTTAAAGAGTTTCAAGTTTTAGCTAAAAAAGTAATACAGCTAGATAATTCTTTAATAAAAATTTTAGATATCTCTACTTCTTAAGAACTATGTTCAGTAAAAAAAATCTGCCGCTTTTTTTAAACTATCTTAATATAGAAAGCATATCCCCTATTACTGGCGACGGTGGGCATAGAACATATTATCGTGTAACAAATCAAGATAAAAGTTATGTTTTAATGTATGATGTTGAAGTTAAGAATCGGTATAAAATTAATCAAAAGCATGACTTTTCTTTTGTTAATGTTCACAGCCTATTAGAGCAAAATAATATCTCTGTCCCAAGTATAAATAAAATTTTTAAAGAGGAGAGCTGTATATTATTAGAGGATCTTGGTAATTTTAATTTGTATAATATAAAAAATAATACAAAAAACACCTGCAAAGATGGCTTTAAAGATATTACACTTAAGCTATATAAACAAAGTATTGATGAATTAATAAAAATACAAAGTATTAAAAAAGATTCAAGCTTAACAGTGTTTAAAAAAAGTTTTGATGTTGATTTTTTAATGAAAGAATTGACTCAATCTTTAATTGCTATTAATAATTTTTATTTTCCAAAAAATAAGATAGCTAGTCTTTCTAAAACATTAACTAAAGAAATTACAGAATTTTGTAATTTTTTATCACAAAGTTCTTTTTGTTTAGTTCATAGAGATTATCATAGCAGAAATATAATGTTTAAAAACAAGCAAATAAAAATTATAGATTTTCAAGATGCAAGACTTGGTCATCCTTTATATGATCTTTCAAGTCTTTTAGAAGACCCTTATGCAAAACTTGATTTGAATACTAAAAATGATCTAAAAAAATATTTTCAAAAACAAAGCTCTTCACTGCTATTAAATAATTTTGACATTCACTACTTTGGCATAAGTATTCACCGATTGCTTAAAGCTGCCGCAAGTTTTATTAATCTTTCAAGTAACGACAATAATAAGGTGCATGATTATTTAATAGACCTTCCATATGCTGTAAAACAAAGCTACGATTATATAATGAAATTAAAATACCCAGAACTACAAATATTTATTAAAAAGCTTTGTAATAAATAACTAAAATATATGAAAGCTTTTATATTATCTGCAGGTTTTGGAAAGCGTCTACTACCCTATACTTTAAAAACACCAAAGCCTTGTATGTATTTTTTAGACATACCTTTAATAGCTTTTAATTTACAGCATTTATTAAATATAGGAGTTACAGAATTTATTTTTAACACCCATCACCTAAAAGATGAGTTTATAAAAACAGTGACTAAGCTTTTGAGTAAAAAATCTGTTACTTACCATTTTAGTCACGAAAAAATTTTACTAAACAGCGCCGGTGGATTAAAAAAAGTTTGTGAACTTTTACACAGTGAACAAGATTTTTTAATGATTAATGCAGACAGTTTGTGTTTGGGCAATTCTGACTTTTTAAAAGAAAGCGTTAAACTGCACAAAAAAAATAATGCATTAGCTACTTTATTGTGCTGCCCAAGCCCTGATAAAAATTTTAAAACTATTAAAATAAATAAACAAAATCACATATTAAATATTGGCCCTGTTTCTAAAGACAATTTGCATTACACAGGATACATGATTGTTTCTTGTAATATTTTTTCATTAATTAAAATAAACAATGCTCATATTTTTAGTGATGTTTTGCTGCCTTACATTAAAAAAACTTTAAAAGAACCCTTTAACGACAATCAAAAAGTTTTTGCCAATTATACAGCTTTGTGGAAGTTTTTTGAAATGGGTAACATTAAAGATTTTAAAAATGCAGAAAAACAATGTCTTGATATACTAAAAGGTGACAATAATATAGAATTAAAAAATTATCTAAACAATACTATTAGTAATTTTTTAACATAAAAAAATTACTGCTTATCAACAGAAAACCTTCCTGCTCCTAAAAATGCAATAACTAGCCCAGCTATAATATAAAACATTTGTGTTTCAATTGCCCATGCCCCGTATTTAGTTAACTTAAATATGTCTCCTGAGTGAACTAACATCACAGCTACAAATATATTAAAAGACACAATATATGCAGCCCATTTAGTTTTGTATCCAATAATTAATAATAAAGGTGCTACAACCTCTCCAACAAAAATACCGTAAGCAAAAAATTCTGGCAAACCTGAGCTTGTCATTACTTTTTTAATAAATTCAATTCCGTTTTGTATTTTGTTAATTCCGTGAGGAAGCATCATTCCTCCAACAGACACTCTTAATAAAAGCTTTGCAAAAGAATCAATCATAAAACACCCCGTGTTAATAGTTAATTACGCTAAATTTAATTGTCTAGCAGCTAAACTAAAAGTCAACAAATTTACATTTCATCAGGGCATTGAATATTTAATACTCCCAAGCCTTTTTGTATTATAATTTGTACTAAATATACTACCACTATATAAAAATCTTTTTTGCTAGATGATAAAATTTTATTATTAGCATAAAATTTATTAAAGGCAGAGCATAGTTGTAATAAATATTGAGCAATTAAATGTGGCTTAAAATTTACAAAAGTTTTTGACAAAACATGGTCGTAAGATAATAGCAAAGATAAAATATTTATTATTTCTGGATCTTCAATTTTTTTATCAAATACTTTTTTTATAAAACTTAGTGGCAAATTTATCTGGCTAATATAATCTTCATTTAAATATTCTTCTAAAGTTTTTTTATCAAAAAAACTATTTAAATCTTTAGAGTTTTGTAAAACAAATTTTCTAAGCAAGCTTTGGCATCTAACAAAAACATATTGAACATAAGGCCCGCTGTCCCCCTCAAAATTTAATATTTTATCCCAACAAAATTCTACATCACTGCTTCTGTCACTAGATAAATCATTAAAAACAACTGCGCCTATAGACACAATTTTAGCAACAGAGCTAATTTGTTTATTATTCCAATCTGTATGTTTAAGTTTAATTTTATCACAAACTTTTTTATAAGCTTGATCTAAAATATCTTCTAATAAAATAACATGTCCTTTTCTAGAAGACATTTTTGAATCTTTAAACCTATACATTCCAAAATTAATATGATGGCAATTTTTTTCCCAAGGCATATTCATTTTTTTTAATACGGCAAATAATTGTTTAAAATATAAATTTTGATCTTGTCCAACAACATATAAGTTAATATCTACTTTTAAATCCTCCATTCTGTACCATGCACTAGCTAAATCTCTAGTTGCATACAAAGATGCTCCATCACCTTTTCGTATCAAACAAGGCGGCATTTTTTGCTCATCTAATTTAACAACCATTGCTCCATTGCTTTCTTCTAATAAAGATTTTTGTTCAAGCAAGGTTTCTATATGCTTTAATCTGTCATTATAAAAAGATTCACCTTTTACAAGATCGTGGCTTACTCCAAGCCGATTCCAAATTTTTTGATATTCTTTTAAAGAAATATTAACAAATTTTTCCCATAAAATATTTATTTCTTTGTCCCCTTTTTCTAATTGTTTAAAAATTAAAGACGCCTCTTTAAGCATGTCTGGAGATTTTTCTGCCTCTTTGTGAAACCTGACATATAAGTCGTAAAGTGAGGAAAATTCATCTTTGTTAAAATTATACTCCGAGCCCCACTTTTTATATGCCCATATCAACCTCCCAAATAAAACTCCCCAATCTCCCAAGTGGTTTAATCCTATTAATTTGTAAGATTGAGTTTTGGCTACATTATATAAAGCTTGTCCAATAATAGTTGCCCTTAAATGTCCAACATGCATGGGCTTTGCAACATTTGGTGAGGCAAAGTCAATTAATAAAGTTTTACCTACCCCTATGTCAGAGAATCCAAATTTTTTTTTACCATAAAAATCTTTTTCATAAGATTCTAGTAAACAAGTTTGCATAGATTTTGTGCTTAAAAATAAATTTAAAAAGCCTCCCATTGGTTTAGCTTGGCTTAAGATATCCAAATTGCTGCTATTAAGACTTTCTGCCAGAAAGCTTGATAACTCCTGTGGAGATTGTTTGGATATTTTAGACCATCTAAAAATCGGCAAAGATAATTGCCCCTGTGAGAATTGCTTAGGAATTTCAAATAAGCCTATAATATCTTTTTCATCAGCCTTTAAAATGGGAGATAAAATAAGAGCTATTTTTTTTTTATAATTAAGCAGCATGCTTACCAAGAATAACAAAAATATAATTTGACAGCAAGGTAAGAAAACAGGTAAAAAAACTTATAAAATTATCCCGATTAACTACTAGTATATACCTATGAATAAAACTCAGTTTGTACAAAATTTAGCTAAAAAATTATCTTGGTCTCAAAAACAAACCGAGAAGGCTTTAGACAGCACTTTACATTTAATTCAAGATTCCTTGTCTAAAGGTCACGAAGTAAAATTTGTAGGATTTGGAGCTTTTTCCGTTAAGGCTCGCAAAAAAAAACTTATTACAAATCCAAAAACTGGTGAAAAAATTGAAATTCCTCCAAGCAAAAGTCCTTGTTTTAAGGCTGGAAAACATTTTAAGCAAAAAGTAGCAATTAAAAGAAAAATTTCAAAAATAAATACAACAGCTGTAAAGTTATCTTCCGTAAAGACATCTGTTACAAATACAAAGACATCTGTTGCAAATACAAAGATATCTACTGTAAAGACTAGGCAGCCTGTTGTTCAAAAAGAACAAAGTGCTGTGTAGACAAAAGCTTTTTATTTCTTTAAAGTTTTAGAATGAAAACAATAAAAAATTCACTGCTTATTTCAGTTATTGCATCTATAGGCTTGCAACTATATTTATCTTTAAATTACTACCAACTACATAGTTTAAAAGGTGCTGGCGATTCAATATGTAATATAAACAAAATATTTAATTGCAGCGCTGTAAGTGCTAGTAGTTTTTCAAATATTGCGGGGATTCCTATTTCAAATATAGGACTTAGTTTGCATTTAGTTTTACTTGCCCTTATTGTTCTTAATATTTTTAGCCCATCATCTAGCAAAAATAGATTAAAAATTTCTTTAGGTCTTGCAAGCATTTCTTTACTTGGATCTGTTGTGATGGCAGCTGTTTCGTTTATGTTTTTAAATGTGTACTGTATATTTTGTATTGGCCTATATATTCTTTCTATTATTATTTGGCTTTTACTTAAAAAATTAGTTCCAGAATTTAAATTTAACATACAAAGTTTTTTTAATAAAAATTTTATATTAAAACCACTTATTTCGATTGCAGTTTTAAGTTTTTTTAGTCACATTTTATTATCTGGCCCTAAAGAGGACAAAAAACTTAATAAGCAAATTAATTTTATAGTAGAAGAGTGGGAGCATGGCCCTAAAATAACATTAAAAACAAAGCCTATGTTAACTATGGGGGCAAGTAAAAAAGATGCAAAAATTACTATTATAGAATTTGCTGATTACTTGTGTCCTCATTGCAAACATGCCGACCCTCAGATTAAAGCATTTGTTTTGGCAAATTCTAGCAATACTCGTTTAGAATTTTATCCATTTCCACTAGATTCTCAATGTAACATTGCTATGAAATTTAGCAGAGGTGGTTTGACATGCAAACTAACAAAGGCAGTTTTTTGTGCTAATAATCAGGGCGCTGGCTGGGATGTTCATAGATTAATTTTTGACAATCAAGATTACCTTAGTAAGTCTTACAATAAGTCGCAATTTTTTTTAGATATTCAAAAAGTTTCAACAAAATTAAATTTTAACAAATGGAAAGCCTGCTTTAATGATAGCAAAACTGTAGAGCATATTTTTGAAATTAGTCAGGCAGGGCAAACAGCACAAATACAAGGTACTCCTAGCTTTTTGGTTAACAATCGCAAGCTATCAAAAGCGCAGTTTTTACCTATATTAAATGCTGTAAAGTCTAAAATTTTAGAAAATCAACATTAATAGCTAGACTAGCATAAGTACAAAAATTTGACCCCTTTGCTTTTTTTGCTATACTTTTAGCAAGGCTATCGTTTATCACAATTCTTTTTAAAGATTGCCTTCTACGACTGTTTACAACGGGGAGTTTATGGATACTCAATTACATGAAAAAAAAACTTTACCAAAAATAAAGCTATCATTACTTTCTGTTAATTTTTTAAAACAAAAAGATAGTAAAATTTTGTTAACCTATATTGAAAAGCTTTATCAGGTTGCAGAGCTTAATAGTAATGAATGCCAAAAAATTAATTTTTTGCTTAAAAATAATCAAAACGAACTTGATAAATTAAATTCAGACAATAAACTTTTAAAAAAAGAGCTACAAAAAGCAAATGAAGTAAATAAAAAAATTAAAGCCTCTCAATCAGCTGATTTTAATGGGCAAGAATTTTTGATTGTAAAAAAAGAGCTATTGTCATTAAAAAAAGGTAGAGAATCACAAAATATTAAACATAAAATATATATAGCAAAATTTAAAAATAAAGTTCGCAGATTGTTTCAAAATTATGCAAATCAAAGCGTGGATCAAGTTAAAAAATTAAAGCAGATACAACATTCTTCAAAAGAAATACAAAGATTAATTACTGTTGCTCAACAAAATAATAATAAACTTAGCAAAGACAACTATGACATCACACAAGAAAATAAAAAACTTGATAAGGCTAACAAAGATAATAAACAATCTTTATATCAGCTAAATAAAGAATTTTTATTATCAAAAAAAATACACTCAGATTTTTTGTCTAAGCAACAAGACTTAAAAGAAAAAGCTATGTCGGCTTTAAAAGCACTAGAAAGCGAAATAGAAAAATTAAAAATAGAAATAGAAAAAAATAAAAAAATTATTTGTAAAAAAAACGATTACATAACTAAAATACAAACTCCATTAAAAGAAAACAAAAAAGAATTATTTAAATTAAATACAGAAAATGCAGAGCTAAATATGCAGGCTAAAATACAGGCTAAAAATCAAAACAACTTAATTATTAAATTGCGACAACATCAAGATGATCAAGAAAAACTAGAGCAACAAAGGCTGGCCCTTCAGCAGCTTAATCAAAATATTAGCCTTAGCCTAAACCAATGTAGGCAACAAATACAGCAGATGAAGAATGTAAAAGAAAACGAATCTTTTATAACCCCCTCTCATATAAAATCATTAGGTGTAGACAGAAAAAAACCTATATCTAAAATTTTATCAAAATTATATTCTGGTTATAATAAATAAAAATTAAAGCAGTGAATTTTTTTAATAAAAAAACT
>JAAOIH010000015.1 GCA_015163875.1 Bdellovibrionales bacterium
CCGCCAGCACCTTTTTAGCGTGATTTTGCCCAATCACATATTCATTCAAAAAGTCAAGTAATTGCTGCGGAGTATAATCCCAATCTTGCTGTCCAAATATTTAAATGACATTGTAGAAAATACATCGGGAGAAGTTTTAGTAAAACATTGTTACAATCAGTTAAAGCCATGTTTTGCTAGCTTAGACCTTGGCATAGAGCTAAAAGAGACAAGAAAAAATTCTTTTTTTTACCCTGTAGATTTTTATAATTGTTCTAATTTATAAATTCTATCCTCTATAGAGGGGTGAGTAGAAAATAATTTACTAAATAAACTATTTTTTGTATTTTTATTAGAAATTTTAAAAGCACTAAATGCAGTTTGTTTTGACATATTAACTGCAGGCTTAGAATCTAAAGCCTTAAGGGCTGCAATCATTTTTTCTTTACTACTAAGTTTTGCGCTACCGTAATCTGCTTTAAATTCTCTGTGTCTAGAAAAATGATTAACTAAAATGCTTCCTAAAATTCCAAGTGCAATTTGCAAAACAATCACCACTGCAAAATACATAAAAGGCCCCATATCTTCGTCTACTAGGCTAATTGCATGGGCAATAACCCGAGCCAAAAGCATAACTAATGTATTTATTACTCCCTGTAGCAATGCCATTGTTATCATGTCACCATTTGCAATATGAGCAACTTCGTGAGCAACAACCCCCTCAAGCTCATCTTTAGATAAAGATTCTAATAATCCAGATGACACTGCAATTAAGGAATTATTTTGACTAGACCCAGTTGCAAAAGCATTAAGGTCTGTGCTGTTATAGATTCCAATTTCTGGAATTTTTTTTAACTTAGCTTTTTTAGATAAATCTTTAACCATTTGCACTAACTGGCTTTCTTTTTCTGTTCTGTTTTGAAGAGAAATGCTTTTTACCTTCATCAATTTTTTTGCTAAATATTTTGATAAAAATAAAGATATAAAAGAACCTCCCATGCCAAAAACTAAACAAAATAATAATAATGGTTGAAAATAACTGTCTATAGAAAAATTAAAAAAGTTAGATATAATGGACCAAAATATACTTAAAGTAGCTATAATAAAAATATTTAATAAACCAAATAAAAATACACGCTTAATTAAATTCATAAGACACCTTGTTTAATATTTACTTAAAGTTTAATAAATATATTATACTTTACAAGTAAAATATCTATTTATAGAATGATTTTATAAATTTATATAAAAACAAGGATTAATGTTTTGAAAATTTTTGAAAACAATAAAATTCGTATAGGTTATTTTTTTACAGCAATAATTTTACTTGTATGCATTGTGTATATTAATAAAAGTTATACAGCTCCTAAAAAAACACAAAATACTGTTTTGTATCCACCTGCATATATGTCTTTGTTTAGTTTTGGGTATGCAGATTATTATGCAGATATTTTATGGTTAAGATTAATTCAAGATATTGATTTTTGCGAAAAAGGAAAAAATAAATGCTCTCAAGGTTGGGCTTATAAAATGTTAGATACTATTACAGAGCTTTCTCCAAAATTTAGAAGTGCGCATTCTTCTGGAGCTTTAACTTTAAGTGTTTTGGTAAATGACATAGCAGGTGCAACTAAAATATTTCACAAAGCTATTAAACAGTTTCCAGATGATTGGGAGGTTTTATATAGAGCCGCATATCATTTTTTACTAGAAGAAAAAGACAATGTTATAGCAGCAAAACTTTTACAAAGGTCAGCAAAAAATGGAGGGCCAAATTGGCTGTATTCGCTAGCCTCCCGTTTACACAAAAAAGAAGGCTCGTTGTTGCTGGGGATTATATCTTTAGAATCTTATTTAAAAAGCTTAAAAAAACAAAAAAATATTAAAAAAGTAAAAAAACGACTATTTTTATTAAAAAAAGAATACAAAAAAATACATAAAGTAAGAGACAAGCACAGATAAAAGTACAGATAGGAAAAAATAAAAAAATATTGCATTTCTGTCTTGACCTTTTCTTATAAAACATCATATTTCTATAAGTTATTTATGTAATATTCCTTATGTAAAAAGGATTATAAAAGTGTGTTTATATGTCTAAAGATTATTATAGCATTTTAGGAGTATCTAAAGATGCTCAAAAAACAGAATTAAAAAAAGCTTATCGTAAATTAGCTATGAAGCATCATCCTGACAAAAACCAAGGAGATAAAGCCTCAGAAGATAAATTTAAAGAAGCATCAGAGGCTTATGAAGTCTTAAGCGACCCAAAAAAGCGTCAACAGTATGACCAATTTGGAACAGTTGGTGACGCAGGTGGTGGAGGTGGATTTTCTAGCGTTCATGATATTTTTGAAAACTTTGGCGACATCTTTGGTGATATTTTTGGAGGTGGAGGTGGAGGCGGCGGTAGAAAAAAAAACAGAGCTCGCAGAGGTCGCGACATCACTTACGAATTAGATATTACTTTAGAAGATGTTTTAAACGGAGACAAACAAGTATTAAGTTTTAAAAAAGAAGCATCTTGTGGAGACTGCGCAGGTAGTGGTGCTGCAAAAAACTCTGATAAACAAACTTGTCAGCAGTGCAACGGGCAAGGGCAAGTTTTGCAACAACAAGGATTTTTTCAATCAACTATTGTCTGTCCTGTTTGTCGAGGTAAAGGCGAAATTATCACAAACCCATGTTCTTCATGCAAAGGGGAAGGCCGAAAATTAGAGCATCAAGAAGTAGAAGTTAGCATTCCCGCAGGTATAGAATCTGGAATGCAACTACGATTATCTGGCAAAGGCGAAGACGGATATATGCAAGGCCCCTCTGGAGATTTATATATTACAATTAATGTAGAATCACATTCTAACTTTAGCAGAGAGGGATCTACTTTAATTAAAGAGCTAGAAATTTCTTATTTACAAGCAGCTATTGGGGCAGAAATAGAAATATCTTTATTGGGAGGGGACAAAAAAATATTAAGAATTCCATCTGGTAGCCAGCCTGGAGCATTATTAAGATTAAAAACTTGCGGACTTCCAGTATTAAACTCCTCTACAAAGGGAAACTTATTATTAGAGCTTAAAGTTATTTTGCCTAAAAAATTAAATAAAATAGAAGAGGACTCTTTAAGACTTATTGCCGAAAAGCAAAAAATATCGGTTTTAAGCAAAACTAAGAAAAAATCTTTATTTGGCTAACTTGACTTTTTATGAAGAGTTTACATATTTTCTTTATACCAAAAATGAACATTAAAATTTTAATTTAAATAAAACAAAGGAGAATATTATGAGTAAAATTATAGGAATTGACTTAGGAACAACAAATTCTTGTGTATCAGCTATGGAAGGCGGCGAAGCTAAAGTTATTGTGAACGCAGAAGGCGTTAGAACAACACCATCTGTTGTAGGTTATACTGGAAAAGAAGAATTAGTTGGACAGCTAGCAAAAAGACAAGCCGTAACTAATCCTGTTAACACTATTTATTCTTCAAAGCGTTTTATTGGAAGGCGTTTTTCTGAAATAAATGAAGAAAAAAAATTAGCACCTTACGAAATTGTAGATAGATCTGGAGATGTTGGTTTTAATGTTAATGGAAAAGTTATTAGCCCAGAAGAAGTTGCTGGAAAAATTTTATCAAAATTAAAAAAAGATGCAGAAGCTTACTTAGGAACAACAGTTACAGAAGCAGTTGTTACAGTACCTGCTTATTTTAACGATGCCCAAAGACAAGCTACTAAAAACGCAGGTAAAATTGCAGGCTTAGATGTTAAAAGAATTATTAACGAGCCAACAGCTGCCGCTTTAGCTTATGGAATGGACAAAAAAAAGGATCAAAAAATTGTTATTTATGATTTTGGTGGAGGTACTTTTGATGTATCTGTTTTAGAAATCGGCGATAATGTTGTAGAGGTATTAGCAACTAATGGTGACACTCGTTTAGGTGGAGACAACTTTGATGTAGAAATTTTAAATTGGTTAATTTCTGAATTTAAATCAAGTGACGGAATTGATTTATCAAAAGATAAAATGGCCTTACAAAGATTAAGAGAAGCTGCAGAAAAAACAAAAATTGAATTATCTTCTAGAGAAGAAACAGAAATAAATTTACCATTTATTACAGCAGATCAATCAGGGCCTAAACATTTAAATTTACGATTATCTAGAATAAAATTTGAACAAATGATTCAATCATTTTTAGATAGATCTATTGAGCCATGTAAAAAAGCTTTAGCAGATGCTAGTTTATCTGCATCAGATATTAATGAAGTTATTTTAGTTGGTGGTACTACTCGTATTCCTGCAGTTCGTAGTGCAGTAGAAAAGTTTTTTTCTAAAAAAGTAAACTGCTCTGTAAACCCAGACGAAGTTGTTGCATTAGGTGCAGGTATTCAAGGTGGTATTTTACAAGGTGCTGTAAAAGATGTTTTATTATTAGATGTAACACCTTTGTCATTAGGTATTGAAACTTTAGGTGGAGTAATGACAACTTTAATTGAAAGAAACACGACAATACCTACTAAAAAATCACAAACTTTTTCTACAGCTCAAGACAATCAACCAAGTGTTGATGTTCATGTTTTACAAGGCGAAAGAAAAATGGCAACAGACAACCAAAGTTTAGCTCGTTTTGAATTATCAGGGATTGAGCCAGCCCCTAGAGGTATGGCACAAATTGAAGTAAGTTTTGATATCGATGCCAATGGTATTATCAGTGTTTTTGCAAAAGATAAAAAAACTGGCAAAGAGCAAAAAGTAGAAGTTAAATCACAATCTGGTTTATCAGAAGAAGAAGTTCAAAAAATGGTAGATGATGCTAAAGTTAACGAAGCAGAAGATCAAAAAAAGGCAGAAGGCATTCAAACAAAAAATGAACTTGATGGAAGCATTTATCAATTAGAAAAATTATCTAAAGATAAAGAAAAAGATTTATCTGACGAGCAAAAAAAACAAATTAAAACAACTGTCGAAGCTGCAAAAGTAATTTTAGCAAAAGACTCTTCTACTGTAGACGAAATGAACAAAAGCAAAGAAGAAGTTGGAAAGGTTCATCAAGAGCTAAGTGCTAGCTTGTATAAAGATACCAAAGGTGCAGAAAATAATGGAGCAGCTACTGATGCATCTGCAAAATCAGAAGACAAAGCAGATTCTAAGGTTAAAAACAAAGAAGATATTATTGATGCAGATTTTTCTGAGGTAAATAAATAATTTATTTTATTTAGAAGTTTTTAAAAAATCTGTTAACTGATTAACAGAAGATGGGATTCCCGACTGAATAGTTGTGGAATCCTTTTTTTTTGTAGAATCAAATTGTTGTCTGTTGTTAACTAAAAATGCACCATTAGCACTAACATTATTTGCAAGAGTGCTAAGAGCTCTATAAGTATTTAGCACTGTTCTGTTTTTTGTTTTGTTCTTAAGTTTTTGTAATTTTAAATCACCAGTAGTTGTTAATTGTTTTTTTATTTGTTGAGGCGAAAAGTCAGGATATTTTGCTTTAATTAAAGCCGCCACTCCAGAAACAAAAGGTGTAGCTTGAGATGTCCCTGTCATAAAACCATATTGTCCATTAGGTAAAGTTGAATAAATATTTCCACCAGGAGCTGCAATATCCACCCTGCTTTCGTTAAAGTTACTAGTGTTTAAAACATTATTGTTTTGATTAATAGCTGTTACAGAAATAATATTAGGCAAAGAATAATCTGCAGGGTAGTATGACCCAACTTTATCTTTGGGCCTTTTATTTCCAGCAGCTGATACAAATAACACACCCTTGTTAAAAGCTTTTTTAATTGCTGCAAATTCTTTTGGGTTAGCGTCTGGACCACCTCCAGAATAATTAATAATAGCAGCTCCGTTATTAATTGCGTAGTAAATAGCCTTTACAGTGTTGCTTAAGTTTTTACTGCTATCAGTGCTTGTTGTGTTGTAATAGTTAAGTGCCATTAATGAAACTTGAGGCGAAATTCCACTAATGCCTATGCCGTTGTTTCCGACAGCTCCAATAATACCAGACACATGAGTTCCGTGACCGTGTTTGTCTGATTTAATAGGCTTGTTATATACAAAATCCCATCCATGAACATCATCTATGTAACCATTTTTATCATCATCGATACCGTTAAAAGATTTATTGCGACCATTATTATCTAAACCTGTTTCACCTTTATTTACCCATAAGTTTTTTTTAAGATCTGGATGTTGAGTGTCAATACCTGTGTCAATTACTGCAACAATTACTTTTCGACTTCCTTTTGTAATTTCATTCCATGCAGAAGTTGAGTGAGTTCCATTAATTCCCCAATTATTATGTATAGACGGATCGTTTTGCTTAATATCTTTGTTAGTTTTTAAACTAGAATTATTAATTGGCTTTCCTAAAATTAAAAGACGATTATTTTTGTTAGATATTGAAAGCGAAGAAAGATTATGAGGTTTTTGACGAATTGTTTTTAAGCCAACAAGTATAAAAAAGCCTAAAAAAGCTAGCATCATAGAAATTCTTGAATAGTTCATAAAAACTATTCGGCATTTTATAAAAGTATCTTTAGCTTTAAAACAAAATTTATATTTTATTTATCTCTAACTGTATGACAAACTAGGCCAGTATTTTTTTTAAAATAATCTTGATGATATTCTTCTGCAGGATAAAAAGTAGATGTCTTGATAATTTGTGTAACCACCTTTTTTTTAAACACACCAGAATTATCAAACTCTGCTAAAGATTTTTTAGCTAAATCTTTTTGTAACTCTGAATGATAAAAAATAGCAGATCGGTATTGAGTTCCAACATCTGGACCTTGCCTATTTAGCTCTGTGGGATTATGAAGCCTCCAGAAATAAGATAAAACTTCTTTATAAGAAATTTTTTGTGGATCAAAAACAATTTGCACAGCTTCTGCATGGGAGGTTAGCCCAGTACTAATACTTTTGTATGTAGGATTTTCTGTTGTCCCTCCAATATAACCTGCTTGAGAAGATATTACTCCAGGTAGCTTTTTTAAAAGATGCTCCACTCCCCAAAAACAACCTCCAGCTAAAGTTGCAGTTTCTGTTTTTGCTGAATTTTTGTTTTGGTTTTTAAAATCAAAATTTTTGTTTTTAGCAGCAGAGTCTGCTGAATTTTTGTTACCAAATAACTTTAAGTACTGCTCGTAACCTTTTTGTTTTAGCTGGCTTAATGGAATAAATTTTAAAGAAGCAGAGTTAACACAAAATCGTTTACCACCTTTTTCTTTAGGGCCGTCATTAAAGACATGTCCTAAATGTGTTTTTGCAGATTGGCTATGAATTTCTATTCTTTCTGAATTTAATTTATTATCTTTTTTTGTTTTAATTTCATCTTGGTTTATAGACTTTGTAAAACTTGGCCATCCAGACCCAGACATGTATTTATCTTTTGAGCTAAAAAGTGCTTTTCCAGAAACAGTGTCTACATATATACCTTCTTTTTTGTTGTCCCAATATTTATTAGTAAATGGAGCTTCTGTGCCTTCATTTTGAGTAATTTCGTATTCTTGTGGAGTTAAGTTTTTTAGATTGTATTTTGAGTCAGTCACCTTGGCAGTCCTTTTTTTATTATAAAAATTATATTTAGGGCTATTAATTATAATTAAGCCAACTACAGACAGGCCTAATATAAAAAAACCTATTTTGGCATAATATTTACTGTAATATTTCATTAATTTTATAATAGTCTAGTTTAAAACTATAGGCTAGTAGAAAAAACTATTTTCTAATATTGAGACAGCTTTGTTTTTAATGTAGTGTTTGTTTATGAAATCACCTACTTATTTAAGCAAAACAAAAATTATGGCAGGAATGCAATGCCCAAAAAATTTATTTTTACAAGTTTATAACAAAAAATTAGCATCACCGATTACAGCAGCTGAACAAATGGTTTTTGACCAAGGTAATTTAGTTGGAGAGTTAGCTCAAAAAAAATTTACAAAAAAAACAGCTTTAGTAAATAAAAAATTTTGGGATTTTGAAGGCGCTTTAAAACAAACCGAAGAATTTATTTTTCAAGGTAAAGAAAATATTTTTGAAGCTTCTTTTACATACAAAGGAATTTTTGCAAGAGTAGATATTTTGCAAAAAGTAGAAGGCGATAATGATTTGTGGAATTTAATTGAGGTTAAGTCGGGGACTAAGGTTAAGGATGAAAATATAAAAGATGTAGCTTTGCAGTTGTGGATTTTAGAAAATTTAGATTATAAAATTCAAAATTGTTATTTAATGCATATTAATAATCAATGCGTATTTCCAGATATGTCTGATTTTTTTCATAAAGAAGATATTACTTTAAAAGCTAAAGAGGTAAAAAACGAAGTTGCAAATTCTATATTAGAATTAAAACAAATAGTTGATAATCAAAAAGAGCCAGATATTGACATCGGCCCTCACTGCAACACTCCTTATGAATGTAAATTTAAATCTTATTGCGGAAAACATTTGCCAAAGGATAGTGTTTTTTTATTACCAAGCATGGAGGAGTATGATTTTAAAGAAGACGAATGGAAAAAAAAGTTATGGGGTTTTTATAAACAAAATATATTTAAAATAAAAGACATACCAGTTAACAAGTTAACTCCAAGACAACAAATCGCACAAAAAGTGCATACGCAAGATAAATCTTATATAGATAAAAATGGCATAGCACTTGATTTAAAAAAATTAAAACAACCTTTTCATTATTTAAGTTTTAATATTATTAACCCAGCCATTCCTTTTTGGGAGGGGGTAAGGCCTTATGAGCAAATTATTTTTCAATACAGCATTTGTATGCAAAAAAACTTTGATTCTGATTTGGTCTATAAAAATTATTTACACGACAATAATAAAGACCCTCGCTTAGCTTTAGCAGAAAAGTTAGTTAAAGATGCAGGTGATGAGGGGAGCGTTGTTTGTTATCATAAAGCTTTTGACGGACATAAAATTAAATCTTTAGCAAAATTATATCCTCATTTACAAAAACCTTTGTTAAATATTGTTTCAAGATTAGTTGATCCATTGTTGATTTTTAAAAAACATGTTTATTTAAAATCTTTTGGAGCTCAAATAAATATTAAATTTATTGCAACTGCTTTGTTTGGAAAAGAATTAGGATTTGATAATTTAAATATTAAAGACGAAGCTTTGGTGCAAATGGCTTATAAAAATTTAATAAAAGAATTTGATAATAAAAATTTTGAAACAAACAAAGATAAAATTACACAAGATTTATTAGAATATGGAAAACAAGATGTTTATATTTTAGCAAAATTAACTAAGTGGTTATGTGAGAATACAGTTTAAGGAGAGCAAGTTTTTCCAAGTATGCTTGTCTTAGGAGCAGAACATTGTATGGATAGAGAAATATTTGTTTCATCAAATATATTTTCTAAAGAATTAACATTTTCTGTGTTCCAGTTAGACAAATTAAGACTTGTTAAATTTCTTGTGCCTGAAAACATATAGGCCATATCAGTAACAGCAGAAGTATTAAAATTAGATAAATCAAGGCTTGTTAAGTTTCTTGTGCCTGCAAACATATAATACATATCCTCAACAGAGGAGGTGTTAAAGCTAGATAAATCAATACCTGTTAAACCACTTGTGTTGTAAAACATATAGCTCATGTCCTCAACAGATGAAGTGTTAAAATTAGATAAATTAATATTTACTAAACTACTTGCATTATAAAACATAGAGTCCATATCAATAACAGAAGAAGTATCAAGGCTAGATAAATCAAGATGTGTTAATGTGTCTGTATCAGAAAACATATAATTCATATCAGTAACCAAAGAAGTGTTAAAATTAGATAAATCAATACTTACTAAACTACTTGTTCTGGAAAACATAGAGTCCATATCAGTAACCAAAGAAGTATCAAAGCTTGATAAATTAATGTTTGTTAGGCTACTTGCATTATAAAACATATGGCTCATGCTAGTTACTGCAGAAGTGTTAAAACTAGATAAATCAATACTTGTCAAACTTGTTGCTTCTTTAAACATATGTCTCATATCAGTAACTGAAGCAGTGTCGAAGTTAGATAGATCAATGCTTGTTAATGCAACTGCTTTGTTAAACATATTATTCATACTTGCAACAGAAGAAGTATCAAAATTAGACAAATCAACACTTGTTAATGCTTTTGCTTCATGAAACATACTGTTCATAAATACAACAGAAGAAGTATCAAAACTTGATAAGTTAATGTTTGTTAGCAGTACTGCTTCACGAAACATATTATTCATAAACATCACAGAAGAAGTATCAAAATTTGATAAATTAAGATTTGTTAAGCTAGTTGCTTTTCGAAACATAGAATTCATATTAGTTACTGAAGAAGTATCAAAGCTTGATAAATCAATATTTATTAAACTAGATGCTTTGTGAAACATATTGGCCATATTAACAACTTTATTTGTAATGCCTCCTGAAAAAGAAGTAAGATTGGAACATTCATAAAAAGCTCCGTTTAGATTTCTCCAGCCAACATTTCCAAGGCTTATAACTTCAATCAGCGATGTCCCTAAGCTAGACCATGACTCCACTAATCCAGAAATGGTAACAGTGTATCTTCCTGCTGATACATATTCATGATAACGACTTGAATCATTGTAAGAATTTATTTTAGAGTTGTTACCGTCTCCCCAATTAATATTAAAGTTGTAACTATAATTAGAAGGTAGCTCTGGAATACTACCTATGGCAGAACCATCATTATTATTTTCTATATTCCATATAAAAACAAAAGGCTCTGGCGGCTGTTCTTGTTGTCCAGACAAATCAGATATCTCAGGTAGTTCTGGCGGCTCATTCGTATTAGGTGGCTCGGAAGTTTCAGGAGGATCTAATTGTTCAGATGTCTCAGATGGTTGAATGGTAGTTTGTTCTACTAGATTTAGTTTTCCACAAGAAGCAGATAATAAAAATAGTAATAAAAAAAGTAAGTTTAACAAAGTGTTCATCTTATCCTGCAGTATCGGCAAGAATTTCTATAAACTTAAATATTTATTTAATTTATTTACAAAACTTTTTTTTATTTACTGCAATCACATGCATTGTAAACAGAATTTATTGAATTTATATAGATATTTATTAATGATTTTAGAATTTTATATTTTATTTAACTGACTCAAATTAAAACATATATTTTTAAAATAAAATAATATTTTTTATTTAGTCACCTATATGTGTGTTGTATAATTCTGTCTTCTAGGCCAGAGGTTAGGGCACAGTACGACTAAACTAATATATTTATTAATTTTTTAAAATCTTCCTTCGACATGTTATTTTCTGTTACACTAGGATTTAGAGGATTTTTTAAATGAATAGTATTATTCGGTAATTTTATATTTTTTTTCCATATTTTATAAGACCTCATCACTACAACCTGCCCTTTTTTTTTAATAAAATGATTTACAAGTTGAAATGTAAAATTTTGTGAAGGAAGAAGTTTAAAATTAGCAGGGGATTGAAACTTTATACTATGATAAGGTAACCATTGGGCCACAGCAATATCATTTTGAACTTTTTCTAGCCCTACTTTTATAATTAAGTTTTTTAATTTTTGATTCCAATATCTACCTGCCGGCGAATCTTTTAAAGCAGGATCTAATAAATAAAAAGGAGTGGTTCCATTTTTTTGATTTTCTAACATTTTGTTTTTAAATTCCAATTTGTTTTGCCATTGAAAATCATCAGAAGAGTGCCCAGGGTTAAGAGCTAAGAGTAATATTTTTGCAGAGAGAATTGGCCCAATAAACGGCTCAGGAATAGAGTCAGTTTGTATTTTATAATTAGAGTTATTAGTCTTGTTTAATTTAGCTATTCCATCTATGTCAGCAGGTAGAACAAAAGGAGCATTAGATGGTAGGTTTATCCACGGGTTTGTTAATTTTGACATATATGTATATCGGTTATATTTTTTTTGAGTGAACGCAACAAAACATTAAAACTTGCAATTACAACATATAGATTGTATATATACTATATGCCTTTAAGTGGAAAAGAACTAATTAAGTTATTGAAAAAAATGGGATGGAAGTTAGATAGGGTTAGCGGCAGTCATTTTGTTATGGTTAAGGCTCGTAAAACAGTAATTGTTCCAGTGCACGCTAATAGGTCTTTAGGTAAAGGTTTAGAGACAAAATTATTAAAACAAACAGGAGTAAAGAAAAAGTGATTTATTTTGCTAAATTAAAAAAAATATCCAGCCAATCTTATTTGGTAGAATTTCCTGAACTAGATGGCTGTTTAACAGAAGGCAGAAGTATTAAAAGTGCTTTAAAAAATGCGAAAGAGGCTTTAGATGCTTGGCTTGCGTCAAACTGTGATCGTAATTTAAATATACCTTCTCCAAAAAAGCGTAATAATAAAAACTATTATCCTATTGAGGCAGACTTAAAAATTTCTTTTGCAATAAGTTTGCGAATAGTAAGAAAAAAGAAAAATCTTTCTCAAGCTGTTGTGTCAAAACGTTTAGGCATTAGTCAGCAGGCTTATGCAAGATTAGAGTCGCCACTTAAAGCTAACCCTTCGTTAACAACTATTCAAAAACTCTCTGAAGCTCTTGAGGTAAAGTTTGTATTTAATTTAGCGGCTTAAAACAATTTTTTCAGTACTGATTTAATTTCTTTTAAAGATCTGCTGCCGACAAACTTTTTAATAATTTTTTTATCTCGTCCAATAAGATAATAAATAGGTACTATTTCTATCCACTTTTTTTCTAAAACTGTCATTATTTCTTTGGTTTTGTCTTTTTTCATAATTGCTTTTAAAAAGTAACTTCCTGCATTGCTGTATAAAAATTTAACTAACGAAAACTTAAATAAATCTTCGACATCATCTACAGAAACTCCTATAACGCGAAAGCCTTGGCTTTTATATTTTTTTTGCAGATTACCAAGTTCTTTTAAATTTACTTTACAACTATCACACCAAGTTGCCCAGTAACTAACCAACACTACAGAGCCCTTACTTTTATCTAAAGTTTTTTTTAAAGATGTAACAGATAAAATTTTAACTTTTTGTTTAATTTTATCTTGTTTATTTAAAAAAGAATTTGTTAACAAAAAACCACTAGCTAGTACAACTAACAACACACTTAAAATAATTATTTTTTTAATACTCATGTTATAAATTCCTTTTATTAAAAATTTTTATACCAATTAGCAAAGGTGCAGTAAACCATAAACACAACATACTCATACCAAGAACTATACCCTTAGCTCCGCCAAAAAAATTATAAATCAAAGCTCCGCTTGCTCCCATAAGAGAGGACAAATCCATATGCAGTGTAATAATGACTCTAGATAAATCAATTGGGTTTAAGGCAGACATGGTTAAAATTAACCACTCTAAAGGATAATCGCCAAAACTCACCACCACTCCAAACATAATTAAATCGTGAAGTATAAAAAAATAAAACCAGATAGTTAAAACTAATCCTAAAACTATTTCTTTTTTATTAGAAAGATTAGCTAATAGAAAAGCAAAAGAAACAAATACAAAAGACAACATAACCCCCAAAACCAGCAACATAATAATAGTGCCTAAGCCTTTATCACTATGACTAAGGCTTAATATAATAGCCAAACCCATTCCCAATAAAAAAGACATACTTAAGCTAATACTTAAACCTAAGCATTTTCCTATATAAATGGATGATCTTTTAACTGGCTGAGCCGCCATTAACTCCATAAACCCTAAAGTTTCTATAAAAGAAACACTTCCAAATATTAAAGAAAAAATAGGCACCAACAAGATAACTAAACTTAATAATGATCCAGAGGCTTGTAAAGGTTGAGCCCCTCCAAAACGAATAATTAAGTAAGTTAAAATAAAAAATAAACCAGAGTAATAAAAAACCCATTTGTTTCTAAGGTTTTCATAAAACTCAAATTGCAAGACTTTAATAATTGTGTTGTTAAAAATATTTTTTAGGTTAAGTAACATCGCTGCTCCAGTACTTTACCATAGCTTCTTCTAAATTTTTTGCTTGATATTTTTTAGTAAATTCTTTTGGAGAAACTTCAAATAATATTTTTCCATCATTTAATAAAGCCATTTTATCAGCAATATCTTCAACCTCGCTCATAATGTGAGAAGTAAATAAAATAGTCTTGTTGTTTTCTTTTAATTTTTTTATCCATTTTTTAACATAACTTGCTACCTGTGGATCTAAACTAGATGTTGGTTCGTCTAAAAAAATAATATTAGATTCAAACATAAAACATTGTAAAATATTAATTTTTTGTTTCATTCCTCCAGAAAGTTTTGAAAAAGGTCTGTTCCAAAAAGTTTTAATACCTAAATCGTCAATAAGCTGTTGCTTAAATACTGGTTCTTTTTGTCGCAAATTAATTAATAAACCAATACTTTCTTTAGGAGACAAGTTTGGTAATAATCCAGGGATTTGTGGCATATAGGTAATGTCTTTTTTATAATCTGTTGCATTGGTATTTACCTTTCCATTAAAGTAAACGCTTCCTGTGTCATAAAATATCGAACCCATTAAGGATTTTAACAATGTTGTTTTTCCAGATCCGTTAGGGCCTAACAAAGCATAAGTAGAGCCTTGTGAAACAGAAAGAGATACATCTTGTAAAACAATTGTTTTGCCAAATTTTTTAGAGAGGTGATTAATTTTTAAAGTGTTGTTTGTATTACTCATAAATAAAATTTTTACCTATATTATTTTAAAACTTATTTATATTATTATTTAAGGGTTTAATTTTAATAACTAACATGCTTGGGCTAGTATCTTTAAGTTCACCAGGAGTAAATGCAGGAAAGAAATGTTCGGCTACCTCTAAAAAAGAAGTCATAGGAGAATTTAGCAAAATGGCTAGTTCTGGAAAATTAGAAACCCAAAAACTAAAAATACTTACAGGGCGATAAGGTATATCTCCTTTTTTATCATAATTTAAATCATAGCCTTTGTACTTGTCCCAATAATTTGAAGAAAATTGGCTAGTATTTCTTCTTGAATTGGTAGCTACATCAAAATTATTAAGTAAAAAATTATTTTCAATAAATTTATTATCGTAAGAATTAGAATACACTTCTGCGGCCCAACCATTTAACTGGAATGTATTTTTTTTAAATAAATTGCGATTAGACGCATTTAAAAATATACCCCAAGTGTTTTGAGTAAAAATATTTTCTATAAACTGCGAATCTGTTATTTCTTTAATTAAAAATCCATAAGAAGAATTTCCTTGGCTTCTTTGAAAAATATTTTTATGCACTTTTAAATTACGAGAATACATAATGGCAACACCTGTTGGGTTGTCAGAAAAAATATTATAATTAAAAGTATTATTATGAGAAAACATAAAGTGCATACCAAATCTTAAATTATTATGACTGTTGTTATATGTTATAAAAGAATCTTCTGCGAATTCAAAATAAAGACCATCGCGATGACCTTGAATATTATTATTTTTTACTTTAATGGCATTAGAGTAAAATAAGTGTACTCCGTTTCCAGCAGAACTTTCTTTTTTAGCAGAGCCAATAATTCTGTTGCCTTCAATAATGCAACCCTGCACTTTAGATAAATAAATTGCATAGGTTGTGTTAATTAGCTTGTTGTTTTTAAAAATACAATTTTTTGATTGCTCTATACGAATTCCAGAAAAATCAGAAACATAACTCATTCCGCTGTTTTGTATGGTTAAGTTTTTAATATTTACATTATTAGATCGAATATAAAATACATGCCCTTGGTTACCTCCATCAACTACAGGGTTATTTTTTCCTATAAGACTTATAGGTTTATCAATAGTAATAAGACCTTCTGAGTAAAAACCTTTATTAATAATAATTGTATCGCCTGAGCGAGATAATTTAATAGCTGTTTTTATTTGTTTTATTTTACAAGATTTGCAAATTGACAATGTTTTTGACTTAACACAAACAGTCCCAATGCTTATTATAACTAGTAAAAGTATTTTTATATAATCAAGAAGCATTGTATTTAACAATTTATTTATAATTTTCAAAAATATTATTTATTAAACCGCTTTTTCCATTTTTTAATATGGGTTAGTAGTTGTTTTTTATTTAACTCTGTTCCCTTATACATTTTTTTAGCTTTGATTAAAGATTTTTTTGTTTTATAAGCCGATAAACCAGCTCCCATTGGAGAATGTAAGTGTTTTGAATGTAGAAAAAAAGCATCTTTAAATTTTACCCATTTATTTTTTTTAAAAAAATCTCCAACCCAAGAAACCTTTAGTGTTTTTTTATTTTTTTTTGACCACTGACTAAGACATTCTATAGAATCAAAAAAAAAATATTTACCTTTTTTTGTTTTTGCTTCACTACGAAATCGCATATCAGAAATACCCATCATGCAATATGCACATCTATTCTGTCCTGAACGAAAACTACGAGGGGAGTCTTTAGAAAAACTTATACTTGGTACAGAAAAAAATAAAAAAATATAACAAATAAATTTAGCTATGCGCATTTTTTAAAAAACTCTCTATAAGATATTATTGCCAACGAAAATCCAACAATTAGCAATAAACTTCCTCCTGCGTGAGGCCAGCTACAAACAATAAAATTCATCATTGGTTTGCAGCCAAGCACGGGAGGACTAAAACTTAAGCCTTTCATAGATAAAGCTGCAGAAGTATCTAAATTATGTCCGTACTCTTGTTCCCATCTGTATAAATCATATAATCCTGCTAATGCCACTAAAAAAAAACTAACAAGTCCGGCTAAGACCATAATTCTTTTTGAATAAAAATAAGTAACAATCCCTCCCAAAATCATGAAACCTAAAATGTAGGGCATATAAGTAAATTCAATAAAGTCTGCAGCATGAACCTCTTTCATTCCAACATAGTGATTTAATAAATTAATATTTTTTAAATCAAATTCGTTACCACCTGTAATTTTACTAAGCCAAACAAACATACTTAGTCCGTCTCTATATTGGGGCGATTTAAGTATAATAAACCAAAGTGGGATAAAATAAATTATTCCTAAAAGACCAGATAATAATAAAATTAAATTTTTATGTAACTTGGATATATTTTTAAACATTGTTTTACCTTACACGAATATAGTTTTGCATTTCTTGATGAAGAGCAGAACAAAAATCTGTGCAATAAAAAGGAAACACACCTTTCTTTTTAGCAGTAAATTCAATAGATTTTGTTTGCCCAGGCATAACTAATAAATTAGGGATAGGTGTTCCAAACACTGCAAAGCCATGAGGATAATCAAAGTCTTGTTCTAAGTTAGTAACATGAAATATAACTCTATCACCTTGATTTACTGTTACTGTATCTGGCTTAAAGTGTGTGCGAATAGCGGTAAGTTTAACATGAACAGTTTTTCCTTTTCTAATTACGCCAGCTTCTTTTTCGCTTTTAGCAGCATAAGGGTGACTATTTTTAGATAATTTATAAATTCTTTTAGATTTTTTTTGAATTTTTTCTGCAGCAATAGCGTTTGCATAATGAGGTTCGCCCATTGTTGGAAAGTCTAAAATCATTTTTATTTTGTCTCCACTAATATCATATAATTGAGCAGCATGAGCCATCTCTGGGCCAGTTGGAAGGTAACGATCTTGAGTTACTTTGTTTAAAGACAACATGTATTTTCCGTAAGGGTTTTTGTTAGCCCCTCCAACTACACTTACATGACCAATATTATAATATGCTGGAACTTTTTGCCTAGCTTCGCAGGTTTCCCCTAAGTGCCATTTCAAAATGTTATTACTTAAAAAACAAGAGGTATAAGCATTTCCTTTATTATCAAATTCTGTATGCAAAGGTCCAAAACATAAAGACTTGCTAGTGTCTTTAGTGTTTACAACAGCTAATTCGCAATGAATAACTTCGTTATATTTTAAAACAGGAATGCTGCCATAAGATTTTTTTTCAAACTTTTTATTTTTTATAGCAACCTTCATCTTTGCAAAAGAGTGTACAGGGATAATTGCCGCAAGCTTTCCTCCAGCAACAATATATTTTCCTGTAGGATCAACATCTACTCCGTGAGGACTTTTAGGAGTTGGAATATAATAGGCAACCTCTGGACAATCTTTTGGACGAAGCATTTTTATGGTATTTTTTATTTTAGAAACAGCAATTGTTCCTTCGTTGTGATAATTATGAGCATGCTTTCCAATAAATGGCTTTGCTTTGCCTGCTGCCACACAAGCCTCTGCTTTTTTCCAGTTTACAGCTAATATAAAATCTTTATCGTTTTTAGAAGCATTTTTTTCTAACATTTTATAAGCTTGTTCAGTATTATAACTAGAAAAAAAACACCAATCATGCGAGGGCCCTTTACCACAATGCGATATATCATAGTTAAAACCAGGCACAAGTAACTGCCAAGCAATTTTCATTTTACTTTCTGATTTTGTTTTTCCATCAACTGTTATAGCCGTAATAGTTCCGTAAAACTTACCCTTAGAAAAGTCAGAAATAGGGATAGATTTTTGAGGAACAGGAACAGAAAATCGAGTTGCTGCAAAAACATATTCTGTGTTTTCTGTTAAATAAGGGGAGGCATGATTTCCAGCACTGTTAGGAATTTCTATAATTTCTTTTGTTTCAAAAGATGATAAATCAATTCTTGCAATTCTTGGAGTGTTATTACCATTAATAAATAACCATCTACCATCAGAGTCTCCATCAGTTTGAGAAAGTGTAGGGTGGTGAGAGTCATCCCAAGGAAGAAAACCATGCGAGGTATTTAAAAGTTGTTTTGTTTCTAGTTCAAAACCATATCCGTTTTCTGGAAATACAGAAAACACAGGAATAGTTTTTAACAAACGACCAGAAGGTATACCGTGAACCGTTAAGTTTCCACTATAACCTCCTGACATAAACCAATATACTTTATCCCACTCACCAGGTTTTACATAAACTTTTTGAGCAGCATCACTTGCAAGAATATCTCCGCCACTGCTTCCGCCTGTACAAGAGTTTGTAAGTAGTGCGCCTATAATAAGTAATAATATAATTTTAAATGTTTTCATATTTATTCTCTTTTTTGTTTATTTTTTTAACTTACTTTTTAAAGTTTATTTTTTTAACTTACTTTTTAAAGTTTATTTATCTATTTGTCTAAAATATTCTAAAATCTTTCTTGCATCTTTTTTAGAGATATCTTGATATGTCATTTTTACCATATAAGTGGCAATCATAGCTTTTACAATAGGGTCTTTTTCTACCATTTCATTAGTGTTTACAATCATGTTCATAACCCACTCTGGAGAACGCCTTTTAGTAATCCCAATTAAAGCAGGCCCAACAGATCTAGTTTTAATAGCGTGGCATGCTGAACACTTTGTGCTAAAAATCTTTTTCCCTTTTTTTGCTAAAGCTACATCCAATGGACCAAGCTTTACAGTTTTAACAGGGCCTATGCCTTTATTTTTTAAAGGGTCTTCTTGCTTATCTGAACCCCCTGTGTCCATAACCAAAACCTCTGATTTTTTTTCACACGAAGTAAAAAAAATTGTCATTATTACTAAAAAAAGAAACTTAGTTTTCATAAAAAATCCTTTAAAAAATTGTTTTCGATAAAAAGCCTATATAAAGCTATTATTATATAAATCCATACTCCTTCATAATACTTTATGTCAACTTTTTGTAAGATGGCGGGGCGGACGGGACTCGAACCCGCGACCTCCTGCGTGACAGGCAGGCATTCTAACCAGCTGAACTACCGCCCCAGCGGTAACCTAAAGTCCTTTAAAAGATAGTACTAAGTCATTGATTACGCAAGTTAAAAAACGCCTTGGCAGTTGTATGATTTTTATACATAAAATGCAAATTAACAGGATTTAAGTTTATGGTTAAATAGCCGAAAAGTTTGTATATGGAGGCTGTATGAGTCCTAAAGTAATATTATATATTGATGATGACGAAAAATCAGAGCAATTAATTTTGGAATTTAAAAGCTGGGCTTTAACTCGAAATCTTGAATATTCTGTTCAAGATCCAAAACTTTCTGGACTACCAGTTGGTGTAAATATTTCTTTAAAAGATTCTTCTTTGGAGGGGTGCCAAAATTTAAAACCAAATCAAAATTTAAAACCAAACCAAACTACAGAACAAAAACAATGGCAAGGTAATGGCGTAGATGACAAAACAAATCCAGAATCTGACAAGTGGATTTCTGGACAAAGTTTTGAAGTAATGGAAAATAATTTTTCTATGTCTAGCCACACTCAAAAACAAAAAATAGTAAGCCTAGAAGAGATGGAAGAAAACATGATCAAAGAGGCAATTAAAGTTTACGAAGGCAACTTAAGTCAAGTTTCTAGAAAATTAAAAATAGGAAGGGCAACTTTGTATCGAAAACTAAAACAATACAATATTGTTGCAGCAGAGTGGACAAAAGGCTTTAAAAAAGTTGCATAACACGCAATTTAATTTCTAAGTCAAAAACTAAAGACAAAAAAACAAAAACACAATCAGCAAAAACTAATAACAATCCTTAGCAAGACTAAGTTTATAAGGGCTTAGCCATTGTTTTTGATTACTTGTTTCAAGTTTATTAATAGCTGTTCTTACTACATGAACGGCGTCTTGTTTGTTTATAGAGCATAACTGTTTAACAGCCTTAAGGGCTAAATCATATTTTTTTGTTTCAAAAAAATTCCAGATTGCGTTTTTTAAACTGTTAAAATCTTTGCTTTTTAATTCTATTATTTTTTTATAATACTTAGAGCTTAAAGAATATTTTTTATATTTGTAATATTTATTAGCTAAAGTTTCTGCAATAATTAAAGACTTAGGAAATTTTTTTTCTGCATACAATATTAATTTGTCGCCACTTTTTTCTCTTTGTTTATTTAAACTTATAGACAAATAAACAAAATTTTCAGCTATTGGTGTTTTTTTGTTATGCTTAATTGCCTGTTTGCACCAAATTACAGATTCGTATACATAATCTTGTTTAAAATAACTAAAACATAAATTTACTAAAGCCTTTTTGTTGTTTTTAACAGATTTTAAAAGAGCTTCTGACAAAGCTTGTATTTCATAGTAATTTTTTTCTTTTCTTAAAATTTTAAATAAGTAATAATAAGCAGCTACAAAAGTTTTTTTTTTTTTTACAGCTAATCTAAAATGTTTTGATACAAGTTTTGCAATAGGGGCTTTATCTTTTTTTTGTAGATTTTCTTTTTGATAAAGTTTTGCTAATGCAAAATGACTAAAATAATCATTTGGGTTTTTATGCAAAATTTGAATATAAATATTTTGCCCTTGTTTTAAATTATTTGTCTTTTTAAAACAATAGGCCATTTTTTTTAACCACATAGAGCTTAGATCAGCAATACTTTGATTTAAAACTTCAATCATCTTTTTACATTCTTTTTTTTTAAAATGTTTTTTAGCAATATTAAGTTTTTTTAAAATACCCTTATTTTCTGCATAAGCATTATTAGAGGTACATACAACACAAAGCATAACTGCTATTAAATTTATAGTAAAAATAGAAAAAAGAGCTTTCATATAGCAAAATGTATGCTTTAATAATTGTTTAATCAAGCTTTAGGATAAAATTATGTTGTTAAGCCAAAAGGTAAAAAGAAGAGCTAAAATTGTAGCAACCTTAGGACCAGCTTCTTGTCAAAAACAGATTTTAAAAAAATTAATTTTATCAGGCTCTAATGTAATGAGATTAAACTTCTCTCATGGCGACCATGGCTTTTATAAAAAAATTATTAAAACCATTAGATCTTTATCAGAAGAACTTAAAATACCTATAAATATTTTACAAGATTTACAGGGGCCAAAAATTCGCATTGCAAAGCTATCACAATCTATTTTTTTAAAAAAAAATCAAAAAGTTATTTTTGCATTCGAAAAAGATGTTTTAGATTTTAAAAAAAAGAAACCTAAAGTTTTTAAAAATCATAAAAATGTTAGCAAAGTTATTATTCCAGTTGATTTTAAACAAGTATCAACTACATGCAAAAAATCTAATAAAATTTTAATTGATGACGGCTTGCTAGAGCTAGAAGTTTTAGAAGTAAAAGGACAACTTTTGTTATGTAAGGTTTTATACGATGGCGAGTTAAAATCTAGAAAAGGTTTTTGTATTCCTGGCGTCCCGTTGCCTATGGAGGCTTTAACTAAAAAAGACTTAAAAGATTTAAAATTTGGACTAGACCAAGGTGTAAACTCTGTAGCATTAAGTTTTGTTCGCACACCTCAAGATGTTTTAAAATTAAGAAATTTATTAAAAAAATATAAAAAACAGCATGTACAAATTATTTCTAAAATTGAAATGCTAGAGGCTTTAAATAATTTAGATAAAATTATAGAACTAAGTGATTCTGTTATGGTTGCAAGAGGTGACTTGTGTGTAGAATTAGGAGCAAGCAGATTGCCAGCAGTGCAAAAACAAATTATTGCTTTAGCTAATAAACACAACAAACCAGTAATTACTGCAACTCAAATGTTAGACAGCATGATGCACAACCCAAGGCCTACAAGAGCTGAAATTACAGATGTTGCAAATGCAATTTTAGATGGGACAGACGCAGTTATGTTGTCGGGCGAAACAGCACAAGGGGTATATCCTGTTAAGTGTGTAAAAACTATGCATGATATTATTTTAGAGGCAGAAAAATCTTTGCCTTATTATAAAAACTTATTATCTTCAACAGATAATATAGCAAGTATTGTAGAGGCTATTTCTGCAAGCGTTTGTGTTTCGGCTAAATATTTAAATGCAAAAGCAATTATATGTTTAACAACTACTGGGCAAACTGCTGTTAACATTTCAAGCTTTAGGCCAAAAGTTCCAATTATTGCAGCAACACATTTAAAAAATTCTTTAAATCAATTAGCATTAACTTGGGGAGTTAGCAGCATATCAATTAAAATTTATAAAAACTCAGCCGAGGCTTTAAAACAAATTCAAAAAATATTATTAAGCCGCGGGATTGTAAAAAAGGGCGACCTTGTGGTCTTAAGCCTAGGTTTGCCAGTTGATAAATTAGCATCTACAAATGCATTAAGAATTCATAAAATTTAAAAAATTTTATTAATATCAGCCAAAGATCTATAAAAAAAAATATTAGTAATAAATATGCAAATGCACAATATCAATATTTAATTGCTGAATTTTTGCTATCAATTTTTTAGTGGCATTTTTAGAATATAAGCCGTGTTTATCAAAAATTCTCGTGCCGAAAATATGCAA
>JAAOIH010000016.1 GCA_015163875.1 Bdellovibrionales bacterium
AAATAAAGATAGCATAGTAATATTAAAAAAATCTTTGTTGCCATATAATGCAAAAAAAATTATTAAACTTGCTTTAAAAAAAAAGAACACTAATGAAAAAATAAACTATTTAAAAACAGAATTAACAAGTTTTTATACAAAATATGGATATTTTCAATTTAAGCTATTAATTAAAAAAAGGACATTTTTACAACAAAATACATACATAATACAAATACAACCAGGGGTTCAAAGTAAAATTAATAAAATTAGTTTTTTAGGTAACTTAAAAAAATCTTCTAATATTTATAAAAATATTTTTTTAAAAAATGCAGATCCTATTACTAAGTCTTATATATACAATCCAAGTCTTATTAATAAATCTTTAGACAAATTTATTTTATATTTAAAAAATAAAGCTTATTTAACTGCTAAAAGCATTTCTATAAAAAAAACTTGGATCAAGCCTCACCTAGTTAATATTTCTTTTATTGTAGAAGAAGGTCTTTTAAGCAAAGTAAAAAATATAATGTGGTCTGGAGTAACCAATAAAGAGCAAAAAAAACTTTTGCCTTTATTAAAAGTACAATTAAATTCTGATTTAATTATTAAAGACATTACTAGTTATGATTTATTTACTATTATTAATTTTTTTAAAGACAATGGCTATTTAGATGTAGAGTTTAAAAATAATAACAATTTAATTCAATATGACTCTCAACAACAAGCCAGTTTATATTATCAAATAATAAAAGGTAAAAAATCTAAATTAAATAATACTATTATTAGTGGTAATGTTTTTACTAAAATTACAACTATAAATAAAGCTATTACTATAACAAAGGGGCTTTTAATTACCCCTAAAATTTTAGAAGCTATTTATTTTAATTTAGAAAATTTAAATATTTTTAGCAAAATTAAAGTTACTTTAAAAAAATCAAAAAATAAAATATATAATAAAAATTTATTTATAGAAGTTAAAGAAAAAAAAAGAACTCATATTAATACTAAATTAGTTATTCAAAGCTCTCAGCATAATTCTTTATCAACTAATGTTAGTACATTTTTTGAAAAAAGAAACCTAAGGGGTACTGGTAGAAAGTTTTATACAAATTTAGAATTAAAAGATAAAATTAATAGTGATATTATCGAATATAAATCTTATGCCCAGTATGACGAACCTTCTTTATTTTATTCTAATATAAAAGCTAATATAAAAATAGAAGCTCAAAAAGATATAATAGATTTTAACCCAGAAAATTCTGAATACAGTTTGTTAAGAAGCCAAACTGCTCTTTCGTTAAGAATAAGTAAAAAAATTAATAAAAATATTACTTCTTCTTGGACTGTTTTAAAATTTAATAAAATTATAGAAAAATCCAAAGACAAAAGTATTAAAAATACCAATACTCTTAACTCTACATCTATTCTTAACACCTTTGATTTTAGAAACTCTGTATTTAACCCTACAGAAGGTCACTATGAAGATTTTAAAATACTTTATATCAAGCCTATTTTTAAAGGCTCAGAAAATATTCATTTTTTACAATTTACTAGCAGCATGGAATACTATATTCCTTTGGGAAAACTAACTTGGGCTCAAAATTTTTCTTTTGGTTATGCAAAAAATTTATTATCAACACCAGAAAGTGGTATTCCATCTAACTTTGCATTTTTTTTAGGAGGGCCTTCATCGTTAAGAGGTTACTCTGGTGGTTCAGATAGATTTCCTAGCCCTAAAGATCTACCATTAGATAAAAACAATCAGTTAATTATTAAAAGATTTACTTACTTTTATCTTCTTAAGTCAGAGTTAAGAATTCCATTAGCTCAACCTTTTTATACATCTATTTTTTATGACATTGGTAGCGTTAAAATTGATAAATTAAATTTTATAAATCCTATTCGTAGTAGCTATGGCTTAGGCTTGCACTTTTCTACACCTATTGGAGTTTTAAGCTTAAGTTATGGTAAAAAAATAAACCCCTCTCCAGACGAAAAAGAAGCTTATGCTATTCACTTAAGTATAGGTTCGTTTTAATAAAAACTTAATTTACTTTTTCTAAACTGCACATAAAAAAACCATCACCTTTTTTTGGGTCAAGAATATATTCTTTAGTTTTTTTCCAAATAACAGACTTTTTATTTTCTTCAGATAAAAAATTATCTACCATTAATTGATTCTCTGATGGCAAAATACTACATGTTGCGTAAATTAATCTTCCTGTTGGTTTTAAAGTTTTTGAATAATTTTTTAAAATAAAAATTTGTTCTTTATGCAAATTGTCTAAATCTTTTTGATTAAAGCGCCACTTACTTTCTGGATGTCTTTTTAAAACTCCAAGGCCAGAGCATGGCACATCTAGCAAAACAATATCTGCTCTTCCATGTAGTCTTTTTATAGTTTTATTAGTGATAACTCTAGTTTCAATTAAATCAGAAAATCCAGATCTTATAGCTCTTCTTCTTAGTTCTTTTAATTTTTTTTCTACTATATCTAAAGCTAAAACTTTGCCTTTAAAATTTAATAAACTTGCAATATGTAATGATTTTCCACCTGCTCCTGCACAGCCATCAATAATATATTGACCAGGTTTTACACCTAAAAAAGAAGACACACATTGTGAGTGAATATCTTGCACTTCAAACAAGCCTTCTTTAAACGAAGGGGTTAAAAAAACATTTTGTCTTTTTATTAAAGACAAGCACTCTGTGTTTAACGGAGTAATTTCTTTTTTTACTAAAATATCTTCTTGTTTTAATTTTTCTATTAAATTATCTACAGAAATTTTGCTAGTATTTACGCGTAAATATACAGAAGCCTCTTTGTCTAAGTGAACAAGCAAAGAGTCCCACTTTGCTCCTAATTCTTTATAAGCTACATTATCTAAAGTGTCGCTAATAGAATAAATATCTTTTCTGGAGCTTGCTTGTTTCCATTTTTCTGTAATTTTTTTATAATTTTTAGTTTTACAAAAATTTGAGGCATGGTCTTTATCTTTTAAAACAAAATGCCAAGAAATTTTTTGAAATTCTAAATTTTCTTCAATTAAACCTTGGTCAATTATAGCAAACCAAGAAACTAACAGCATATCTATTTTGTCATCGTCTAAAGATGTAAAAAATTGAGTGTCATTCCACTCAATATTAACACTTAAAGCCAATCGTCTTAAGTGTCTTATGCTGCTGTATATAAATTTTGCAAAAAAATAACGATCTTTGCTTCCCCATTTTTTATTTTGTTTTAAAATTTGTTTAATAACATATGTGCTGTATTCTTTGTTAATTAAAATTCGTTTTAAAGCTGTATGCATAGCTCTGTATAAAGAGGAATGCATAGCTGAGATAAAATTTTTAAAAAACAAAACTTAAGCCTACTGCTAAATACATATTGTCATATTGACCAGTGCTTAATACTAAAAAATGATTATCTAAACCCCACTCTATAAAAGTTCCAAGAGATTTATATATATTTATAAGTCTTAATCCAATATAAGCTTGATAATCTAAAGACAAAACAGATTCAGAATCTATTTGATTAAAAAATACACCTCCACCAATACTTGCTCCAAAATAAAAAGGAAATCCTGAATCAATATCAGGAAATGATACTCCAAAAAGTAAACTGTTTTTTAATATAGATCTGCCTTTAATGTTAAATGAGCTAGTTTTTATTTTAAAAATAGAGTCACCAAAGCCTACAAAATTATCCCATTTATAAGATATACCTGCACTCCACTTTAATAATTGCTCTTGTTTGTCTTCTCCCCAAGAATAGGCCACATCTTTAAGAGAGTTATATAAATAAAAATTAAGATATCTTTGGTTAAAATTAGCATTTCTTTTTACAAAATAATCACGAGCTTCTGACTCTGTAGATTGCGCAGAAAATGAACTTAAAGATATAATTCCGTATATAATAAAAATAATTTTTTTCATACTAAACTCTTTGTTATCAGAGATAAATTTGAAAGCTCTTTAAGTCAACATTTTGAAATATATTATATATTTTACTAATTTGATAAGCTTTTATCTGTGTTTATAGCAATTTGTAGAGGCTTAGATGCATATAAATGAATGTCTCTTTGTGGAAAGGCAATTACAATAGAATTTTGCTTAAAAGTCTCATTAATTTCAAATCTTAAAGAGCTAGCTAGTTTGTCTAAATCAATTAATCTATAAGGCAGTCTAGCCCAAAAATATACTAAAAATTCCAAAGAATTATCACCAAAAGAATTTAACAAAATAATAGGTCTAGGTTTAGCCAAAACTCTAGATTCTCTTTCTACAACTTGCTCTAATAAATTTTTTACTTTTTGTATATCTGATCCATAAGCAACTCCAACAGAAAGATTTCTTCTTATAATGTTGTCTGATAAAGTCCAATTTAAAATATTTTTTTCTAAAAGCCGGCTGTTAGGAACAACTATATGAGTGTTATCCATAGTTTTAATTCTGGTGCTACGGGCGCCTATAAATTCAACTCTTCCGCTTAAGTCATCTACAGAAATTACATCGCCAATTTTTAAAGGCTTTTCTAATAAAATAACTGTTCCACTTATAAAGTTATTTATCAAAGATTGCGAACCAAAACCAACTCCAATAGCTAATGCACCTCCTAAAACAGTAAATATAGTTAAAGGTATATGAAGAAAATTTAAAATAAATAATATAAAAGTAAAAAACAGAACATAAAAAGAAACCCTTCTCCATATATGCTTTAAATTATCTTCTATTGGTAATCGCGAAATAAGGCGTTTTTCAACTAAAATACTAATTTTTTTGGCTACAAAATAGGCTAAAATAAAAAGGCTAATACCTGTAACTATTTTGCCCATACTAACTGATTTTCCATCAACAGAAAACAGCGGAGCATCCCATGCAGATTTAGTGCTGGTAAGTGTTTTTTTAGTAAACTTCTTTTTTTTTCCCATTATAATAACTTTGCTATATAATAAAAAAGAGTCAAATAAAGCCCTAAAAAAATAGCTATTTGACTAGATAAAATTTTTATATCTACTTTTTAAAACTACAAAATAGGCTTGTAAAAAACTTTGACATCAAAACCTTAGAAACTTACTCTAATATTAGGATTAAACTATAAGCTTAACATATTAAAATGGTTGATAAAATGAAAGATGTAAGTAGTTTTCAAAATCAAGAAAATTTAGATATTACTAATTTAGACTATATTGAACAAGAGTATGAAAAATTTCAATCTGGAGACTTGTCTCTTTCTGTTGAGTGGAATAATTTTTTTAAAGGTTTAGAATTTTCTAAAGTTTTATTTGGATCTAAAAAAGATAACTTAGATTTAAAAAGTTTAAATTTTTTTAAATTAATTCAATTTTATAGAAATTATGGTCATTTAAAAGCAGAACTTACTCCCCTTTGTATATCAAACAAAATTTTAAAAAATGAAACACAAAAAGATTTATTTAATATAGAAAAATTTAAGTTAACTCCAGATGATTTAAAACAAAGTTTATTACAAACTTTAAAAGATCCACTTTTACCAAAAGGCAGAGCTCAAGATATTATAGATCATTTAGAAAATAGTTATTGCAAAAATATCAGCGTACAAACAGGTTCTTGTAAGCCAGAAGTTAGAGAATGGTTTTATAAACAAATGGAGCAAAACTCTTTTTGTTTAAACCAAGATCAACAAAAACAAATACTATCTAGTTTAATAAAAACAGAAAGTTTAGAAAAATTTATTCATCAAAGATTTGTAGGTGCAAAAAGATTTTCTATAGAGGGAGTTGACTCTTTAATACCTATGTTAGAAATGGGAGCAAGGTTTTCTCAAACTCAAGATTGCGAAGAATGGGTAATCGGAATGGCACATAGAGGAAGATTAAATGTTTTATCTACTTTTATGCAAAAAGATGTAGAAGAAACTTTAGTTTTATTTACAAACCAAGAAAGTACAAAAGATAAAGATTCTGAATCTCATAACTTTACAGGTGATGTAAAATATCACATAGGGCAATCATCTAATATTGAAACAGAGCACGGAAGCTTTCATTGTTCATTATCTTTTAACCCCTCTCACCTAGAAGCTATTAACCCAGTAGTTTGTGGACAAGTTAGAGCTAAACAACGATTTAAAAAAAATACAGAAACAAGAAAAAAAGTAATGCCAATACTTATTCATGGCGATGCAGCTTTTATTGGACAAGGTGTTTCGAGTGAAACTTTACAACTTAGCTCACCTAAAGGTTACACTGTTGGAGGTAGTCTTCATATTATTTTAAACAATCAATTAGGTTTTACCACTAACCCAGAAGATGCTAGATCAACTAGATATAGTTCTGATTTAGGACACTCTATTAAAGCTCCTATAATTTTAGTTAATGCAGATAATGTAGAAGATTGTGTAAGAGCTATGAAAATAGCTATTAATTTTAGACAAACTTTTGGAGAAGATGTAATTATAGAAGTTACAGGCTACAGAAGATTTGGTCACAACGAAGCAGATGAACCTAAGTTTACACAACCTAAATTATATAACAAAATATCTAGCCACCCTACTGTAAAAAATATTTATGCAAAACATATTCAAAATATTGTTTCAACAGAAGATTTTAAAAAAGAAGAAACAGAAGTATGGGACAACTTGCAAAAAAAATTAGATAAAATTAAAAGCTCTGATTATAAATACAAAGCTAGTGTAGAAAAACCAAATGATTTATGGAAAAAATATATATCAGGGTCAAAATCAGATATTTTAAAACCTTGTGATACTAATATAAAAAAAGAAACTTTAGTTAAATTAGTTACAAATTTATCACAAGAGCCTAATGATTTTAATTTAAATTCTAAAATAAAAAGATTGTTAACAAAAAGAAAAGATTTTTTAGATAAAAACTTAATAGACTGGCCTACTGCAGAACTTTTAGCTTATGCATCTTTAAGACACGAAGATGTGTCTGTTCGTATTAGCGGACAAGATGTAAAAAGGGGAACTTTTTCTCACAGGCATGCTGTGTTTACAGATCAAATTAATGGCAAAGAGTATAGTGCTTTAAAAGAAATTAATAAAAGTAATGGTGAGTTTTGTATTTACAACAGTCCGTTATCAGAGTTTGCAGTTTTGGCTTACGAATATGGAAACTCTATTGTAGACCCTAGTTTTTTAAGTATATGGGAGGCACAATTTGGTGATTTTGCCAATGGAGCTCAAGTTATTATTGATCAATTTCTTTCAAGTGGTGAACAAAAATGGAATCGTTATAGTGGACTTGTTTTATTATTACCTCATGGCCATGAAGGACAAGGGCCTGAACATTCTAGTGCAAGACTTGAAAGATACTTGCAACTTTGTGCTCAAGGAAATATGCAAGTTTGTAATATTACAACTCCTGCTAATTTATTTCATGTGTTGCGAAGACAAATGAAAAGAAATTTTAAAAAACCTTTAGTTATAATGTCTCCAAAATCATTATTAAGACATCCAAAAAATATATCAAGTGTAGATGACTTTTGCTCTTCTGAATTTAAAGAAATTTTAGAAGAAACTAATTTAGTAGATCCTAAAAAAGTAGAATCAGTTATATTATGCTCTGGTAAAATATTTTTTGAACTAGAAGATATTAAATTACAAGCTCCTAAAAAAAATCAAGCTTTATGTTCTATAATTCGTATAGAGCAACTTTATCCTTTAGACATTACAAAATTAACTAGTTATATAAATGCTTATCCAAAATTAAAAAAAATTATATGGGTACAAGAAGAGCCTAAAAATATGGGAGCATATTCTTATATAAATATTGAGCTTCAATCTTTGTTGCAAACTTTAGGATTAAATCATATTAATTTTGAATATTCAGGTAGACCTTCAATGGCTAGTACTGCAGAAGGTTCTAGCAGCATACATTTACAAGAACAAAAACGATTAATTTTAGAAGCTTTAAAAAAAGCTTTTGTTATATAGAAAATAAAAAAATAAAAAAGGATTTTTTATGGAAATTAAAGTACCTCAAGCTGGAGAATCAGTTACAGAAGCTATTTTAGCAGAGTGGACTAAGCAAGATAACTCCTTTGTAGAAAAAGATGAAATTATATTAATTTTAGAAACAGATAAAGCTAGTATGGAAATAGTTGCAGAAAAAAGTGGATTATTAACTCATAAACATAAAGAAGGCGACACTGTTAAAGTTGGTGCAGTTTTAGCAAGCTTAGATACTAGTGCTAAAAATCCAAACCCTGGTGCTGCTACTGGTGCTGCTGCTTCTGGTGCTGCTTCTAAAAATTCTGCAGACTCTAAATCAGAATCTGTTAATCAAGAAAAAAATACCACTTCTACAAACTCTTCGTTTAGCTCTAATGTAAAAACTAGAGTTGGAAAAATAGAAAGCTTGCAGCAATTACAAAATGAACCTGTTAACAAAAGCAGTGTTGCTAATGCAAGCACACCTCCCAAACAAGAAGTAAAAATAGAATTACCAAAAGTAACTTCTACTCAAGATTTAATAGATACTAAAGTTCCGATGAGTTTAGTTAGACAAACTATTGCAAAAAGATTATTAGAATCACAAAGTGTGACTGCTACTCTTAGTACATTTAATGAAATTAATATGAAAAATGTAATGGACTTAAGAAAAGAGTTTAAAGATGTTTTTGAAAAAAAACACGGAGTAAGATTAGGCTTTATGGGATTTTTTATTAAAGCTTGCATTGAAGCTTTAAAAAGATACCCGTCTGTAAATGGATCTATAGAAGATAATAATATTATTCATCGCAATTATGTAAACATGGGAGTTGCAGTTAGCAGCGACAAAGGTTTGTTAGTACCAGTAATTAAACAAGCCGATAAACTTTCTATTGCTGATATTGAAAAATCTATTGTTTACTACGCAACAAAAGCTCGCAACTCTAGATTATCTTTAAATGATCTGTCTAGCGGAACTTTTACAATTAGTAATGGTGGAGTTTTTGGATCTTTATTATCTACTCCAATTTTAAATCCTCCGCAAAGTGGAATTTTAGGTCTTCATAAAATTGAAGACAGACCTATTGCTTTAAATGGAGAGGTTGTTATTGCTCCGATGATGTATGTTACTTTATCTTATGACCATTGCATTATTGATGGAAAAGAATCTGTAGGTTTTTTAAAAACTATAAAAGAATGTATCGAAGAGCCTTCTCGTATATTGCTAGAAGTATAAAACTTTATTAAAAGGAAAGTTATGTTTGATTTAGTTATTATAGGCTCTGGCCCTGGCGGATATGTTGCAGCAATTAAAGCTTCACAACTTGGTTTAAATGTAGCAATTGTTGAAAAAGATTTACACTTGGGAGGCACTTGTTTAAATGTTGGCTGCATTCCCTCTAAAGCTTTATTAGAGTCTAGCGAAAATTTTGTACAAGCATCTTTGCATTTTGATGAACATGGTTTAGAAATAAAAAATTTAAAAATTAATTTAGATAAAATGATGAAAAGAAAATCTAAAATTGTAACCGAACTTACTGATGGAATAAAATACTTAATGAGTAAAAATAAAATTACAGTATTTAATGACTTTGCTTTTTTTGTGTCTCCAACAGAAATAGAACTTAAAAAAACTAAAGAAAAAATCAAAGCTAAAAATATTTTAATTGCAACAGGCAGTGTTCCAATATCTTTGCCTGATTTAAATTTTGATAAAAAATTTATTATTTCATCATCTGAAGCTTTAAGTTTAAAAACAATACCTAAAACTATGAGCATTGTTGGTGCAGGTGTTATTGGGTTAGAATTAGGTTCTGTTTGGTCTAGGTTGGGGACTAAAGTTACTGTTATTGAGTATAGTAAAAATATTGCAGGTGCAACAGACCTTCAAGTTTCTAAAAAATTAAAACAAATTTTAATTAAACAAGGATTAAATATTGTTAACGAAAAACAAGTTACCTCTGCTAAAGTAAAATCAAATAAAGTTCACATAGAAATTCAAGATATTAAAACACAAAAAACAGAAAGTGATACTACAGACATTTTATTAGTTGCGGTTGGAAGAAAAGCTTTTACAGAAAATTTAAATTTACAAGCAGCAAATGTTACAGTCGATAAAAAAGGTTTTATAATTGTGTCTGATGCTTATCAAACAAATTCTAAATCAGTTTACGCAATTGGTGATGTTATTGGAGGTGCAATGCTTGCACACAAAGCTGAAGAAGAAGGCGCCTCTGTTGTAGAAACTATTGCAGGTCACAATGCAAACTTAGTAAAAGAAATTTGTATCCCTAGTGTAATTTATACTGACCCAGAAGTAGCTTCGGTCGGGTTTACAGAAGAGGAATTAAAATTTAATAAAGTTAATTACAAAAAAGGAAGCTTTCCTTTTTCTGCAAACGGAAGAGCTAAAGCATTAGGCTCTACAGAGGGTTTTGTAAAAATTTTATCTCATAAAAAAACAGATAAAATTTTAGGCGTACATATTATTGGTCCAAAAGCTTCAGAACTTATTGGCGAGGCAGTAATATGTATGGAATTTGGCGCAACAACCGCAGAACTTGCATCATCTTTTCACGCCCACCCTACTCTTAACGAAACTATTAAAGAAGCAGCACTTGCTGTTGATAACAAAGCTTTGCATATGTAACATTGTTTTAAATAACTTATTTTTTTAAACACATAAAATACTAAATTACAAAAAATATTAAACTATGAAAACAGAAGATTACTTACAACAAAAAATTTTAACTGGAATAAAGCCTACGGGTACTCCGCATTTTGGTAATTATTTTGGAGCAATTAAACCTGCACTTAAATATTCTAAATATTTTAAAGATAGTTTATTTTTTATTGCTGACTATCATTCTTTAATTAATCAGCCTAAGTCTTTAGATTTACAAGATAATATTTACGAAGTTGCTGCAACTTGGTTAGCTTGCGGACTTGATCCTAAAAAAAGTTTAATTTTTAGACAAAGTGATATTCCAGAAATTTTAGAACTTGCGTGGATACTTTCTTGTTTTGCTCCAAAAGGAATGCTTAACAGAGCCCACGCATATAAAGCTTTTATAGATAAAAACACTAAAGAAAATAAAAAAGATTTAGAATCTGGAATAAATATGGGGCTTTACTCTTACCCAGTATTAATGTCTTCTGATATTTTAAGTTTTGACAGCAATGTTGTTCCCGTTGGGCAAGATCAATTACAACATTTAGAAATGTGTCGCGACATTGCTGGAAAAATTAATCATCACTATAAAAATTCTAATATATTAACTTTACCAAAAGCTTTAGATAAACAAGAGCTTAAAAAAATTACAGGCTCAAGTGATAATAATTTTTTAGAAAATTCTATTATGGGACTAGACGGACAAAAAATGAGCAAGTCTTATGATAATTATATTCCTTTATTTGCTGAGGAGAAAAAATTAAGAAAATTAATTATGAAAATTCAAACCGACTCTGTTGGAGTTAATGACCCAAAAGATTCTAACAATTCTTTAATTATGGATTGGTATAAATTATTTGCCACAGATTTAGCTAGAGAGGATTCTAGCTTTGATGCCTTGTTGAATATAAATAAATTAGTTTCAGATTATAAAAAAGGAATTTCTTGGGGAGAGGCTAAGGAAGAATTATTTCAATTAGTAAATAAATCTTTATCTGGCAAAAGAGAAAGCTATAACAAATATATGAGTGATAAAAAACAGCTTGATAAAATTTTATTAGAGGGCAAAGATAAAGCAAGGTTAATTGCTAAAGCTACACTTAGTAGAGTTAAGAAAGTAATTTTTGGTTAATTATAAATACATTGTTATTAATGTACAAATATCTCAATGTTTAATTACAGTATATACAGAATTGGATAATTAAATTTTTTTTGTTACAATCTAGATATCTAAAAAACAAAACTCAAACCCTGAACTGTTTTAAAGTTACTTGCTATCATGTCTATAAAATCTTTGTCTAGCTTTAAGGCAAAGTTTTCTTCTGTGTCTACTAATAATCTTTGTCCGTCTACTTTTACAATCATGCGAATTTTAAAATTACATTTTGCTGTATTGTTTTCAACTGGTATTAGTGAATTTTCTTTACTAGAATTATCTGCAAAATAAGTTTTAAGTTTTCCTATCGCATCAGAGATTAAAACTCCTTCTGGAAGAGAGTCTTTGTCTAGATCTAAATAAACTGTTTTTATTGATCTTAAAAATTCATCTAAAGTTTTAATTTTTTCGGCAATTAATTTTGGAGCTCCGTCTTTAACTTGAATTTTTGCTTCTAAATACATAACTTGGTCTACAACCAAACTTTCAAAAACTTCTTTATAAGCATTTGGAAATACAATTAACTCTGTTGAAGAAAAAGAATCCTCCACTTTTGCAAAAGCCATTTTTGTTCCTTTTTTTGTAATCAGCTCTCTGCAAGATGAAAGCAGAACAAAAGATTTAAATGCTTTGCCATCTAAATTTTTATCAAAATAATCTTCTTTATTAGCACCAGCAGCAGAGCCAGCAACATCAACAGCAGCAGAGCCAGCACCAGCAGCAGAGCCAGCAACATCAACAGCACCAGATCCAACACCAACACCAGCGCCATCAGCTTTAGAACGACTAACTAAATCTTGCAAAGATTGTCCAAATAATTTTAAAGAAATATCTTGCACACTACTAATTGGTGAATCACTTAAGTAAAAACCAAATGCAACTTTTTCTTGAAGTAACATTTTACTTTTGCTCCAGTCTTTTTCTAAAGGTAAAATAATTTTATCTTTCTTTTTTTCTTCTGCGTCTAAAGAAAATAAACTAAATTGGCCAATTTCTTCTTCTTCTTGTTTAAAAGAGGCTCTTTCTGTAAATTTAGAAAAATTTTTAAATAAACTTGCTTTGTTAAATCCAAAATTATTTAAAGCTCCTGCACTAATTAAACTTTCTATAGTTTTTTTATTTACTTTTCTTAAATCAACACTTCCAAAAAAATCTTCTAAATCTTTAAACTTTTTATTTTCTTTTTTATTTCTAGCTTCAACAATAGACTCAACTGCAGCTTGTCCAACTCCTTTTAAAGCTCCTAATGCATAAATAATTGTATCCTCTTTTACAGTAAACTCCCAACAAGAAGTATTAATATGAGGAAGATCTATTTTAATATTTTCTCTTTTAATATGACCTGTTGTAATTGAAACCTTATCTGTGTCTGACATTTCTGTACTTAACAAGGCTGCATAAAATTCAACAGGATAATAAGCTTTTAAAAATGCAGTTTGTGCAGATATAACACTATAAACTACTGCGTGAGATTTATTAAAACCATATTTTGCAAATTCTGCTAAAGAATCAAATAACTTTTCTGCTTTTTTTGCGTCATATTTATTTTTTATAGCTCCTGATAAAAACCTATCTTTTTGCACTAACATTTCTGATTCAATTTTTTTACCCATAGCTCGTCTTAACATATCGGCCTCACCCATAGAGTAACTAGCAATTAAAGATGCAATTTGCATAACCTGTTCTTGATAAATAGAAATACCTAAACTTGGTTTTAAAATTTCTTCTAAATCATTAAATTCATATTTAACTTTACTTTCTCCCCTTCTTCTTTTTAAATATTCTGGAACCATCTCCATAGGGCCAGGCCTGTTAATAGAAGTTGTTAAAGCAAGATCATCAAAACAAAAAGGTTGTAATTTTATTAAAAAATCTGTCATCACAGAGCTTGAAAATTGAAAAACTCCATCAGTTTTTCCACTAGATAAAAGTTCATAAATTTTTGGATCATGTATGTCAATTTCTTGAGCTTTAATTTCTATATTTTTATTTAATTTAATTAAATCTGTAGTTCTTCTAATATGAGTTAAAGTTTTTAATCCTAAAAAATCAAATTTAATTAATCCAATTTTTTCAGCACTTTTCATTTCATATTGAATAACATTTTCATCTTCAACGCCTCTGTACAAAGGGGCTTTGGAGCTAATTTCGCCATCAGCAATAATAACTCCAGCAGCATGAATACTTGCGTGCCTAGTTAAGCCTTCGCATTCTTGAGCCAATGTTAACAAATGTTTAATTCTTCCGTCTGCCTCCATTGCTTCTTGAATTTTTGGTTCTTCTTTTATTGCTTCAGGTAAAGAAATTCCTAATTTATCAGGAATTAATTTTGCAATAACATCTACTTCTGAATACTCTAAACCTAAAACTCTTCCGACATCTCTGATAGCTGCTCTTGCTTGAAGTTTTCCAAATGTAATAATTTGTGAAACACTTTGCTCTCCATAATGTTGAGTTACATATTCAATAACTTTTGATCTATGCTCTTGGCAAAAATCAATATCAAAATCTGGCATAGAAATACGCTCTGGATTTAAAAATCTTTCAAAAATTAAAATATGCTCTATAGGGTCAACATCAGTAATTCCACAACTATAAGCAACTAAAGAACCTGCTCCAGACCCCCTTCCCGGTCCAACAGGTATGCCTTGTTCTTTTGCCCATCTAATAAAATCTTGAACAATTAAAAAATAACCATTAAATCCCATGTCATTAATAATTTTTAATTCAAGTTTTAATCTATCTTCATATTCTTTTTTTCTAGGTTCATAAAAGTTTTTTTGAAATTCTTTTTTTCTTAAAGATAACAATTTTTTAAAACCTTTTGTGCTTAAATCTTTTAGCTCTTTATCTAAAGCTCTATTATTTTTTGTTTTAAAAGAGGGAAGATGATAAATAGGCTTTCCATCTTTATCTTTTAAAGAAAATTCAAAATTACAAAGCTCTGCAATTTTTAAAGAGTTGCTTAAAGCTTCTGGAATATCTTTAAAAATTTCAGTCATTTCTTCTGAAGATTTAAAATAAAAATTTTGATTAGGTAATTTATGTCTATTAGGGTCATTTAAACTTTGATTTTTTGCTATACAAACCAAAGTATCTTGTATGATAGCATCTTTTTGCTCTAAATAATAAGACTCATTACTAGCTACTAAGGGTATATTTTCTTTTTTTGAGGTTGTAATTAAAAAATCTTCTAAAGCTTTTTGTTCGTCATCAGAAAACAAACCTAATCTTGAAATTTCTAAATAAAAATTATCTTTATAAATACTTTTAAAAAATTTAATTTCTTTTAAAGTTTGCTCTTTTCCAAATCTTTGAAAAGTCCATGGAATGTATCCCATATTCGAACCAGACAAAGCAATTAAACCTTTGCTATAAGTTTTTAATAAATCTTTGTCTACTCGAGGTGTATAGTAAAAACCATCTTTATAAGATGCAGAGCTTAGTCTGCATAAATTTTGATAAGCTTTATAATCTTTAGCTAACAAAACAATTCGTCGGCTTGGAATTCCGTCTTCATTTCGCTGTTTTAAAGTATGTTTACCAGGGGCTACATAAACTTCTAGTCCGATAATTGGTTTAACACCTTCGGCTTTTGCTTTGGTATAAAAATCAACACAAGAAAACATATTTCCTAAATCTGTTAGCGCAACAGCAGGCATATTAAATTCTTTAGCTTTTTTAACTAAATTATTAATTCTAGTACTAGATTCTAATAAAGAGCTTTCGCTATGAACATGTAAGTGAACAAAAGACATTTTTTATTCCCACTCAATTGTTGAAGGAGGTTTATTGCTAACATCATACACAACTCTACTAACTTCAGAAACTTCATTAGTAATTTTTGTAGAAATACTTTCTAAAACTTCTGGATCAAAATGATAAGACCTAGCTGTCATTCCGTCTTCTGAAGTAACAGCTCTTAAAGCTAACACAAATTTATAAGTTCTGCTATCACCTTGCACCCCTACACTTTGAACAGGAAGCAACACACAAAAAGCCTGCCAAATTTTATAATACAATCCATGCTCTTTTAAACTTTTAATAAATACATCATCACAGTTTTGTAAAATTTTAATTTTTTCTAAAGTAATATTTCCTATAATTCTAATAGCTAAACCTGGGCCTGGAAAAGGCTGTCTGTATAATATTTTTTTATCAATTCCTAAAGACTCCCCTAATTGTCTTACTTCGTCTTTAAAAATTTTATTAAATGGTTCTAGTAATTTAAAGTTTAAATTTTTAGGCAAACCTCCAACATTATGATGAGATTTAATAACCTCGCTTACCGAAGATTTTGTAGAGCTTTCAATAACATCAGAGTACAAAGTTCCTTGAGCTAAATACTCTATTCCTTTAAAATTACTGGCTTCTTTTTCAAATACTTTTATAAAAGTTTTGCCTATAATTTTTCTTTTAGTTTCTGGATCACTAACATCTTTTAAATTATTTATAAATAAATCAGAGTAATTTACTCCTAGTACATTTAAACCCATTTTTTTATAAATTTGTAAAACTTCAGAAAATTCATTTTTTCTTAACAGACCAGTATCTATAAAAAAATAAAACACTTGGTCTTTAGACAAAGATTTATTTAATGCGTATCCTAAAACACTAGAATCTACCCCTCCAGATAAAGCACATAAAACTTTTTCTTTTTTACCAACAGTATTTTTAATTATATTTATTATTTCACTTTCTCTTGTTTCTGGATTCCAGTTGTCATCTATTTTGCACATATCTTTAGCAAAATATTTTAAAACTTCATTGCCGTATTCTGTATTTAAAACTTCTGGATGATATTGCACAGCTAGTAAGTTTTTGGATTTAATAACTACGGGAATTTCTTTTTCTTTACCTTTATTACTATAAGCTAAAACTTTTAACTCTGGAGGTAACTTTATAATAGAGTCTCCGTGTGACATCCAAACTTTGTGTTTTTTTGGAATTGTTTTAATAAGAGGGTCACTCCACTGAATGTGATTTAATCCATACTCTCTATGAGTTTCAGAACTTAATTTTGCGCCCCACTGATTTGCAATAAGTTGCATTCCATAACAAATTCCAAAAACTGGAGCAATTTTTTGTAAAGACTTAACATCACAGCTAAGTGTGTTTTTGTTTTTATCAAAAACTGAAAGAGGCCCTCCGCTTAAAATAATTCCTTTTACATTTTGTAATTTAATTTTATCAATGGGTGTATCGTAACGAATTAATTCAGCGTAAATATTTAATTTTCTATAAGCTTTTATAATTAAAGCACTGTATTGAGAGCCAAAATCTAAAACTAATATTTTTTTCATTACAAGTTTAGTTGCCTTTATAATTAGGAGCTTCTTTTGTAATGCTAACACTGTGCACATGAGATTCTTTAATACTTGCTGCACTGATTTCTACAAACTCTGCTTTGTTTTGTAATTCTTCAATGTTGTTAGCACCTAAGTAGCCCATGCCAGATCGCACCCCTCCAATTAATTGATATAAAACTTCGCTAGCTCTTCCTTTGTAAGGAACTCTGCCTTCTATCCCCTCTGGTACTAACTTGCTAGTGTCTTTAATGTCGCCTTGAAAGTATCTGTCACTTGATCCTTTTTTCATAGCGCCTAAGCTTCCCATACCTCTGTAAAGTTTGTAGCTTCTTCCTTGAAATAAAATAATTTCGCCAGGGCTTTCTGCGGTTCCTGATAATAAATTTCCAACCATGATAGAGTTTGCACCTAATGCTAATGCTTTTGTTAAGTCGCCAGAATATTTAATTCCACCGTCAGCGATAATAGTTTTTCCTAATTTTTTTGCAACTTTTGCGCAATCTTGAATTGCTGTAACTTGAGGAACTCCAACTCCAGAAATAATTCTTGTAGTGCAAATACTTCCGGCACCAATTCCTACTTTTACTACATCAGCGCCTGCTTTCATTAAAGATTCTGTTGCATCTGATGTTACAACATTTCCGGCTACTATAATAATATCTTTAAAACTTTTTTTAATAAAACTAATCATTTCTACAATATTTTTGGAGTGTCCGTGAGCAGAATCTAAAACTAACATATCTACTCCTGCTGCAACTAAGGCTTCTGCTCTTTTGTAATCTCCAGACCCTATGGCTGCAGATACAAACAGTCTTCCTTTTTTATCTTTAGTTGCGTTAGGAAAGTTTTCTGCTTTTTCAATATCTTTAATAGTAATTAATCCTTTTAAATAACCTTTAGCATCTACTACTGGTAATTTTTCTATACGATGTTTGTGTAAAATAATTTTAGCTTCTTCTAAAGTAGTTCCTAATTTTGTTGTTACTAAATTTTCTTTAGTCATTAAGGTAGAAATTTTTTGAGTTAAATCTGTTTCAAATCTTAAGTCTCTGTTTGTTAAAATTCCTACTAATTTTTCTTCTACAACAATAGGTATTCCGCTAAAAGAATAGTGGCTCATTAATTTTTCTGCATCAGATAATAAATGCTCTGGGCTTAAAGTAATAGGGTCAGAAATCATTCCGCTTTCATGTTTTTTTACTTTGTCTACTTCTGAAGCTTGTGACTCAATTGACATATTTTTATGAATAACACCAATCCCGCCTTGTTGGGCTACAATTTGAGCCATTTTATTTTCTGTTACCGTATCCATAGCTGCAGATAAAATAGGATTAGCTAAATACAAATCTTTTGCAAAAAAACTTTTTAAACAAACCTCTTTAGGAAGAACTTCTGAATATTGTGGAACTAAAAATATGTCGTCAAAAGTTAAAGCTTTTTTTATATTTATGTTACTCATTAATAAGTACTCCTTTTAAACTTTGAGGGCTTGCCTCGGTAACTTTTACTTTTACAATTTTAGATATTAAACTTTCTATATTATTATCTGTATTATTATCTGTTGAGCTAAACTTTGTCATTTTATTTTGTGTTGATCTACCTTTTAAAATTTTATTTTTTAAGTCTATGTCTTCTACTAAAACTTCAACTATCTTTTTTTCATATTTTTTACAGCTATTTATAGCTAAAGATTTATGAACTTCAAATAACTTAGCAAGCCTTGTAGATTTTTCTATTTCAGAGACTTGGTCCTTCCAAATAGCAGCTTTAGTAAATGGTCTTTGGCTATATTTGTAAGCAAATACAGAGTCAAAATCCACCTCACTAAATAAGCTATAAGTATCTTGTATATGTTTTTCTTCTTCATGAGGGAAGCCTACAATAATGTCTGTAGTAAAACTTACCCCAGGTATTGTTTCACAAATCATTTTAGCTTTTTCAATATACTCTTCTCTAGTATAGCCCCTGTTCATTAATTTTAAAATATCAGAATTTCCAGATTGTACTGGAAGGTGAACATGATCACAAATTTTACTTCTATATTTTTGCATAACACAAGCTAGCTGATAATCAAAATCTTTAGGGTGACTAGTTGTGTATCTAATTCGCTTAATGTCTGTGTCTTCTGCAACAGCTTGTAAAAGTTTTGAAAAACCTGCTCCGCAACTAGAGGTATAAGAATTTACATTTTGTCCTAATAAACTAATTTCTTTAACTCCTTTTGATACTAAATTTTGTACATCTTTAATTAAATCTTTTAAAGGTCTACTTTTTTCTCGACCTCTTGTAAAAGGAACAACACAAAAAGTGCAATAGTTATTACAACCTTTTGTGATATTAATAAAACTAGATACGCTAGGGTTTCTAATTAAAGTTTGAATTTGATATTCTGGATTTTTATCAAAATTTGTAACAACAAGTTTATTTTTTGAAGTTTTTACTTCTTCTAAAATATTTATAATATTATCAATTTGATCAGGGCCTATTACGAAATCTAAATTAGGTATCATTTTAAATAATTTTTTCTTTTCTTGTTGAGCAACACAACCGGCAACTCCAATTTTAAAATGAGGCTTTTTTTTTATATAATCTTTATAAAGACCAATCTCTGACCTAATTTTATGAACAGGCTTTTCTCTAACACTACATGAGTTTAAAATAACAAAATCTGCATCTATTGCAGAATCTACAGGCTCATAATCTGCCATTTCTAGCAAAGAATACATTCTTTCGGTGTCATTATCGTTCATCTGACAGCCATAAGTTGAAATATAAACTTTTTGATTTTGCATATTTTCTCTATTATTTTAATAATTTAATAAATTCTACTACAACTTTATAAAAAAAACAGTATATATATAACATGCGTTTAATAAGTTTTTTAGGATTATTTGTACTTATATTTGTGGCCTATTTGCTTTCAGAAAATAAAAAAGCCATTAAATTTAAACCTGTGTTAATTGCCTGTCTTTTGCAAATTACATTAGGAGTTCTTGTTCTTGGCATTCCATCAATTGGTTTTAATGGCCCATTAAGGCCATTATTTTCTGCTATTAATCAAGCTTTTGTTGCACTGCTTTCTTTTACAAACGAAGGTAGTCAGTTTTTATTTGGACCTCTTGTTGATGTTAAAAAATCAGGATTTATTATTGGATTGCAAATCTTGCCTGTAATTTTATTTTTTTCATCTTTAATATCTATTTTATATTATTTAGGAGTTATACAAAAAATGGTTAAGTGGATTGCAATTATTATGCAAAAAACTATGGGCACTAGCGGAGCTGAATCTTTATCTGCTGCTGCAAATATTTTTGCTGGGCAAACCGAAGCACCTCTTATTATTAAACCTTACATAGATAAAATGACTAGATCTGAACTTAATGCTCTTATGGTTGGAGGAATGGCCACTGTTGCTGGAGGAATATTAGCAGTTTATGTTGGTTTGTTGATTTCAAGTATTCCTGATATTGCAGGTCATTTAATTACCGCAAGTGTTATGTCAGCCCCTGCCGCATTAGCAATTGCAAAAATTATGGTTCCAGAAACTAAAACTCCAGAAACTCTTGGAAAGTTTCCAGAAACATTTAAATCATCTGATTCAAATATTATAGAGGCCGCAAGTAATGGAGCAAGCGAAGGTCTTAAGTTAGCTTTTAATGTTGCAGCAATGCTTTTAGTTTTTATCGCACTTATTGCTTTGTGTAATTCAATGCTAACAACTGTGGGCCAATGGGCTAATTTTCAAGACTGGGGAAAATCTTTTGTTCCAACTTCGTTATTACAAAACGGGCAAGCACAGTTAAGTTTGCAAGTTATTTTATCTTGGGTGTTTGCTCCCTTTGCATTTATTATGGGAATCCCGTGGAGCGAAGCATTTTTAGCAGGTTCTTTACTTGGCGAAAAAGTTGTTCTTAATGAATTTATCTCATACTTGCATTTATCAAAAATGACATCTGAACTTTCAGAAAGAACAGTAATTATACTTTCATACGCATTAAGTGGATTTGCAAATTTTGCCTCTATAGGAATTCAAATTGGAGGCATAGGTGGGATTGCACCAAGAAGAAAGTCTGACCTTGCAAAGCTAGGAATTAAAGCTTTAATTGGAGGCTCTTTGGCAGCCTTTATGACTGCCTGTATTGCAGGATTTCTTATTTAATTTTTTTTTGGAGGTAGTTTTATATGTTTTTTCCAAGAAATGCTGAATCAAAAAAACCAATTCCATTACCTAAAGATTTTAACAAAGAAATTTCTGATTTATTTAATTCAGAATTTAAAAGTAATATAAAATCTAACCAAAGCATAAATGTTAAAAACTTTTTATACAAAAATGAACTTATTTGTATGCTTTATTTTAAAACCACAGACCAACTAAAACAACAAGTCTTTGAAGTTTCTATGGACTATGAAGCTTTAGTTATTAAAGAGTCCGACCTTGAACAATCAGAACTTGCAGACCAAGCAAAAGAAATTCAAAATTTAATTAACTTTGCTGTGGATTATTTATCAGTATGTTTAGATAGCTTTTTAACAGAGGGCAAAACTCCAAGCTCTGAATGGACAAAAATTGATTTTCAAAAACAAGTTTTGTTTGTTAGACATCATACTTCTAACTTAGATTTAGAGGAAAAGGCTGATGAGATTTTGGGGGATGAGTTTTTGGATGGGTTGAGCGAGGAAGAGAGTTAGAAAACTAACATAAGCTTAAAATGCACGACATTTTAAGCTTATGTTAGTTTTACGGGTTATAACAATTATGGAGAAAAATGAAAAATTTAGAAGAAAAATTAGATATAAGTTTTTTAAAAAAAGCTACTGATTCTTTTAAAGAGGCTTTAGATCAATATAAAATTGATAAAGAAAATAAATTTATTGTAGATGCTTGTATTCAGAGATTTGAATATTGCTACAGTCTTTCTACAAAAATGATTAAACGATATTTAAAAATAACTTCAGATACTCCTGAAGAAATTGAAGCTATGGGTTTTCAAAATTTAATTAGAAAAGCTTATTCAAAAAAAATGCTAATAAATAGTTGGGATAAATGGTCAGAGTATAGAGATAATCGCAATTATACATCTCATGCATATAATGAAAAAAAAGCTATTAAGTTAGTTGATGGATTAGATAGTTTTTATAATGAAGTTTACCATATATATAATTTTTTAAAAAACTCTAATGAAACTTAATTTTGACATAAGTATTGCAGAGTTTAAAATTGTTAATGATCTTTTAAAAAAGCATTTACCAAATAATTGTAAAGTGTGGGTTTTTGGATCTAGGGCAAAAAAACAATCTAAGTTTAATTCTGATTTAGATTTAGCTTTAGACTGTCCAGATAAAATAGATTTTAAAAGTATTATACAGCTAAAAGAAGATTTAGAAGAATCTAAACTTCCTTATACAGTAGATGTGGTAAATTTTTATAATATTGAAGAATCTTTTAAAAAAATTATAAACCAGCATAAAATTTTGTTTTTTTGTGAGTAGTCTATAGTCGATTAAATAACTTTTAATCAAACAATAAACTTTATTCGTAATTATAAATCTGTAAAAACCCTTGTGTTTGAAGATGCCCCCGGATCTAATGATGACAATACTGTAAGA
>JAAOIH010000017.1 GCA_015163875.1 Bdellovibrionales bacterium
TTGTTTTTTTATTTTTTTATATTTATGGTTATTTATTAAAAAAAATAAAAAATAAAAAATAAGCAAACAAGAAATACTTAAGCTTATATACAGAGCGTTTAAGGAGCTTTGGTTTACCAATGGGCCATAGTAAGATTGAGCCTTAGATTGTTTTTGCAAAACTGTTTTTACATTCCAATTTAAATTAGAAAGTAAAAATTTATGTTTACCTAAATTTAATACAGGTTTTTCATTTTTAAAAACACCAGGGACATAAGATGACACTTGTAATGACAACAAATTGTCTTTAATTACAGGTTTTGTTATTAAAACCAATTTATAGTTGAGCAATTTTACAGGATAATTTTTTTTATCAAAAAAGTTTTGTTTATTTTGCAACAAGTTACTTTGTTTTAATTTTAAAGGACAAAGAATTGTTTGAACATCACCTACTGTTAAGTTTTCTTTTTTTTTAAAAAAATAACATTTTAATATATTCACTTTATGTCCTATATTTTAAAAACTATCTATTAAAAAAATTAATAACAGGCTCGGCCCATTTTTTATCTGATTCAATTAAAATTTTAGGAATATTAATTTTTTGTAATTTTTGTTTAATAAGCATTTCTTTTTTATATGCTATTTTTTTATACTCTCTACAACTATCTTTTGAGCTGCAATCAAATGCAACTTCTTTAGAGCCTTGCAAGCCTTCTAAATTTGAAAATTTTAATATTGCATTAATATTAGGAAGCTCTCGTTCCCATTTATCACGAATGTGCATAGCAAAAATTTCATGCTTAAAAGACAAAGCTTGTAAAATTTTTTCTTCTTGTAAAATAAAATTAAAATCACTTAAAATAAAAATATGAGATTTTTGTTTTAAAATATTTTGTAAAAACTTTACACTACTACTTAAAGAAGTTTTATCACTTATGCTTTTTTGAGATAAAATTTTTAAAAGAATATTATAAACATTTTGTTTATTTTTTTGTGGTTTTATAAAATATTCCACTTCGTCAGAAAATAACAACAGACCGACTTTATCTTTGTTTTGTATAGCTGTAAAAGCTAATAGCGCGCTTATGTATGCACTTACTTCTTTTTTTATACTATTAGATCCAAAATTCATAGATTTGCTAATATCTACTAGTAAAATAATTTGTAATTCTCTATCTTCTTCAAATTCTTTTAAATAAGTTTTTCCTGTTCTAGCTGTTAATGGCCAAGAAATGTTTCTAGTGTCATCGCCATAAACATACTCTCTAAATCCAGAAAAATTAATTCCACTTCCCTTTAATGATGAGGCATATGATCCAGAAAAACTTCCTTGAACTAGTTTTTTAGTTTTAACTTCTAATTGTTTAACATATTTAAAAATATCAGATGATAAAAATTGTTTATATGACATAAATTTTTATTACAAATTTAAATATTTATATTGGCTAAAATTTCTGTAATAATATTATCTGTGTTTATATTTTCTGACTCTGCTTCGTAGGTTAAAATTAATCTGTGTCTTAAAACTAAATAAGCTACTGTTTTAATATCATCTAGATTTACATAATTACGGCCTTTTAAAAAAGCCTGAGCTTTTGCGGCTGTAGCAATTCCTAAAGTAGCACGAGGCGAAACTCCGATTTTTACTAAGTGCTCTAATCTTTTTAAACCATACTCTTTTAAATTACGAGTACTCATTATTAAATCTATAATATATTTTTTTAAATTTTCATCAATATGAATTTTTGAAACTTGCTGTCTTGCCTCTAGTAATTTATCCTGAGTCAAAATAGATTTAACCTCAGCGGTTGCAAAATCATTTATTTTTTCTAAAATTTGTAACTCTTCTTCTTTATTTGGATAATTAACTTTTACTTTAAATAAAAATCTATCTAATTGAGCTTCTGGTAATTCAAAAGTTCCTTCTTGTTCGATGGGATTTTGTGTAGCTAAAACTAAAAAAGGTTTGTCTAGCTTATAAGTATTGCTACCTATGCTTACTTGTTTTTCTGCCATAGCTTCTAATAAAGCACTTTGTACTTTTGCAGAGGCTCTGTTAATTTCATCAGCTAAAATAATATTACTAAAAACAGGACCTTTTTTTACATTAAATTCACCTGTATTTGGATTAAAAATCATAGTTCCAATAATATCTGAAGGTAACAAATCAGGAGTAAATTGAATTCTTTGAAACGCCAAAGACAAAGTTTTAGAAAAAGTAGAAATACTTAAAGTTTTAGCAAGGCCTGGAAGACCTTCTATTAAAACATGACCTTCTGTTAATACTCCCATCAAGATAGCCTCTAGCATATCTTTTTGTCCTACAATTAATTTTGATAATTCTTTAAATAAAGCAGGTACCCACTCTATATTGATGGTCAAATTTTGATCTTCATTGCTCATGGCAAACCTCATATAAAACTAGTTATTTTTTATAAAATATGATATCTAAGCTATAATAGTTATGACAAGTTATTTTTTATTTTATTTTAAAAAAGCTATATGCTTAATTGTTCAATTAGCGCTTGCTTTATCTTTTTTTTATTATAGCTCTTCTGCAGCTATAATTACTTTTTTATTGATTACTTTTATTTGTCTTTTTTACTATTATTTTTATTCTAAAAATTCTGTTATTAAAAATTTTAAAAGTCACTTGGTGCAGGGCCAAGATTATTTTATGCTAACACATAAAATAATAAAAATTAGCAAAACATTAGATATCAAACCACCAAAAATTTATATTTCTGATGTAAATTTTTTTCTTTTAGCTACATATTCTGTTTCTAAAAATAATACTCAAATATTTATATCTAATAAGCTTTTAAACAGCTCTACAAATTCTCTTTTAGAGGCGTATTTGCTTTTAAGTTTGTCTCAAATTAAAACTAAAAGTAGTCATAAAAGCTCTTTTGCTTATTTTATTACTAGTATATTTTTATATATTACTAGTAAATTAGATTTTGTATTTAGTTTAATTTTTGGCATACACGCAGACCTTAAATATATTTATAGATCTCCATTTAGCAGCTTAATGTCTGTAATTTTATATAGCTTTAATTTTCTTTTTTTAACAGAAAATACTATTAAAAAAAGTGACAAAATGTCTAGTATTAATTGTAGCTCTTATATTATAGAAAAAGCATTGTGGAATTTAAAACATTATTCTATTAACACAAAATATCCATTAACATTATCATCTAGTATACTTTGTGTTCTTAATCCATTAAAAAAAAATAATTGGTTTAAATATTTAAATTATCAAGATAAAGCCACTGCAAGAATATTAAATATTAATGGCAACTACCCTATTTTTTAACAAGTAAATTATAAATTTGTTGCTTTTAGCCAATAAATAGATTGAAGTTTTTTTAAAAAAATAGTTTCAAAGTGTGTTGTAAAATTATCAGACTTCCATGGCGAGTGGTGCAGATCATAACTAACTTCTAAAATTGTATATTTGGTTTTTTTAAGCTCTTTATATATCCAGCAAAAATATTCTAAACTATCTGTTTTTATTTCTAACAAAGATTTTTTCTTTTGTAAAAAAAATAATTTATCTAAAAAAGTTTTTTGTATTAATCTGTGTTTGTATTGCTTTTTTTTTAACCAAGGGTCAGGGTGATGTATAATAACATTATTAATCTCTTCTTTAAAAAATAAATCTTCTAAAAAATAAGCATTGTATCTTGCTACTCTTGTATTTTTAACTTTATTTTTTAAAGCTCTTTTAATAGATTGTATTAAAGGTTTAAATTTTATTTCTAAGCCTACAAGGCAACGGCTTGGGTGTTTGTTTGCGTAATAGGCAAAATGAAATCCATTGCCTATGCCAATTTCTAAATCTAAAGGGGTGCTTGCTGACACTTTAAAAATATTTTTTCGCCAAATGCCTTTATTTTTAACTGCTCTTTTTTCGTTAAAAGCATAATCACTTAAACTTCCCTCTAGTAATTTAATATACTCATTAGGATTTGGAATATCAGAGGTAGCTTTTAACTTTAGCTTTGACAAAAACTAAAGCCTATTTGTTAATTTTTTCAAAAATTTGCAAATCTGTTAAATAGTAAGACAAATCTTTGTTTATTAAAAAAGATAGCGTAGGTAAAACTACCACGCCTGTACATAAAGTTATAAAAGACTTCCAAAATAAAGAAATAAAAAAGAATGGATCAGATTGTTGTTTTTCTGTGCCAAGTTGAACATTAGAGTACCACTCTCCAAAAGTTTTTTTAAAAAAAACTCTTTGAGAAAAAGAAGAAATTTGAAAAATTAAACTAAAAATAAAAAAGAAGCTTAATGTAGAAAGATTAAATAAAGATTCTATAAAAAATATTTTATATATAGAGTTAATTAAAACAAATATAGAAAAATTTAATACCGAATCTAAAATAAAAGAAAAAAGAGAAAAACCTAGCTCTTTATTTAAGCAGGTAAAAGCTTGGGATTTTATAACTGTATTGCTGTCTGTATTTTTTATTAAATTTGCTTCTACAAAAACATGGTTTTGCTTATTTTGTTTTTGCTTATTAAAGCTATCTTCAACAGTTACAAATCCTATATTTTTTAAAGTGCTGTTTAGTTCGTGATTATTTTTTAAGTTTGTATCTTTGGTATTTGTATTATTGATAATTATTTTTTTTTCTTTTTTTATTGGAAAAAAATTATTCATACTACTTAGTAATGTTTGTGCATTTAAATTATTTTTAGAAAATTTAATATCTGATTGCTTTATTTGATTTGTTTTATTTAATTTAGCCTGTTTTAATTCTTTTTGCTCTTCTTGAATAACTTCTGGCGAAGAAAAAAATTCTAATGATGGCGATGTTGGCCAAGTTTTTTTTTCTGTGTTAAGCATATTAGAATTAATATTTAATTCTTTTGTAGAAAAAATAGAAGCATTAGATTCTAAATCAGACAAAAGCAAAGTTCCAGAATTAATAGGTTTTGGTCTAAGCTTTATATTTTTTTTAATAGTTGTTGCAGAAAATTCCTCTAACTCATTAGCTAATTTATGTAATTGATTAAAATCAGTCATATTACTCCCATAACTTAAAGGTCTTGCAGTTCATATTTTACTAAGCTTACAAGAAATAAACAAGCTGTCTCTACTTTTAACACTTGCTCACCTAGAGAAAAGTCGAGTATTTTTTGAGATTTAAAAAAACTTATATCATCTTGTGTAAAACCTCCCTCAGGGCCAACATACATAGCTATATTTTTGCAATTTTGATCTTTTAAAGGTTTAATTACAGATGAAAAAGTATTAGTGGAGTTTACATAAGCTGCAATTCCTGGAATATTTTTTAATTTTAATCTATCAATTACTTTATCTCTGTTAGACAAAGGGTGAAGAATTAAATCTGTAGATCTTGCAGATTGGCTCATAGAAGAGGATATAATTTTTTTCCACCTGTTGTATTTAGCAATGCTAATTTTATTTGCTGATTTAACAAAACTATTACTTGTAGACAAAAGATGAATTTCGGACACTCCCATTTCAACACTTTTTTCCAAAACATCTTCGAAAACAGAAAATTTAGGCATGCTTAAAACTAAGTGTAAAAATGGTTTTTTTAATTCTTTAATTTTTCTTTCTTCTAAAATAATAGCGATTGCATTTTTTTTAAAAACTTCGGTAATTTTAACTAAATAAGCTTTTTCTTTAATTAATACCTCAAACTTTGAGCCTTTTTTATTTCTACAAACTTCACAAATATGATGAAAGCTGTCTTTTTCTAAGCTAATAGATTTATTTTTTAAATTAAGATATATTGGGTCTAGGCTGTATCTACGCATAGTTTTATTTATACTATTTTTTGTATTAATTTAGGCTGTCTGTAGATTTATTTTTTAAAACTAACTCGCTTCTAACAATTTTTACATCTTTAGAGGCTTCAATACCTATTCGCACCTGTTTGCCTTTAATTTGTAGAATTGTGATAACAGTGTTATCGCCTATAGATAAGCCCTCGCCTTGTCGACGAGTTAAGATTAACTTCCCTTTTTTCAACTTTAACATCCTGTTTAAAGATTAACTGAGTATTTTTATATCAAAAAATCAGTAATTGACGCAAACTATTAAATAACCCTACAAAAGTCAAGATAAAATAGAATTAATCTAACTCTGTGTAGCTAAAATTTAAAAAACTATCTAAAATACCTTAATGAAGACTAAACATATAAAAAAAATTATTCTTTTTATTCCAATTTTTAGTTTTTTATATCTAAGCAATGTAGAATCAAAAGAAATGCCAAATTTTTTTAAATCAGCCAACACTTATAGAGACAATTTTTATAGATTCTATATACCTCAGCATACTAATATAAAAAAATGGATTTCTTTTTTTACTAGTGATAAAGGAAAAAAAATTGTTAGAGCTTGGATTAAAAGCAGCAGGCAGCATTCTTATTTTATTAAACAAAGTATTAAAAAAAGAAATATGCCTCTTGTATTATCTTATCTGCCAATGATAGAAAGTGGTTTTTATGTTCATGCTCATAGCTCTGCAAATGCAATTGGTTACTGGCAATTTATTAAAACAACTGCTAAGCGATTTAATTTAAAAGTAACATATTGGTTAGATGAAAGAAAAAATATTCACAAAAGTACTAAGGCAGCTTTAAATTATTTAGAAATTTTACACAGAAGATTTAAAAAATGGGATTTAGCATTAGCTGCTTATAATATGGGAGAAAATCGTTTAGCAAAATTTATAAAAAAATATAAAACTAATGATTATTGGGAGTTAATTAATAAGCCAGACTTTCCAAAAGAAACAAAAAATTACATTCCAAAATTAGTAGCAATAGGGCTTTTATTACAACAGTCTCAGTTTTATGGACTAAAAATTAATAAAACTTCGTATAAGCAAAAAAAGTTTAATTATATTTCAGTAACTGGAGGGACTTCTTTAAGCAAATTAGCAAAAAATTTAAATATAAAAAGTTCATATTTAAAAAAAATTAATCCAGAATTAAGGCAGTTTAAAATACCACGCTATATAAAAAGTTATGCAATTAGAATTCCTCCTAAGAGTTTTAAAACTATAGAGAATTATTTTGAAAAATAGTTATTTATTTATTTCTCAGTTTTAGTTCTGATGCTCAGGCAGCCCTAGGAGGGCTGAGTCGCATCAGAACTAAAACTGAGAAATAAATAAATTAGTAATATTAATTTAAAAAATACAAATTAATTTAAAAAAAATGCAGACTAATAAAAAAATGCAGATTAATATTAAAAAACATGGGCTAATTTAAGCTCTCCTGCGACTCAGCCCTCCTAGGGCTGCCTGAGCAGGCGAGCTTAAATTAGCCCATGTTTTTTTGGCACTAACCTAAAAGCTAATGCTTAGTACTATCTTCAGACTTCTTAGAAATCCCCTTAATAGCAAAAATCTTCTCTCTTAAAGCAACAAAAATTTTAGGATTTTCTTTTAAAAATACCCTTGCCTGCTCTCTACCTTGTCCAATTTTTTTATCATTTAAACTATACCAAGCTCCAGACTTAACAATTAAGTTATTAGCTACAGATAGATCTAAAACATCAGACTCTGCAGATAAACCTTCGGCATATAATAAATCAAATTCTACTTTTGCAAAAGGAGGTGCAATTTTATTTTTTACAACTTTTACTTTAATCTGATTACCAAATACATCTTCACCATTTTTTAATAAAGTAGAACGACGAACTTCTAATCTAATAGTAGAATAAAATTTTAATGCATTACCACCAGTTGTAACTTCTGGGTTACCAAAAACAACACCGATTTTCATTCTTAACTGATTAATAAAAATAACTAAAGTATTACTTCTTTTTGTAATAGCAGTTAATTTTCTTAAAGCTTGTGACATTAAACGAGCTTGCAATCCCATATGACTGTCGCCCATGTCGCCTTCAATTTCTGCTTTTGGAGTTAGCGCGGCAACAGAATCAATAACTAATACATCAACTGCACCAGAGCGAACTAAAGTTTCTGTAATTTCTAAAGCTTGCTCACCTGTATCTGGTTGAGAAATTAACATATCGTCAATATTAACTCCTAATTTTTTAGCATAATTTACATCTAAAGCATGCTCTGCATCTACAAATGCAACTGTTCCACCCATTTTTTGAGCCTGCGCAATAGTAGATAAAGCTAGAGTTGTTTTACCAGAACTTTCTTGTCCATAAATTTCTACAATTCTTCCTTTTGGCAAGCCTCCAGCTCCTAAAGCTAAGTCTAAGCTTAAAATTCCAGTGCTTATTACAGGAATATCTGTGTTAACATTTTTTCCACCTAGCTTCATGATGGAACCTTTACCAAATTGTTTTTCAATAGATTCAATTGCTAAATCTAACGCCCTTACCTTTGGATTAGATTTTGTATTAGCCTTTACAGCCGGTGCTGTTGATGTAGTTTGTGTTGTTTTGTCTTTTGCCATACTTGTTCTCCTTATTTTGTTTTATTTTTTATACATTCACTTAAAAAATTAAAAGCTTGTGTAACACTTTTTTCTCTAACTTGGTTTCTAGACTCCTTTGTAAATTTGCACATTAAAGCTTCTTCAACATTGGGGCCAACTACTCCTATGCAAACAATGGGGTTTTGTAGTTTTTCTCCGATAATAATATCTTCTACAAATCCAGTACTACTTATTGCCCAGTCTGTAGAAAATTTATTTTTACATCCCAAAGCCATTGCAATAGCTACATCAGCACTAACAATACCTTTTTCTTTAATTAACAAACTAGGTACTGATAAAAAATCTTGTTTAATCTCTTTGCTATAAGCCACAATAGAGGCTTTAAAGTAAGCAGATGAACCCGACCTTTGTACTAGCTTGTCAGATACCAAGCCCCCTGTACAGCTTTCTGCACAACTAATTGTTAAGCTATGAGTCAAAAAATAAGAAACTAAAAAATCCATAGTATTTGACATGACGCTCCTTATTTTTACTAAGTTAAGATTTTATAATTAGTATAAAATTTAATTTTATTTTATGTAATTTTATTTAATTGTAAAGTATTGTAAAATTTTATTATTTTAATAAAATTTTCTTTCATTTCTAATAAAAATCTCTACAATAAAGCCAATGAACATTCAAGAAATATTAAAAGATGCAGTAAATAAAGAATCTAGTGATATTCATTTAAAAGTAGGAATGCCTCCTGTTATTAGAAAACATGGGAAGTTAAAAAAATTAAGTGCTGAAGCGTCTAAAATAAGTGTCGAAGACATGAATCTGGTAATAAAAGAAATTTGTAAACCAATAGATCAAGAAAATTTTAAAACCGGCTATGATTTAGATATCGCCTACAGCTTACCACAAGTTGGCAGGTTTAGAGTAAACTTAACAAAACAAAGAGGTAGCTCTAGAATAGTGTTTAGATTAGTAAGCTTTAAGTTGCCTAGCATTTCTGAATTACAGTTACCTCCAATAATAGAAAAATTAGCTTTAAAAGAAAGAGGTTTAATTTTAATTACAGGTGCTACTGGGTCAGGAAAAACCTCTACTCTAGTTGCTATGTTAAATCATATTAATCACAAAAAAAGCAAACACATATTAACTTTAGAGGATCCGATTGAGTTTTTAATTCGTGATCATAAAAGTATTATTACTCAAAGAGAAATTGGCACAGATGTAAAAAGTTTTAGAATAGGATTAAGGTCTGCACTAAGACAGGACCCTGATATAATTTGTGTTGGAGAGTTAAGAGATCCAGAAAGTATAGAAATAGCACTTACTGCGTCTTCGACAGGTCATTTAGTTTTAGCCTCTCTTCATAGCACTAGTGCTAAAGATAGTATAACTCGTATTTTGTCAGAGTTTTCTGAAACAAAACAAAATTATATTACAAATATATTAGCTCATAATTTAAAAGCCATTGTTAGTTTAAGATTATGTAATAAAAAAGATAAATCTGGAGTTGTGCCAGCTACAGAAATTTTAATTAATAATTCTAGAATACAAGAAATAATTTTACAAAACAAATTGCTTGAATTAGAGGACAGCATGGCAGAGCATTCTGCAACTTATGGATCAAAAACTTTTAACCAAAGTTTGTTTGAGTTGGTAGACAAAGATTTAATTGATTTTGATGAAGCTCAAAAAATGTCTACAAACTCTGGTGAATTTAAATTATTATTTTCTAAAAGAAGTACTGACGATGATTTTGTATTATAATTTAATGAGAAGCATATGACATCTTTAGAAATTAGACATAAATTTATTACTTTTTTTAATAAAAAAAATCACAAAGAATTTAAAAGTTCTTCGCTAATACCTCACAACGACCCTACTTTGCTTTTTACTAATGCAGGAATGAATCCTTTTAAAAATATTTTTTTAGGAATAGAAAAAACCGAACATAATAGAATTGTAAGTGTTCAAAAGTGTGTAAGAGCTGGCGGAAAACACAATGATTTAGACAATGTTGGGCATACAGCAAGACATCATACTTTTTTTGAGATGCTTGGAAACTTTTCGTTTGGAGATTATTTTAAAAAAGAAGCTATAGCTTGGTCTTGGGAATTTTTAACTCAAACATTAGGCTTAGATAAAAGTAAATTATATATTTCTGTTTTTAAAGACGACAAAGAAACTTATGAAATATGGAACAAGCAAGAAAAAATTCCAAAAGATAAAATATTTTATTTTGGTGAAAAAGATAATTTTTGGAGAATGGGAGACACTGGCCCATGTGGACCTTGTACAGAAATTTATTATGACTTAGGCTCTGAACATTTTTCAGGACCAGATCAAGTTGTTGGAGGAGAGGGTGATCGTTTTGTAGAGGTGTGGAATTTAGTTTTTATGCAGTACTTTGAAAAAAATAACACTCTTACAGATTTAAAAAAACCTTGCGTAGACACAGGAATGGGTCTTGAAAGATTAAGTAGCATTTTACAAGGTCAAACTAATAATTATCATACAGATATTTTTTCACCACTTTTAAAAAAAATATCTCAAATATCTGGAAAGCAGTATCATAAAAACTTAGCTGACTTTTCTTGCTTAAAAGAGAGAAAAAACCAAAAACAAATTAATGCTAGTTTTTGTGTTTTAGCTGATCATATAAGGGCTACTAGTTTTTTAATTCAAGATGGAGTTATGCCAAAAAGTGATGGAAGAGGTTATGTTTTAAGACGCATTATGAGAAGGGCTATTCGTTTTGCTAGCTTGCTTAGTGATGACAAAAATTTATTTAGTAGCTTGTCTACTAGCTTGATTGATTCAATGCAAAATATTTACCCTGAATTAAAAGTTCAACAACAACATATTTTAAATACTATTAAAACCGAAGAGGCACAATTTTTAAAAACTTTAGATCAAGGTTTATTTTTACTTGAAGCAGAAATTAAAAAAATGTCTAACAAAGGAATAAATATTTTAGATGGCAAGCAAGCTTTTAAACTTTATGACACCTATGGATTTCCGATAGATTTAAGTTCTTTAATTTTACAAGAAAAAGGATTAAGCTTAGATAAAATAAGTTTTGAAAAAGAATTATTAAAGGCAAAAGAATTATCAAAAAAATCAGGAAAAACTAAGGGCCTGTTGGTTGAACAAAATTATTTAACATCTGTTAGTTCTAAAATTTTATCAGAACATGGAAAAACAGAATCTTTAGTTGACTCTAAAAATAATTGCCAAGCTTCTGTTTTATATTTATCAAATGGCACTAAAGAGGTGGATAGTTTAAAAAATACAGAAGAAGGTTTTATTATTTTAGATAAAAGTTGCGTTTATCCAGAAGGTGGAGGGCAAATTAGTGATAGCGCTATTTGTGAAAGTTTAGACAGCAAATCTAATTTAAAATTAAAAATTACTCATTGTAAAAAAGAGCAAGATATTTTTATTCATTTTGTAAAAATAAAAGAAGGTCTTGTTTTAAATAAAGATAAAATAAATATTACTTTAGACAAAGATGTTCGCAAAGCTGTAGAAAAAAATCACTCTGCTACTCACCTTTTACATTCTGCTTTAAAAACAGTTTTGGGGGATCATGTTAATCAGTCTGGATCGTTAGTGACAGATAAAAAATTAAGGTTTGATTTTTCTCATAATAAATCTTTGTCAGTAGATGAAATAAAATCTATTGAAAAAATAATTAATTACGAAATTAGCTTATGCTCACCTAGTGTTGCACAAACTTCTTTGTATGAAGATGCTATAAAAAATGGAATTACAGCACTGTTTGGAGAAAAATATACTGATAAAGTTAAATCTATTAAACTTGGTAGCACATCTCACGAACTTTGTGGAGGAACTCATGTTAAAAATACTGGCGAAATACAATTTTTTAAAATTTTATCAGAAAGTAGTTTAAGCTCTGGCATTAGGAGAATAGAAGCTGTAACAGGGTATAGGGCTATTGAATTTGCAAATAATAATATTTTAGAAAACAAATCTATTAAACAATTACTTAACATAAGTGATGAAGATTCTTTATTAGAAAATATTAAAAAATTAAAACAAGACAATAAAAAACTTTCTAAAAAAAATAAAGATTACGATCATGCTAAAATTGATATTAAATCTATTTTAGAAAAAGCAGAAAAAATAAAAATAAAAAATATAGAGTTTTCTTTAATTATGGAGCAAATAGCTGTTGGAGAAAAAGAAGTTTTAAAAAAACTAACTGATCAATTGCGTGATAAATTAAAAACTGCATTAATTATTTTAGTTGATAATAAAGATTTATCAAAAAATAAAACTATAGTTATTGGCTTAACAAAAGATTTAACCTTAGAGCTTAATGCTGGCAATATTTTAAAAAAATTATCTGCTAAAATGGGCGGAAGAGGTGGCGGCAGAGCAGATTTTGCACAAGGCTCTATAGAGAACTTAGAAAATTTTAATTCTATTAAAAAAGAAATAACTAGTTATTTTTAACAAAATATTTAAGTATTTTTTTTTACAAAAAACTGTACAAAAAACTGTACAAAAACTGTACAAATAATTTAACAAAAAACTTTACAAACAATTTACAAAAACTTTATAAAAAATGAAAGAAACAAAACAGCTTGGAAAATATGCAGCTCTGCTTTCTATGGTAGAAATTGGTCTTGGAAGTTTTTTGCACTCTTTAAAAATTCCTTTTTCTGGACACTTTTTATCTCTTAATCAAGGATTTATTTTAACTAAAGCATCGCTTGAGATTAAAGAAAAAAATTCAGCAGCTTTAATAAGCACAACATCTGCACTTTTAAAATCTTTATCCCCTGCTGGAAAAAAACTAACACCCATGCTTGCTATTTCAATGCAAGGTCAGCTTTTTAATATAGGAGTTCGTTTAGTAGGAAAAAATTTTATAGGTCATATTTTAGCAATGTGTCTTTTGTCTATTTGGGGATTTTTACAAGCTTTTGCTATTTATTTAATTCTTTTTGGTAAAGATTTTATTTATATGATTGAGTATTTTATTAATAAATTTAGCAGAGTTTTTAATGTTACAGAAGAAAATATTTTATATTTTTTTGCATCAATAGTATTAACTAAAATAATTATTGGAGTTTTTGTTATAATTTTAGCTTACAAGTTTAATGGCAAAAATATTGAATCTTATAAAAAATGGGCAAAAAAACAGCGTGCAAAACCAATTAAAAATATAATTAAAAATCCATATTTTGCTGCAATAAAAGATCTTTTAAATCCAATGTTTATATTATCCTTAATACTAACTGGAGTTTTTTATTTTTATTCAAAATCATCTAGTGCAAATATAATTTGGGCACTTATGAGGCCTATTGCAGTTGGATATATATTTTTTTTTATTATTAGAGTTGTGCCAGTAGAAGAGTTTTCTAAAAAACTTAAAAAAGGAAAGTTTAAACAAATTTTTGACGAAACTATTAAAAATCTTAAAAAATAATATTTTTAAATATTTCTGTATTTTAAAAGCTGTGCTGTAACACTTACTGCAATTTCTGCAGGATGATTTGAGCCTATTTTTTCTCCAATAGGACAAATCATTTTAGAAATTAATAAATCAGATAAGCCTTTGTCTTTTAATTCAGATTTTATTTTTATTTTTTTTGAAGCACTTCCTATTACTGCAAGATATGGAAAATTATAATTTTTTAAAGCTTCATATATAATTGGAACATCATAAGAATGTCCCATTGTCATAAGAGCTATGTAAGATTTATCATCAATAACATCTAAAGCCTCAGACATTTCTTTTTTATAAATTTTTGTTAGCTTTTGGTTATTAGGAATTTTTTCAAGCCATTCTTTTCTATTGTCTACAACAGTTAAGTTGCAATCTAATCTTAATAGTAACCTACTTAGCTCTTGAGAAATATGACCAGCTCCAAATATAACAATTTGCCAAGGGCTTACTGGTCTTAAAACTTCAAAAAAGAAAGACACTTCGCCACCGCAAGTCATTCCAATATCTTTTTGAAGATTCCATGTTGTAGAAATTGATTTTACAGAATCTTTTAATAAAAGATCTTTGGCATAGTTAATACAATGTGCCTCAACTTTTCCACCTCCAACAGTACCAAAATCAAGACCTTTTTTTGTAACAATCATTTTTGCCCCAATATCTTGTGGAGCACTTCCTTTAATTGAAGTTATACTAACTGTTACAAATTTAACTCCATTTTGATTTAACAACATTGCTTGATTTAAATATTTAGAATTAATTTCCATTTTTTAAATCCGTTAATTTATTAAGAATCACCTCTCCTGTAACTGGAGAGGTTATATTAACTGGCTTTCCATTTGATCTATAAGACAGTGCGTGTTTTACAGCAGTCCATGCACTTAAGCCTAATAAAAATGGAGGCTCACCAACAGCTTTTGATCCATAAATATTTTTTATTTTATTTTTATTTAACAAAAAATCTACATTAAAAACTCTTGGTATGTCTTGTATATTAGGAATTTTATATGTTGTTGGAGAGTGAGAAATTAAATTGCCATCAGTATCATAAAAAAGTCGCTCAGTTGTTACCCATCCCATTCCTTGAATAAAAGCTCCTGTTACTTGTCCTTTGTCAATATCTGGATTAATAGGTCTTCCTAAATCCATTAATATATCGCTTTTCATAACTTTCATTTCGCCAGTGTATTCGTCTATTAAAACTTCTGTAACAACTGCTCCTTGTGTAAAATAATTAAAAGCTTTTCCTTTAACCGTATTTTTACAAAATCCAATTTCTGGAGTTTTATAAAAAGAGTATTCTCCAATAGAAATACGATTATTATAAGCTTTAAAAACAAGTTTTTTAAAACTTATTTCTTTTTTTGTAGAAGTTTGTGTTACCAGATTATCTTTAAAAATAAAATCTAAATCTAAATCTTTATTATTTACTTCAAACTCTGTAAAAGTATTTTTTTTATTATTTTCTGTAGTATTTTCAAAAATTAATTTTGCAAGCTCACAAAGTCTGGATTTAATTTTGTTACAAGCCTTAATAGCAGCCGATCCATTTATATCAAAACCTGCAGAAGCTGCTGTTGGAGATGTGTTATGATTTTTTTCTGTTGATGTTGTCATTATTTGAACATTATTTACAGGTATTCCAAAAGCAGAAGAAACTACTTGTTGAATTTTTGTATTCACGCCTTGCCCCATTTCTGTAGCACCTGTTGAAACTTGAACACTTCCGTCTAATTGAACATTAACAATTGCGCTTCCTTGATTTAAAAATCTTGAAGTAAATGCAATTCCAAATTTTGTTGCTGTAAAAGAAATACCTTTTATTTTTCCATTTTTTTGTTTATTAAAATTATTAATTTCAACAAGTCTGTTTTTATAATCACTTGATTTATGCAATTGATCAAAAATATCTGGTAACATATTATTTTCAATATTTTGATTGTAAGGAGTTTTTATATTATCTTTTTGATAAATATTTAATCTTCTAATTTCAAATGCATCTTTTTTTAAAAAACAAGCAATGTCTTCTATTACACTTTCAATTGTCATGTTTCCTTGAGGTGCGCCAAATCCACGATATGCTGTGTTTGAATGATTATTTGTTTTGTAAGCAAGCCCTTGTATATAAACATTTTTTAAATAATATGCGCCGTCTGCATGTAGCATTGACCTTTCTAAAATAGATGAAGAAAGATCACTGTAAGCACCGGCGTCAGATTTTAAAATTATTTTAAATCCATTAATTTTTCCTTCGTTATCAAATGCAACTTTATAATCATTTTCAAACGGATGTCTTTTTCCCGTAATAATCATGTCTTCATCTTTAGTTAAAATTAATCTTGCAGGTTTTTTTAATTTTTTAGCAACTACAGCCGCATAAGCTGCAATTGGAGCTGCTTGAGATTCTTTTCCACCAAATGCACCTCCCATTCTTTTTACAACACAAACTACATGGTGCAATGATAAACCAAGAGCTTCTGCAACAACTCTTTGAGTTTCACTTGGATTTTGAGTTGATGAGTGAACTTCAATTTGTCCATTTTCCATTGGATAAGCAATACATGCTTGTGATTCCATATAAAAATGATCTTGCCCTCCACATATAAATGTTCCTTCTAAAATATTTGTAGCAGACTTAAAAACTTTTTCTACATCGCCTTGAACAAAAGCTGATGGTGATGAATATATAATATTATTTTTTGCTACAGAGTCTGAAATTGAAAAAACAGGAGAGGCTTTATCAATTTTAAATTTAAAAAGTGTTTTAATATGCTCTATGTCATATCTATTAGTTGATGCAAAAATACAAAGCGGTTCTCCCATGTATCCAATATTATCTTCTACAATAATTGGCTGGTCTTTAAAAATAGTTCCCCATTTTTTAGAGCAAAAGTCACTTGCGCTATATACTCCAACACAACTTTTATGTTTAAGCGCAGCCGATGCGTCTATAGAAATTAACTTTCCGCATGCAACTGGGCTTCCGACAATGCCAACAAAAACTTCGCTGTTAGTGGCCTCTCTGTCATCAACAAAAATACTTTCGCCTGTAACATGCCCGTAACTTGAATCATGTTTTATGTTTGAACCTACGCTCATATAGAAATCTCATTTACATTTATTTTATTATCTAAAATAACTTCGTCACAAAACTTAAGTAATAAATTATGTACTAAAATTTTTCTGTAACTGCCTTCGCCCCTAACATCACTTAGTGGTTTTATTTGCAAGATAGCCATTTTTGCAATTTTTTTAAATATTTTTTGGTCTATTGCTTTTCCAATAACTTCTTTTTCAATGCTTGTTAACCTTAATGTTGTTGGCCCAACCCCTCCCACACAAAGTTTAAAACTTGTAAAAATTTTGTTATCTAATTTATAAGCAATTGCCATATTTACACTAGATATATCTAAATCTTTTCTGGTAGAAATTTTATATAATTTAAATTTTATTTTTTCTTTTGGTATAATAATATGAGTTACAATTTCGTCACTGTTTATATCTAATTTTTTATAAGATTTAAGAAAAAAATCATTAATAAAAATGCTTCTTTCTGTTTTAGAATTATTAAGAATTACTTTAGAGTTACTTACTCTTAAAAAAGCTGCTGTGTCACTAATAGGCGACGCATTAACAAGGTTTCCAACAAGTGTCCCTATGTTTTTAATTTGAGGAGATGCAAAAATATGAAGACTTTTTGAAAATTCAGGAAAATCTTTTTTACATGCTTTTTCTATATCTGTTAATGAGGCTTTTGCTCCAATTACAATTTTATCATCAAGGTTTTGTATTTTATAAGATTCTAAAATATTATTAAGACTTATAACTTTTTTAAGTTGTATTTTATTTTTATTAACAAAAACTCCTAAATCTGTTGCTCCAGAAACAATTTTTGTATTTTTAATATCTGCATTTTTATAAAGAGACTCATAAGAGGCTGGCAAGTAAACCTCTTGATCTTTGTGTGATAATTTTACATCATCAAAAATTAAATTACTATATTTAGAAATCATTTCTTTTTGGTCATAAATATCACTAAATTTTTTTACATCATTTATGTCTATTGATAATCCTGCTTTAATTATAGGCTCATAGCCCGTGCATCTACATAAATTTCCAGTTAAATAATTTTTTACTTTTTTATTATCAATTTTTATAACATTATTTTTTGCATCTTCAGTCATTGCCGCTAGTGCGCAAATCATTCCTGGAGTGCAGTAGCCACATTGAGCTCCGTGATGTTTTATCATTGTTTTTTGTGCTGGGTGGAGGTGGTCTAATTTTTTTAACCCCTCTACAGTTATCAAATGACATCTGTCAAAAAGATACATAAAGCTAATGCAAGAATTAATAGCTTGAATTTGCCCCATTTTTTTTCCATCAAATCTTGAAACTAAAACTGTGCAAGCTCCGCAATCACCCTCAGAGCATGTAACTTTTGTGCCAGTAAGATTTTTTTGATAACGCAAATAATTAGATAAGCTCATAAAAGAGTCAGACTCGCCAAGCTCAATCATTTTTCCATTAAGATATAAGATAATTGATTTTCTCATGCTTATAAAGCTATCAATATGTTTTAAAAAATCAATATAAATTACTGTTTTTTAAGGTTTTTTTTAGGATAATTAATTAGTTTCCAGGCTTAACAATAATTAATGCGTCATATGTCCAAATAAGATTTGAAGTTTTGTTTCCAGTTTTAAAATCAACATCGTGTAATTTGATTCTATTAACAAACAAAGATCTTTTATGACAATTTTCACCCTTAGAGTTACAAAAATCTTCTGAAACAGTATTTCTTGTATTGCCGCCTGCAGAAAGAATTGCTGAGTTAACCAACTCTGCAACAGGCTCTAAAAGTCTTATACATCCACCTGATGCTCTATGCCCAAGATGTTCAATATGCTCTGAGGCGTGAGTGGCAATTCCTCCATTAAAAAAAACAGCATATTTCATACTTGCTCCATAAAAAGTATAAGAATGATAATCTTCATAAACTTTTTTAGGTCTATAAAATCCATGTGGAGTTGTAGCTACATATTGCTTTCCTACTGTAGGATTTTTTATTTTATTACTAGCTGTTGATACATTGTATATTCCATATATAACACCTGATTTATATATAGATAAACTTTGTCCCTGAGGGTTAGATTCTGTTCTATCGCCTTCGTTGATTATGATAACAACCTTTGCCCTCTTAGAGTTTGACTGGTCGTCATTTAAGTCAAAGGCATTGGCTATTATAGGCAAGCTAATAAGCAAAAAATTTAATATAACAAATTTAAAAAACATAAGAATCTTATATCTCAAAATAAATATATTTTCATTATAATTAATAATTTTGTCACTTTTACATAGTGTTTAATTTATATACAAAAAAGACTTTTTTAAATAAAAAGCATTAGTTTATTTTTTTAAAAAACTGTCGATACAGTTATCAAATAAGAATAAAAAAGGTGTGTTCTATGAAAGTAACAGAAAGTAAGCAAAAAGTATTTTTTTTAATCCTTGGTTTATTTGGAATAATTTTAACTGGAAATTTATTATTTGGAATAAAGTCAGTTAGTTATACACAGGCCTCTTTGTCTGATTATAGTTATTACAACAAGTACAGCACGCTTGATAGCTTAAAATATTTACCTACAACATTTAGTAATGTTTACAATCCTAAAGATAAAGTTAGCTTAAGCTTTACAATAAAGAAATTAGAATCCCATCAAAAATTTTTTAAAAAACCTGTTTCTGTTAGCTTAGATACAAAAGCTTTTTATGCTAAAACTAAACATAAAAAATTATTAACTATTTTATGCAAAAAAGAATATAATTCTGAACATAAAATAATGACACAAAAAGAAAGAGAGAAAAAATTTATTAGTACTGTTTTGCCATATATAGTTTATTTTAATACACAGGTTTTAAAACAGCGTAGTAATTTACTAAATATATTAAAAAATAATTTATCTGATATTAAGTTATCTGCTTATAAAAATTATATGATATCTAGGTTTAGTAAAAAAGAAACTCCTTATGTAAAAGATAGGTATATTCAAAAATCTAAATTTCAAAGAAGTAAGATTAAATCATTATCATCCTTAAACAAGTCTTCTTTAATTGATAACAGTTATAGTG
>JAAOIH010000018.1 GCA_015163875.1 Bdellovibrionales bacterium
TCTAGAAAAAAAACTGTCATTACAGCACACGCTAACTTCTATCTTTACACTATGGCCGTGCAAATGTTTTGATTTTTCAAAGTCGGGTTGGTGGGGGTTTAAATTTTTTAATTCAGGTTTGCACTCTGTAAAGTAATGTGAAAAACAAAAATCATATTTTTGAGTTAAAGTTGTTTTTAATTTATTCACTAAAGTCAGCCCAATTTTTGGTGATTTATGTTGTAAAGTCAGCCCAATTTTTGGCATTTTATGTTGTAAAGTCAACCCAATTTAGGCTGTACTGCTAAATAAAGGCATTTTCAGCTTTTTTGTTTAAAATTTTATTTTTAGGCTTAAATTGCATCAATATCTACCCATAGATCTTGGTTTTCGTATAGCCTAATTTTGTCTAATTTTATTAGTGGAGCATTATTGCGCAACAAAATTTTAATTTCTTTAAAGCAAAACTCTGCAATATTTTCTGTTGTTGGTACAAGTGTTTTAAAATGGGACAAGTCAAAATTTAAATGTTTGTGATCTAATAACTTAACAAAATTTTGTAATAAAGAATCTAAATCAATTAAATTTATAATCATTCCTGTATCTTTATTTACAGGGCCCGACACAAAAGTATCTAATATATAATTATGTCCGTGACCTTTTTCGGAATAACAAAGTCCAAAAACTTTTTTGTTTACCGCATCTGTCCACTTATCATTATAGTATCTATGAGCGGCGCTAAAATAAGATCTTCTAGATAAACTAATTTTTGTCATACACTAATCCCGCCATCAACAGTTAGAGTTGTGCCAGTCACCCAAGAGCTTTTGCATAAAAATTTAATTGCACTTACAACATCTTTTGGTTGTCCCATTTTTTTTAAAACTTGTGCGTTGCAAGCTTGTTTGTAATGTTCAGAATTTTTATTATCTTTAGAATAAAAATCATGAATTGGAGTGTCTATCAAACCAGGGGCTACAACATTTACACAAATATTTTTATCACCAAGTTCTAAAGCCAAAGCAGCACTCCAATAAATTAAAGCAGCCTTTAAACTTCCATAAGCCGACAACCCACTAACAACTCGTGTCCCAGCAGTAGAGGCAATGTTAATAATACAATGAAAGTCACCAATCACAGCATTGTCTTTAAAACTTTTAGCCTTCATGTAGGGGAGGATAGCCTGTGTTAAATTAACTGACCCCATTAAATTAATATTAAAATAATTATTCCAATCATCAGTGCTTGAATCTATAAAATTTTGATGGCCATTAAAAATTGCCGCATTATTAACCAAAGAAATACTTAAAGCTTGTGATAAAGTTTTATCTAAATCTTTAATCATTTTAATAATATTATCTTTATTTCCTAAATCACAACTATAAACAATAATACTATCATCTGCGTGAGACTTATCTTTTTGCAAAATACTTTCTTTAGTATTTTTTAATTTAGAAATATCTCTGCCAACTAAAATCAATTGCCCAAACAAAGAACTCATTTCAACAGAAGCTTGTTTACCTATCCCACTCCCAGCTCCAGTAATAAATAAAATATTTTTCATAAAAACTCCTATATCTGTTATACAATTTACAGAATTTATTTCAAGAACCCGTTTGGTTACAGATTAAAGCCTAAAAAAGCGTTCAGCCCAAAGGGCTGTGCGAATGCGTAGCTTTTTTAGGCTTTAATCTGTAACCAAACGAAGCCCCCCTAAATCAAGCAAATTTAAACCATTTAGTTTCCAGCCTTTCCATTTTGGTTTCATCATTAGGCTGAAGTGAATTTCTCCTAGTGGGATTAAGACATAGTTATTTAATAGTATTTGCATTGCTTTTGTGCAAAGTTTTTTTTGTAAATATATTTTTTTGTTAGGTGAAATATTTTTATTTGCTATATTTTCTAATTTTTTTACAATTTTGTCATAACTTTTGTTGCTAAACTTGATGTAGTTATTAATATTATTGGTTACTAAGTTTTCCATAGCGGCTAGGCAAGTGGGGCGGTCTAGGGGTAGGCCTTTTCTAAAAATATCAAAAGATTTTAGTTTTAAAGATTGCACATACATTCCTTGTTCTATTGGGCGAAGTTCAATATTTAGTCCAAGGTGTTTTTTCCATTGGTGTTGTAGCCACTCCATGCCTCGTTTTATATCTGGGCCTCCGGATTTACTATATGCTAGAGTCCATTGTTTTTTTTGTGCATGGGAGGGGACTTTGTTAAAAGCTTTTTTAGCAATTTTTAAATTTATGTCATAAAATACTGGTTTAGAAAAATAACTTAAGGACAAACTAGGATAGCCAGGTTGTCCTAAGGCGTGATAAATTTTTTTAAGTTCTGCATAGTTTAAAGAATATACTAATGCTTTTCTTAAATTTGGATACTTTTTTAAGTTAGGGCCAAAACCTAAATAATCAAACTTTATTATTGGAGTTTGAAAAAAACCTTTATTATTTTTTAATTTTAATATATCAGAGGTTAAAACTTGTTTTAAAAAATCAATACGATCTGATTGATATAAAATTAATGCAGTCGCATCCTCCTCCACAAAATAAAACTCCACTAATGGTAATTTTTTATTAAAATGTAAAAAATATGGGTTAGGCTCTAAAATAATTTTCTTTTTTGAAATCCATTTTTTAATTTTATAAGGCCCATTTGTAACTAACTTATTGGCTTGTTTAATTGACAGATTTTTTAAATTATATCTTGGAGCAAGGCTAGGGTAGGTTAATTTATAAAGCAGCTCTGGGTCGGGACTGCTTAAATAAAAATTTAAGCGAAATTTATTAGCTGTTATGCCAAGTTTAGATAAAGAAACTTTTTTTTGTAAAATTAATTTAGCATTTTTAATTTTAAGTAGTAAGCGGACTTTTGTATTAGTTGTTACAAATAAATCTTTGTAACTTTGCAAATAATGTTTAGCGGTAATAGATTTTCCGTTGGACCATTTTAATTTAGGATTTAACTTACAAGATAAATGTAAATTAGTTTTCCACCTACATTTGTTACCTAAATATGCTTTTATAATATTGCCATCATATCTATGCATACTAGAATACAAATTATAAAATAAATAATGAGAGGCAGCCCCCCTTATCAAAGCTGGGTTTAGTTGACTAGGATCTTTTTTTAAATAAAGACGAAAAGTATTATTTTTAAGTGCTTGATTACTTTTTGTATTTTTAAAAAAACCCCAGTCAAAAGCCTTGGCTTGTGAAAACAAGAATAAAATTAAAAATAAAAGGTATTTATTTAAACTTTTGTGCATAAAATTACGATAAAGTTATATGAAGTTATATGTTAAATTTATATTTCTTTTTAGTATAATCTTTTTTTCTTCTTGCTCAAGTAAAAATCAAAGCGGAAGTTTAGGCTGTCTTGTGCAGCCAGATTCTTGCTCTACTTTGATATCGCCCAAAAAAAATAATTTATCAGCAAAAATTTCTGGACCAACAAAGATCATTATTCCAATTCCAGATGCACAAGCTGAGTTAAAATTAGTTGGACTGTGTAATGAAGGAGCTTATCCTGATAACTATATGCATTGGTCAATTATACAACAAGCAGAAGGGTCTGATACAGAAACAGAACGCTTAAGCTCAAACAAACCTGGCAGTAATAATAAATGTATTAATGGAAAATTTAAATTAACGATAGACTTAAATAGAAATGGTAATTTAGTAGTTGGAGAGTATAAAATAAAGCTTAACATTGTTGGTTTTGGATACAATTCTAACATAGGCGTTAGCTCAGACATATTAAAAACTTTAATAATAAAATAAAATTAAATAATTTTTACTAAGCAAATTTCTTTTTAACAAAACTTTGAATATCATCTAACACAGCCAAGCTTGCTGGAAAAATCATAGTGGTTAAAAAAGCTCCAAAAAAAACTCCCCAACCTAAACCTAATGCTATCGGAACTACAAAAGGATCTAAACCTCCCAAGCCATAAGCAGTTGGTAAAATTCCTACAACAGTTGTTACTGTAGTTAAAAAAATAGGTCGTAAGCGCATTTTTGCAGCATTAATAATACTTTCTGTATTGCTAACTCCTGCAGATCTTTCTTCGTTAATAAAAGAAACTAATACTATCGCATTGTTTACAATCACTCCCGACAAAGCAACTATTCCTAATAAACCTAAAAAGGTAAGTGGTCGGCCGTGTAAATAAAAAGTCCAAATTACTGCCATAATTCCTAAAGGAATAGTTGTAAAAAGAATTAAAAAAGATTGTAAAACACTTTTAAAAGTTAAAATTAAAATCATTAAAATTCCAAAAGCTGCAAACAAAAAAGCTTTTGCTAAAGATTGCATGCTTTCTTTGCTGTCTTTTCCCTCTCCTCCAAAAAAATAACTCACTTTAGGATGTTGTTTTTTTAATTTCTTTAAGTGTTTAAGTAATAATTTGTTTACTGCTGTAGAGGTGGTAATTTTTTCGTTTATTTTTGCAGTTACTCTAATTTGTCTTTTATTATTTTCGTGTTCATATAAGGCGATGCCTTTAGATTTTTTTAAATGCGCCAATCTGTTTAAGGGAATTAAATTTCCTTGTAAATTAGGGATAGGTAAGCTCATTAATGATTTTTCAGAATTTTGTTCCCACCCAGCAAGCAAAACTCTAATATCAATTTCTTCATCTAGCTTTCTAATACTAGTTGCAACAACTCCTTCATAGGCGGCTCTAACAGTATTGCCAATACTTGTTAGCGATAAAGATGCGGCCGCAGCCTCTACTGGATTAATTTTAATTTGTAATTCTGATTTTCCAACCAAGTATGTATCATCAACTTCTAAAACTCCGTTTATAGTTTTTAAAAATTTTTTTGCACTGTTTACGGCATTAATTATATCTTTATAAGATTTTCCTCTAACTCCTAAGCTCACTGGTTTTCCAACAGGTGGTCCGCCTTTTTGTTGAACATAATTTATTTTTTTTAAACCCTCTACAGATTTACTTACATGTTTTTTTAATTCTTCAATTATTTCAAAAGAGCTGCGACTTCTACTAGTTGCTGGAGTTAAATAAACATTAACTTGTCCATATTCATATCCTCTTTTTGTATTAAGATCGCTTGGATTACTTTGTTGTATTCCAATTTGAGTTGTAAAATCTTTAACTTCTTTTTTGCTAAATTTTGTTAAAGCAGTTTCAATAGGGGATATAAGTTTAATAACTTTTTTTGCAGTAGTGCCAATAGGAGCTTCAAATTGTACTTGAAAAATTTCTATTCCGCTTGCAGGAAATAAAATAAATGACATTTTTGTAGCTAAAAATATAGTTGCAATAAACACTATAAATGCGCTGCCAGATACTAAGTAGCGTTTTAGTAAAATTTTTTCTACTAATTTACCATACATTGGAATAATTGTGTTATCCCAATATATTGTTAAAGGTTTTTTTCGAGATTTTTTTAAATCTTTATCACTAATCCATCTTGCTAGGTGATGGGGTAAAATAAAAAAACATTCATATAAACTAAAAAGTAAAGCCGCAATTACTCCCAAAGGAATTAATTTTACAAACTTTCCCATAATTCCAGACATAAAAAGCATTGGAGTAAAAGCAATAATAGTTGTCATTACAGATGCAGTAACAGGGGCCCATATTTGTTGAGCTCCTTTTATTGCTGCATCTATTGCAGACAAACCTTTTTCTCTGTATCTTTGTATATTTTCTGTTACAACAACTGCATCATCAACAAGCATTCCTATAACAATAATTAAACCCATCATTGTTAAAAGATTAAGCGAGACGCCAGTTCCTAAAAAATATAATATAGCTGCAAAAAAAGAAAATGGAATTCCAATAGCAGTAATAATAGCTACTTTGTATGGTAAAATTAAAGATAAAATTAATAAAACAAAAAACAATCCTATTAACATATTATTAGATAAAACATTTAGTCTGCGGCGAATATAATAAGATAAATCATTTATATAATTTATACTTATTGTTTTATCTAATTGATTTTTAGTGTCTGATACGGTTTTTTTTACTATATCTACTAAGTCAATAGCGTCAGCTCCAGTTTGTTTAAAGACTATTAAGTTCATTGAATTTTTACCATTAGATCTGTGATAAATTTTTGCTTTTTCAAATCCTATTTTTACTGTAGCAATATCTTTTACACGAATGGCTTGTCCTAAAGCATTTGCTCGAACAATTGTTTTTCCAATATCGTCTATATTTAAAAAATCACCAACAGTTCTTATTAATATTTCTTCGCCAGAATCACTGGAGTTTAAAGTTCCCCCAGGTATAGATTTATTTTGTGTTCCAAGAGCATTTATTAACTCTTGTAAAGAAATTTGAAAGTTCTGCATTTTTTTTAAATCAGCACTAACTTTAATTTCTTGTTTTCTGTAACCTTTTTTTTCTACTTTAGCTACACCAGGTAAGTTTTCTAATTTTTCTTCTAATAAATTAATTTGTTTGCGCATTTGTGTTTCAGATAAATTAGAGCTTAATGATATTTCAATTGTAGGCGTAACTTTACTGTCTACTACTTTAATTTTTGGCTCTTTTGCATTGGATGGTAAATTTATTATACTATCTAAGGCATCTTGTATGTTGCGTCTAGCTTCTTCATCTGTAGTTTGATCTGGGTCTAATTGCAAAACAACAGAGCTTAAGTTTTCAATAGAAACAGAAGTCATTTTTTTTATTCCATTAATACCTTTAAGTTTTTGCTCTATAGGATTGGTAATTAATTTTTCAACCTCTGATGAAGAAGCCCCAGGGTAGGCGGTAGTTATAATTACAATATCAAATTTAATATTTGGAAATGCTTCTCTGTTAATAGTTAACACAGCTATTAAGCCAAACAAAAAAACAAATAGGGCTGTTAGGTTAGCAAAAAGTCCCTGTTTTCCAAAATAATTAATTAAATAGTTCATTTGTTGCTGCTTAATTTATTAATGTAGTTTATAAGTTTAGAATTCATTTTTAATATTCTCCAAGCAGATAATCTTAGGCTAACCTCTGATTGTTTAAAAGCTAATTTTGACAAAGCAGAATCTAAACCAGCTTGAATATTATTAAAAACAGGAACTTTTCCAATACGAAAACGCTTTTCTTCTAATTTAGCTCTTTGTTTTTGCATTGACTTAACTAATTGTAATTCTTTTTTCTTTTTTTTTAATCTTAATAAATTTAAACATTCATTTTTCCATTTTGTTTGAATAGTTTTTTTTAACGAAGACAAACGATATTGTAATATTTTTTTATTCATTACACTTTTAGCAAGTTTAGATTTTTCTTTATATCTTCCAATAGGAATAGATAGCCCAAGCTCTACAAAAACTCCTTTATTTTTATTTTGTAAAGAATCTTGTAAGGCTTGTGACGGGTTATCTGGATTTACAGCATTAGAGCTTAATTTTAATCCAAAATAAACTTCTGGAAGCATTTGGTTTTTAGCAGCAGATAAATTTAATTGGCTAGCTTTGTATTGTTTTGTTAAAGATTTAACTTCCCAATTAGATTTAATATCTAAATCTTTTTTACAAGACTTTAAAGCTTTAAAAATAGGATTATCAAGCTTAATAGGTATTAAAAATGGATTAATATTTAACCAATCTTTAGGAAAGTTTAGTTGAACAACTAAATTACGCCAAATATTTTCAAGATCTTGTTTTGAGCTATTTAAATTTTGCTTACTATTTTTTTCAGCACTTTGTGTTTGCAAAAGATCAGATTTTTTTGCAGTACCTCTTTTAAATTTTAAGTAAGTAATGTTTTTTAATCTTCTTTGTCTATAGTAGTTAGATTGTGCTACTTGAACTTTAGCCTTTAATAGCCAAGCTGTGTAAAAAGTTTCTATAAGCTTATAAGACCAATTTTCTACATTAACAGAAAATTTATTTTTTACATTTTGTTTTTGAATATTTAAAGCTTGCAATGTTTTTCTTTCATAATAACCAAAACTATTTTTTAATAAATCTTGTCGCAAATTTAAACTTATTTTATTTTCATGATACTTGGTATGTATTTCACTTCCTGAGCCTGTAAAAGAAGGGGAGAGTGAGTTATTATTTTTGTATGCAGACTCTAAAGAAACAGAAGTGCCTGTTAAAAAATTGCTACTTAATTTTAAATTTCCATTAGTTAATTGATTATTATATGGAGAGCCCGGCCTAGTGGAGGCTGATTTATCATTTCCTTTTAAAACAGAAGCAGATATGTAAGTATCAAAAGGTATTTTAGCAGCATATTTAAGAACTCTTTTTTCTAAATTTTGTAATTTTATAATTTCAAAATTATCAGAGGTTAAACCTTTTTTTAAAATTAAATCTAAAGTTAAACTTTTGTCAGGCAAAGAATTTAATAATTTTAAAGCTTTTTTAGGAATTTTATATTTTTTTAATTTTGCTTGTAATGTTATTTGTGAATGCAAACTTACATAAAAGAATAAAAAAATAAAAGAATAAAAAGATAGTTTCATGGTATTGTTTAAGTTGTAGTTTAAGTTATAGTTTAAATTATGTTTTAAATTAATAAGTAGTTTAAGTTATGTTTTTAAGTTAATAAGTAATTTAAATTATGTTTTAAATTAATAACCAGACCAAGTGCTAGTTACAAATAATGTGTTATAAATTATATACATAGCACAAAGCTTTTAGCTAGCTTATTTTAACAAAAAAACACCACTTATTATTAAAAATTACTTGTAAAATATGCAGTATTTACACATAATAAATATGTGTGAGGGCGATGAAAGCAAGATGCTAATTTAAGGGAAAAGAATTCCCATCGTCCTATTTTTTTTTAATCAAAAGCACTTAAAGAATCATTCAAAACAGCATTAATAACAAAGTTATAATAGTAATCAAGCCCATAAAGCTTACCCCAGCACTTTTCTGATAAGTTACATTATGTTACATTAATAGTGGCAAGGGCTTTGCCCTTGTGGCTATTAATGTAACATAATGTAAAGTTTAGGTATGAAAATCACTTCTGCTTTGTCCAATGGCTGGATATGAAAGGAGCCTATACTCTTTCTAAAGCTTAGATATCAAGATCACTTCTGCTTTTTCCACGGGTTAAAGTGTTTTGCTGTTTTTGGACAATCTTGAAAATCATCAAACCAGTTTAGGCAAATATTTTTATTATGCATTCCATGAAGCTGACCTACTATAATAGGCTCAGAAAAGCTATTTGATATAAAAGCAAAATATCTGCTAAGTAAATATAGTTTTTCTTTAGATTTTTTTAATTTATTTATTAATTTTTTATAGTTATCAACATAATATTTAGGTTTTGAACTCATAAAATTAAAATCAACAACTTTAGGCAGTTTAGGAGATGGATATTTTATTTTAGCTTCAATACCACACCAATAATGAGGGTAATCATTTCTCATAGTGCATTCAAAGTGTAAAGCTTTAGGAATAACTTCTACTTTATAATAATGATCATCACCATCATTAGTTAATAAAAATTCAAAAATCTCAGGAAAAATATTTTTTAAAGTCGGCTTGTTGATAGTTTTTATTGTTGAAACACTAACACAAGAAACAACCAAAAAACAAAATAAAACTAACGAAGTAAATTTATTCATTACCAATCCCCTTTTTAAATTCTTTTTCATATCCCAAAAAAGCCTCTCTTTGTCTTTTGGTTTTGTTGCTGTCTAGATTGCCAAATATTTTAACACAAAATTTTTTTAAATCTAGTAAATTTACCCCAAAGCTTTTTTTAAATATGGAGCTGTTAGGCTTGTTTTTGATTTTGTTATTTGTTCTGGAGTTCCTTTTGCTATTATTTTTCCGCCGTTGATTCCGCCATAAGGGCCGCAGTCAATAACATAGTCGCAGCATTTTATTAATTCCATATTGTGTTCGATAACTAAAACACTGTGGCCGCTGTTAACTAATTCTTTTAGTAAGTTAATTAATCTAGAGACATCATCAATATGTAAACCTGTTGTTGGTTCGTCTAAAATATAAAGGATTTTACGGCTCGAGGCTTTTGATAATTCTCTGCTTAATTTAATTCTTTGTGCCTCCCCTCCAGATAAAGTTTGTGATGCTTGTCCTAATTTTAAATAAGACAAGCCAACTTTTTTTAACATGTCTAATTTTTTATGAATTAATCTATGATTTTTAAAAAACACAACAGCCTCTGCTACGCTCATTTCTAAAACATCTGCAATAGATTTATTTTTATATTTTACTGCTAAAATATGAGGACTATATCTTCGCCCCTGACAAGTTTCACACGGAACAACACTTGTTGGTAAAAAATTTACTTCAACTTTTATATAAGATAATCCGTCACAACTTGCACACCTACCGTCGCCTGCGTTAAAACTAAAACTAGATTCTTTTAAGCCTCTAATTTGTGCTTCTGGAAGCTTTGCAAATAACTTTCTAATTAAAACAAAAAGTTTAATATATGTTGCAGGAACAGACCTTGAAGTTTTACCTATTGGCTTTTGATCAATTTGTAATACCTGACTAAGCCCTTCGTAACCGCTTAAACTTTCTAAATTATAAAGTTTTATTTTTTTTCTAGGATATAAAACTTTATTTTTTATATTTTTATATAAAACATCTAAAATTAAAGTACTTTTACCACTTCCAGATGCTCCTGTAATTCCACACAAAATACCTAAAGGAATTTTAATATCTAAATTTATAATATTATTTTTATTTATTTTTTTTAAAATTAAAAAATCTTTTGCAGGCTTTCTTACACCTTTTGCAGAAATATGTTTGTTATGAAATAAATATTGAGAGGTAATACTTTTTTTATTTTTTTTTAAATCTTTAAAGTCACCTTCAAAAATTATTTCACCTCCGCTAACACCAGAGCCTAAGCCTAAATCAATTAAATAATCAGATTGACGAATGCTTTCTAAATCATGCTCTACCACTATTAATGTATTTCCTTTTTTGCATAATTGTTTAATTACAGATAATAATTGATCTTGATGATAAGGGTGAAGTCCAATACTTGGCTCATCTAATATATAAGTTAATCCAGTTAAAGACGACCCAAGTTGAGTGGTTAATCTAATTCTTTGTGCCTCACCTCCAGATAAAGTTGTCATAGATCTATTTAAAGATAAATATTCTGTATTAGTTAATTTAATATAATTAAGTCTTGTTAAAATATTTTTAATAATCTCTAAAGCTATTTGTTTTTTAACAGAAGTTAGTTTTAATTTTTTTAAAACACTTTCGAGCTCCAATAAAGATAAATTAGACATATAACTAATATGCATGTCTTGAATAAAAATATTTAAAGCTTTTTTATTTAAGCGATCCCCTTTGCAGCTGTGACAAGTTGTTAAATCTTTGTCATCTGTTTCTAAAACACCAAGGCCCGAGCAAGTTTTGCACGCCCCTTTTGTATGATTAAAACTAAAAAGTTGCATTTCAATTTCTGGAAAACTAAATCCACATTTTGGACAAGAGCGATCTTCAGAAAACAATATTGCATTGTTAAAAGATTGCTTAGACATATCTTGAATTTTTACAAAACCATTAGTCATTTCAAAACTTTTTTGTACAGCTTCTAAAAATCTTAAATAATATTTTTCTTCACAAGGTAGTCTGTCTAAAATTAAATCAATATCATGCTCTTTGTATCTAGCTAATTTTAAAGTTGGATGTAAATTAATTAATTTATTATCTATTATCGCCTTAGTTATGCCAAGACCCATCCATTTTTGAAAATCATTTTGAAAGCTACCCTTTTGTCCCCTAGCTATTGGAGCTAACACAATAATATTTTTTAATGTTGTTTTTTTATTAATAAAAATTTTTGTATACAGTTCTTCAGAGCTTAAACCCTCTGTAGGAATTTTATGTTTAGGACAATAAGCATCACCAACTCTAGAGTAAAGAAGTCTTAAGTAATCATAAATTTCTGTAACTGTGCCAACTGTTGACCTTGGGTTTGTCCCTCCCCTAGCTTGGGCCACAGAAATGCTAGGAGATATTCCTATAATTTCATCAACATCGGCTTGTTTAAAAGATGGAGTAAAATAAGAAGAAGACGGAGACAAACTTTCAATATATCGCCTTTGCCCCTCGATAAATAAAACATCAAATGCTAAAGATGACTTACCACTTCCAGAAAGACCTGTGATTACGGTAAATTTATTTTTAGGAATTTTAACACTAATATTTTTTAAATTATTTTCTTTAGCTCCTAAAATTTCAATAAATTTCATAATTAATCTTTAGTAAATTTATTTTAATTTATATTTTACAGGAATTAATAACTCTAACTTTTTTGCAAGTATAGTTTTTGGAAAAGGTTTAAAAAAATTTAAGCTAATAAATAACTGTTTAGTGGAGGTGTTTAAAACACTATATGCACTTGGGCTACTGATTTGAATATTTTTAAATTTTCCGTTTTTTAATAAAATTAATTTAATAGTCACAACACCTTCTTGCCTTAACCTTAGTGCCATGCTTGGGTATTGTTTTTGATTTTCTATATATTGTCGTAATTCATAAATATATCTTTCTGTTGGAGAAACTTTTATTCCATCTTCTTCGCCCAAAGGGCCTTTTTTATTGCTGAGTGTTTTTTTTGCATTACTAATTTTGATAATATCTTTTTTTTTTAAAAATACTTTATATTTATTATCATGCAATAAAGTTATTTCCATAGAACTGCTGTCTTTTAAAACTTTTTCTTTTATAGATTCAGCAACTTTTACCCCTATGGGAGCTACTGATTTTGTATAAAAAAAATTATCTGCAAATAAAAATAAAATTAAAAGTAAATGCAAAGCAAAACTTTCGATAAAAAAGATTTGCTTTTTTAAAAAGTATTTAAACTTTTTAGAAAGTATAGTTAAGTCCCGCATAGTAATAGCCACCTATTTGTCCAAACGGACTAGACTTTCTTGGATATGTAAATATGCCATTAAAATTATTTGTAGATTTATCAAGCATAACATTAAAAATATTATCCACTCCAAATGATACATTTAATTGTTTTTTCCAATTATAAGATGCTCCTATATTTGTTAACAAAGATCCAGAATATGTTTGATCTTTTTTTGGTTGATCTCCAACCTCTGCAGTACTAAATTCTCCGTAATATTGAAAAGCCAAATTTACATCCCATTTATCCCAAGCGTATGTACTTTTTATTCGCATTGTAGTTTGTGGTAACATTTTTTCAATTTGAAATTCACCAAATCTATCTAATAAATTAGAAGTTGTAGATAACAACGCAGGCCTTTTTAAATTTAAAATTTCTACCTTATTTAAATTTACAGAAAATTGATTAGTTAGTAAGCCTTTTGACATTTTAGTAAAATGACTAAGTGTAAAATCTAATCCATAAGTTTGAATGTCTACACCATTTACTGCAAACTGTAGATTTTTAATAGTATTAAATCGCTCCCCTCCAGTATCTGTTCCTGGGTCTAAAAAACGACCTAAGTTTTCTGCATTTCTGTCAAATTGACGAGACAAAACTACTTTGTCTTTAATTTTAATATAATAAAAATCTACACTAGTTTTTGTTTGCCATTTACTATAACTTCCGCCTACAGATAAATTAATAGATTTTTCTTCTTTTAGTTTTGGAATTCCTAAAGCTTTAGCAATGTCACTATCATTTCTTAAAGTTTCTGATTGAACTAAATTTCCATTACTATCAGAAAAAGTTGCAGTGGCATTAAAAAATTGTTGATGTAAAGAAGGAGCTCTAAAGCCTGTGCTAGCTGAAGATCTTATAGATGCATTTTTTGTTATATCATAAAGAGCTGCAACTTTTCCATTTAGAGTGTTGCCAAAATCAGTATAGTGCTCACCTCTTAAAGCTGTTTGCCAAAATAATTTGTTTACCTGAGAGCTAACTTCTAAATAAGATGCTAAATTATAACGAGACTCATTTACTTTGTTACGGGGAGCAAATCCAGGAAAAACTTGAATGCCAGGGTTTGCAGTGTTTCCATATTGATCAGAAACTTTTCCGTCTATCCATGAAGCTTCTTCTCCTGGTTTAATTTGAAATCTATCATTGCGTCCTTCAAAACCAACTGCCCAAAACAAATCTTGATTAAATAATTTAAACATTTGCTTATTAAAATGAGCAGAAAAAATAGATTGATAAAAACCAAGTAATCCAGAATCAACAGATGTAGGACTATTGTTTCCTAAAGAAACATTAATAGAGTTATCTACAAAAAATTGAAAAGTATTAAAACCAAATTGAGCATTCCAATCTGCATTCCATCCTAAAAATTTATTTTTTACCCCTGCAGATAAAAAACTATCTAAAACTTTAGGTTCAATTTTTGGAAGAAAACCATCAGGGTAAACATCAGGACGGTTTCTTGGATCTGCTGCTCTACGATAAAAACCTACACCTTGAGACAATCTATAAGAGGTTCCTCCAAAACTATAAACTTGAAAATTTTTAAAGTTTTGTTCTCCGTTAAACCATAAATAAAAATTTTGAGAATCATTTTGTCCCAACCTGTGATTTGCTCTATTAAAATCTTTTTCTTTTTGGTTGTCACAATCATCAGGGTAATTACCAGTTCGTTGATACTGACACCTAGGGTCCAAGCCTGCTCTATTTGTTTTTGCTTTTAAATTCACCTCACCTGCAAGAGTTAAAAAACCTTTAGTTATAGGAACAAAAGTATTTCCTCTAATAGATAATTGTTCACCGTCTGATGAATAACTTTGTCCAGTTGATATAGAAACATTACTTGATGTTTGTTTTTTTTTTAAAATTATATTAATCACTCCTGCAATAGCGTCAGAGCCATATTGTGCGGCCGCTCCGTCACGCAAAACTTCTATTCTTTCGATTGCAGAACTTGGAATTGCATTTAAGTCTACACCTGCTGAACCTTTTCCAACAGTTGCGTTAACATGCATTAAAGCACTTGGGTAACGGCGTTTTCCGTTTATTAAAACTAACATATGATCAGGGTCTAACCCGCGCAATCTTGCAGGAGCAACTGTATCTGTTCCGTCACTAATGGGAGTGCTAGTTGCTTCAAAAGATGGAATAACTGCTTGTAGTTCTGAGTTTAATTGTTTTGTTCCAGATGATTTTGTAAGTTCTTTGTAATCAATTAAATCAATTGGAGTTGGGCTTTCTGAAACATTTCTCTGTAAAGATCTATTACCTGTAATAAAAATTTGTTTTACTTTAATAATTTTTTTTGTTTTTTTTGCAATGCTTGTTTGCAAAAAAGACAGACTTATACATAGACTTATACATAGGTTGACAAACACACTTGTAAATACAGAAAACATTTAAAACTCCTTTGTTGTTTAAAACTAGATATTTGTAAGTTGCTTTTTATAGTTAAAACAACATATTTTTTTATCTAAAAAATTACTTTAGGTCAAGAAAAGATGACCGTGTTACATAAAGAAAAGAGGTCCTGATTTAGAGAATTCCCCTTCTGGCTTAAAGGCAAAGCTGACAGCATTATGAGGGTGCAAGCTTTCTTCATGGCTGACTTTAATTAAAAAATCTTTTACATACTCTTCTTTATTATAAAGTAATTTTAATTTTCTTGCAGCATCTTCACAAAATAGCGGAGACTTAGCATTTAGGTGGGCAAACTCTTGTTCGTCTTCTCTTTTTACAAAAGCCTGAACAGATGTTTTTAACATTTTTTCTGATTTATTAATTTCTAAATTAATTAATTCTGTTACTTGGTTTAAAATTAATTTTTGATCAACTAATAAAGTAATATCCGCACTACTTCTTTGAGCATGAGGAAAGGCTGCGACATTATTTAAATCAGAAAACCAAGTATCTATATCTGTAGCGGATATATTTTTTTGATCTTTAAACTGTTTAAAAAAAGCTTCTTTATTAAGATCTTGAGCTAAACTTGCAGAGCATGGGCAGGTGCTAGAGTAAGTTAATGTAAAATTAATATAAACATTAAATTCATTTTTTTCATTTAAGCTAGCTTTAATCTTTAAAGGATAATTTCTTATGCCCCACTGTTTGCTAACTAAAGATTCTCTTTTAACAAAAAAAGGAAAATCTAAAATTAAATAAGCTTTATCAGCTTGGCTTTGATGACTTTTTAAAATTTCTTTTAAAAAATTTTGTAAATTATCAAAAGATAAAGTTTTATTTTGCTCTGCTTGAGTGTCTGATGATGAAAAATAATCTCTTAATAATTTATATAATCTAGACATATGAATGCCTCGACTTGTTTGGTCTTTAAAATTTATAAAAATTTTTGCAAGACCTGACTGCCCGTTTATTAAAAGTTGCACCTCTTCCATTCCAACAGCAGGTAAAGTTGTTTTATAAGGTGATGTGCTTTTTGATACATCTTTAAGGTTTTTGTTTAACATAGGTTTTTAAAGTACTAAAATCACTTTTTATTGGCAAGCACTTGCATTTTAATCAGTAATTTTAATAAAAAATATTATGTTACATTACAACCTCAGTTTTAATTATAAATATAGCCTGCGACTCAGCCCTGCTAAGCAGGCTATATTTATAATTAAAATTGAGGTTAAATTAAGCTAAATTAAAAAAACTTTTTGAGTTGCCTTTGTTATGGAATCCACCTCACAAGCAAATAAATTCATCCATTTTTCAGAGAGAGTTTTTATTTCTTCATCAGAGCAAATATTAAAATCATTTAAAGAAATAGTAGGTATTGGAGTGCCTTTTGTGGTGATATTTACTGCTAAATGAATCATAGAAGATGTGTTACTTTGAGTTGCAATGCTTATGTTAAATTTTTTTTCAGAGGTGTTTTTTTTGGAGGTAGAGGTGTTTTTAGAGGTGTTTTCAGGGCTAAAATAAAGATCATCGCCTTTTCTTTTTAAAAAAAATCCTCGCTCTTGCATGTCTTCTTTTATTAAAGATACAAAAATTCTTTGCAAGGCAACTCCAGAAAATAAAGTGCTGTTAAATTTTTCTATAATAAAGTGAAGCATTTCTTGGGAGGTGATTATTGAATTATCTTTTAAGTCCTGCCCGTCTATTATTTTATCTTTTGCTATATCACAAGCACCTCTCCATGAAACAATGGAATCTCCTAAAATATTATGATCTAAATATGCAAATAAATGTCTTAATTGTGACCCATCATACAAGTTTGGTGTTAAAATATATTTTTGCTGCATTATTTTGTCCTGTATTTGAATTTTATTATTTTTATATTAGCATCCTTGCTTTTAAGCGCTGGACTATTTTTGCATATCTTACTAAAGTACTTACTATTATTATGGAACAAAAGAAACAACAAATTTTAAAAGAAGTTTTTGGCTTTAATAGCTTTCGACCTTTGCAAGAGTCCGTGGTTGATTCTATTTTAAATAAACAAGATGTTTTAATGATTTTACCCACTGGAGGTGGAAAATCTTTGTGCTACCAACTACCAGCTTTGTTAATGGATGGGATTACAGTTGTTGTTTCTCCACTTTTAGCTTTGATGCAAGATCAAGTTATGTCTTTAAAATCTAAAGGAATAAGTGCTGCTATGATTTCGTCTTTACAAGATTATAAAGAAATACAAGAGATTGAAAATAAATTAAAAAATCAAGAAATAAAATTATTATTTATAGCTCCCGAAAGATTACAAAATTTAACTTTTATGCATTTTTTATTTAGTTTAAAAATTTCTTTTTTTGCAATTGACGAAGCTCATTGTGTGAGTGAGTGGGGTCATGAATTTAGACATGACTATAGGCAATTAGGTATGATTAAACAAAGGTTTCCAAATATTGGAGTTGCAGCTTTTACAGCAACTGCAACTAAACCTGTTGAAAAAGATATTGTTAATCAATTAAATTTTAATAATAAATTAGTTGTTAGAGGTCCTGTTTATAGAAATAATTTATTTATTAATGTAATTAAAAGACAAAAAAATGGATATGAACAATTATTAGATTTTTTAAAAAATCATAAAGACGAACAAGGCATTATCTACACTTTTTCTAGAAAAAATACAGAAACACTAGCTAAATTTTTACAAGAAAAAGGTTTAAGAGCTAAGCCTTATCATGCGGGATTAAATAAAAAAGTTAGAATAAAATCTTTTAAAGATTTTGTAAATGATGACACAGATATTATGGTTGCAACTATTGCATTTGGAATGGGCATTGACAAAAGTAATGTTAGATTTGTTGTGCATATGTCTATGGCAAAAACTTTAGAAGGTTATTATCAAGAAATTGGAAGAGCAGGTAGAGATGGTTTGCAATCTGAAACTTTACTTTTATATTCAAAAGCTGATTTAGTTTTACTTGGAAAGTTTACAGCAGAAATCGAAGATGCAAATTACAAACAACTAGCTTATAAAAAATTAAACATAGTAAAATATTTTTCTTACCAAGAAAGCTGCAGACATAAAACTTTAAGCAAGTACTTTGGTGACGAAATGCAAGATTGCGGCACTCAATGTGATAATTGTTTAAATCCTGATAGTCAAAAAACTGACATAAGTGTTTTATCACAAATGTTTTTGTCTACAATTTACAGAGTAAATCAAAACTTTGGACAATTACATATTATAGATATTTTAACAGGATCAAAAAATCAAAAAGTTTTAAATAATAATCACGATAAACTTTCTGTATATAATATTGGAAACAAAACCAACAAAGCAAAATGGAGAATTATTGCAGATAGATTGTTTGAACTAGAAGCATTTACTATAGGCTCTGAATTTAAAACATTACAGTTAACTAAATTTGCAATGAGCATTATGAAGGGTGATGAACAGGTAGATATTAGAAGTTCTTATTTAGAAGAAGTTAAATCAGTAGTTAAGAAAAAACCAAAACTATCTTTTTTTATTGAAGAAGGCTCTAAGTTAAAAAAACCTAAACCTGATTCTGCATCTTCTTCTGCATCTTCTGCATCTTTAGAAGATTTTGGACTAGATTCTAATTGGAGCTCTAATCCAGAAAAACCAAAAGCCCAAGAAGTAAACGAAGAAATATATGACAAACTAAGAGTCTTAAGAAAAAGCTTTGCAGATAAAATTGGAATGCCAGCATACATAATTTTTGACAATAAAACCTTAATGGAGATGGCGCACTTTTTACCAAATACAGAAGAAAAATTTTTAGAAATTCGTGGAGTTGGTAAGGTTAAATTTGAAAAGTATGGTAAGGAGTTTTTGAATTTAATTAGTACTTTTAGTTAAGTTGGTTTAACTTCTTCAGTTTTAATTACTTCAGTTTTAATTACAAAGCTCGCCTGCTCAAGCATCCCTTCGGGCTGAGTCGCAGGAGAGCTTTGTAATTAAAACTGAAGAAAGTATTAAAACTTGATTAATTAGAAAATCTAACTTTTTTAGGGCGTTTTACTTTTTTAGGTAGGTGGCCTGCTGGAAGAACTCTGTTGTAGCTTCCGCTAACTTGTAGTCGGCAAGATGTATTTGTTGGAAGCATTCTTTCGCCTTTTTCTAAATTTTGTATTAAAGTGCGCTCTTGTCCGTTTGATAAAATTACTGTGTATTCTACACCTGGAAGATTATGTAATTTATCAGAAATTTTACGACCTATAACTCCCCCAACAAGACCTCCAATAATACTTACTACTGGACTTTTAGTTTTTGTTGCCATAGCTCCAGTAATAAAGCCAATTGACTCACCTTTTTCACCAGAATTAT
>JAAOIH010000019.1 GCA_015163875.1 Bdellovibrionales bacterium
ATTACGAACTAACTTATGCTTCTGACAAAGATGAAGCAATTGATGCTACTATGATGCATGCTAAAGTTAGCGTTGATGTTCCAGGAATGGGACATGTTGTAGGAACATACCACGCAGACGAAGCTGGATATGATGCTTTAGATTATAACAAGCATTCAAATACTGGTTTAATGGACATTCATGAATGGGGTGGAAGAGAAGGAGAAGGACTAACTTACTACACTGTTGGATATATTCACAGCCTAAACGATTCAAGTGCTGTTGGTGTTATGTATAGTGATTTTAGTAAAGCTAATGATGATAAATTAGGTACTGAAATAGATGCCTATGCTTCTCATAAATACAATGATGTATTAGTTGCAACAGTTCGTTATGGTAAATACACTCCAGAAACAGGTGATGCAAGTGACCAGTGGATGCTTGGATTAAGCTTAAACTTTTAATTCACCCTTAACTTTTATTATAAAAAAAGAGCAAGTTTTTCTTGCTCTTTTTTTTTGTAGTGCATACTAATAGATATATATGAACAAAGTTTTATTTTTTCTTTTTTTTCTTTTAACAAATAGTTTTTTTGCTCATGGAAAAAAAATAAAATTACCAACACTTTCAGTTATTCAAATTAATCATTTATTAGATTTAAGCGTTGATACATTTTATAAAGAAACTATGTCGTCAAAGTCAAAGCCAAAATTTACAGGCAACAGTTTATTAAAAATACAAAAATCAACAAAATTGCTTCTTAATTCTTCAAAAATATTAGCTCCAGAAATAGCAGTGCATTTTAAAAAAATTTTTAAGGCACTGGATGTTCAGATATCTTTGTTATTAAAAACTTCTAAAAAAGTTTATGTAAAACAAGTTTGGAAGTCCCTGTTTATAATATCAAGATCATTTAATGTTAAAACTTATTTTTACGGCTTTTGCTCTAAAGACAGAAGTATGTGGATACAAAAAAAGAAATCTAAGCCAGTTAACCCGATTGGGCTAAGCTCTTGTGTAAATTATATTTAAATTCTTGTATAATTAAAATTTAATAGTTATTTTTATATTATGAACTTTTTTACACAATTGCCTAAAAATATTTTAATCTTAATTATTCTAGTTGCTGGGGTATTATTTATTTTATACGCAGACCCTCCAGTGACTATTTGCAGAAGTATTAATGCTGATTTTATAAAATCACAAAAAGGTTTTTTATTTACTACAAAAAATTCTGGTAATTTTAAAAAACAAAGTTTGTATCAACGATTATATAAACTTTGTAAAAATAGAAAAAGTCCTGGGTCTTGTTATCAATTATTTTATAATACAAAGGGGCTTTTGCTTAGCCTAAATTCAGACGGAGTGTCTTGCATTCCGTCAATCCCAAAATTAAAAAATTTTTTACAACAAAATATTAAACTTATGGTAGAAATTGCATGGGGGCCTGCACCTCCAGCAACTAAGCATCTTAAATCTTCTTGGATGCAAGAATCAGATTTTAATTTATTTTGTAATATTTTAAAAACTTATACAAAGTCTATGGGAGAGGAAAAGAAAAAATTGTTAATAAAACAAATTTTAACTTCTTTGCCGGGATATGAAGGTGTGGATTTTTTAAAAGCTTATAAGCTAAGTCTTTTTTCTATAAACTGTAGTAAGTACTAAAAAGAAAATGGCTTAGAAGAAATAGGCTCTGGAAATTTATTTACATTGTAAGCTTGAGTTCCGATAGGCAAAAGTGCAATGCCCTGTGCTTTTTTAATAGCTTTTTTTAAACGCCTTTGTTGAGAGCTGTTTATTTCATTAATTCTAGCAGGCATAATTTTTCCGCCTTCGCTTAAGTATCTTGCCAAAACTACAGGCTCTTTATATTCAAAAATAATATTATTAAAACTAGGTTGATCTGATTTTTCTTCCATTTAGCCCTCCAGCCTACAAACAGTTTACAATACAATTTGCAATACTGTCTGCATCAAACTCTGCCCTAAGCCTTGTGTTAAAGTCAAGTTTTTAGGGGCATTTTCATGGCTTTGCTTTTTTTTGTTGCAATATTTAATATTTATCATATATATTGCTTTAGTTTGTTGTAACTTTTGAGGAGATTTTTGTGCCTAAATGTGATTTAAGTGGCAAAGCCGCTGTAGTAAAAAACTTAGTTAGCCATTCTAATATTAAAACAAAGTCTAAAGCGGCTTTAAATGTACAAAGTAAAAGACTGTTTAGCACAGCTTTAAAAACTTTTGTTCGTTTAAAAGTTGCAACTTCTATAATGCGAACTATAGAAAAAATGGGAGGTCTTGATACTTTTGTAATGAGACAATCAGAAAACTTATTATCTAAAAAAGCAAGAGCTGTTAAAAAACGAATTAAAAAAGTTTTACAAGTTTAATTTTAAAAACAATTAGTTAGATTTATTAAATTGAGGTTATTATGGGAAAATTAAAATTAACAATTAAAAAAGGCGATCAGGTTACAGTAATTGCCGGATCTGAAAAGGGTAAATCTGGCGAGGTTTTATCTATTAAAACAAGCCCTTTAAAAATTCAAATCAAAGATGTTAAACTTTACACCAAAGTAGATAAAAAAACAGGGCAAAGCCAACAGCTTCCAGCCTTTATTGATTACTCTAATGTTAAAAAAGCAAATCAAAAAAAGGCTTAAGCTTTTTTTATACTCTAGTATTTTATTTCAACTTTTATTTATTAATTTGTCTTATGCCAATAAAGCAACAAGCCATCAAGAAAGCTTAGACAATAATTTTTTAAATCAAGAAGCTTTTATATACAGCGGCGAGATGCCCCATGGAAAGCTAAAAAAACAAAAAAAAATTATAAGCTGGCCAATGCTTGATACAGACAAAATTAAAAAAAATCTTTTAAAAGAGCAAAATAAAGAACAATTAAAAAATTAATTTTTATATGTGATAAATGGCACTAAAAATTGCCAAGCCACCAAACAATAAAATACTTATTAAGCCAATTAATGAATTTGGTTTTTTTCTAAATAATACAATAATTCCACCAAGCACTATCCACACTAATGCTTTTATTATAACCCAAGTTGGCCATGGCCAATGAATAGACATTCTGGCAAGCATTCCAAACCCACTAATTAAAATTATAGTAATACTGATGCCGTGAATAATATTGTATTGCTTATTTTTTTCTCCACCGTTTTTATAATGTCCAATCATTAGTCCAAAGCTAAAAATTAAAGCCAAAATACTAATTAAGTGTATAAGTTTATAAATTTCTAAAGACATATTTCCTCCTAAAGTTTTACTTTACTAATTATAGAAATATCTTGTTTATATTGTAAAGTTATTATAAAAAATAAACATAAAAAATAAACAGACACTCACACAATATAAGGAGCTTGTATGCTAGAAAATAATATTGGATTGATTTCTATAATTGCTGGTGGAATAGGTTTGGCTGCGGCCTTTTTTATGTATCTATCTGTCATAAAACAAGACGCAGGCACAGACAAAATGAAAAGCATAGGCGACGAAATTGCACTAGGCGCAATGGCTTTTTTAAAAGCTGAATATTCTAAAATTTTAATTTTTGTTATAATTTCAGCAGGATTACTATTTTGGGCATTTAATATTCAAACTATGTTGGCATTTGTTGTTGGGGCAACAGCCTCTGGACTTGCAGGATTTATCGGAATGACAGCTGCAACAAAAAGTAATGTTCGTACCGCAGCGGCTGCAAAAGACAAAGGCGTAAGTGCTGCATTACTTGTTGCCTTTAACGGAGGGGCAGTAATGGGCCTATCTGTTGCAAGCCTTGGCTTAATTGGTTTAGGTTTTTTGTATCATTTATTTTCTTCAGACTTTAGCATGCTATCTTCTATTTCTGGTTTTTCTATTGGAGCATCTTCGATTGCTTTATTTGCAAGAATTGGTGGAGGTATTTTTACAAAAGCCGCCGATGTTGGATCTGATTTAGTTGGAAAGCTTGAAGCAGGAATTCCAGAAGACGACCCTCGTAACCCAGGAGTAATTGCCGACAATGTTGGCGACAATGTTGGTGATGTAGCCGGCATGGGAGCAGATATTTTTGAATCTTATGTAGGCGCCATGGTTGCAGCAATTACTATTGCAATGACTATGAGCCTAGTATCTATGGAAAAAATTTTGGGAGGCGAGGTAACAAATGTAGATTCTTTTCGCTACACATTAATGAGCCTTCCTTTAATTTTATCTGTATTGGGTTTAGTAGCATCTGTTATTGGAATTGCAGGAATGAATATTTTTAAAAATGCAGAGCCATCTAAAGCATTAACTTTATCAGAAGTTGTTGCTGTAATTTTATTTTTAGGCGGATCAGTTTTTGTATTTAATTCTTTTGGATTAGGTTTAAATATTTTTTGGTCTATAGCAATCGGTTCTATTTGTGGTTTTGGCATTGGTAAAATTACAGAATACTACACAGCATCTAAGCCAGTGTTTAAAGTTGCCGAAGCCTCTAAAACAGGGCCTGCAACAAATATTATTGCAGGCATGTCTGTTGGATTAGAGTCTTGTGCCGCCCCTTTATTTTTAATTGCAGTTTCAATTTTAGGTGCATATTCTTTTTCTGGATTATATGGAATTGCAATGGCAGCAGTTGGAATGCTTGCAACAGTTGGAGTGATTATGACAATCGATGCCTACGGACCAGTGGCTGATAATGCCGGTGGAATTTCTGAAATGGCAGGCTTAGGAAGTGAAGTTAGAAAAATCACAGACGGACTAGACGCAATTGGAAACACAACAGCAGCTGTCGGAAAAGGTTTTGCAATTGGGTCAGCAGCATTAACTTCTTTAGCTTTATTTGTTGCATACAAACAATCTTTAGTTACAGAAATAACTATGGACATCAGCAACCCGTCTGTAGTTGCAGGTTTATTTTTAGGAGCAATGGTTGTTTTGCTTGCAGCATCTTTAACAATGACATCAGTTGGTAAAGCAGCTGGCGAAATGGTAGAAGAAATTCGTAGACAATTTAAAGAAATCACAGGGCTTCTTGAAGGAACAGCAAAACCTGAAACTGCAAAGTGTATAGACATTTCAACTAAAGCTGCATTAAGAGAAATGATGCCACCAGTAATTATTAGCATACTTGCCCCAGTTGCTGTGGGATTTATTTTAGGGCCAGCAGCTCTTGGCGGAATGCTTGCTGGATCTTTAATCACAGGTGTAGGCATTGCACTGTTAATGTCTAACGCTGGTGGAGTGTGGGATAATGCAAAAAAATATATTGAATCAGGAAAGGTAAAGGGCGAATCAAAAGGCGGCGACACTCACGCAGCGGCAGTAATTGGCGACACAGTTGGCGATCCGTTTAAAGATACAACAGGGCCAGCAATGAATATTTTAATTAAATTAATTTCTATTGTAGCTTTATTAATAGCTCCATTATTATAATAATTTAATTAATTAAATTATTATTTGCAGTCTAAATTTTTAGCATGGCAGTTTGTAAACACAATATTTTTAATTGGAAGGGAGAAAGAAGAACACTTGTTCTTCTTTTGTTTTTATATTCAGGTGTTTTTTTATCAGAGCTATTATTTTATTATTTTTCTAACGAGCCGTTAGTTTTTGCAGAATCTTTGCATGTTCTTAGCGATAGTCTAATTTATATTTTTGCACTTTGGAGCTCTTATAAATCTTTATCCAAACAAATTTACTACAGCAAGATTGTTGGGTTTTTACAAATTACCATGGGTCTTTGGGTAATATATAATAGTTTGCAACATTATATTTTTAATCTGCCGTCTAAACCTCATTTTGTAATATGGGTAGGGCTGTTGTCGCTAATTGCAAATACTATTAGTTTATTTTTAGTATCAGAGTATAGAGAAAAAACTCTATACTTTAAAGTTAGTTGGATTTTTTTAAGAAATGATTTTTTTATTAAATTTTTAATTTTATGTTCAGGAATTGCAATGGAATATGGAATGTCTAACAAAATTAGTTTATTTAGCAGCATAGTAATTGCAATTATTTTAATAATATCTGGTAAATCTATTTTAAACCAAGCCAAATTAAGTCAAATAAGCTTAAGCAAAAAAATTAAGCAAAAAAATTAACCATAACAAATTGTAATAAAAATATGTCACACGATTGCCACTCTTCTCAAAAAAATATTAGCCTACATAATTATAAATTTATATGGGGGATTATTTTAAATATTATTTTTATAATAATAGAGCTAAGCTTTGGTTTTATATCTGACTCCATGGCATTAATTTCTGATGCCCTTCATAATTTTGGAGATGTGCTAAGCCTTGGCTTAGCTTTATGCGCAAATATATTATTAAAATCTAAATCTTCTGATAATAGAACTTATGGGTGGCGTAGTTTTTCTATTTTAGCATCATTTATTAGCTCTGCATCTTTGATATTTATTTTGGGAGCTTTATTTATAGAAAATATTCACAGATTAAACCAAGCAATAGAAGTAAATTCAGTAGTTGTTATTTGGGTTTCTTTAATTGGCTTAATTATTAATTTTGGGACTGCATTATTATTTTTAGACTCTAAAGATAAAGATTTTAATATTAAAGCAGCTTATTTACACATGTTAGCAGATGCTTTAATTTCAGCGGCCGTAATGATTGGCGGAATTGCAATGTATTTTACAGGCTGGCTGTGGATAGACGGAGCATTAAGTCTTTTTGTAATAGTATTTATTTTATATGCAACAATAAAACTAACCTATGATTCTGCAAACTTACTTTTAGCAGGAGTACCTAAAAATATTAATTTAAAAGAAATTCAAAATTTTTTTACAACTCACAAAGACATTCAAAACTTTCACGACTTACATGTATGGGCATTAAGCACAGCAGAAGTGGCAATGACAGTTCATTTGTTAGTTAATATCGAAACAAATAATCAAGAACTTTTAAAAACAATAGCAGATCATTTCGAAAAAGAATTTAAAATTTCACACTGCACAATACAAATAGAAAAAGATCTTAGCTCTTGCAAATCTTGCAACTAATTTTTTGATGTTAGTTTGTTAATTTTTGTAATTAAGTCTGGAACTTTAGACAAGCTAACCTGAGTTCTTCTAAATTTTTTAACTTCTTGTAAAGGAAAACCCCCGTAAGTACCAGGCTTTAAAACATTGTTTGTAATAACTGACCTTGCAACTATTTGAACATTGTCGCAAATATTAATGTGTCCACCAACTGCAACCTGACCTCCAAAAACACAACTATTGCCAATTGTGGTTGACCCAGCACATGCAAAACCTGCAGTAATTAAACAATGCCTTCCAATTTTTACATTATGAGCAATGTGGCAAAGGTTATCTATCTTTGTTCCCTCGCCAACAACGCTGTTTCCAAATGTTCCTCTATCAATACTTACAGAAGACCCAATTTGTACATTATCTTTAATAATTACATTTCCAAAATGCACTTTTTTATAATGTTTGCCGTCAGCTGAGCTTCCGTAACCAAAGCCGTCGCTACCAATAGTTGTGTGGCTTTCAATTTCGCAATCATTATTAATTACAGAACCCCTTCCAATAAAAACCTTAGAATGAATATTATTGTTATTATAAATCTCGCAAGTGTGCTCGATACAAACTTGTTGCCCAATTTTATTAGCTTTGCCAATTTTTACAAAGTTGCCAATAAAATTATGGCTACCTATTTCAGTAAGAGTTTTTATATGACTATTTTTTGATATAACACTATGTGATCCAATAAATACTTTTTCATCAATTTGCACGCCAGCCTCTATAACGCTGTATGCCCCAACTTTTACAGAGCTATGAATTTTGGCGCTGCTGTCAACAATGGCGGTTGGGTGTATATTAATATTTTTGTTATATGAAAAGTTTGTATTGTTTATACTAAAATATTTTTGTCCAATTTTTGCCATACTTTCTTGAAGAGACGGACTTTTTAAAATATTTAAATTTTTGTAATCTTTGATTTCAAGGTTTTTAGAAATAGAACTAGGTATTATTACTAATTTAGCGTTTTTCTTTACTGCTTGGTTAATTTGCTCAATTGATGGGCAAAATAAAATATCATTTTTTTTTAAAGACTCTAGTGAGCCTATTCCATGTAATTTGCAGTCATCTGTAATTTGAATAGAGCTTAGCAAAAGTGGAAAATCTAAAAGTAATTGTTTAATATTAGGGCAGTTATCCATGGGCTATTTATCTTATTATTAGGCATTGCTTGTCAAGAGGCTGGCTATTTGTTACATATTTTACTTGTAAATTGAGGAGCTTTTATGTCAAAAACAGCAACTAAAAAAAAATCTGTATCAAAAAAGAAGGTTGTATCAAAAAAAAAGACTGTTGCAAAAAAGAAGCTTACAGTTAAAAAAACTAGCACTAAAGTAGCAAAAACAACTACAAAAGTGACTGCTAAAAAAACTGTTAGAAAAAAAAGTACAAGAAAAACAGCAAAACAATTACAGGCAGAAAAAGACCAACAAGAAATTGCCAGAAAATGGAAAATTTTAAATGACAAAACTGGCGATGTAAAAGGAAAGTCTTACAAAATAGAAAGCACTTACCAGATAGAAGATATTATAGATCATAAACAATTTGGCCGTGGATATATTATTGATGTTAAAAATAATCGCTTACATGTTTTATTTCAAAACTCTTTAAAATTTTTAATATCTAATTACAAATAAAAGGATGGCCCATGTCGAGAGATGACTTAGCTCAGTTAGAAGGAAAAATTGTCGATGTTGGGAGTGGCGGCATTTATACAGTGCAATTAGAAAACGAAACAGAGCTATCTGCAAAATTATGTGGCAAAATGCGTAGATTTAATATTAAAGTAGTTGTTGGAGACAAAGTAACAGTTGGAGTTTCTCCATACGATTTAAGCCATGGTTTAATTATGTATAGACACAAGTAGTTTAATATTATTTTTTTCATGATCGCCTTTTAATTTTTATGCCTATACAAACCTACTCTTTTGAAAAATATATATCTAATAAAATTTCAGCTAATTCTGATGTTATTAATCAAACTTATCAGGCTTTAGAAGATGGTTTTTTACCAGATTATATTGTAGATTACAAAAAAGATGTTTCTAAAGAATTAAAATATTTTGAAGTATGTTTAATTGATAAAAAGCGAATTGAATACAAACTTTTAATTAGTAAAAAAGAAAAATTAATCACAGACCTTAAAAGAAGCGAAAGGCTATCTACAGAAATTGAACAAAAAATCCAAAGCTGCCCAAGCCTTGAAAGTTTTCGCAATATTTACAAAGAATATAATAAAACAGTATTGCCAAAAGCACATCATGCAAAAAAAGCAGGTTTAGACAAATTAGCAAAGTGGATTTTAGAACAAGCAAATTTAGAACAAGCTTGCGAGCAAACCTCCAGTCAAACCTCCAGCAAAACCTCCAGCAAAACCTCCATTCAAACATTAGAACAAGAAGCAAAAAAATTTATTAACACAGAGGCATCTTTAGTTAGCGTTAGCGATATTTTAAACGCTACTCAGCAAATTTTAGTAGAGGATATTTTAAACAATAAATTATTTAACACATGGGTTTCGCAATCAGTTGACCAGTCTGATGTTAGCATACAGGCTGGAAAAAAAGATGTTCCAGAAAAACAAAAATCTTGGATTGGGTATAAAAAACCATGCGAATTATTTTTTAAACCAAGCATGTACTCAAAATATTTAGAACTTAGAAAGCTATGGCATGTTGGGCTTATTAAAGTAAATATAGATGTTAACCAGCAAAACCTACAAGACAAAATTTATAATCATCTATCCACACTAGATAATGTTAAATTTCGTGGATTTTTATATAACACAGTTCAGTTAGCCTTAAACCAAAGATTGTTACCAAGATACATTCAAGAAAAGCACAGAGACTTTGAAGAAAAAGCTATTAAATCAGAATCTTATAAATTTTTAAAATCTTTAGACTCTGTATTAATGGCAAAGCCTGTTGCATTTAATAAACCAAGCCTTGGGGTATGGCCCTTAAAAGATGGCTGTTATGTTGCTATTGTAAATGCCTCTGGCGAATATATTTCTAGTACTCATTTATCTTTTAAAGAAGAAGAAAAACAAGCATCTAAAAATTTATTGCAAAATATATTAAAAGACATAGCAGTAGAATATATTTCTTTACCAACACAAAGTTTATCTTTTTTAGCAAAAAGTGAGTTACAAGCATTTTTACCAGAAAACAAATCTGTAAAATTTATTTGGACACAAAACCTAGCTATTAATTTATATTCAGAAGAAATAGCTAAAAAAGATTTTGCAGATTTACATTTTGACCAATCAAGAGCTGTATTTTTAGCAAGACAATTACAATCGTCATTTACAGAATTTTTACGCCTAAACTTAAACACACTATCTTTAACAGACACTCAACATTTACTTCCAAAAGATGAGGTAAAAGAAAAAATAAACAGTGTAGTTAATAGGGCTATTTATGCCTATGGTTTAAATTTAAATGTTTGCTCAGAATCTGCATTAACTTATTTAAAATCTTTGTCAGAAGATTTAGCAAAACAGGTTATTGAATTTAGGACAAGTCAATCAGGCTTTAAAGAGGTTAGCGATTTAAAAAAAGTACCTAACTTTACTTCAGAATTATTTGAACAAGTAGCTGGATCTTTTATTTTGTTAAATTCTAAATCACAATTAGACAGTACCAGAATTCATCCAAATCATTATGCAAGGGTTAAAGATATGGCAAGGGAGTTATCCATTCCAACTAAATCATTATTTGGATCAGGCGTAAGTGCATTGCAAGATATTTCTAAAAAATGGAAAGAGCTATTAGGCAATTACTCTTATGACTTTTTGTATCAAGAATTAAAAAATTGCGGAGTACCAGAGTCACAAAATATTGACAAGCCAGTATCTTTTATTGAACAAATTGATCTTCCTATTAAAAATATGGAAAATTTAAAACAAGGATTGGTTTTAAATGTTTGGGCAAAAAGATTAACATCTTTTGGTGTGTTTGCAGATTTTGGACTAAACCAACAGGGATTAATTTTATTAAGCGCATTAAAAAAAGAAAAACAATCCGTGTATCCCGGAATGTGGCTTAAAGTAAAAGCTGAAAGCGTAAACCTAACTACTAAAAAATTTATTTTTTGTTTAGATCATATTTATTCTGATTTTAAAAAAAGAAGCAGCACACCTCCAAAAAACACAAATGCAGGATTTAAACCAAGTAAAGATTTTTTAAACAAAAAAAAGTCTAATTTTAGCAATACAAAGTCTAGCTTTAAAGCATCTAAGCTTGTTAAGGGCACTGAAAAAAATAAAGCTTTTATTAAAACAAAAACAGCGTTTAATAATCCTTTTGCAGATTTACAATCAATGCATGGATTATTAAAGGAGAAAAAATGAAAAAATTAGTAATTGTGGAGTCACCAACAAAAGCTAGAACTATTAAAAAGTTTTTAGGCAATGATTATATTGTAGAATCTTGCATGGGACATGTTAGGGACCTTCCACAATCTGCCAAAGATATTCCAGAGGAATATAAAAAACAAGCATGGTCTAAGCTTGGAGTAAATGTAGATAATGGCTTTGATCCATTGTACTGCATTCCAAAAGGTAAAGGCAAAATTATTAATGAATTAAAAAAACTTTTAAAAGGCGCTGATGAATTAATACTTGCAACCGATGAAGACCGCGAAGGCGAAAGTATTAGTTGGCATTTATTAGAATTATTAAAACCTAAAGTTCCAGTTAAAAGAATGGTGTTTCATGAAATCACAAAATCTGCTATTAAAAAAGCATTAAATGATTTTAGAGACATTGATGATGATTTAGTAAGAGCACAAGAGTCGCGAAGAGTTTTAGACAGATTAATGGGCTACACTATTTCGCCACTTTTGTGGAAAAAAGTTGCATTTGGTTTATCTGCAGGAAGAGTTCAGTCGGTGGCTGTAAAAATTTTATCTGACAAAGAAAAAGAAAGATTAAAATTTCTTTCTGTAAATTATTGGGGAGCAGAAGGCTCTTTTAAAGCAAAGGGCTCAGAGTTTAAAGCAGTACTATCTTCTTTAGACAAAAAAGATTTAGCAGTTTCTAAAGATTTTGGACAAAGTGCAGAATTATTAAATAAAGACAAGCTACACTTAAAAGAAAAACCAGCAAAAGATTTTTTACAAAAATTTAGTAAAAAAACTTGGACAGTTAAGTCGCTAGAAAAAAAACCAACTACCAGAAAACCTCCCGCTCCATTTATTACCTCTACTTTGCAACAAGCAGCTAGTGGTAAATTAAAAATTAGCATTAAAGAAGTTATGATGGCTGCTCAAAAATTATATGAGCGAGGTTTTATTACTTATATGCGTACCGATTCTACTTTTTTATCTGACCAAGCAATTAAGGCAAGTCGAAATAGTGTACAAGAAAATTTTGGAAAAAAATATTTATCAAGTGCACCTCTAAAATATGATTCTAAAAAAGTAAAGGGAGCACAAGAGGCCCACGAAGCAATTCGTCCAGCGGGGGATAAATTTGCAAATCCTGACGAAAGTGGTTTAAGAGCTTTGTCTTTAGAGTTGTACCGATTAATTTGGGCAAGAACTTTAGCATCTCAAATGTCAGAGTCTAAACATCAGCAAGTAAAAATGATTTTAGAATCCGACAATGCAGAAATGACATGTCGAGGCTACACTACAGAGTTTATGGGTTTTTTAAAAGCTTACTCAGATGACAGTAGTAACTCTGATGTTTATTTACCAGAATTAAAAAAAGGCGAAGAGCTTAAATGTTTAGATTTAATAACTGTTTGCACAGAAACAAAACCTCCACAAAGATATAGCGAGGCATCTTTAGTAAAATTAATGGAAAAAGAAGGTGTAGGAAGGCCATCTACTTACGCAAGTATTATTAGTACAATTATTTATCGAGGCTATGTAAAAAAAGTAGGCAGTGCCTTAGTTCCAACACTAACGGCTTTAGTTGTTGCAAAAGTTTTTGACGAGCACTTTCCAAAATATGTAGATTTAAAATTTACTTCACAAATGGAAAATAGTTTAGACGAAATTGCACAAGGAAAACTAGTTTGGAAAGATTATTTAGCAAGCGTGTATTTAGGAAAGCAAGGCTTAAGAGATGTAGTTGCTGCAAAAGAGGAAAGCATAGACCCTAAATCTTCTAGAAGTATTAAAATTGATAAATTTCCAAATTATGAATTTAAAGTTGGTCGTTACGGCGCTTATATTTGCACACAAAAAAAAGGTGAAGAAATTTGTGCATCTTTAACAGATGATTTTTTACCAGGAAGCACTAATGTAGAATATTTAGAAAATTTAATTCATATAAAAATTAACGGAGCAGATTCTGTTGGAAAAGATCCAGAAACGGGGCAGCCTTTATATATTTTATCTGGTCGTTACGGACCTTATGTACAATTGGGAGAAGCCGACGAAGAGGCAGGTGTAAAACCAAAACGAGTATCAATACCTGCTACTTTAGATCCAGAAAATTTAAGCTTTGATAAAGTTTTGTATTTATCAAAATTACCATTAACTCTTGGAATAGATAAAGAAAGCAAAAAAAATATTGTTAAACACATTGGGAGGTTTGGCCCCTATGTAGTTTTAGACGGAGACTTTAGGTCTATCCCAAAAACAGAAGATTTTTTTGAATTTAGTTTAGAAAAAGCAAAAGCTTTATTAGCACAACCAAAAAAAGGTCGCGGGGCTAAAATTTTAAAAAGTTTAGGAAAGTATGAAGACATAGAGGTCGAACTATATGACGGGCGATACGGGCCTTATCTTAAATGGAATAAACACAATGTATCTTTGGGCGATAGTTACACTCAAGATAATATTACTTTAGACATCGCCGTTGGCTTGATTCAAGATAAAGTTGCATCGTCACCTCAAAAAAAAAAGAAAGTTACAAAAAAGAAAGCAAGTAAAAAAAAATCTACAAAAAAAAAGGCATCTAGTGTTGTTGCAAAACCAAAAGTTGTTGTAAGAAAAAAAGTAATTATTAAAAAAAAGAGCGATAGTGACAAAAAATAAGTTTGTTAATCCAGAGCAATCTTTTGCATGGGAGCCGTCTGAATCTTACCACAAAGACGAAAATGCTAAGAGTTTTTATTTTTTTGATATTGACGAAAATATTTTAAATTTATCTTCTAGTATTTATTTAAAACATCAAGCAACAGGAAAGATGCTAAGAGTTTCTGGAAAAAGCTTTATTGCAGAGCAAAGTTTTATTGGGAGTCACGGACCGTTTAAAGATTATCATATAGATTTTTCTACAAACAACGGAAGCTTTCAAGAATATAGAGACCAAAATATTCCATGGTGGAAAAAACCTTTTGTTGATCAAAGTTTTATTCAAGATATTAAAAAAAGTATTAAACTACCAGACTCTTACTGGCAGGGGCCATCTTGGGCTTACTTTTGTCATGCTGTATTAAATCAAAGACCAGTTGCACTTATTACTGCGCGAGGACACTCCACTAATGTTTTAAAAAAAGGTTTATCTTTATTAGTAAAATATAAACATTTACCATGTGAGCCAAATTATTTAGATATTTACGCTGTAAATTCTCCATCTTTTTTAAATGAGTATGCAGAAAATCAAAAGTATAGCACAGCTGAATTAAAAAATATCGCCATAGGGTCTGCTGTTAAAAAGGCGTTTACAAAATATGGATTTAACAAGGGGCATCGCTTTGGTATGTCAGATGACGATGCAGAAAATTTAAAACACATAACAATGGCAATGAGCAAGCTTAAAAAAGTTTATCCACAAAATTCTTTTTTTGTTTTTGATACAAAAAATAGCGAAATTATTAAAAAAGAGCTTTAGCCCTTTGTCTGGTTTAGTTTTTTTAAAAGTAAATTTTAAATTTTGCATATTTATTTATTTTTTTGTACTCTATAATAGCTTATTTGTAATAAATTATTTTAGATAATAATTTATTAAAATTTTTAAAAGGACCACTGTATGTTTTTATTAAAAACAATTTTTGCCATACTAATTAATTTTTCTTTTGCACTAAGTTTTGCTGCAAATAAAAGTACTGCTCCACAAAATTTAAAATGTAAGCACATATCATTAATTCAACAAGTTTATGTATCTAAGCATATTAAAAAAATAAAATTAAATAAAAATTTTCAAAAAAGAATAGTGAATAATTTAATCAACAATGCAGATTTTAATAAAACTATTTTTTTAAAAAAAGATATAGTAAAAATTAATAATATTTTTTTTAACCTATTAAAAAATATTAAAAATGACAACTGCTCTAGTTTAGATAATTTTTTTTTATTATGGAAAAAGCGCATGCAAGAGCGATCAATTTTTGCAAACAAACTTTTGTCTAAAAAGTCATTTAAAATTGACGAAAGTGTAAGCCTGTCACTAGAAATTAAAAAAAGAAAAAGGTTTGACACAAAAAAACAAGCAGAAAAGTATTTATATAAATCTATTCAATTTCAAGTTACAAATCTGCTATCTACAATGAACCTTAAAAAGGCTCGCAATTTTGTTATTAGGCAGTATAAGCGCAATTTAAAACTTTTAGATAAAAAAATTAAAACAGAAAAATTATCTATTTATTTAGAAGCTTTTTCTGCAGCCCTTGATCCACACTCTAGTTATTTTTCTTGGAAAAAATTAGAAGATTTTCAAATAGAAATGAGCAGATCTTTAGAGGGCATCGGCGCAAGGCTTTCTTTTGAAGACGGATTTACTGTAATTGTAGAAGTTATAGAGGGCGGAGCAGTTGACAGATCTGGAAAGCTAAAAGCTAAAGATAAAATTTTAGCAGTTGCACAAGGAGTATCTGGAAGTTTTGACAATATTGTTGAAATGAATTTAGGCGATGTTGTTCGTAAGATTAGAGGAAAAAAGGGAAGCAAGGTTAGATTATTAATTTCTAGAAAAACAAAAAGCTCTGTAAAAAAATTTGAAATAACTTTAGTTAGAGATAAAATTCCACTAGAAAGAGCAAAGGTTTATTATATAGATAAAACAGTAAATCAAAAAAAAATAAAATTAGCGCTAATTCATTTAGATTCTTTTTACGCAGATTGGAAGAACCGAGAGGTGTCGGCAACCAAAGATTTAATTAAAATTTTAAAAGAAGCAAAAGCAAAAGGTGCTAATGGAGTTGTTTTAGACTTATCTAACAACGGAGGAGGATCACTGTCTGATGCAGTTAAAATTTCTGGATTATTTTTTAAAACAGGCGGAGTAGTAAGGCAGTCTAAAAGAATGCCTATATATTCTGAGTTAAAAGACAGAGACGAAAGAGTACAGTTTGCAGGACCTCTTGTTGTTTTAGTTAATAGATTTAGTGCATCTGCCTCAGAAATTGTATCTGGAGCTTTACAAGATTACAAAAGAGCAATCATTGTTGGAGCAGGCTCTACTTACGGAAAAGGCACTATACAAACTATTGAGCCTTTGGGAAGAAGAAGCTTTGGAGCTTTAAAAATTACTATCGGAATGTTTTATATTCCAAGCGGAAAAACTACACAACACCAGGGAGTAACTCCTGATATTTTGTTCCCAACTGCCTCTGTATTAAAAGATTGGGGAGAGTCCAGCTTAGATTATTCTTTAAAGCCAAACACAGTGGATAGCTTTATATCTAAAAATGCACAGGGCGTTTTAAAGAAAAATAAATGGAAGCTTATTACTAAAAGCATTATTAATAAATTAAAATTTAAATCTCAAAAAAGAGTAAAAACCAGCAAAGCATTTAAAAAATTTATTAAAGAAGATAAAAAATTAAATAAAAAAATTATTAAAATTTCTGATTTATTAAAAGATCAAAAAAAATCTAAAAAAGAAAAAATAAAAGAAACAACTAATACTGAAGCTTTAAGAAAACAAAAATTAAAAAAATATATGGACAGAGCAGATATTCAAGAGTCATTAAATATTTTATCAGACCTAGTTTTATTTTAATATTTTATAATTAAGGTCACAGCATTTATTTTAATATTTTATAAAAAACAGATCTTATTTTAATAATTTAAAATTAGGGTCACAGTCTTGTATAATAGCAGTCATAGCATTAAAATTATTATTCCATACTGATTTCCAAAAATCAGTTTTGCAGCTGTTAAGCCCAGAAAGAACATCATGCCCACCTTTGTTTGCTTTAATAAAGTACTTATTTTTTTTTACTTTTTGCCCATCATAGTGACTAATAGCATTTTTAATAGTTGTTGTTGTGTCCCAAGAACCATGAAAGTAAATTACTGGTATTTTTTTAATTTGATAATTATTAGAATTCCAAAGTGCTGATTTTTTAACAGGGTTTTTTCCTAAATTTATATATATTTCTTTTTGTGTTATTGACTCAAATAATGAAATCTCTTTTTCTTTATCATTTTTTTGATCAGATATTTTTTGTGATGAAGTGTTGTCAGCTGGGGCATGAGCCATAACTTCTTGTTTTAATCTTTTTAAGTGATTATTAAGCCTTAAATATTCATGGCCTCCAGCACTTGCACTGCTGATTCTATTTAGTGTTTGTCCTAAGTTTTCTAAAAATGATGCAAGAGCAAGCTCATAAGAAAAATAATTAAATCCTATTTTTAATTCATATTGAATCATATTGAGCCAAGTTTGTGCGCCTATATCAAGTGGAAATTTAAAATCTTCACTATCTGTAATAGCAGAAATATCTTGTGGAAATATTTTTTGGATAAATGAAGATTGCTTTTTATAAATTTGACCCCAAACAAGTTGAAGGTCTGATGCCACGGTATTAACATCTAAATAATGACCTAAAACACCAGTTAGCAAAACTGCTTTAGGGTTTTTAATATCTTTATTATTTTCAATATAATAAGACAGCCTAGTTGCAACAACGGATCCGTAAGATCTACCAACAATAATATAATTAGTTAATTTTTCTTTTTTTATTACTGCAACTAAGTCTTGTACAATATTTTTTGTTACATAACTTGAACTAGGAAGATTATTATTAAGATTACAATCTATGCTTCTAGGACTAGTTAAAATTATATTAGATTTAACAGGAAGTCCCCAATAAAATTCTGTATTTGTTGTTAATTCTGCTGTATATGAATCACTAAATACATTATCAGCATTAGTCATAGCACTTCTGCCAGGGCCACCAGGAATAATAATAAAAACTGGCTTAGACTTGTCTGAATTTCTAATAATTTTTTGATAGTAGTATTTAAAAGTTTTTTTAGACGCATAATCTACTTTTGATTTAACAGACATGATGCTGCTGTCCATGCAGTGTTCAGGCAGCTGTATTTTTTTTGCACCAACATAAGATGTAAACAAAAAAGTTGAAGATATGGTAATGATAAGGTTTTTGCATGCTGTGTTCATAATTTATATATAGCAAAATACTTACCAATATAAAAATTTATTTTTGATCTGAAAGTATCAAATTTTTGTATACAGAGGCCATGAGCGTTTTTATGTGTCTCAAAATGTAACACTTACTATTTTATATAAATATTATTTATTATTTATATAAATATTAATC
>JAAOIH010000001.1 GCA_015163875.1 Bdellovibrionales bacterium
ATACAGAAACTAAATTAAGTATCAATGGCGACTCTACAAATATTAATACAGAAAATATTAAGTGGACAATTAATCCATACGATGAATTTGCAATTGAAGAAGCTTTAAAAACTAAAGCATCAACGGGTGCTAGTGTAGAAGTTATTAGTGTTGGCCCAAAAACTAGAGTAACAGAAGCTCTTAGAACTGCGCTTGCGATGGGTGCTGATACTGCAATATGTATTGATACTCCAGATAATTTATTTTTAAGCAGCGACATGGTTGCCCAAGCAATTGCAAAAACTTTACAAAAAAAAGATTTACCAGATTTAATTTTTACTGGAAAGGTTGGAATAGATTATAACTTTGGTCTAATGCTATTTAGACTTGGAGAAAAACTTAATATGCCCGTGCTTTCGGGAGTAAGCAAACTAGAGCTTAAAAATAAAACTATTAGCGCAACTAAAGAAATAGACGGTGGCGAAAAACAAAATTACGAATTAAATTTGCCAGCCATTATTGGCGCAACTAAAGGATTAAATACTCCAAGATACCCGAACCTTCCAGGAATAATGAAGGCTAAGCGAAAGCCAATTGAAGAAATATCTTTTAGCGAATTAAATATTTCGCCTGACACATCTTTTTATAATTATAATTTACCTGGCAACAGGCCTGATGTTAATATTTTATCAGGCACAGAAGAGGAGCAAATTAATAAGTTAATTACAAATCTCAAAGAACAAAAAGCTTTATAAATAAATTTTTTAACAGGACAAAACCATGAACGCATTAATATGTATAGAAGTATCAAATAATAAAATTAAAAAATCTAGTCTAGAAAGTATTGAGCTGTCTAAACAATTAGGTTGCACAAATACTGCTTTTTTAGCTGGAGCAAATAGTCCAGAGCTTACAGAAGAGTTAAAACAATACGGATTTAAAAATGTTTTTTGTTCAGAAAAAAAAGAAGATTATCTTCCAGAGTCTATTTCTTTATTATTAAAACAGGCAATTAATAAAGCTAATGCATCAATAATATTTTCTAACAATTCTTTATTTAGCCAAGACATGTTTTTTAGAATTTCGGCCTCTGATTTAAACATAGCAAGTGATGTTATTGGGGTAGAAAAAAAAGATAATAAAATTAACACAACACAATCTTTATTTTCTGGTAAGTGCACTGCTCAAATTTCTTTTTCTACAGAAAAAATTCCTGTTGCAATACTTTTAAGAGCAAACCAATTTAAAGTAAGTGCCACTCCAGAAGAAAATATATCTGTTAGTGTTTTAGATAACATTAATGTTGATAATAAAATTAAATTAGTATCTACATCTAAATCAGAAAATTCAGAAAAAGATATTACAGAGGCAAATATTATTGTGTCTGGCGGAAGGGGTCTTAAAGAGGCTGCTAATTTTAAATTATTAAAAGATTTGGCTGCAGTATTAGATGCTGGAGTGGGTGCATCTAGGGCTGTAGTAGATGCCGGGTGGGTTTCTCACAATATGCAAGTTGGGCAAACTGGAAAAGTTGTTTCGCCAAAATTATATATTGCTTGTGGAATTTCTGGCGCAATTCAACACTTGGCCGGGATGAGCAGTAGTCAAATTATTGTTGCAATTAACACTGATGCCGATGCCCCTATTTTTAAAAAAGCCAACTATGGTCTAGTTGCAGACGCACTAAGTGTAATTCCAAAATTAACAGAAGCTTTAAAATCACAAATGTCTTAAAAAGAAAACTTGATACATGCTTATCCTTAAGCAATAATAAAACTAATTATTATCTATAGGAGCAGCACATGAAAATCACTTATTTAATTAGCACAATAATAATATTATTAAGTTTTAATACTGGTATTGCGGCAACACTTGCCCGCGTTGGAAACAAAACTATCACAGAAAAAGAATTTAAACACAAATATAAAAAAACAAAAAAAGGCAGTTTTAATCCGCCCAGCCCTGGATCTGTTTTAGAAGATTTTATTCGTTTTAGCATAGGCGTACAAGAGGCAAAAAAACAAAATATAAAAAATTCTGCAAAATTTAAAGAAAGAATTGATCAAGAGCTTTACAAATTTTATTTAGAAAAAAACTTATCTAGATCTATTCAGGCTATTAAAATTAAGCCAAGTGCAATGAAAAAATATTATTTTAAATTTCCAGAGGTGCGCACTAGTCATATTTTAATAGCTGTTAAACCAAATGCAAATTTAAGACAAGTTCGCACAGCTAAAAAAAGAGCTAATCAAATTTATAAAGATGTTAAAAAAAGTAAAAAAAGTTTTGAAAGTCTTGTTCACCTATACACAGATGACGCTGTTTCGAAGGCAAGAAATGGTGATTTAGGTTATCAAACAAAGGTAACCTTGGTTCCAAATTATTACAGAATGGCTAAAAAATTAAAATTAAATCAAATTAGCTCTCCGGTGCAAACTCCTTATGGGTTTCATATTATAAAACTAACTGGAGTAAAGCCATATTCGCTAGCCAATAAGCAATATTTAAAAGCTGCTATTTTTGATATAGCTAGGGTAAAAATTTTTAACGCTTTTTTTAAAAAATTAAAGAAAAAGTACAAAATTAAGGTTAACGCTAGTCTGCTTAAAAAAATAAAGTAACTTATGAAAAAAAGTATTTGTAATACTTTAATTAAAAACCTCGCCTATCAAGCGAGGTTTTTTTATGCCATATTTTTTTTATTTTGTTTTTTAATTTCTTGTACTGGGGCTAACAAAAAAACAAAAAAAGATGATATTACTATTGTTAAAATAGATGGCCATAAATTAACTTTAAAACAGTTTCTTACAAAAAGCCAAAGCTCCCCCTCTAGATTGTTTAATTATAAATATCAAAAAGGAATAACAGAGTTTACAAAAAAACGAATTATAAAACAATTTTTAGAAAGCTATCTTTTAAAAAAATGGGCAAAAAAAAATAATATTTCTATCCCGAGCTCTAAAGTTCTTAAATACACTAAAAAATTAATGAGCGGATATGAGGGCCCAATTAGCTTTAAACAAAGTTTATACGAAAATAATGTTTCTAAAAAACAACTTGCCGCTTTTATTCGCGCAAAACTTTTAAGAGAGGCGTGGATTAAATTACATGCTGGCAAAATTAGCATTACAAAAAAAGAAGCTAAATTATTTTTAAAAAATAAAAAAGAATTTTTAAAGCCAGTAAAAATTGCAACACTTAGGCACATTTTATTAAAAACAGAAACTGATGCAGAAATTATTCATAATTTTTTAACAAAAAATAAAATAAAATTTTCGGATATATATAGTTTGTTGCCAAAATTTAATCCTATTTTGTCACAAAAAAAAATACATGTGCCATACGGATCATCTAATATATTTGACCCTGCCTTTAAAATGAATATTGGCGAAATTAGCCCAGTTACACAAAGCCACTGGGGGTGGCATATTTATCAAGTTTTAAAGTTAGAAAAAAATAAAAAAAGCTTGTCTAAATCTAATTCATTTATTAAATCTATATTAGTTGAAAAAAAAATAGACAGCCTTTACCAGGGCTGGATACAAAAACAATTAAAAAATAAAACAGTGCTAATTAACAAATCAATTTTAAAACAATTATGAAGTATTTTATATTATTCTTTTTTATCTTAACAGCAGGCATAACTTCTTTAAATGCAAAGTTACTTAACAAGACTATTGCTACAATAAATCATAAAATGATTTATTTAAATCAATTAAACCAAACAAAAAAAGAAATAAAAAACAGCAATCTTCCAGACAGTTTAAGAGATATTTTATACAAGGGCAAAAATTTATTAAAAAATAATAGACTGCTGTTAGATTATTTAGTTACTCGCCAATTGCTTTTTAATAAAATTAAAAAATACAATCTTTCTGTTAGCCCGTCTAAGGTTAATAGCTATGTAGAAAAAATTAGAAGCAACTATAGTTTAACTGAAGGTCAATTTAAAAAATTGCTAAGAGACAAAAAAATAAATTATTCTGAGTATAAAAAAAATATAAAAAATAAATTAGAAGTTAATCAATTTTTAAGGCAGTTTATTTCGCCAAAAGTAAAAATTAGTAAAACAGATATAAAAAACTATTCATATAAAATTAAACAAAGACTTCCATCACTAGATACACAATATTCGTTGTTACATATAGTCACTAAAAATAAAAATTTTAAAAATACTAATTTTACGCCTTGGTTAAAATTAACATATTCAGAAATGTCTAAAAAAATGCGTTCTTTAATAAAAAAACTTAATAAAACTAAAAATCCTCAATTTATAAAAATAAACAAAGAATATCATTTGGTAAAAATTCAAAGCATCTCAAAGGTTGAAAGTACTGCCTATAAAATAGCATTAAATAAAATAAAAACTATTTTATTTAATAAAAAATTTAAAACTACTTTGCAAAATTGGATTAAAAAAGAAAAAAAAGATTCTTTGATTAAAATATTTTTATAATTTATGATTACTAATCCAGACATTTATAGAGAATACGACATAAGAGGCATTTACTCTAAAGATTTTTCTGATAATTTTGCATACAATTTAGCATTAGCATTTTCTACATTTTGTATTAAATCTGATCCATCAAAAAAATCTTGGGTTATAAGTTTGGGCCATGATGTTAGGCTTTCTAGCCCGGCTCTTTATAAAAAAATGCTAGAAGCATTTAAAGAAAGTAATATTACAATATATAAACTTGGCCTAGTTACCTCTCCAATGAGTTATTTTTCTTCTTTTATATATCCAGAGGTAGACGGAACAATTGTTATCACAGCCAGCCACAATCCTAAAAATTATAACGGCTTTAAAATTTCTTTAAAATCTAAAAGTGTTTTTGGAAGTGACATTAAAGTTTTAAAAACAATTGTAGACAGCAATAAATTTTTAAAATCTTTGCAAAGTGAATCTGTTTGTATTGATAAGCAAGATGACATTTACAAAAAATATATTAACAGGTACTCAAAAGAATTTAAAAATTTAAAATCTATACCGCTAGCACTAGATTGTGGAAACGGTGCTGGATCTTGCATTGCAAAAAAAATGTACGAAGCCGTTGGTCTTAATCCAATTATGTTGTTTGACAATCCCGATGGAACTTTTCCAAACCATCATCCAGACCCAACCATTGAATCTAATTTAAAAGATTTAAAAAATAAAGTTTTAGGCTCTAAATCTTTTATTGGAATCGCCCTTGATGGAGACGCCGACAGGCTTGGAGTCCTTGACGAAAATGGAGACATAATACCTGTTGATAAAATTTTATCTTTATTTAGTAAGTTTATTTTAAAAAAAAATATTAATGCTAAAATTATAGGGGATGTAAAGTGCTCTAATATTTTATACAAAAACATTAAAGACTATGGCGGAAAGCCTATTATGTGGAAAACTGGACACAGTTTAATAAAAACAAAAATAGAAAAAGAAGGCTCTCCATTTGGGGGAGAATTTAGTGGGCATATTTTTTTTGCAGACAGAAACTACGGCTACGATGACGCTCTTTATGCGGGCCTTAGATTAATAGAAATTATGACAGAAACTGGCTTAAGCATTACCGAGCTTTTAAAAGATTATCCAAAAACTTATGCCACTCCAGAAATACGAATAGAAGTCCCGGCAGAAGATCAAAATATTTTAATGAAAAATATTATTGCCCACTATAAAAAATCAAATAAATTTATTACTAATTTTATTGATGGCGTAAGAATAGAAACTAAAAATTCTTGGGGATTAATTAGAGCCTCTCATACACAATCTGCAATTGTTGTAAGGTGTGAGTCAACAAACCCCGATGATTTAAACAAAATGATTGATGAAATTGAATTGCAAAGCAAGGTTGCAGTTAGGGAAGAGTTAAAAAAACTTTTAGAAAACTAAAGCTTCATTAATATAAAAAGCCAAGTACTAATACTTGGCTTTTTATAAACTTAAATAATTTATTTTTTTATAAACTTAAATTTTTCCAACTAATTGGAATGCAACTACCAAGGCATAAATTACTAGCGACTCAATAAGTACTAAAGAAATAATCATTGGTACAAACATGCTTTTTTGTGCTTCTGGATTTCTTGCAATACCTTCCATAGCCGAAGCTCCAATTTTTCCTTGGGCAAAAGTACCACCAAAGGCTGCAACACCAATAGCTATTGCTGCTGCAATTGCATACATAGCGCCAGAGCTATTAGTAACAGCTTCGGCTGCAAATGCTGGTGTTGCTGCAAATAATACTGATGAAAATAACATTATTTTTTTCATAAAAAGTTCCTTGTTTTTTTATTTACTAGTAAGTTTATTAACTGATTTTAGTTTTTTTTCAAGTATAAAATAGTAAAATTAGTGGTCGTGAGAAATAGCCATAGAAACATAAATCATGCTTAGCATTGTAAATACAAAGGCTTGCATAAAGCACACAAATGCACCCAGAGCATAAAATATAACTGGCACTCCATAGGGAACTAAGTTTAAAAAAATAGACAAAACAGTATGGTCTCCTAACATATTTCCTTGTAATCTTAGTCCCAAACTAAATGGTCTCACAAAATGAGAAACTAACTCGACTACCAACATTAATGGAGCCATCCAAAGAACTGGCCCAAGCAATTGTTTTAAATATCCAACTCCGTGCTCTTTAAATCCACAATGATTATAAATAAAAAAAGAGAAAAAGCCTATTGCAACTGTTGTATTTAAATTATCTGTGGAGGGTAAAAACCCTGGAAACAAACCAAACATATTACTAATAAAAATATAAAAAAATAAAGCTGCAAATACTGGAACATGCTGCCTGTGCCCCTTGCCCATTACAATTTCTACCAAAGATGCAATAAAATGCAGAACTCCCTCAAAAAAAGCTTTTAAAGAAATTTTATCAGACGGAACAATGGCGTCTCTTCCTGTTCCGAGAGCTCTTTTTCCAAAAAAATAAAAGAAAAAAGAAAAAAATAAAATCAAAACAGAGCTAGCTATATGCAGTTGATTATATTTAATAAAATTTAATAATTGAGCCCAGTGAAAATGTACCATAACAGAACTTATTTACTTGATTTTCATACTTCTCTCAAGTTTTAGATACATACAAACAAGAATAACGCGAAGCCTTATTTTTTTTGCCATTTTTTTACTAAAAAAATCAGCTGCAAAACCCAAATCATAAAAAATACCACAAGCAAGGCTACGGTGGCGTTATCCCAATTATAGTTTTGTTTTAAATAGGCGCCAAAATAAACTGCTATATAAACTAAAACTCCTAATTCTGTAGAAAGTCCTATCCAAACAAATGCATTCATATTTTTACCTTCTAATTTTAGGCTGGTTTTTAATTCTTTTTTTTACAACAGAAATTCGCCGCTGAATAAAATTAGGAGAGCTGTGATAAGTTTTTAAATCTTTTAATTCACGCAATGCCAGATTATGTAGTGATAAATGCTTATATATAGAAATTAAATCCATCGCCATTTCTTGTTTTTTATACTCAATATAAAAGGTTTTTTTTATTTTTTTGTAAAGAGCTATGGATTTTTTCCAAAATTTTAATTCTTTAAAAATTTTTATCTTTAATAGCTGAATTGGTAATGACACTTTTTTTGTTATTGTTTTTATACTGTTTAGCTCCAACAAGGCTTGATTATATTTTTTAATTTTAAAATATCCCTTGGCGATTAAAAATTTATACTGGTTTTTTTTGTGGCTTTTTGATCCAGAAATTAAATTAAACCATATTTGTATGGCGCTATTAATTTGTGTTGATGATTTAAAATAAATTTTGGCTAATTTTTCTTGATAAAAAATTTTGTCATCATAGTTTTTGCTGTATTTAGACAAATACAGCAAATATTTTGTAGACATATTATGTGGGCTATTTTTTTCTTCTAATAAAAAAAGAATTTTTTTAGCTGCAACAGTTGCCTCTTCTGTATATTTTAATTTTTCAAATCTTTTTTTATAAAAAGTTAAGTTCTGTTTTTTAAGAATACAGGAACTCAAAAATAAAAAAATAAAAAAACTACTCTTCATCACCCTTTTTCTCATCAGAGTCTTCACAATCTAAAACGGTAATCCCTGTAATTTTTTCTTCATTTTTTAAATTCATTAGTCTAACTCCTTGAGAAGACCTTCCTATAATAGAAATATTTTGTACTACTGTTCTAATAGTTTGCCCTTGATTAGTGCTTAATAAAATTTGATCATCATCTTTGACAATTTTTATAGCCACAAGTGGGCCTGTTTTTTCTGTTACTTTATATGTTGTAATTCCAGTTCCGGCTCGTGATTGCAATCTGTATTCTGATAATTTAGTTCGTTTTCCGTAACCGTTGTTTCCGATTAACAATATGACACAAGAGCTGGCATCGTTTACAATTTCTAATCCAATAACTTCATCGCCTGATTTTAATTTAATTCCTCTAACGCCTTTTGCCGCCCTTCCCATAGCTCTTAATTGCGATTCTTTAAAATGAATAGACATTCCATTTTTAGTTGCAATAAATAAACTTTGATCTTTAGTTAATATGCAAACATCTTTTAAAGTGTCTCCGTCTTCAATGTTTACAGCTTTTAAGCCGCTTTTTCTTTGTCTTGCAAACGCACTTAATTCTGTTTTTTTAATAACTCCTTTTTTAGTTAGTGTTAATAAAAATTTATCATCACTAAAATCTTCAATAGGCACAATTGCTTGAATTTGTTCTTTGTCTTCTAATTTAATAATATTACGAATGGAGGAGCCCTTTGCAGTTCGACTTCCCATAGGAAATTTATAACCCTTTGTATAATAAACTTTTCCAAGATTAGAGAAGGCCAAAAACAAAGTATGTGTAGTTGCAGAAAATAAATGTGTTACAAAATCTTCTTCTCTTGTGGAGCCTTTAACACCTACTCCTCCGCGTTTTTGTAATCGATATTCATCTACAGACATTCGTTTAACAAAACCTTTGTGAGTTAGTGCAACTACTATGTTTTCTTCTGTTATTAAATCTTCATCAATCATCTCGGCACTTTCGCCTTCTTCAATTTTAGTTAATCTTGGGCTATTAAATTTTTCTTTTATTGCAGTTAGCTCTTCTACAATAATTTTATAAATTTCTGATACAGAGCTAACTACTTTTTGTAAAAAACTAATTTTTACATCTAAATCTTTAGTTTCATTTTCAATTTTTTGTTTTTCAAGGCCTGTTAATCTTTGTAGCTTCATTTCTAAAATAGCATTTGCTTGTTTTTCAGAAAAAGAAAAATCTTCTATTAATTTTTTACGAGCAACGCTTGCCTCTGAGGACGCGCGAATTGTTTTAATAACTGCATCAATACTTTCTAAGGCTTTTAAAAGTCCATCTAAAATATGTGTTCTTGCTCTTGCTTTTTTTAAATCAAAAATACATCTTTTATAAATAACATCTTTTCTGTGCTCAATAAAAGAGTTAATCATTTGTTTAAATGTAAAAATTTTAGGATTACTTTCTGCATCTAATGCCAAAAGAGAAATGTGAAAACTGTTTTGAAGTTGAGTAAATTTGTATAGTTGATTTAAAACAACATCTGCAGAAGCGTTTCTTTTTAAAATAATAACAACACGAATCCCCTCTTTAGATGATTCATCTCTAATGTCAGAAATATCTTCTATTTTTTTATCTCTAACTAATTCTGCAATGCTTTCTATTAATCTAGCTTTATTTACTTGATACGGAAGCTCTGTTACAATAATTTGTTCTGACGAAGCTTTTTTTTCAAAATGCGTAACAGATCTTAGCTTAACACTTCCCTTTCCTGTTTTATAAGCTGATACAATTCCTGCTCTTCCAGAAATAACAGCCCCTGTTGGAAAGTCTGGCCCTGGGCAAATTTCTAATAACTTATCAACGCTAATATCTTTGTCTTCTATAATTGCTAAACAAGAATTAATAACTTCTATTAAATTATGTGGAGGAATGTTTGTTGCCATTCCAACTGCAATTCCAGAACTTCCGTTAACTAACAAGTTTGGAAATTTAGATGGCAAAACAGTAGGTATTAATAAAGTGTCATCGTAGTTATATTCAAAGTTAACTGTTTCTTTTTCTATATCTTGAAGAAGTTCAGAACTTAGCTCAGTCATTCTTACTTCTGTATAACGATGTGCCGCTGGCGAATCACCGTCAATAGAGCCAAAGTTACCCTGTCCATCAATAAGCGGATATCTTAATGAAAAATCTTGTGCCATTCTTACAATTGAATCATAAACTGCTTTATCACCATGGGGGTGATACTTACCAATAACATCACCCACAACTCTGGCAGATTTTTTATATGGTTTATTATAAAAGTTATTTAAGTGATACATAGAAAATAAAATTCTTCTATGCACTGGCTTTAATCCATCACGAACATCTGGCAAAGCTCTTCCAACAATAACGCTCATAGAGTATTGCAGGTAGGCGTCTCTCATTTCTTTATTAATATCTACAGGAATAATATTTTCTTCTATCATAAAATTTCTCCGAAACTTTTAACAACTTTTTTTATTTTAAATGTTTAGTCCCTTAACTAAAAAAGCATTTTCTCTAATAAACTCTCGTCTAGGCTCTACTTGTTCTCCCATTAATATGCTAAAGGTTTCGTCGGCACCAACGGCATCATCAATAGAAATTTTTACTAAGGTTCTGTTTTCTGGATTTAAAGTTGTGTCCCACAATTGATCTGGGTTCATTTCTCCAAGGCCTTTATATCTTTGTAAATATATTCCCTTTTTTCCTTCTTTCATAACGGCATCATAAAATTCTACATAAGAGCCAAACTTTTCTTCAGCACTTGAAGAAAATTCTACTGCAAGCGGCAGGTCTGTTACTTCTTGTAAGTCTTGAGTAATTTTTTTTAATTCAATCCAGTCTAAAGAGCTAATAAATTTTTGATCAAATACATTTGTTTTTGGAATTCCAAATTGAGTGTAAGAAATAATAAAATCATAGTTGTTGTATTCTTTATTTTCTTTTATCTCTACTTTTAAATCAGAAACATCATTGTCTTCAAAATCAGTTTTTTTGTTAGTTTCATCTTTTAGAGTATCAAAGCTTTTTAAAATATTTTCTTTGCTTTCTAAAACTGTTTTTAAATTGGTTTTACTTTGTAAAAAAAAGTTTAAAAATTTTAATTCATATTTAGAAGATACAATATTAATTAGTTTTTTAAATTTTTGAATATTTAAAATAAATTCATTTAAGTCATTTTTGTTCATTTCTTTTTTTAAACTTTTAATACTTATTTTATCAACACTGTTGTTAAACAAATATTCTGACAACTTCATTTCGTCTTTTAAATAAGTTTCTGATTTATTTTTTTTAACGCGATACAAAGGCGGCTGTGCTACATAAATATATCCGTTTTCAATTAACTCTGGATACTGTCTATATATAAAAGTTAACAGCAAAGTTTTAATATGCGATCCATCAACATCTGCATCTGTCATAATAATAATTTTATGATAGCGTAATTTTGTTAAATCTTTATTTTCTTTTCCTATTCCTACGCCAAGTGCAGAAATTAACATTCTAACTTCGTCATTAGAAATCATTTTATCAAATCTAGCTTTTTCTACATTAATAATTTTACCCTTAAGTGGCAAAATAGCTTGTGTCTTTCTGTCTCTTGCTTGCTTTGCAGAGCCTCCCGCCGAATCACCCTCCACTAAATATAATTCACATAATGCTGGGTCTCTCTCTTGGCAGTCTGCCATTTTTCCTGGAAGAGAATTAGAGTCTAAGGCTGACTTTCTTCTGGTAAGTTCTCTAGCTTTTCTTGCAGCCATTCTTGCGTTTGCCGAATCTACGCATTTGCTAATAATAATTTTACTTTGGCTTGGGTTAGAGTCTAACCAGTCTTTAAGTTTTTCACCTAGCAATCCCTCAACTGCTGCGACAACTTCACGGTTTCCTAATTTTGTTTTTGTTTGTCCTTCAAACTGTGGGTCTATAACTTTTACACTAATAATTGCAGTTAAGCCTTCGCGAATATCTTCGCCTTCTAGTTTTACTTTTGCGTCTTTAATTATTTTTTTTAAAATAGCATAAGAGTTTACCGTTCTTGTTAAAGCTTTTTTAAAACCAGACAAATGAGTTCCGCCCTCTGGCGTATTTACATTGTTACAATAAGTGTAAACTGATTCTGAATAAGAGTCTGTCCACTGCATAGCAACTTCTACTTCTATAGAATCTTTTTCTCCAGAAAAATAAAGAATTTCGTTGTGTAAGTTTTTTTTACTTTGGTTTAAGTGATTAATAAAATCAATTAAACCTTTTTCATATTTAAAGGTTTGTGTTTTTGTACTAACCTCATCTATTAAAATAATTTCTAGACCTGCATTTAAAAATGCCATTTCTCTAAATCTTTTTGATAAAATATTTAAATCAAAAGTACAATCTTCATCAAAAATAGTCATGTCTGGTTTAAAAGAAATTTTTGTTCCGGTGCTTTCTGTGGCCCCTAGTTTTTCTACTTTAGATACAGGAATTCCTTTTTCGTACTCTTGCACCCAAATAAAATTATTTCTTTTTACTTCTACTTTTAAATAACTAGATAATGCATTAACAACAGATGCACCAACTCCGTGGAGTCCCCCAGAAACTTTATAACTGTCGCTGTCAAATTTTCCACCAGCATGAAGAATTGTCATAACAACTTCTAAACTAGATTTTCCTGTTTTGTGTTGATCAACTGGAATGCCTCTTCCATTATCTTCTACGCTAATTGATCCGTCGGCGTTTAAACAAATTATAATTTTACTACAATGTCCTGCTAAAGATTCATCAACAGAATTATCAACAATTTCTGTAACTAGATGATGAAAGCCTCTGTTTGTGGTATCACCAATATACATTCCTGGTCGTTTTCTAACTGCTTCTAGTCCTTCTAAAACTTGAATTGCAGAAGCGTCGTAATTATTACTCATAAAACCTCTATTTTTACTTTATTGTAAAAATTTTTCCTTTTTTGCCAAAGCCTTCTAAAAATTGAATATCCGTAGTAGTTAAAAAAATTTGTGTTTTTAAATTATTTAAAAAACGCATTAAATATTGTCTAACTGTATAATCTAACTCCGAATGAACATCATCTAATAGTAAAATAGGATAACTTTTATTAACCTCATAATAGTACATCATTTGAGATATTTTTAAAGATAAAATTAATGTTTTTTGCTGTCCTTGAGAGCTATAATACCGCGCATCTTCTCCGTTCATTAAAAAACTAATTTCATGTTTGTGTGGCCCTACTAAGCTTGACCCATAAGCCCATTCTGCTGCCTCTTTTTCTTTTATTTTGTGCTTTAAAAAAAGTGATATCTCTCCCTCTGTCCAGTCATTAGCTTTTATAGATGAAATTGTATAATTAAAGTCTACTTTTGCTTTTTTTGTGTGATAAATAGAGCTAAAAGTGTCTTGAAAAAATCCATGAATATTTTTTAATATTTCAAGCCTTAAGTTGGTTAATTGTGCCGCACAATTTATAAAAATTTCATCTAAGCTTGGTTTTAATAACTTGGCCTTTTCATAGGTAATTTTTTCTTTTTTACAGTCAAAAAATAAAGCATTTCTTTGTTTTAAAATTTTTTTAAAATTTATATAAATTTCATTATTATTTAAAGACATAGAGCATAAAATTTCATCAATTATTTGTCTTTTAGATTCTGAACTTCCTTTTACAGAATACAGACTTTCTGGGTTAAAAACTATTGCTTTAATGCTTTGAAATTTTTTAAAACTACTTGGTTTATTGTGAACAAAGTATTTTTTTTTATTTTCTTCAAATAAAATTCTAAGTTCTGTTAATGATTTGTTATTTAGTTTAGCTATAATACTTGAGTAATTACTTTCTGAATTATTATTAATAAAACATCCTGGTGTTGTTATTCTAAAAGATGATGTTGAGCTTAATAAATATAATGATTCTAATAAATTAGTTTTACCTTTTCCGTTTGGCCCGACAAATATATTAATGTCTTTGCTAAAGGTATAACTTTTTTTAATAAAATTTCTAAAATAAACTAAGTCTATATTTTCAATAAACATAAAGTTTAAATTCGCATAGGCATAATAACATACTTAAATTTTGTGTCCTTTAGTGGTGTTAAAAGACCTGGTGAAATTTTATCTTTAACATAAAAAAGAACTTCTTCTTCTTTTATAGTATTTAAAGCTTCAATTAAAAATTTTGCATTAAAGCCTGCCGTAATGCTGTCGCCTGAATACTTTATAGAAAATTCTTCTTCTGCCTTACCTAGTTCTAAGTTGTTGGCTTTCATTTTTAAAATATTTTTACTAAATTCTATTGTTATGTTTTTTGATTTTTGATTAGAAAGCAAAGAAACTCTTTTTAGTGCTGATAAAAATACTTCTTTATTAATTGTAGCTTTTTGTTTTAATTTTTTTGGTATAAATTTATTATAGTCAGGAAATTTTCCGTCTATTAATCTAATAATTAAAATAGTATAATTTAAAGAAACAACTATTTGAGATTTTTCTACAGAAATTTTAAAATTTTCTATGTCTTTTTCTAAATCAAATATTTTTTTAATTTCTGCTAATCCTTTTTTTGGAACAATAATGCCATCTAAGTTTAATTGTTTTTTATTATTGTTAAAACTTTCTGCTAAGCTTAATCTATGTCCATCTGTAGAAACCATAATATAATCTTTAGATTCTTCGTTTTCTGTATTTGAAAAGAAAACTCCATTTAAATGGTATCTTGTTTCGTCATTAGATATACTGTGAAAAGTTTTCTCTAACATTTCTAAAAAATTATCTTTAGAAAATTCTAAAGAATTATCTATGCTGTAAGATGGGAACATTGGATATTTTTTTATATCTAAGCCAACTATATCAAAATTAGATTTATTTTGCTTTATCTTTAGCCAATTGTTTGTTTCATTTTTTAAAAGCACTATGTCTTCATCAGGAAGCTCTCTGATAATATCAAATAAACTTTTAGAGCTAACAACAGCCTTGCCTTCTTTTTCTATCTTACAGCTAACCTTATCAATTAAGCTTACCTCTAGATTAGTTGCGTAAATAAAAAGAAAACCTTCTTTAGCCTCCAATAAAACATTGGTTAATATAGGCATATGGTTTTTTCTTTCTACAATATTTTGTACTTTGCTTAATAGGTTTAATATATTGTGTTTTTTTATGCTTATTTTCATTTTCTTTTATTCTGTATATATATATTTATTTATAGTAGTAGTAGTAGGCCTTTGTATATTCTGATTTAATCTTTAAGTCATTAAAATTCTTTAGTTTTTCTTGTGTATTAAGCTGTTGAAAAAGCCACTTATACAATCTATTAAATGGTGAAAAGTTTAAACACATTTTAGCTAACAGGTTTATACACAGGTTTATACACAATACACATTCACATACCTGTGAAATTCTGTATTTCCCTTTCTAAACTATTGAGATCTTTATTAAAACTAGCATCTTTTATTAGTCTATCCTCAACTCTTCGTATAGCGTTAATTACAGTTGTATGGTCTTTTCCTCCAAAAGCTTTTCCAATATCCATAAGAGAAACATTAAGATATTTTCTCATTAAAAACATAGAAGACTGACGCGCTGTTACAATCTGCTTTGTTCGTGATTTAGATTTTAAATCTTTAATATTTAATTTAAAATAACATGAACAAATTTTTTGTATTTCATCTATAGTCAGCTTTTCTTCACTAATATGATTGATTAAAGTTTTTTTAACAAAATCTAAACTAATAACACTAGAATCACTGTATGAGCTTTTTTTAAAATCAGAAAAAATTTTAATTTTATTTAAATTACCTTCTAATTCACGGATAGATCTTTTAGATATTTTAGCTATGTACTCAATAATACTAGAATGAAGAGAAAGTTTATACTGCTCGGCCTTATATTTTAAAATAGCAATTCTGGTTTCTAAATCGGGCATATGAATATCTGCTACCAAGCCCCATTCCAGTCGAGTTCTGATTCTTTCTTCTAGCCCGTTAATATCTTTTGGCATTTTATCACTTGCAACAACAACCTGATGATTACTTGCAAAAAAATGATTTAAAGTATTAAAAAACTCCTCTTGAACCATTTGCTTGTTTCCTAATATTTGTATGTCGTCCATTAATAAAATATCACAACTTTCTCGATATTTTTGTCTAAAACGATCCATTTGTCTGTGCCTAACAGAATTAATTGCATCATTTAAAAATTTTTCTGCGGTTGTGTATAGAATTTTTTTTTCTGGATAATGTTCTTTAATATAATTACCAACAGAGTTTAGTAAATGAGTTTTGCCCATTCCAGTTGGCCCACAAATAAACAAAGGGTTGTAGTTTGTTGTGCCTGGTTTTTGAGCTATGGCGTAGCAGGCCGCATGCGCAAATTCATTATTTCGCCCAACTACAAATTTAGAGAAAACATAGTCTTTTTGAAGTCCAACATAACTTTGGCTAGAGTCTGGCATTTTTATAGAAGAATTAGACTCTATAGCTTCTGGAATATTTTGGTAAGTATTTGTATTTTTTAAGCTATGTTTATTTTTTACACAAATGCTTATTTTAAAAGTATCAGAATAATTTTTATTAATTTCTGATAAAAGAATATCAATTAAGTTATTATTAACCCAGTCTTTATGTATTTCTGACGGCACAGAAAGAGAAAACTCTACACCTCCGCTAGAATCTTCAATCACCTCTACAAGGTCTGTGGTTTTAAACCACATAATTAGTGGCGTGTTGTTTTTATTTTGCTCTAAAATATTGGACTTTACTAAGCTCCAAATATCAGCACATTGTTCTTTTTTCAAAAAAATACCTTACATATTAAGACATTCAAGGGCTTACAAGAATGTAGTTTGCTTAAGCCTCTCTTGGTGTGGAAAATTTCTACCATAGACAAGAAAATAAAGCAATATCTTGACCAAATATTATTACTATGTTTTTATACGGCCTTATTTAGAGCTTTGAAAAAGGTGGAGAAAAAAAATGAAACGAACATATCAGCCAAGCAATTTAAGAAGAAAAAGAAGGCACGGCTTTCGATCTAGAATGGAAACTGCTGGCGGAAGAGATGTAATTAATCGTCGCAGAGCAAAAGGTCGAAAAAAATTAATTGTTGAAGCTGGTGGAAAATAAACAAAACAAAACAGAACAAAACAGAACAAAACAAACTAGTTACTTTAAATTTAAAAGAAGATTTTAGTAATTTAAAAAAAAACGGAAACACTTTTCGCCCAGTAAGCTGGGCATTATTTAATTATAAAAAAAACATATATACTTATTCACGATTTGCTTGGACTATACCCTCTTATCTTGCTACGGCTGTTATTCGAAATCGTTTAAAAAGATGGTGTCGCACAATTGCAAAAGAGCATAAAGACCTAAATAACAATGATATAAATATTGTGTTTTTAAGACAAAAAAAAGATTTTTACAAAAACTTAAACTATGAAACATTTTCTTCTGGGCTTAAAAAGGCCTTACAAAACATTCAAAAATAATTGCACTAAAAAACTATCTTGGGCCTGTTCTTTTTTAATTTATTTTTATAGATGCTTTTTGTCTCCTTACTTGGGAGGTGGTTGTAGGTTTTATCCAAGTTGTTCTGAATATGCGCAACAAGCATTTAAAAAACACACTACTTTTGCTGCATTAAAAATTACTTTTAAACGAGTGATTTCTTGCCGCCCATTTGGCAGGTCGGGTTACGACCCAGTACAGAAAGGATGTGATTGTGAATAAAAAAGAAACTTTTTTTGATTTTAAAACAATGTTTGCGATAGCGCTAGTTTCTGTAATATGGTTTTTTTGGCAACAACACCTAGTTAAAAAATATCCAGAAAATTATAAAAACAAAGTATCAGGCCAGTCGGCAAAAAAAGAAGTCGCAAAAAATAATGTGACGCCATTACAAGATAAAAATTTAAATAATCAAAAAATAAATAACAAAAAAGCTTTTGTAAAAAAAGAAAAACTATTTTTTGTAGAAAGCAAAAATTTGTCTTTTTATATTTCTTCTAATGGAATGGCCGTAAAAAAAATATCTTTACATAAATATAAAGATAAAAAAAATAAAGATATTATAATTGGAGACAAAGATTCTTTATTTTTCTCTAGCTTTTTATATGATAATGAAAATTTATATTTTGATATTAAAAAAATTAAAAAAAACCAGTGGGTTGGGTCTGCTTTTTTTAACGGAATAAGTATTAAAAAATTTATTAAGCTAAACTCACAAAACTACTCTATAGATGTAAGCATAAAAATTAAAAGCACAAACAAGGCAATTAATTCTATTAGCATGTACACAGAGTCTACTTTAGACAAAGAGACATCAAGCTTTGACCAATTTGGAGACAGCAAAAAAATATTTATTTCTAATTTAGAAACAAAAAGCAGGTGGGGCTTTTCTAAAGAAGATTTATTAGAGGAAACACAAAATTCTAATAAAGTTGTTTCAGGAATAAATGTAGTGTCTTTAGGTAGCAGATATTTTACAGCAGCATTTATTGAAAAATCTGATTTATTGCCAAACCTAAATGTGCAAGTTTTAGAAAAACAAAATAAAGCAAAACTTGTGCTAAGTTATATTATCCCAAATAACAAAAGAAGCTTAGAGTTAAAATATATTAGTTATTTTGGACCAAAATCAAATGCATTTTTTTCTAATGTAGATAAAAGACTTTCTGACACCATTGATTTTGGTTTTTTTGATGGCACAGCTAGCTTTATTTTAAAATTATTAGAGTGGATTTTTAGTTTTGTAAAAAACTGGGGAGTAGCTATTATTTTACTAACTGTTTTAGTAAGATTAGTTTTGCTTCCAATTAATATTTTATCTTTTAAAAGCATGAAGTCCATGCAAGTTGTTCAACCTAAAATAAAAGCATTAAGACAAAAATATAAAGATGACAAAGTTAAATTAAATCAAGAGATGATGTCACTTATGAAAAACAATAAAGTAAATCCTTTATCTGGCTGCTTGCCAATGTTTTTGCAAATGCCTATTTTTTTCGCACTCTTTCAAGTTTTAGGAGAAAGTGTTGAACTTTATCAGTCGCCATTTATTTTTTGGATTACAGATCTTAGCTTAAAAGATCCGTTTTATCTTTTTCCAGTTTTGTCTGGACTAACTATTTTTTTACAACAAAAAATGACGCCAAGTAATTTAGAGCCAGCACAAGCAAAAATTATGTTAATGATGCCAATAGTGTTTACTTTTTTTATGTTCGGTTTGCCTAGCGGATTAACCTTATATATGTTTGTAAATTCTGGCTTAGGATTATTGCAGCAATATTATTTTGTAAAAGTAAAAGCATAAAAATAAATAATAAATTATTATACAAAGGAGATAGCATGAGTTTTTTAGAGCGTATTTTTAAAGGAAAGAAAAAGGGGCCCGTTGATTTAGTTGCAGATACATTAGAGGGAATAATTGAAAAAGCAGATTTTCAATTATCTTTTGACATGGACGAAAAAGATAACACAATCACAATTGATTTTTTTGGAGAAGATGAAGGCCTGTTAACTCAAAAAAATGGACAGCTTTTAGATTCTTTGCAAATGTTTTTAATTAGAATTATTCAACACAAGCAATTTGAAGACAGATATTATGTAACCGCAAATGTAGGATCTTTTAGAGAAGATTTTGAAGAAAATTTAATGAAGCATGCAGAAAAATTAAAAAAAGCTGTTTTAAGTAAAAATAAACCAGCCTATTTTGACCCACTATCTGCTAAAAATCGCAGATTAATTCACCAATTTTTTTCTGATGACAAAGAAGTTGAAGCAATATCTATTGGAAACAGCGACTATAAAAAAATTAAACTAGTTATAAAAGGCTCTGCAAGAAATTTTAAAAAATCAGAACCACGAAGACGCGAAAAAAAACCTTATAAGAAAAAAGAAACTTTGGGCAATTCTTCAGACAATACCTCAGACAATAATAACGAAGAGGTAAATTACAATACCCTTGAGCACAATGTAGATTCTCAGTCTGAGGCTAGTTATAATAAATAATTTTTTTTACATAAGCATTTATGTTTCGTGATGACAAAGATACTATTTGTGCACTTTCAACCTCATCAGGTAGAGGTGCAATCGCAGTTGTTAGAATTAGTGGCAATAAAAGCTTGGCCACGGTTGCAAAATTTTGCAGTTTTTTAAACGACACACAAGTTAAATCACATCAAGTTTATTATGGATTTTTTAAGGACGATAAAAATAAAAAAAATATTGATGAAGTTTTAGTTACCTATTTTGAAAAAGGAAGATCTTTTACAACAGAGCAAGTTGTAGAAATTTCTTGCCACGGAGGATCTCAAAGTAGTTATCAAATTTTAAATTTACTAGTTAGTGCCGGACTTAGAATGGCAGATCCAGGAGAGTTTACTTACAGGGCTTTTTTAAATGGAAGAATTGATTTAGTTCAAGCCGAAGGAATTTTATCTTTAATTGAAAGCCAAAATAAAACAATGGCAAACTTATCTTTAAGGCAAATAGAAGGCAACGGATCTTATTTACTAAAAAATATTGAAAAACAATTAATAGAAGTACTAGCACAGCTAGAGGCAAATATTGATTTTTCTTTTGAAGAGCTAGAGGTTAGTTCTGCCGAGGAGCTTTTAGTTCAAACAAAAAATATTTATAAAGAAATACAAATTTTATTAGATAGCTATAACAAAGCATGTTTATTTAAAGAGGGGTTATTTGTTGCACTAGCCGGTAAACCAAATGTAGGCAAATCTAGTTTGTTTAACACATTTTTAGAAAAAAACCGAGCAATTGTAACCCCAGAGGCCGGAACAACCAGAGATTTTTTAGAAGAAGCAATTAATTTAGAAGGATTGCCTGTTACATTTATTGATACCGCAGGCCTTAGAGAAAGCAAAGATTTAATTGAACAAGAAGGAATTAAAAAGGCCAAAACAAAAATAGAAAATGCACATTTTATTTTTTGTATATTTGATGTGTCTAAAGATTTTTTAAAAAAAGATGTAGATGATTTATTAAATAGTTTAAATGTTGCAGATTTTAATCGCTGTGTGTTTATTGCTAATAAAATAGATTTAAACACGCATTTTAGTTTAGAAAATTTTTATAGCAGTATTGAAAAAAGTTTTTCTTCTTTTGTCGACAAACCTCCAGCAAAAAATAAATGTTTTTTAATTAGTGCAAAACAAAATAAAAGCCTTGATTCACTAAGAAATTTTTTAAAAGATTTTATTAAATCACAACACCAAGCTGAATCAGCAGTAATTTTACAAGCCAGACATTTTGATTTACTAACAAAAGCTGAAAAAAACATAAACAAAGCTGTGGACATGCTTAAAGAAAAAAAAGATTTAGAATTTATTGCCTTTGAGCTACAAGAAGCCCTGCTAAAAGTTTATAATATTTTAGGAAAAGAATTTGACGACCAAATTTTAGATAAAGTGTTTAAAGAATTTTGTTTGGGGAAGTAAAACTTTTGTCAGCCTAAAGTTTGTGGAAAATTAATATATTCAAAAGTGACAATCACAGCCTAATAGTATAAATAAATAAAAATATGAAAAACAATTTTGACATCATCGTTGTAGGTGGAGGACATGCAGGAGTTGAGGCAGCCCTTGCGGCAGCACGACTTGGCCACAGTACACTTTTGCTAACTGGCTCTATCGACACAATTTCTTTTATGAGTTGCAATCCATCAATTGGAGGGCTTGGCAAAGGACATATTGTAAAAGAAATTGATTTGCTTGGTGGGTTTATGGCTCAAGCTGCAGATAAGTCTTGCATACAATTTAAAAAATTAAATCAAAGCAAAGGGCCAGCGGTTAGAGGCTCAAGAGCACAGTGTGATAAAAATATTTATTCTAAAACTGTTCAAGATTTTATTTTAAAACAAAAAAACTTAACTGTACAAGAGGCAGAAGTTAAAAAATTAATTTTAAAAAAATCAGAAGCAAAAGGTGTCGTGCTAAAAGATGATGCAGAAATTTTTTCTAGTGCAGTTATTTTAACTACCGGAACTTTTATGAGAGGTGTTTTACATATTGGAGATCATCGTATCTCTGGAGGTAGGGTTGGCGAAAAAGCTACTGTTGGATTATCTGATCAATTAGTTAACCAAGGTTTTGTATCAACAAGATTAAAAACTGGCACACCTCCCCGTTTAGATATTAATAGTATTAATTGGGCAAAAACTAAAGTTCAAAAAGGAGATGAAAAATTTACTCCGTTTAGTTTTAAATCAGAAAACAAATTGTCGTTAAAACAAATTTTATGTCACAGCACTTATACTAATGAAAAAACCCACGACATTGTTCGTAAAAATTTAGATAAATCTGCAGCATTTCTTGGAACAATTGAAGGTGCAGGCCCAAGATATTGCCCAAGCATAGAAGATAAAATCACGCGCTTTAAAGACAAAGATCGCCACCTAACTTTTTTAGAACCAGAAACACTTAATGGAAACAGTATTTATTTGCAGGGGCTGTCGACTTCTTTGCCAAAAGAAATACAATTAAAATTTTTGCAAACTATTTTGGGGCTTGAAGATGTAAAAATTTTAAACCCAGGATACTTAGTAGAGTATGATTTTTTTGACCCCTTGCAAGTTCGGCCAACTTTAGAAACTAAATCTATAAACAATTTATATTTTGCCGGCCAAATTAACGGAACCAGCGGATACGAAGAGGCAGCTTGCCAAGGATTAATTGCAGGAGTTAATGCCGCCTTTAAATTACAAAAAAAAGATCCATTTATTTTAGGTCGAGATAAATCTTATATAGGAGTTTTAATTGACGACCTAGTAACAAAAGGAACAAAAGAGCCATATAGAATGCTTACCTCAAGGGCGGAACATCGTTTAGTTTTGCGCGAAGATAATGTAATAGAAAGAATTGCAGAAACTTCTTTTTCGGCAGGGTTAATTATTAAAAAAGATTTTGATAAACTGTTTAGTATTTTGGAGGGGCGTAAAACTTTTTATAATGAAATTAAAAAAATTAAAATGGTGCCAAACCAAACAACTTTAGAAAAATTAAAACTAAATAATTTTTCGCCAATTCATAAACAAATTTCTTTGGTTGATTTTTTAAAAAGAGTGCCTGTGCATTATAAAAATTTACTAGATTTTGGATTAAAAAATAAATATGAAGAAAATATTCACTATCCAGTAGAGGTTAAAATTAAATACGAAGGCTATATTAAATTACAAGAAGAAAGAATTGTAAGAGCAAAAAAATTAGAAGACATGAAGCTAGAAATTAATTTGGACTACGGGTTGGTTAAGGGGCTGTCTAATGAAGAGGTTGAAAAATTAAAAAAAATTCAGCCGATTACTTTGGGACAAGCAAGTAGAATTAGTGGAGTTAATCCGTCAGCAATTCAAGCTTTAATTATATATAAAAAATCTTTAGAGATAAAAGCCAAGCCCGCGCCACAAAAAAACTAAACCAAAACTACACCCGCGCCACAAAAAAACCAAAACCAAAACAAAAACCAAAACTAAACCAACATCACAAGCTTAATTTTAAATGCACAAATTTTAAATACCTAGACTCTGGCATAGATTGCAAATACGGATGATCTGACCCCTGACTTGAAAGGCGAAAAACCTGCGCTTTTTTTCGATTAACAGAAACTGCCTGATTTATAATTTCTTGAAAATCAGAAAAGTTAATATGGCTAGAGCAAGAACTTAAAATTAAATCCCCGCCTGGTTTTAAAAATTTTATGGCAGCAGAAAATAAATTAATATATTTTTTTGTAGCTATTTGTTTTTGATCTTTTGATTTAGCCATAGATGGAGGGTCTACAATAACAATATCCCAAAGATTATCTGGTTTTTTTTCTAACCATTTTAAAATATCTTCTGACAAGGTGTTGTGAACATTATTTGGCAAATTATTTAATTCCCAATTTTTTTGTGCATAGTTAATAGCAGGACTTGATAAATCTACACTACAAACTTTTTTAGAACCTCCCCTGCCCGCGTAAACAGAAAACCCACCAGTGTAACTAAATAAATTAAGAACAGATTTACCACTGCTAAGACCCTCAACATAATTACGATTGTCTCTTTGGTCTAAAAAAAATCCAGTTTTTTGTCCGTCTAAAACATTTACTAAAAAATTTAAATTGTTTTCTTTAATTATAATTTTTGTAAAATCTTTTTTTTCGTCTCCTAAAAAAAACATACCAGTGTTATTTTTTATGTGACGGGATTTTATTACAATGCTTTCAGCAGAAGTAAAATCAAAAATCCAATTAAAATTAAATCGCCTTTCTTTTTTCCAAAATAATTCAGGGCCACTTCCGTCAAATTGTATTATTGCGGTGTGATTATAAATATCACAAACTAATCCCGGAAAGTAATCCCCCTCCCCGTTAATTAATCTAAATGCATTTGTAAAATTTGTATTAATATTTTTTCTAGAGGCTAGACTTTTTAAAAATTGGTTTTTAAAAAAAGCTTCGTCTGGAATATTTTTTTCTGTACTAAGTATTCTTAAAGCAAGTGGAGAATCTTTGTCATAAAACGCCCAAGCAATAAATCCTTTTTTATCATGCACTTGGCATAAACCTGCAAGATTTTTTTTTGGCAAAACAATTGCGTCTTTGTAAACCCACGGCTGACCTTGCAAAATATATTTTCGCAAATTTCTACTAAGTGTAATTTTAAAAAATAAAGGGCTCATAAAAATTTAATATGATGTTGAAACTATGTCAGAGCAACTAGTTTGACTATTATATTTTATTTAGTTACTCAGAAGTAAGTATCAAACTAGACTTAGGCCAAGGCAGAAAAAAATTTATTTTCACCAACTATTGTATGCAAAGTTTTAATTTACAATTTCCATTGTTATATCAAGTGCTTAAAGATTTGCCAGAATTCACTCGCATAATCATAATGAATGAAGAAATTATTAAATTTAACAAAAAAATAAATCTGATTTCGCCAGCGACTGTTAAAATAATTGAAAGTGCTCATTTTTTAGATTCTATTTTGGGATCCAGATTAATTTTAAAAGACTCCCCCTCCCAAGAATTTTATGATGTTGGATCTGGAAACGGATTTCCTGGACTAATATTAGCCAGCTTAGATGAGCAAAGGTCGGTTAAGCTTGTAGAATCTGACAAGCGCAAGGCAGAATTTATAGAGCACTGCGCCTTTCAAATGAATTTAAATAATGTGGAGGTGGTTTGCTCTAGAGTAGAAAATCTGGCCTTAACAAAAAATACAGTATTTGTTTCAAGGGCATTTGCACCTATTTTAAAATCTTTAGATCTTTATAAAAAAGCATGCCCATCTGGATTTCAAGCCTATCATTTTAAATCTTTATATTGGCAAAATGAGGTTTCTTTGGGCTCTATATTGCCAGATAGCAAAAATGTTCCACATGGAACAAAAAAAGCAAAAGATTTTTTTCACAGAGAGGTTGGCAAATACAAGCTCCCCCACAATAATCAAGATTTTTTTATCATAAATTCTTTTTTGGCCTAAGCTTTTAAAGCCCTAGACTTTAGTAGTAAATTTTTGTTTTATACAACACACAGACCTTGATTTTTTTCTTTTAGCAATTAAAGTATTGCTAATTGTTCCACATGGAACAAAAAATCAAATATATTTTATGGAGGCATTTTGGCTCAAATTATTTGCATGTCTAATCAAAAAGGTGGTGTTGGAAAAACAACAACCACTGTAAATTTAGGCGCTGCCCTATCTAGTTTTAATAAAAAAGTTTTAATTATTGATTTAGACCCTCAGGGAAACGCCTCTTCTGGGCTTGGAGTTAAAAATTACGATAATGCAAATTTATATCACGCACTAATTGGCGAAAAAAGTATTTCATCGGTAACTAGGCAAACTAACCTGTCGCAACTCTTTATTGTTCCGTCTAATTCGGGACTTGTAGGTGTTGAGCCATTTTTATATCAGCAAAAAAACAAAGAATTATTTTTAAAAAAATCTCTGTCTAGTGTATCGGAAGAATATGATTATATCTTAATAGATTGCCCGCCATCTTTGGGTTTACTAACTTTAAACGCATTTACAGCCTCTAATTATTTTATGGTTCCATTACAATGTGAATATTATGCCTTGGAGGGGTTAAGCCAATTGCTAAATACTGCAGGAATTATTAAAAGTAATTTTAATCCAAACCTAGCTTTATTAGGAATTGTGTTAACAATGTTTGATACTAGAAATAATTTAAGTCATCAGGTGGTTAGGGATGTAAAGCAGCATTTTTCTAACAAGGTTTTTAACTCAATTATCACAAGAAATGTACGACTTAGCGAGGCTCCCAGCTATGGAAAGTCTATTATTGAGTATGCACCACAGTCTATTGGTGCTGAGCGTTATATTTCTTTGGCAAAAGAGGTTGATAATAGATTTGTTCAGCTAAATACAGAAACAAATACACTGCCAAATGAATTTTCAGAACCAAGAATAGAAGAAATAACCAGTGCAAACTAGTTTGAGTATGCAAAAACAAAACAAAAGGCTGTAAAAGAATACTTTTTGAATAAGCTGATAAGGGATAAAAGTTTAGCTTTATAAAAAATAAAATAAAGAGGTTTAAAAATGTCTAAAGATAATCAAAAAATAAAAAATAAAAAGGCACAAGGCTCTTTGGGAAGGGGGCTTGAATCTTTGTTGGGGGCTAGTGCATCTGGATTTAATTCTTTAGAAGGCGGGCCAGACAAAGCAAATAACCCTGTAAATAATGGAGTTTTGTCTATTTCTGTAGAGTGGATTCGCCCAAATAAAAACCAACCTCGTGATATTTTTAATGACGAAGCTTTAGATGAGCTGTCTAAATCTATTAAGTCCCAAGGAATTTTACAACCAATAGTTGTAAGAACTTGCGGACAAAGATCTTTTGAAATTATAGCAGGAGAAAGGCGATGGAGAGCTGCCCAAAAAGCCGGCTTAAGTAAAGTTCCAGTTATAATTAAAGAGGCAAGCGATAATGTTTCTGCTGAATTAGCTTTAATAGAAAATATACAAAGAGAAGATTTAAATCCAATGGAAGAGGCAGAGGCATTACAAAATTTACTTAATTCCGGAAGCTTTACTCAACAAGTTTTAGCAGACAGACTTGGAAAAAACAGATCTTCTTTAGCAAACTTATTAAGACTATTAAACTTAGATACAGATGTTCGCAAACTTTTAAAAGCAAATAAATTATCTTTAGGCCAAGCTAAATTATTATTAAGTTTAGAAGATTTTAGTTTACAAAAAAGCTTTGCTAATATTGCTATTAAAAAAGATTTAAGCGTACAAGATTTATCAAAATTAATTAAAAAACAAAAATTAAAAAACAAGGCCAAAAGCTTTGCTCACACAGACAAAACAGAAAAACAAATACAGTTAAAAAAAGTTCAAGATCAAATTGAAAAAAAATTAGGAACAAAAGTTCAGCTAGATTATGCAAACGGTAAAGGCCATCTAAACATTCATTTTTCCACAGACAAACAGCTAAATCAGATTGTTCAATCTTTAGTGGGATTAAAGTAAAACTATGTTTCAAAATAACGAAGTAACAGGCCTTTTAACAGAGGGAACTTTTTTTGAAGGCCATTTAAGATTTAATGGCGTTTTAAAAATGGGCGGGGAGTTTAAAGGCTCTTTAGAATCCAAGGGAACATTGGTTATACAAGAAGGGGCTAAAGTTGAAGGGAAAATTTTAGTAGATACAGTTATTGTTTCAGGTCACATGATCAATGTAGAAATTTTTTCTAAAAAAAAAGTATTGTTACAGCCAACTGCAGTTGTAAAGGGCTTTATTGAAACAGCAGTTTTAGAAGTTAAAGACGGCGCCTTATTTGAGGGCAGCATTAAAAAAATTAAGCAGTCTATTTAGCAGTATATTTAACAGCCTATTTAGCACCTAGACCAAGCTATATCTAGACCCATTATTTAAGAATAAAGCTTGACCCTTTTAGGCATAAAATTTAATAAGATAGCCATGAAGCTAATCACAGACCTTGGTTTAAACTATACTTTTTTTATTCAGGGTGCTTTATTTTTAGCAAGTTACTTTTTTTTGTCCTCTTTGTTTAAAGCTTATTATAAAGCATATATAAAAAGATGTAATTTGGTGGAGGGGCAAGAAAAACAAAACCAAGATATGCAAATTAAAACAGAAGAAATTAAAGAAAAATATTCTTTTAAATTAAAAGACTTAAACAAACAAGTACACTCTATCTTTTTTAAAGACAAAAAACAGACAGAAGAAAAAATACAAAGTTTAATTTTAACGGCACAAAGTAGCGCAGAAAAATTAATATCTGATTCGCAAGAAAAAATTACCAAAGAGCTTACAAAACAAAAAGAGCAAATATCTATTTCTTCAAAAGAGATAAGCCAAATAATTACAGAGCGTATTTTATAATTAGTTATGTTTATTTTATTTATTTTTTCTATTTTTTTCTCTTTATCAGCACATGCATCTTCTGCGGCACATGCTGGTATTCCGTGGAGCTTGATTGTTAGCCAGGCTGTAAACTTTGTCGCACTAATTATTTTGGCAAGACTATTTTTAAAAAAACCTATTTCTGAATATATAAAAAAACAAAAACAAAACTTTTTATTAAAAGAAGAAAATGTAAACAAAAAAGCTAACGAATCAAAATTATTATTTAATCAGTGGCAAGAAAAATGGAATAAATTATCAGACTCGTTTACAAAAAAAATTACACAAGCTAAGGATAACTCCCTTAAACTTTCAGAAGATAATTTAGTAGAGGCCAAAAAACAAACTGTAAATATTTTAGAAAAAGCAGAAGTTCAAGTACAAACAGAATTATCGCAGGCAAAAGTACACTTAGCCCAATTGCTGCTACAAACTTCTTGCAATACGGCTTTAGATCTTCAAAAAAAGCAAACCTCCCATAAAGCTATTAATTTATCTTTGTTAAAAAATGTAAACGAAAATAAGGTTTTTAATGAAAAAAATTAAATTAATACAATCTTATTCAAAAGCTTACTACTGCCTAGCCGAAGATAAATCTTGTGTTAAAGAGGTTTTGCAAGACTGTAAAAATTTGTTAGCCTTATTAAAAAAAGATACTGCAATTTTATCTTTGTTTGATTTTAAAACCTCTTCTATAAAAAATCAAAAAAAAGTTTTGCAGCTTTTGTTTAGCAAAACAGATTTTAATAAAATTACTAAAAACTTTTTATCTTTGCTTGTCGAAAATAAAAGATTTTTTCTTATACAAGATATCGCAGACTATATGTTTGTTTTAAAAGACAAATATGACAAAGTTTTAAACGGAAGTGTTACAAGCGTTTCTAAATTAAGCGAAACAGAAAAAAAATATTTAAAAGATTCTTTAGTAGATCAATTTAAATCAAATATTAATTTGCAATATAAAGAAGACAAATCTTTGGCAGAAGGCTTTATTGTTAGGATTGCAGGGCATAGTCTTAACACATCTTTTAATAATAAAATGGATAATTTAAATAAACATATAAAAAGAAATCTAAGTTTTTAAGGAGACTAGGCATGGACATATCTATTCGCATTGACGAAATCAGCGGTATCTTAAAAGATCAAATTGCAAACTATGATCAAAAATTAAATTTTGAAGAAGTCGGAACAGTTTTATCTGTTGGAGACGGTGTTGCACAAATTCATGGCTTAGAAAATGTTATGGTAGGCGAGCTTGTTCAATTTTCTTCAGACTTATATGGCATGGCTTTAAACTTAACCGAACACTCTGTTGGTGTTGTTGTATTTGGCGAAGACAAAAGTATTAAAGAGGGTGACGAAGTAAAAAGAACAAAAAAAATTGTACGAGTTCCAGTAGGTGACGCATTACTTGGAAGAGTTGTAGATGTTTTAGGAAGACCAATTGACGGAAAGGGAGCAATTGATACTAAAGAATTTAAATTAATAGAAGTAAAAGCCCCCGGAGTTATGACCCGTTACCCAGTTAGTGAACCAATGCAAACTGGAATTAAAGCAATTGATTCTATGATTCCAATTGGTCGCGGACAAAGAGAATTAATTATTGGAGACCGACAAACTGGAAAAACTGCAATTACTATTGATACTATTATTAATCAAAAAGGCCAGGATGTTCATTGTTTTTATGTAGCAATTGGGCAAAAACAATCAACAGTTGCACAAGTTGTTGAAAAATTAACTCAAGCAGGCGCAATGGAATACACAACAGTTGTTGCAGCAACTGCTTCGCAATCTGCACCATTACAATTTTTAGCTCCGTTTTCTGGCTGTGCAATGGCAGAATATTATAGAGATAACGGCAAGCATGCTTTAATTATTTATGATGACCTTACAAAACAGGCACAAGCCTATAGACAATTATCTTTATTATTAAGAAGACCTCCGGGAAGAGAAGCTTTTCCAGGTGATGTTTTTTATATTCACTCAAGACTTTTAGAAAGAGCTTGTAAATTAAATAAAGACGAAGGCGGAGGATCACTAACTGCGCTTCCAATTATTGAAACTCAAGCTGGAGATATTTCTGCGTACATTCCAACTAATGTAATTTCAATTACTGATGGTCAGATTTTTTTAGAAACTGATTTATTTCATAAAGGAATTCGCCCAGCCGTGAATGTTGGAAAGTCTGTTTCTCGAGTGGGAGGTGATGCACAAATTAAAGCAATGAAGCAAGTTGCTGGAACTTTAAAATTATCTTTAGCTCAATTTAGAGAACTAGAAGCATTTTCTGCCTTTGCATCTGATCTGGACAAAACAACTCAAGCACAATTAGCCCGAGGCCGACGAATGGTTGAGGTGTTAAAACAACCTCAATACACTCCATACAAAGTTTATGATCAAATTATTTCTATTTTTGCAGTAACAAATGGATACATGGACGAAGTTAAAGAATCAGATTCTGCAGAGTATGAAAAACAATTGTTAGAGTTTATTCAACAGAATCATAAAAATATTATTACAGATTTAGAAAAAAGTAATAAAATTACCGACGAGATTAAAAAAGAATTAGTAGATGCTTTAGAAAAATTTAAAGTTATTTTTGCAAAGTAAATGTTAAGTGAAATAAAAAAGGATTTGTAATATATGTCTAGCACCAAAGACATTCGTAGCCGAATTACCAGCGTTACTAATACGCAGCAGATTACCAAAGCAATGAAAATGGTTTCTGCTGCAAAACTTAGTAAGGCTCAGGCTCATATTACAAATATGCGACCGTATGCTAAACAAATGAAATCTTTAATTTCTCGCTTAATTAATAACCCAAAAGTTAGTCACCCATTTTTAGAAAAAAAAGAAAAGATAGAAAATATTTTATTAGTAGTAGTTAGTGGAGACAGGGGATTGTGCGGCGGCTTTAATACAACAGTAAACCGATTTGCAGAAACTTTTTTAAAAGAAAATAAAAAAAAATATAACAGCATTGATTTATTTTTAATTGGAAAAAAATCTATAGATTATTTTAAAGCAAGAGAAATTAAATCTGTAGACAGTGTTAATAATATTTCTAAAAACTTATCATACAAAATTGCAGTTGGGGTAGCTGATAAATTAATGCACTTTTTTAAATCTGGAAAGTATGACGAAATTCATTTTGTTTATAACGAATTTAAATCTGTTATATCTCAAGAAAGAGCTGTTGAAAAAATATTTCCAATAGAATATAAAAATAGCGAAATAGATCAAACAAAAATATTATCTGATGATTATATTTTTGAACCAGAAGTTGTAAAATTTTTAGAAGAATTATTAGTTAGACATTTTACAAGCCAAGTTTACAGATGCTTAAGTGAAAGTGTTGCCGCAGAATATGCAGCCAGAATGACTGCAATGGATAGCGCAACTAACAACGCCAACGACATGATACATTCGTTAACTTTAACTTATAATAAATTAAGACAAGCAAATATTACAAAAGAGTTAATGGAAATTGTTAGTGGCGCAGAGGCAGTTAAGTAAAAATAAAATTTACATAAATTTTAAAAAAAAATGTAAGGAGACACAATGGAAGAATTAAAAACTGGAAGAGTTAAACAAATTACAGGCCCTGTTTTGGATATAGAATTTGAAGAAGGTTTGTTGCCAGAAATTTTAACAGCATTAAAAGTTTCTAATCCAAATATTAATAATGAAGAATGGAATGTAACATTAGAGGTAGCCCAACATTTAGGCGGACGCACTGTTCGCGCAATTGCAATGGAGGCAACCGAAGGATTAACCAGGGGACAAGTGGTAAAAAATTCTGGCGTACCTATTTCAACTCCAGTTGGCGAAGGTGTTTTGGGAAGAATGTTAAATGTTACAGGAGACCCAATTGATGGAAAAGGAAAAGTTGAATCAAAAGAAGTGTGGCCAATTCACAGACAAGCTCCACTTTTTTCTGAACAATCAACTCATGCAGAAATGCTAATGACTGGAATTAAAGTTGTAGATTTATTAGCGCCTTATGCAAAGGGTGGAAAAATTGGCTTATTTGGAGGGGCAGGGGTTGGAAAAACTGTTTTAATTCAAGAATTAATTCGCAACATTGCAACCGAACATGGTGGCTATTCTGTTTTTGCAGGAGTTGGCGAAAGAACAAGAGAGGGCAATGATTTATATCGCGAAATGACAGAGTCGGGAGTGATTGATAAAACCGCATTAGTGTTTGGACAAATGAACGAGCCGCCAGGGGCAAGAGCAAGGGTAGCCTTAACAGGGTTAACACAAGCAGAATATTTTAGAGATGTAGCGGGGCAAGATGTATTATTATTTGTAGATAATATTTTTAGATTTACACAAGCCGGAGCAGAGGTGTCTGCATTACTTGGAAGAATTCCATCAGCAGTTGGTTATCAACCAACTTTAAGTACAGAAATGGGAAATTTACAAGAGCGAATTACCTCTACAAAAAAAGGTTCAATTACTTCTGTTCAGGCAGTTTATGTTCCAGCAGATGATTATACAGATCCAGCACCCGCAACAACATTTACTCATTTAGATGCAACAACTAATTTAGATCGAGAGATTGCAGCACTTGGTATTTACCCCGCAGTAAATCCATTAACCTCAACATCTAGATTATTATCACCAGACATTGTTGGCGATGAACACTATGAGACTGCAAGAAAAATTCAATCTTTATTACAACGATATAAAGATCTGCAAGATATTATTGCAATTTTAGGAATGGACGAACTTTCTGACGAAGACAAAGCAGTTGTTGGTAGAGCAAGAAGAGTACAAAGATTTTTAAGCCAACCGTTTTTTGTTGCAGAGCAATTTACTGGTTTAAAAGGAGCTTATGTTGATATTAAAGATACAATAAAAGGCTTTAAAGAAATTTTAGAAGGAAAACATGACAATGTTCCAGAGCAAGCCTTTTATTTAGTCGGAACAATAGAAGAAGCTTTAGAAAAAGCAAAAACTTTATAATTATGCAATTAAATTTAGTATCACCAAACAAATTATTTTTTAGTAATAAAAAAGTAAACAGCGTTTCTGTAGTTTCAACCCAAGGCGGGCTTCAAATTTTAAAGGGCCACTCCCCATTGTTAACTACTTTGGGAAGGGGATTTTTAAAGTTTTACGACACTGATAAAAAAGATTTTTTTTCTTATTTTGTTGATGGCGGTTATTTAGAGGTGTCTCCAAAAGGAGATATTTTTATTTTAGCAGAAAAAGTTGAATCTTAATTTGTGTAAATCTATAAATTAAAAAACATATTTGGGTTAAGTTTATTTATTAACTAGCCCTTTCTCTGTTTTTGTGTACAAAAGTTTAGTTATTTTATTCTAATATTGAATTATAACATATATAAGACGAAAATATTAATTGTGAAAAGTTTTAAATATTTTTTGTCTTTATTTTTTATTTTGTTTAGTCAAAATGTTCTTGCACAAGAAATAACTTTAGTTTGGGGAGACACTCTATCTAAATTAATTTTTCAATATCATGATCGCGATATTAGTAATTGGAAAGAAGTTTTGCCTTTGTATTTATCTTTAAATCCACAAATTAAAAATGAAAATTTAATTTATGCAGGAAGTAAACTCAACATACCCTCCCAAGAAGATGTTGTAGATTATTTAAATTCTAAAAATACATTTGGCCTTGAAGATATTGGAGTTTTGTTTGCCGGAAAAAATAAAAAACAAAGAAGATCATTAATAGATCATGTTGCAAATCCATGGTCTTTAGAATTACAAGCAGGCCCTTATTTTAAATTAAATAAAAATAATTCTAGCTTAGAGTATTTTTCCAAGGGCGGCTTTGATATAAAAGCAAAAGGAGTTTATCATTTTAATGATAAATATTCCGTTGGGGTTATTTATAGATACTCCAAAAAATCTTATGAACTATCATCCTCACTACCTTTGTCTGGCATTTATTTAGAAGCTTATATGAATTGGAATAAGTTTATTGTTTCTGCACTTTTTGGCTCCCAAGAAAGGTTAACTTATAATAAAGCAACTATAAAATTATTAACAGCAAGCCATTTTGATTATGGAATTGGACTTCACTATAGATTACTTCAAACAAAAAATTTTGAAGGATTAGTTGGGCTAAACTCTAAGCTGTTTACAAAATCTACTTCTTTTAAAAATGGAATGAATAAAAATGGATATGCAGTAATGGCAAGCACAATTTTTAATTATAATTTTTGGAAAAATCATTTAATTGGATTAGAGTCATCATACAGTCTATCTAAAGGAAAAAATAAAAAACACGAATCTGGCTTAGAAGATTTTGTAACAAGATTAAGCCTTCAGTTTAGTTTTTGATTAATCTTTGGATAGTCATTTTATAAAATTATCATCACCCCTTGTAACTTCTGATAAACAACTTCCCACTTAGTATTTTTTACTTTTATTTTTACTACATTATTTTTACTTAATTGATATTGATCTGGTTGTTTTTGTATTAACCTAATTAAATGCTCTGCGTAAGGGTTATTATTAGTAAGCTTTAAACTTAGACTAGTATTTTTTAAATTAACAGAAATAATTCCAGTTTTTTTTGCAAAATTTTTAATAAGTATCAGGCCCATTAAATTATAAATTTCTACAGGAGGTTTGCTAAAATTATTTCTAAATTCTTCTTCTAATAAATCTATGTCATTTATATTTTGAATATTAGAAATCTTTTTATAATAATATAATCTTGTTCTAATATCAGAAATATATGTTTGTGGTATTAAACAAGCATAAGGCAAGTAAATATCTGGCTCTGATTTCATTTTTGTGTCACCAACATATTTTTCACTAGTTTTTAAATTTTGTTTTTCTTTTGCTTTGTTAATAGCCTCTTCTAATAATTCTAAATAAAGCTCGTAACCGATAGCATTTAAAGTTCCAGATTGCTCTTCACCCAAAAGATCGCCCGCACCCCTAAGCTCCAAATCTTTTTGTGCTATTTGAATTCCGCTTCCTAATTTAGTGTTATCGCGAATGCTGTACAATCTTTCTAAAGCTTTTTCGTCAATATTTTTTTGTGAAGGTATTAATAAATAACAATAAGCCCTATTATTAGATCTACCAACCCTGCCCCTAATTTGATAAAGCTGAGACAGGCCAAACATATTGGCATTATTAATAATTAAAGTATTTGCGTTTGGTATATCTAGCCCTGATTCAATAATTGTAGTGCAAACTAAAACATCAATTTTATTATTTGCAAAATCTAACATAGATTGTTCAAGTTGATTTTCTGGCATTTGCCCGTGTGCAAAAGCAACCCTAGCATTGGGGACTAATTCTTTTATTTCTAAACTAATAAGTTCTATATTTTTAATTTTATTATTTAAAAAAAAGACCTGACCATCTCTTTTCATTTCTTGTTCAATGGCATCTTTAATAATATTTTTATTATAAGAATTAATAAAAGTTCTAATAGATAATCTATTTTGAGGGGGAGTTTGAATTAAATTAATATCTTTTAAGCCTAAAAGGCTAAAATTTAATGTTCTTGGTATTGGAGTTGCAGACAAAGTTAAAGTGTCTATATTTTGTTTAATGTATTTTATTTTTTCTTTGTGCTTTACACCAAACTTTTGTTCTTCGTCGATAATTAATAATCCTAATTTTTTATATTCTATATTAGAGCTTAATAATTTATGTGTTCCAATTATAACATCTATTTTTCCATTTTTTAATTTATCAATCACATCTTTTTGTTTTTTTTGAGGAACAAATCTATTTAAAGACTCAACTTCTACGCCAAATTTTTTAAGCCTTTCTCTAAAATGTTTGTGATGCTGAAAAGACAAAACAGTTGTAGGAACTAAAATAGCAACTTGTTTGCCGCACTCTATAGCCCTTGCGCAAGCCCTTATTGCGACTTCTGTTTTTCCAAACCCAACATCTCCACAAATTAGCCGGTCCATTGGAGTTTCACTTAAAAAATCAGATAAAACACTGTCAATTGCTTTTGCCTGATCCTTTGTTTCTTTATAAGGAAAGCTATCTTCAATACTTTTATAAAGCTTGCCACTTTTAAAAAACGCAGGCCGCTTAATACTTTTTCTATTTGCATAAAGCTCTAGCAGTTCTAAAGAAATATCTTGAAGGCGCTTTGTAACTTGTGTTTTTGCGTTACTCCATTTGTTGCCGCCAAGCTTGTCTAAAATACTAGTGTTGCCAATATATTTTTTTATATTATTTATTTTATAAACAGGAATATAAAGTCGCTCTTTATCTTTGTACTCTAGGTGTATAAATTCCATTTCTTGGTCCGAAATATTAATAAATTTTAACCCAAGATACCTTCCAATTCCGTGCTGAATGTGTGTAATTAAATCTCCCTGATTTAATGCATCTAAACTAATTGAACTTAATTGTAATTTTAATTTTTCTTGAGAGTGGTGCGTGACATAAGTTTTTAAGTTTAAAATTTCTTCGGCCTTTAATAAAACTAATTTTTCTTTTTCTAATATAAAGCTACTACTAATTGTTTTTTGTATTATGTGAGTTTCGCAGTCCCGCACATCACCTATAGATTCAATTTCTGATAAAGGAAGATCCATTTCTAAAAATAAATTTTTTATTTCAATACTTTGGCTGTGCTTACTAGAAGATAAAATAATTTGTATGTTTTTGTCTTTCCATTTTTTTATTTGTTCTTTTAAATAAAATTTTTTATCCAATAAGTTTTTTTGTTTTATTTTTTGCACAAAAGTTTTTAAATGTTTTCCAGATTCTGGAAGCTCTACCAAATGTTCTGCATTTAAACTATTTTGATTTAAATAAATAATATTATTTATTTTTTTATCATTAAGTAATTCTTTATTTATTTTATCTGATAAATTAAAATTCCATATACAAAGATTTTTTGAAAAATAATTTAATAAAGTATCCGACATTTTTGTATTGTTTTTTATATTCCATATAGAATCTTGTAAAATATTTTTAATATTAATTTGACTATCTAAGTCTAAAGTAAATATATCAGTTACCTTATCTCCAAAAAGTTCACATCTAGTTGGGCTTGTATTTTGTGGCGAAAAAAAATCTAAAGTACCAGATTTAATACTAAACTGACCAACCCCCTCAACAATCAGGCTAGATTCATAACCATTATTTAGCATAAAATGCTCTACAGATTTTGGAAAAGAGTAATCTTTTGTGACAGCGGTCTGGTTATGCTTATATTCATTAATAGGAGGGGCAATTTTTAGGCTATTTATATGTAATAAAAAAATAGCATTTTTTTCTGCATTAATAATAGTTTTTAAAAAATTTAAAATTGACAAAGGCTGTTTAGAATCTTGAACATAAGTATAAACTGGACGATCAGGAAGCAAAAAGTTTAAATTCTTACAAAGAGACCAAAGCTCTGCCTCACTGCTTGTAATTACAAGTTGAGATAAAAACACTTGTTGCAATTGTTGCGCTATAAAAGCTTCTTTGTGAAATCCGTCTACAAAATATTGCGAAGGAGTTTCTTGAAAATTGATGTTGTTAAGTTCCAGCTTTCTTGTTGACTGCATAGGAGAGCACAATCTATAACATAACATAGGTACTTATGACAGCACTGTTTGCAATTTTATTTTTGATTTTTTTTGTTTTATGCTTTGGAGCTTTGCTACTTGGTTTGGCCTATATTTTAGGTCCTAAAAAATCTCCAAATGCTATAAAAAGTTCTTCCTATGAGTGCGGACTGCCATCTAGTGAACAAGTTAATAATGTTCCTGTAAAATATTATTTAACTGCAATATTATTTATTATTTTTGATATAGAAGTTATTTTTATTTATCCATGGGCGGTTGCTTATAAAGATTTTTTAACAGCGGGTTGGGGACTTTATATTCTTGTTGCAATGTTAATTTTTATTGCTCTTTTTTTGTATGGATTAATTTGGGAAATTAGATCAAAAGCTTTGGATTGGCATTAGATTAAAAGGAAGAAATGGATTTAATGAACATAATTATTAATGGTATTAAAATTATTTTTATTTTTTTACTTATGGTACAAATTGTTCCATTACTTGTTTGGATTGAAAGAAGAGCCTCGGCCTTTATTCAAAATAGATTTGGCCCAAACAGAGTTGGACCACTTGGGCTAACACAACTTTTAGCTGACTTAATTAAATTTTTATTTAAAGAAGAATTTATACCTAAAAATGCTAAAAAATCTTTATTTTATTTAGCGCCAATCTTGGCATTAATTCCAGGAGCATTAGCATTTGGGGCTATTCCACTTTCTGTTCCATTTACAATTCCAATTTTTTCTTTTTTTAGCAAAGAATTTGGCCCATACCTTATAGAATTTCAAAGTTATAATTTACATTTTTCGTTAGTGTTTATTTTGGGAGTATCTGCTTTGGGGGTATATTCTATATTATTAGCGGGCTGGGCTTCTGCAAATAAATATTCTTTATTTGGAGCATTGCGAGCGGCGGCCCAAGTAATTAGTTACGAACTTGCATTGGGAGTGTCTTTGGTTGGAGTTTTATTAATTTATTCTACTTTTAATTTACAAACTATTATTAATGCACAACAGGGAGCTTTTGCTTTTTATTCAAGCGGATTATTGTACACAGTTTCTTTTTTACCAAATTGGGGAATTTTTTTTCAACCACTTGGGTTTGTTTTATTTTTTATAGCAATTTTTGCAGAAACAAATAGACATCCATTTGATCTTCCAGAGGCCGAAGCAGAATTAGTTGCGGGATATCACACCGAATATGGCGGTTTAAAAATGAATATGTTTTACATAGCAGAATACGGGCATATGTTAGTTGGCTCTGCATTAATGACTGTTTTGTTTTTTGGAGGTTATCAAATTCCTTTTGTAAGCACTGCAGAGATTAGTCAATTTTTATCTTCTGCAGGAGTAAGCCTTGGGTGGCTTAGTTTTATAACATCAATGACATTGTTTTCTGTATTTATGATTAAAGTTTTTATTTTTTTATGGATTTTTATCTGGGTTCGTTGGACTTTGCCCAGATTTAAGTATGATCAATTAATGAAACTGGGTTGGACAAAATTATTACCACTGGGAGTTTTAAATACTGTTATTACTGCAATAATATTATTTATTTTAAAATAAAATGTTTTATTTTTTTGCTATTTTACTTTTATTTTCTGCAATCATTGTAGTGTCTACAAAAAATTCTATGACTGCAATACTTGCACTAACGGGAACTATGATTGTTCAGGCATTTTTATTTTTTTTATTAAAAGCTTATTTTTTAGGAGCCGTACAATTAATTGTGTACACTGGCGCTGTTATGGTTTTATTTGTAATGGTAATTATGATTTTTAATAACGATAAAGAAGTTTTTAAAATACCAGAGCCACCAATGTCTGTATGGTTAAAAATTAGTGCAGTGGCATGGTTTTCTGGCTTAGTGTCTGGTATTTTTCTTATATCTAAAAATTCTTTGCACTTAACTTTAGTTACCGACTCAAATTTTTCAAATTTATTAAAAGACATGAGCATTAACGGGCTGTCGCAAGTTTTATTTACTAAATATCTTTTAGCCTTTGAAGTAATGGGAGTTTTTTTATTAGCAATTACAGTAGGAGTAATTTCTATTGCAAAATCTAGGGGAGGGACTCATGAGTAATTTTTTAATTGCGGTGGGCCTGGAGCATTATTTAATTTTATCTATTTTATTATTTTCTATTGGAATGCTGGGATTCTTTTTTCACAAAAGTATTATCATGCTTCTTGTTTGTTTAGAATTAATGTTAAACGCAGTAAATTTATCTTTTGTAGCCTTTAGTCATTTTGCAAATAACATTAGCGGACAAGTTATGGTATTTTTTGCAATGAGCATTGCGGCAGCAGAAGTTGGAGTGGGGCTTGCCATTGCAGTTTTATTTTTTAAAAAGAAAAAATCTTTTGATATAAGTGAAGTTGAAAAAATAAAAGGGTAGTTTATGCAAAATTTATTTTTTTCTTTAATTTTTATTTTTCCATTGGCAGGTTTTTTTATTAATGCCATTAGGTGGAATAGTAAAAAAGTACAATTATCTGGGTTTATAGCATCTGGCGCGGCACTTGGAAGTTTTGTGTCTGCATTGGTTTTACTTTTGCCATTTTTATCCCAAGACGCATCTGAAAGAATTATAAATATTTATTTTTTTAACTGGCTTGAATTTGAATTTTTGTCAGTGCCATTTGGTTTTGTTTTAGATTCATTAAGCGGAATTATGACTTTAGTTATTACAGGTGTCGGAACATTAATTCATATTTTTAGCATATCATATATGTCAGGCGACGACCGCCCTGCAAAATATTTTTCTTATTTAAACTTTTTTTTATTTAATATGTTAATTTTAGTTTTAGCAGATAACCTGCTATTAACTTTTGTAGGATGGGAGGGAGTGGGGCTGTGTTCTTATTTATTAATTGGCTTTTGGTTTTCTGACATTCAAAAAGCAAAAGCTGGAATGAAGGCATTTATTGTAAATAGAATTGGAGACGCAGGGTTTTTACTAGGCCTGTTTGGTTTGTTCTCTATTTTTGGAAGTTTAAATTATGCAGAAATTTCTGTAGCCGCCGCAAATACTTCACCAGAAACTTGGGGAGTATTAAGCCTTGCTTGTTTATTTTTATTTATTGGAGCAGCAGGAAAGTCTGCACAAATTCCACTTTTTGTTTGGCTGCCAGACGCAATGGCTGGCCCCACTCCAGTTTCTGCATTAATTCACGCCGCAACTATGGTGACATCTGGAATTTATTTAATTGTTAGGTTAAGTTCTGTTTTTATTTTAGTGCCAAACATATTACATATTATTGCAACAGTTGGAGTAATAACTATGTTGCTTGCAGCAAGTATTGCAATTACACAAAAAGATATTAAAAAAGTATTAGCATATTCTACTGTTTCGCAATTAGGGTATATGTTTATAGCTGTTGGAGTAGGGGCTTTTTCTGTAGCAATGTTTCATTTAATTACTCATGCATTTTTTAAAGCACTAATGTTTTTAGGCGCAGGGTCTGTTATTCATTCTATGAGAGGCGAGCAAAATATGGATAAAATGGGTGGGCTAAAAAAATATATGCCAATTACTTATTATACTTTTTTAATGGGCTGGCTTGCTATTATTGGAACTCCTTTTTTCTCTGGATTTTTTAGCAAAGATGAAATTTTATTTTATAGTTTTGCAAGTCCGCTAGGGCATCCGCTATTATGGCTTTTATCTGTTTTAGGTGCGGGCTTAACAGCTTTTTATATGACAAGATTAATGTCCTTAACTTTTTGGGGTAAAGAAAAATTTGATTCTAATGTTAAGCCTCACGAGGGAGATAAATTTATTACAATCCCGTTAATTATTTTATCTATTTTAAGTATATTTGCTGGTTTAATTTCTGTTCCACATTTAATTAGCAAAACAATGTTGGGACATATTCCAAATTTTTTACAAAATACATTGGCACTTATTGCCCCAAATATACAGGCTATTTATATGTCACCTGCTCAAGAATTTTTATTAATGTTTGCTTCTGTTTTTGTAGCTGGCTTGATGGCCGCGTTGGCATTTGTATTTTATATTAAAAAAACTTCTTTACCAAAAATATTATCTAACAAATTTAAAGTAATATATAATTTATCATTGTCTAAATATAAAATAGACGAAGGCTATAATAAAATAATAGTGCTGCCATTACAGTATATATCTAAGTCTTTATCAGACATGGATAAATTATTTATTGATGACATTACTTTTAAGCTTAGTAATTTTGTTCAAAAATTAGGATCTGGATTTTGTTTTTTACAAAATGGAAAGCTGCAAAGCTATGCATTTTATTTTGTTTTAGGATTAGGCGTAATTGTTGGGTGTTTTTTTATTACTTAATATAAAAACTAAAAAGGAAGTTTATGAGTTTATCGTTATTAATTTTTTTTCCACTAATTGGTATTTTTCTTAGCTTTTTTGTACCAAGCTTGTATGGAAAGCGAATAGTATTATTTTCAACAGCTGTTATTGAATTTTTATTATCAGTTAAATTATTATTTGCATTTAACACACAAACCGCTGCGCTACAGTTTGTAGAAAAACAAGAGTGGATTTCTTCTTTCGGAATTTCTTATTTTTTAGGGGTAGACGGCCTGTCTATTGGATTAGTTTTGTTAACAAGTTTTTTAACATTGCTAATTTTTATTTATTCGTGGAAAAAGCGCGAGCTTAGTTTTTTATCAGCATTTTTAATTTTAGAACTAGCCTTAATGGGAAGTTTTTTGTCTATTGATGCAATTTTATTTTATATTTTTTTTGAGATATCTTTATTACCAATGTATTTTATTGTTGGGCTATGGGGGGGAGAGAGAAAAATTTATGCCTCATATAAACTTTTAATTTATACCTTGGCAGGCTCTTTATTTATGTTGCTTGGAATAATTTATATGATGAACTTAACTAAATTAGAATTAGGTAATTTTAGCAGCAATTTATTAGACTGGTATAAATTAGACATTCCATTTATTGCAGGAACATTATTTAGCACACAAAGTTTATTATTTTTTATTTTTTCTATAGCCTTTGCAATTAAAATTCCGCTATTCCCCCTGCACACATGGTTGCCAGACGCACATGTAGAGGCGCCCACCGAGGGCTCAATGATGCTTGCGGGATTAATGTTAAAACTTGGAGTTTATGGATTTTTTAGATTTGTGTTGCCAATTTTTCCAGAAGCTTCGCAATATTGGGGCTGGCTATTTATTTTTATAGGAGTGCTTGGAATTATTTATGCGTCTTTAATTGCAATGGTTCAAACTGATATAAAAAAATTAATTGCGTATTCATCTATCGCACATATGGGTTATGTTATAATTGGACTTTTTAGTTTTAATATTTTTGGTTTAACTGGGGCTTATTATCAAATGTTAGCACATGGTATTACAAGCAGCGCCTTATTTTTTATGGTTGGTTTAATTTATTATAAAACAAAAACTAGACAAATAAAAGATTACGGAGGCCTGGCATCTGTAGCACCCTACTTTAGTATTTTATTTTTTATTTTTACATGTGCAAGCATGGCGGTACCATTAACAAGTGGTTTTGTTGGAGAGTTTTTAATTTTAATTGGAGCATTTAAGCTAAGCCCAATTATTGCATACTTTGCAGTCTTGGGCGTTATACTTGGTGCAAGCTATATGTTGATTTTATATAAAAAAGTATTTTTTGGAAAAATATCAACACTTTATAAAGATACTTCTTTAAATTTAGATTTATGCTTAAAAGAAAAATATATTTTAGTAATTTTAGCAGTAGTTGTTTTTTCTATGGGGATTTTTCCACAAATATTTTTAAAATATTCTAATATTAGTTTGCAACATTTAAATAAAAATTATCAAAACTATAACTTATCGTTAGAGCAGGAGAATAAATAGTTATGAATATTTTATTTAATTTGCCGCAAGTTTTTGTTCTACTGCCATTAATTTTTTTATTTATTGCGGCATTAGTACCAATAAGTATTAAAGTAACAGGCGCTAACTTGTCACATAACTTTATAACAATCGAAGTTTTACTGGGCATTTTGTTATCTATCGTGTCTATTTTTGTATTTTCGTCACAACAGTCTTTAATTTTATTTAATTCTTTAAAGTTAGACGACATTGTAGAATACTCGGCTGCACTAGTTTTAGTTAGTTTATTTGTTAGCATATTATTTTTAAAAAATAACCAAAGCTTTACCGCCCATCAATTTGAAGAAAAGATTTTTTTATTATTAAATTCAGCAATAGGGCTAATTATAATGTTATGGGCAAATGATTTGCTGTTAATGTTTATTGGACTAGAATATGCTTCTCTGTCTTTGTATATTTTAATTTTATTAAGCAAAAACTCCTCTTTTAGCAAAGAGGCCGCTATTAAATATTTTTTGTTAGGAAGTTTTTTATCAGTAATTTTATTATATGGATTAAGTTTTATTTACGGCTCTGTTGGAAGCTTGTATTTTAGCGAACTCTTAAGTGTTTCACATAATATTTTTTCTATGAGCAGGTTATTTTCATTGGGCATTTTATTAGTTTTTGCTGGATTATTTTTTAAAGTTGCAATTTTTCCATTTCACTTTTGGTTGCCAGATGTATACGAAGGAGCAGAAACTGCCGTAGTTAGTTTTATGGCGTCATCTTTTAAATTAGTTATATTTATTATTTTATTAAAACTTGCGTATTTAGACATCGCCTTTGGCCCGCATGGACAATCTTTATTAAATATTTTTGAGTGGATGTCTGCACTAACTATTTTAATTGGGAGTGTTGCCGCACTAAAACAAACTAAATTAAAAAAAATTCTTGCATACTCTAGCATTGCGCATTCTGGTTATTTACTAATTGCAGTTATTGTAGCCATGAGAGAAGAGTCATCTTATGCTTTAATGTCTAGTCTGTATTATTTGTTATCTTATTGCACGCTAACTGTAGCGGCATTTGGAATTGTCAGTTATTTAGAACAATGCAAATTACAAAATAATTTAGATAAAAATAATACTAGTGACGAAGACCAAGAGCCCGTGCTTTTAGTTTCTGATTTAAAGTCTTTGCTTTATACAAAGCCTGCACTGTCTGTTAGTTTTATTATTGTTCTTTTAGGACTTGCAGGCTTGCCTCCTACATTTGGTTTTTTTGCTAAATTTTTAGTGTTACTTTCTGCATTAAACGAGCAAATGTTTTGGCTAAGTATTTGGGCGATAATAGGCTCTATTATTAGCCTATATTATTATTTTAAACCGATTATTAGCATGTGCAGCTTAGATAATGATAAATTAGACACAGTTTTTTTAAAAAAAGATTCTACAAAAAATATTTTTTGGAACAAAACACATTTATTTTCTATTGTTGTTTTGGCATTTCTTAGTATTTCTTTGGGCTTTTTTTCGCAAGATATTATTGAGTTTTTATCGCAAATATCAAATGCGTTTATAGAATATAAAATTTAAAAATACTATATTTAATAAAAATACTAACAGTAATTTTTATTTTAAAGCAGACATTCCAGCTTTTAGGCCTTTTTTAAATGCGTAACTTAATAATTTTTTATTTAAACTAATATGATCTGACCAAAAAAGCCGATAGTCAGTTTTTTCTGGCTGAATATAAATATACTTTGTATTTTGCTTAAAATTTATTTTTTTTTCTATTATATTAAAAATTTTATCTTTTTCTTCTCCGCTTAATTTTAAACTATCTAAATATTTTTTTAAATTGTTAAAAGTATTGTGGAGTTGTGCCTTTCTATCTTTTTCTGTTTTATTTTGTTTATAAATTAATTGATATATTGCCTGAGTTAAAATAAACGGAATTCCATGTTTTGATAAAGACCCCTTACTTTCGTGATAGTGATATGGAATAATTGGATTAGACATCACAACTATATCGGCCATTTGAATATCTGCTATTTTAGGAGCTAAATCTTCTAAAATTCCACCGTCATAAAAAAATTGTGTATCTTTTTTATTAGTAATTGGATATGGAGAAAAAATACCCGGCATTGCAGTGCTTGCGGCAATTGCCTCGCTTATAAGTCCGTAGTCTGCGTATTCAATTTCTGGATACTTTTTTTTATATTTTGAAAAAGCCATTAAACCAAGCTCGTCTAGTTTTGAACATAAAATAAAAAGATCAACTCCAAGTTGTTTAAATTCATTTTTTGATCCAACTTTATTTTTAAAATATTTTTCTATTTTATTGGGAGATAAAATTCCACTAATTGGAAGGTAGGCTTTTAATAATGACTCTAGGCTAAATGTTTTTGTTAGCGCATTAAAAGAAACAAAAGATTTTAATAAATTTTTTCCCTCATCAAGGCTTAAGTTAAAAGAAAATAGATCTCTATATTTAATTGCAGGAAGTTTTTCGGTAGACTTTTTAAACCAACTGTGATTAAAAAAATTTACATCTTCCTTATCAATAGTTGCTTTTAAAATATCCTCAATGCTGTAGCCCTTTGCCAAAAAACTACAAATAATAGCACCAGCACTAGACCCAATATATGTTTGAAATACGGGCTGATTTTTTGATAGACTTAATGTTTCTTTTACTTCTTTTTGAGTGCCTCCAGAAAATACAAATCCCTTTTCTTGAAGAGCCACACATACTCCAGCATGAAACGCGGCAGCCTTAGTTCCACCACCTCCCAAAACAAGGGCTGGTTTTTTATATTGATCAAATGTTGTAGGCATAGAATATCAGCTTATAAAGTTGTAATATTTAGTACAAGAAAATACTAATCTGCTTAATATGAGTAGTCAAAAAAAATAATGCATAATGGCAAAATCTAGTTGCTCTTTTTATTAGCTCTGTTAATCTAAAAGGGAATGGAGGATCTTTTGGACACTTGGCTATCCTTAAATGAATACTCAAATAAGTATCGAGTTAGCTTATCTACTTTACGCCGTCGGATTAAATCTGACAAAGTAGAATTTGCATTTCGATATGGTAAGTATTTTTTAAAAGATGTGTCTTTACAAGGAAGAGCTTCTATATCGTTCCCTCACACACCTAAACCTCCTGTTTTAAAGCCAAAAAACAGAGAGGCTTTAATAAAAAAAGCTTCTTCTTCTGATACAAAAAAAAATGTTTTTTCTAAAACAGATTTGTCTGCCTATAGTTTTTTTAATATTGATAAAGACATAGCTTTAGAGACAGAAGACACAGATCAAGTTTTGACTAGTCACAATCAAGCAGAATCTGAAGAAGGCCTTCAGTTACCAACGGTTCAAAATGACTACAAAATGATTATTCAAAAACAAAAAGATCAGATCACAAAATTACATGGCGAAATAGACGATCTTAAAACTTTGATAATGGCCCTAGAATAAAAAAATTTTATTAAACATAAACACTAAGCTGCATTTTGTTTTTCTATACCACTGCCAAGAAGCTCTGTTTTTTGTAAGCTAGTATTAAATGCTAAAGTTAATACCTCATCTAAATGCTCTACAAATAAAAATTGAATTTGTGATCTTAAATTTAATGGAATATCTTCTACATCTTTTTTATTTGCTAATGGTAAAATAATTTTATAAATTCCATGTGCGAGTGCTGCGATGCACTTTTCTTTAATTCCGCCAACTGGCAAAACTCTTCCAGTTAAAGTTAACTCTCCAGTCATAGCTAAATCTTTAGAAATTGGCTTATCACTCATAACACTAATAAGCGTAACTGCCATAGTGATACCAGCAGATGGGCCATCTTTTGGAATCGCCCCAGCTGGTAAATGTAAATGAATATCATATTTTTCAAACCATTTTGGTTTAATTTCTAATGCAGAGTAATGTGCTTTTGCATAAGAAAAAGCAGCCTGTGCAGATTCTTTCATTATGTCACCAAGCTGACCTGTTAATTGCAACTGACCCTTTCCTTCTTTTTTTAAAGCTTCTACATATAAAATTTCTCCACCTACAGATGTCCAGGCAAGGCCCGTGCTAACTCCAATTGAATTTTCTTGTAATTGGTTTTCTTTTAAAAAGTGTGGAACACCTAAAAAATCATGCAAGTTTTTTTCTGTTACTACAATTGCGGATTCTGTTTTTTCTACTATTTTTCTGGCCATTTTTTGACATACTTTTAATATTGTTCTTCCTAGCGTTCTTACTCCGGATTCGCGAGTGTATGCCTCAATCATTTTTATAATACTTGAGTTTTCAAATTTAATATTTTCTGAGGTTAGCCCAGATTGTGCAATTTGTTTTTTTACTAAGTACTGCTCTGCGATTAATAATTTTTCTTCTCTTGTGTATCCAGATAATTGTATAATATCTAATCTGTCTCTTAGGGCAGATGGTATATTTGCAAGATTGTTTGCAGTTGCAATAAAAATAGTTTTGCTTAAATCAAATTCAACATTAAGATAATGATCTTTAAAATGTTCATTTTGTTCTGGATCTAAAATTTCTAACATTGCAGCACTTGGGTCACCCTTTCCATCGGCGCCAAGTTTGTCTAGCTCATCTAAAACAATAATTGGATTATTACTTTTTGTCTGTTGAAAAGCTTGAATAATTTTTCCAGGCATGGCGCCAACATAAGTTCGACGATGTCCTCTTAACTCTGATTCATCTTTTAAACCACCAAGTGCTATGCGATGATATTTTCTTCCCATGGCTTTTGCGATACTTTTTCCTAAAGAAGTTTTTCCAACGCCAGGGGGCCCAACTAAGCAAAGTATAGATTGATTTAAATTAGATTCTTTTAATTTATTTACAGCTAAAAATTCTAATATATGATCTTTTACTTTTTCTAATCCGTAATGTTCTGAGTTTAAAATTTCTTCTGATTTTTTTAAATTAATAACACTTTTTTCACCTATGTTCCAAGGCAGCTCCACAATAGTGTCTAGATAATTTCTTAATATAGAAAATTCACTAGACTCTGGGTGTATTGTTCCTAAACGCTTTAATTGTTTTTCTACTTCTAGCTTTGTTTTTTTTGGAAATTTTATTTTACTAATTTGTTTTTGCAATTCTTGTATATCTTCTGACTGCTGATTGTTGTCTTGCTCTGTAAAATTACTATAATTAGTTGTATCATTTACAGTCGAAGGCTTGGTATTTTTTTGACCAGAACCTGATTGCAAAATATTAATCTCTGTATTTAGTATCTCTTTAATAAATAATAATTTTTTTTCTGATTCATTTTCTTCTAATAATTTTTGAGCACTTTGTAATTTTAAACCAAGGCTGTTAGCTATTAAGTCACAAAAATGATGAATATTATTAATGTCGTCTAGTATGTTTAATATTTCTGGATTTAAAAGTTTTTTATAAGAATTTAAATATAATAAATCTTTTTTAATTCTAGCAACAGTAACTTCTGTTTCGTTATTAAAAGGAAGACTGTCTAATGCCAAGCTTATAGAGCTAATATTAGCCTGTAAAAATTCTGAATTTGAATTGTTACTAATAATTTTTGCCCTAGACTTTCCCTGTACTAAAATTTTAATTCTACCATCAGATAGTTTGCGCATTCGCAAAATACTTACAACACTTCCTACTTGAAAAAGGTCTGTAATATTTGGATTTTCTGTATTTTTATTTTTTTGAGCAGTAATAAATAGCTCTCTATTTGTAGACAAAGAATGAGAAATAGCCTGTATAGACTTTGGTCTCATTACATACAGCGGAATTATCATATATGGAAAAACAACTAAATCACGAACTGGCAATATTGCTAAGCTTATCTCTAAGTTTGTATTTTTCATTGCGACCTTTCCTTTTGTTTATTAGGTATATATATAGGTCGGGTATTTTTGATAAATAGCTAATGGGCCATGGGTTAGTTTTTAAATAAAATAACAGTTATTTTGTTTCTTTTTTGTATATTTGTATTTTATTTTTTTTAATTTGATACAAGCTTAGAGGGCGAGTAAATTCTCTGTTTTCAGAAATATACAAAGTTTCAAATGCACCTAAAAAATTTGCAGTTTTACTCATTGCTGTTTGTAGCTGTAATCTAGTGCTAATATTGTTTTTAGTTAGTGTCTCTTTTACTAAATGTGCCGCCTCGTAAGCGTAGCTAGCTAAAAGATGTGGCCTTTGATAAAATATTTTTTTAAATTCTTTATAAAAAAAAGAATTTTTTTTATCTTTGTAGGTTAAACTAGAATCTGCAAATAATATTGGTGCTGTATATTTTGGAAGAAATTTTATTAATTTAGGTTTGTTCCACAAATTTGTTCCAAGCAAAAGAATGTCATCTATTTCGTGATAAATTAACATATTACTAATTTGAATTAAACTTCTAAAAGTATCTGGAATAAATAATGCCTGAAATTGCAACACTGGTTTTAATAAATTATCCACAGAAACACTGTGGGCACGCCTTTTATTTTTATTTTTACTAAGCCATTGTTTTAAAGATTTTTTGTATTCTTCTTCTCTGTCTTTTAAAAAATATAAACCAGAAAGGCTTTTTACTTCTTTGTTAAAATCTTTTTCTTTGGAGGGGTAAGACTGAGCACCCACAATAGATTGTTTATTTTCTAAGACTATATCCCAAAATAAATTTGAATGTTTTGTTCCATAAGCGTCGTTTGGATATAAAGTAGCCCACTTGTTTGCACTAAAGTTTTCTTGTATTGCATTAAACAAAATTTCTAACTGCATTTTACTTGTAATAGAATTTCTAAATACATACGGACGATTTATAGTAATGTCTGGACTTTGAGAAAGCGAAATATAAGGAACCTCAAATTGAGAGGCGGCTTTTGCAACAATTTTAGATGTTTTACTTAGTGGATTTCCAATAATTGCAATAACCTGATCTTGTGTTAACAGCTTGTGCACGGCAAGTTCTGTATGCTGATTGCTGCCGTGACTGTCTACTATAATTAACTCTAGCCACGAGTTAGATTTTTTATCCCAAATACCTAGGCCAAGTGAAACCGCATTTACAATAGCCCTTCCAATTTTTTTATACTTTCCAGTTAGAGGAACAATAAGTCCAATTTTATTTTTATTTACACTTTTATATTTTTTTATTTTTTGCAAAAAAGAAAGGGCCGATTGTTTTTCATTTTGATCTTGAGATGTTTTAAATAACTGTAAAAACGTTTTTTTTGCTTCAGAAAAATTTTTTTCTTTTAGCATTAGTTTTCCGTATCTCATAAGGGCAAATATTTGTAAATCTGGATATTTTTTCTCTCTAACAAGTGTTGCAATTTCTTTTTCGCTTAAAAGATTTTTGACAATCCAGCTAATTTGTTTTTTTATTGCAAATTGCAAAGACTTGTTATCTGCCAAACTTTGGCCTGCAGCAAGTGCATTAAAATATTGTTGCAATTGGTAATAGTATTTAAATAATTTTGTATATAAATAATTTTGCAATGGAGCATCTAGCTGTTTTATTTTTAATTGTAAAATAAAAGAAACTGCAAATTGATACTGTCGCCGCTCTTCAGAAAATTTTATTAATCTTAAAATTGCCCTTTTTATAAGAGGGCTATTGTATTTAGAAAGCGCAATTTGTTCTAGTAGTTGAATTTGTAAACCAAGGTCTCCAGATTTAAGGGCCAGCTTGCTTCTTAAAAAAAGAGATTGAAAAAAGCTATGAGTATTTGGATAAGTTTGCTCTATTATTTTTAATTTTTTAATTAATTTAAAATCATTAATTTGTTTTTTATTGTATTGATATAAAAGAGTTTTTAACTGAGCCTTGGCAGACGGGTGCAGCCGAGGCTTGGGCTTTGGAACAGGCACATGCGCACACGAGCTAAGATATAAATATGTAAATAAACTAAAAAAAAAAATTAAATAATTATTTTTAATCATTTGCTGGTTTGTCGTTGTTTGTGCTTTTGTCATCATTTGTTAATTCTGTATCTTTTGATTTAGCCGCAGAAACAATAACCTGACTTGGGCGAATAACTTTATCATGCAATTTATATCCAACCTTGCACTCTTTTATAATATAGCCAACTTTAACAGTTTCGCTATTTTCTGAACTAATAGCTTCGTGCAAGTGGGGATCAAATACTTTTTTATTTGTTTCTATTTTTTTTAATCCATGGCTCTCTAGGCTTTTTGATAATTCTTCAGAAGTCATTTTAAAGCCAGTGTAAATATTTTCGTAATTGTCTTTTGTTATTTTTGTTTGCAGTGCCATTTCAAAAAGATCAGAGATTTTTAAAATATCTAGCATTATATTTTCTGATCCAAAACTTATAAGTCGTAATTGTTCTTTTGCCATATTTTTTTTATAATTTTCAAACTCTGCTTTTAAATATGCATATTGAGTTTTAAATTCATCGGACTCTTTTTTTGCTAATTCTAATGGAGAAAGTTTTGGAGATGTGTCTGTTTTTTTGTCATCTTTTGTGTCGTCTTTTTTATTTTCTTCAGAAAAATCTAAAGTAAGACCTTCTTCGCCCTCTTCTTGACCAGTGACTGCATTTTCTTCAGCGCTGTTTTCAGAGCTTTCATCTTTGTTGTTTTCTGTGCTGCCTTCTGTATTATTTTCTGTATTTTTTATATACTCATTCATAGGCTTACCTTTAAAAATATATTATTGCTTATATTTATACCTTGGGGAGTTAATAGCCAAGTTTTTTTCTTATGAACAATAAGCTTTTCTTTAACAAAGCTTTCTAATTGCTGTTTTACCATTAGTAGACTGTCTGGGCCAAACTTCTTAAGTAATTTTTCTTCTGACAATCCCAAGCTTGTGCGTAAATGAGTATAGCAAAAATCTTGCAAGGACTCTGATTTTGACAATATCTCAAACTTTCTTTTGGGGTAGTAATCTAATAATTTTTTTAATTGTTTTTTTTCAACAGATTCTAAATATGTTTTCATTGTAGAAGAATTCCATGCCCTTGCCCCCCATAATTCTTGTTTTGGAAAGTAAGAATGTGCACTTAACCCTATCCCCCAGTATGTTTGATCCTCCCAATAAAGACTATTGTGTTTGGATTTAAATCCAGGTTTTGAAAAATTAGATACTTCGTATTGTTGAAAATTATTTTTTATTAAATTTGTTCTAATATTATTTAGCATAATAGCCTGCTCGTCATCTAGTGGTCTGTTTTTATTCATAGGATGAAATTTTTGAAGACTTAAAAGGTATGGACTAATGTGGGTAGCATTTGCGTCTATAAATAATTTTGCATCTTTTTCTAGTAAATCTAAATTTTGTGTTGGCAAACCAAAAAGCCAATCTAAAGAAAAATTTAAACCTTGTAAAAGTTCTATACTTTTATGGTTATCTTTTAGGCTGTGTTCGCGGTTACAAATTTTTAACAACGAAGGCTGAAAACTTTGAATTCCCAAGCTAAAACGATTGATCCCTAAACTCTTATACTCTGATAATTTTTCTTTTGTTAAATTTTCTGGATTAATTTCTATGCTAACTTCTGTTTGCGAGCTTATAACAAAACCCGAAGACTTTAGCGCAAGCATAATTCTTTCTATTTGTTTAGTAGGAAATAAACTTGGAGTTCCACCTCCAAAATATAAAGACTCTAAATTTTTGTAACCAACTTGCGGCCCTCTATTTTTTATTTCTTTAATTATTCCGCTTGCGTAGTCTTTTAAATTATTTGAATTAAATTTTGTACGCACTGCAAAATCACAGTAACTACATCGCTTGCTACAAAAAGGAATGTGTATATAAATGCCAAATTTCATAATTATTATCTACTAAGGTCTAATTTTTTTAATACCAAGCTTTGGCCTTTTTGTTTAAAATGCTAATATTATATATGTCAACTCAAGAACTTTTGTCTATAACCAATGACACCCAATCTTTTTTTTATTCCACCTTAGAAGATGCTGTAAAAAATAAAAAATTATTTCTGTCTCAGCCGCTACTTAAGTATCTTAGCTCTATTTTAGCTCACTATAGCCTAAGTAAAAATCTTTGTCAGGAAGATAGTCTTCATAGCGCCCTAGCAAAAAAATATAAAAAAGCCCTGTCTTTTAAAGATTTACAGCAAAAAATACTATTAAAACAGGTGGCAGAAGAAATCCTGTACACACTTGGTTTTTTTACTCCATTTTTAAAGAAAAAAATAATTGGAGTGGGCTTTTATGTAAATCTTGGAACTTATTCTTATAAGCGATTATCCTCTGTTGAAAAGTCTGAAGAAAAAAAAGATATTTTTTTATACTGCAGTGAAAATTTTTTAGCATTTTTAGACTTATTTCATTATATATCTAAAAACTGTCTTCATATTTCGGCCCATGTAAATAATTCTAAATCTTTGTAGTATTTTTTTTAATTAAGCGTATTGTTTTAGTTATGTTTAATTTTGGTTTTTTTGAACTCATTTTACTTTTTATAATCATAGTAGTTTTTGTTGGGCCAGAGCAATTACCAACTGTAGCTAAAAATTTATTAAAATTATTAAACAGTTGGCGGCAAACAACAGAAAAAGTTACAGAAAGCGTTACAGAACCATTAAATGATATAAAAAAACAAGTTAATAAATCTATTAACGAAAGTAGAGAGTCTTTATTAAAGCAAGCAGACGAGATTAAAGAAAAAACATCAACGGACAAAAATTGAAAAAACAAAGCTTAACAGATCACTTAATAGATTTACGAAGTTTTTTTATTCGCTCAGCATTTATTTTATTAATAGGGTTTTGTGTTTGTTGGTTTTATGTTGACGAATTATTTGAATTTGTTAGAGCCCCGATTGTTGGCTTTTTGCCAAATCAAGCACTAATTTTTATTTCGCCAACAGAAAAATTTACCTCATATATTAAAGTTGCATTTTTATCCAGTGTGTTTTTTTCTATTCCATTTTTATTATATCAATTATGGATTTTTGTAGCCCCAGCCCTGTATAAAAAAGAAAAAAAATTTATGTTAGCATTTTTATTTATAGGCAGTTTTTTATTTACTACTGGAGTTGCCTTTGTTTATTTTATTGTGTTTCCAAATGCTTTTTCTTTTTTATTAAGCTTTGGCGCTTCTGCAGACCAAGCCATGATTAGTATTGCAGAATACCTGTCTTTCTTTTTTGTTATGTTTTTAGTTTTTGGCGCGGCCTTTGAAATGCCACTAATATTTTCTCTTTTGGCAGTAATGGGAATTTTATCTTCTAAATTTTTAAAATCATATCGAAGTTATGCCATTGTGTTACTATCTATTGCCTCTGCAATTTTAACTCCGCCAGATATTTTTAGCATGGTGTTTATGCTGATCCCATTGTTATTGCTATATGAGATTTCTATTTTTTTTGTAAAAATATTAGAAAAAAAAGTTTAAGTACAGTGTTTTAAAAATCTTAAGTAATTTGTTGTTTTGTTTTTGCTAGATTTTTGTTAATTTTTTTCACACCTGAATGCTAAACATTTAACAGTAAGTCCATTTTATTTTTGTAATTTTTTACAAATTAAATAATCTGTAGATATTTTTCCAGGGCCCCAAAGTATTATAATAAATAATGCCAATCCCCAAAGCTTGTGATCGTAAAAACCACCACTCCACAAGGCGGGATAAGAAATTACCGCAACAGCATTTAAAATAAATAATTTTAAAGCAGAAAGTCTGGATAATATTCCTAAAACCAAAACAACTGGTAAAACTATTTCGCCAGCAGTTGCAAGATAAGCTGCAATATGAGGGCTGATTAGCGGGACTTTGTATTCTTCTTCAAATAAATACAAAGTAGCGTCCCAACCAGATATTTTATTTAAGCCTGCTTTAAAAAAAATCCAACCAACATAAATCCTAATTGATAATAAAAAAATTGGCTGCAGATAATCAGATATTTTATTAAAAATGTTATTGTAATAAATTAAAAACTTTTTCATTTTGTTATCCTTTGTAAAATTATTTTTTTAACATAAAACTTTTTTGTTCTAAAAAAAATAACAACTCATTTTGTAAATTAAAACTGTCGTTTATCCTTATTGCTTTTTTTGTAGAGTAAACTATGCCCTTATTATTGTTGATTTCTGTTAAAAAAGCAAAACTTTCTTTTTTAATGGCTAGTATTTGTGGAGTAAAATTATTACGAACAATTAAAAAATAAAATTTTTTGTTTTCTTGTATTTTTAATGTGTCAATTTTTGTTAATTTAATTATTTTATCTAATGGGTATGAAGATAAAATTAAATGACAAGACACATGAAGTCCAAGCCTTGTTAAAAGCGAATCTTTTTTCTGCTCTTTTGCAAATTCAACAATATTAAGACATTCTGTGTTTTTTGAATAGTAAGATAGTGATAATAAAAATTCTAATTTAGCCAAATCTGGCAAATAAAGAAGGTTTTTTGTATGTTTATAATGTTTTAAAAAATTACTAAACTCATGCCCATAATTTTGTATGCTTTCTTTTTTGGGAGGGTAAGCTTTAATGTAATCACGGGCGGTTTGCTCAAAGGTCTTTTTTCCAATAATTTCAAAAGTTTTAGAATAAGAAGTTTTTAAACTATCTATATGAGTAGAAAAAAAATTATTTTGATAAATTTGAATAAGTTGCAAGCTAGATAAATTATGATGGCTTGTGTATTTACCAAGTAGATTTGTATTTTTGCAAACCTCGCCAGTATTAAATAAATCTTTAATAAAATATTTTTGTATAGTTTTTATAGTTTTCATTTTTAATAAATATTTTTGTAATCAACAGATACTATTTATAATATCTTGGGCTTTGTTTTTTTCATTTAATAATATTTGTATGTCTGGAATATTAGTGTCCCACTCTATTAGTGTATGCGCTTTTTTAAATATTTTAATGCTTTTAGAAAAAAGATCCCAAACCTCTTTTGATACAGAAGATCCATGATCGTCTATATAAATATTTATATTATTTTCTAAATTAATTTGGTGACCAGCTAAATGAATTTCTTGAACATCTAGATCTTTAATTTTATTTAAATATTCTAATGGATCAAAATTGTGATTTTTAGAGTTAACAAAAATATTATTTATATCTAACAAAACTCCACAACCACTTTGACTACTGGCGCTTGATAAAAACTGCCACTCTGACATATCAGATTCAGAAAAACTTAAATAACTAGACGGGTTTTCTATTAAAATTTTTTTATTAAGTAAGCTTTGTGCTTGGTCAATATTGTTAACAAAATTTTTTAAACTAAGCTTTGTGTATGGTATTGGCAAAAGATCATGTGTAAATATATTATCTAACCCGCTCCAGCTCATATGATCAGATATTAAAAAAGGCTGAAGTTTATCAGAAAGTTTTTTTATTTTTTTTGCGTAATCTAAATTAATAGACTGACAAGACCCAAGCGAAAAACCAAGGCAGTGAAAGCTAATAGGGTAGTGTTTTCTTAATTTGTAAAGACAATCTATATGTTTTCCACCATCAGAAAAATAATTTTCTGGATGAATTTCTAACCACATATTTTTATATTTTTTTTTTTAAAAAATTTCTAAATGTGGAGACCGCAACCCAATGCCACATTCTTGCGGCATTGGTTTTTTTATAGAATTTTGCATTCTATTGTTAACAATTATATTTATTTTTTCTTAATAGTGTTAACTAAGCTTCCGCCAACTATTTTTTTGCACAAACCTTTTGGAACTACTATAAACGCATCTTTTTGTGCATTTTTTTTAGCACTACCAGCGCAAGAAGTGGTATTAGTTGAGCAATCGTTTTGGCCAGCTTTTACTATTCCGTAGCATTTTTCTTTTTTTGCAGCACTTGCATCTTTGGCCTGTGTAGTGATAGCCAAAAGAGCAATTGCGGATATGCTTGCAGCAATTTGTTTTTTAGTCATAGTTTTCTCCGTGTTTTAATTACACATAATTTAAAAGTTTAAAAAAATAAGTCAATGAGCATTTTTGTATTTTTATTTAAAGCTGATTAGCCGTTCTCCAGATTCCACATTGTCATTTTTTTTTACTAATATTTCTTTAATACAGACATCATCTGGTGCTTGAATTTCGTTTTCCATTTTCATAGCCTCTATTATTAATAATGGAGAGCCTTTTTTATAAGTTTTTCCAACTTCGGCATATAATTCTACAATTTTCCCAGGCATTCCAGCTAAAATACTAGAAGATTTTTGCAAGCCAGATCCAGCCCCGATTTCTTCTCTTAGTATTTCTTCTTCATTTAACACATTTAAAGATCTGTGAGAGCCCTTGCAGAATAATATTTTTTTATCACCATGCTTTGAGCTATGAAGAACATGAGATTTATTTTTAAAAATAAAACTCACAGCATCCGGAAGCTCTACAAAATCTTTTTTAGATATTATATACGAAGCTTTTTTTTCTAAATCTTCTTCTTCAAGCTCAATGTGCCACTCTTCTAAATGCTCAATAATATCTAGCATATAAGTTTTGTTTTTCATATTAACTTTAAATTTCATATTCTGTTACTCCAAAAATAGTATTATACAAAAATTTTTTTAAAAATCATCTTCTGTTGGCGAGTTTTTCCAAACACTTTGGTGAGCTGAATTTATATTTTTACTTTTTAGCTTTTGCAAAGCTGCTGTAATTATAAAAACATGATCATTTACAAAAGAAAAAAATTCTTTGTGCTTTTTATTAATAATATTTTTTTCAATAAATCCAGTATGGTAAGTTGCATCTGTAAACATTGGGTGTTGCAATATATGTTTGTGTAAAATAATATTTGTTTTAATTCCAGTTATTCTTGTTTCTTGTATTGCAGTAGTTAATCTTTTTATGCAAGTTTCTCTAGAGTCTCCCCATGCAATAATTTTTGTAATTAACGGATCATAACTTAATGGCACACAATAGCCAGAGTATGCGCAACTATCTACCCTAATAAATGGACCCTGAGGATGCTGACACAAACTAATTGTTCCAGGATTTGGTAAAAAAGTTTTTGGATCTTCGGCACAAATTCTAAGTTCAATTGCGTGGCCTTGAGATTTTAAATCAGACTGCTTCCACGAAAGCTTTAAACCAGCCGCAACTCTAATTTGTTCTTTTACTAAATCTACTCCAACCGTCATTTCTGTTATTGGGTGCTCTACCTGCAGTCTGGGATTAATTTCCATAAAATAAAATTTTTCAGAATGAGGCTCGTAAATAAACTCCATTGTTCCGGCGCTAAAATATTTTAAATGCTTTCCTGCTTTTGCAGATAAGTCACAAATTTTTTTTCTTACACTTGGTTTTAAGTTATGAGCTGGCGACTCTTCTAATATTTTTTGATTACGCCTTTGGGCAGAGCACTCTCTTTCAAAAAGATGTACAACATTACCTTTTTGGTCGCCAAAAATTTGCACTTCAATATGTTTTGGGTTAATTACAAGTTTTTCTATAAAAACACGATCGTCATTAAAATAAACAAGGCCTTCTTTTTTACATTTTATTAATGCAGATTCTAATTCTTCTTGTTTAAAAACTTTTGCAATACCCTTGCCACCACCGCCGGCGGTAGCTTTTATAATTATTGGATATCCAATTTTTTCTGCAACACTTTGTGCCTCTTTAATGGATTTAATTGCATCTTCGCTACCTGGCAATAAAGGCATTTTTATTTTTTTCATTTCTTCTCTTGCACTTAACTTATCACCAATTTTTTTAATTAATTTTGGAGAGGGCCCTATAAAAATTATTCCAGCGTCAATAACGGCTTGTGCAAAATTAGGGTCTTCGCTTAAAAATCCATAACCAGGGTGAATTGCATCTACTTTTGCTTTTTTTGCAATGTTAATAATATTTTTAATATTTAAATAAGATTCTTTTGCGTCGGCTGCACCAACATAATATGCTCTGTCTGCAAGCAACACATGCAAAGCCTGACGATCTTCTTCGCTAAAAATAGCAATGCTTTCTATTCCCATTGTTCTGGCTGTGCGAATAATACGAACGGCAATTTCGCCACGATTTGCAATTAATATTTTTTTAAACATACAAAAACTTTTTTACAATGGAGGGTTGCCATGTTTTTTTGCTGGATTTTTATCACGCTTATTTTTTAGTGCATCAAATGCCTGAACAATATGTTTTCTAGTGTCTTTTGGTAAAATAATTTGATCAATATAACCTAAGTTTGCAGCAACAAAAGGATTGCTAAACTGCTCTTCATATTTTTTTATTAATTCTGTTTTTGTTTGTTCTGGATTTTTAGATTCTTTCATTTCTTTTTTGCAAATTACATTAATTGCGCCCTCGGCACCCATAACGGCAATCTCTGCATTTGGATAAGCTAAATTAATGTCGCCCCTTAAATGCCTAGATGACATTACAATATATGCTCCACCATAAGCCTTTCTTGCGGTAAGAGTAACTTTTGGAACTGTTGCTTCGGCGTATGCATAAAGTAATTTTGCACCATGAGTAATAAGCCCGTTCCATTCTTGATTTGTCCCTGGTAAAAACCCAGGAACATCTACCAAGCTTAGTATTGGAATATTAAATGCATCACAAAATCTAATAAAGCGTGCAGCTTTTCTGCTTGCGTCTATGTTTAAGCAACCAGCCAAAACTTGTGGTTGATTTGCAACGATGCCAATATTTTGTCCGTCCATTCTTGAAAAACCGGTAACTATGTTGGCTGCAAAGCTTTGTTGTGTTTCAAAAAAATAAGAGTCATCAACAATATTTTTAATAATTTGTTTTATGTCGTATGGTTTTTTTGCATTATCTGGAATAATATTTTCTAATTCGTTGTTGGGGCCTAAATTTTTGTTTTCTATATTTTTAGAAACAAGAATTTCTTTATTATTTGATGGTAAAAAATTTAAAAGTTCTCTAATCATTAACAAACAATTTTTATCATCACTTGTTGCAAAGTGTGCAACTCCAGATTTTTGAGTATGAGTTTTTGCACCACCTAATTCTTCTTGGCTAACCTCTTCGTGAGTTACTGTTTTAATTACATCGGGACCAGTTACAAACATATAACTAGTATCTTTTACCATAAAAACAAAATCTGTCAGACTTGGTCCGTAAACTGCCCCGCCAGCGCAGGCCCCCATAATTGCACTAATTTGAGGTATTACTCCCGAGGCTTTTATGTGCCGTAAAAATATATCTCCATAAGCTGCTAAAGATTCTACTCCCTCTTGAATTCTGGCCCCACCGGAATCATTTATTGCTATAAGAGGTGCTCCATTTTTTAAAGCCATGTCCATTATTTTTACAATTTTTTCTCCTTGAACTTTACTCATGCTTCCGCCCAAAACACTAAAGTCCTGGCTGTATATAAAAACTAATCTACCATTAATTTTTCCGTAGCCTGTTATAACTCCGTCGCCATAAAATTGTTTTTTTTCCATTCCAAAATTTTGACAATTATGTTTTCTTAATTGGTCTGTTTCTGTAAATGTATTTTTATCTAATAAAAATTCGATGCGCTCTCTTGCCGTAAGTCGATTATTTTTTTTATATTTTTCAGCGCTTGCAGATCCGCCGCCCTCTAAAGCTTTATTTATTTTTTTATTTAATAAGTCGTTATTACTTTGTTTAGTTTCCATAAGAATTTTGTATAATTATAGAGCATAGGTAGCATTATGCTACGCGTTAATTAGCATAATAAGGGCTAATTATGATAGGGGAGGTTCTTCCAAATATTTAAACTTCTGTAAATTTGCTCCATAGCCATAATTTGAGCAATATGGTGATTAAAACTTTGATAAGATAAGCTTAAAGTTTTGTCTGCTGTTTTTTTTATTTTTTCGTTTACACCGTAAGCACCCCCAACAATAAAATAAATTTTATCAGGAGAGGACTCCCAAACAGAAATTAATTCTTTTGCAAACTCATTTGATGACAAGCAAAGTTTTCCGCGCTCATCAAATAAAATAATTTTACCACCGGGTTTAATATTTTTTAAAATACTTTTTGAATCTTCTTCTTTTTTTAATTCCTTATGCTCTCGGCTGATACCCTTGCTTTTTGCACTACAAATATCAAAATTAATAAAATAATTAATTTTTTTTTGATATTGTTTTTGAGCCTCTAAAACCCAAGGCTCGTTATGCTGCGTACAAAGAAAAATATTTTTCATATACTTACTCTAGAATTTTTTCTTGCTTTCTACTAGTTTTTTTATATAAGTTTTGTATATGAGACTAATTACAAAAATATTTTATTTATTTTGTCTTTTTATTTTAAGCAGCTCTTGCGAAAACACAAATAATCTAAAATCTCTGGGGCTGTTTAAGGCAGCAGATACTAATTATAGCAAAAACCTTAGATTTATTTCTTTTAAAAAATTAAAAAAAAGTTTACCAGCAAACTCAATTGCTGTCGGGCTAGATGTTGATGATACAGTTTTATTTTCTAGTCCTGGATTTATGTATCGGGTAAATAATATAGATGGCAAGGGCGGACAAAATAAATATGGAAAAACACTATCTGCGCAGTTAAAAAATAAACAATTTTGGAAAGATATGAATTTTAAATTTGATCAATTTAGCATGCCTAAAAAAATTGCATATAAAATAATTGCACTTCATAAAAAAAGAGGAGATAAAATTTACTTTATTACCGCAAGGCCCCCCTCCAAAAAAGAAAGGCTGTCTATAATATTAGCCAAACATTTTAAATTATCACATAAAAAATTATTATATTTTTCTAACAGAAAAACTAAAGCTCCGTTTATTAAAAAATTAAATATTAAGTTATTTTATGGAGATTCTGACTCAGACATAACCAGCGCTAAAGAGGCGGGGGTTAGAGCTATAAGAATTTTAAGATCGCCGATGTCTAATTATAAAAAAAAGTTTTCTTTAGGAAAGTTTAAAGAAGAAATTTTACAAAATTCTGCACTATAAAATTTATGCAATTAAATTTAGGCCGTAATGTTTTTGCACAATATTTGTCCAGACAAACTATAATTTAAGAAAATAACTTTTTGCACCTAAGTGATAAATTTTTTTCACTCATCCAAACTCGATCAATAATAATTTTAGGTGTAGAAACTTTTTGAATTAATTTTTGATCTAATAATTCTTCAGCCGTATAATGTGTCATTTTTAGCGAATCAAAAGCGCCAAGCATTGCTATTTTAAGTAAAAAATTTTCCCATTTTTTTTTATTTTTTAAATTTTTAGAATTTTCTAAAAAAAGTTTATTTAATAAAAAACTATCTACAGCAGACTCTTGCTTTCCATCAAGTTTAGAGGCATGAAATCCTAATTTTGTAGAGGCCAGCATTATTTTTTGACTGCCAAGAAAAAATAAACCTGCGGCAGCAGACAGCGCATTACCAGTTACTATTGTAGTTAATCTTTGAGAGTCTATTGTTTTGTCCATTTCCATAATTGGATTTGCATAACCTCCAGGGCTATCAATTAAAAAAATTAAAGCTTTGTTTTTATTTTTATCATATTTGTTTAACCAAAAATTAATATCATGATGTAAGTTTTTATATATTTCGCCTTTTATAGATATTGCGACATATTTTTCGCTATTAAAAAGTTTTAAGTTTCCCATTTCACTTGTTGGGGTATTTTTTTTATTTAAAAAAGACATGATAGATAAATTAATAGGGCTGTATGGCCTTTTTATTTTATCCTCTAAAGAAGTTTTTATTAATGTCGCAAAATTAGCAACTTGCCTTTGGCTGCTAGTTTTTTGCAATGTACTTTTTAAATTACTGGCAAAAACAGAATTATTAAATATAAGATTTATAAGTATAAAATATAAGAAAATATTTTTCATACTTAAATATTTGCAAAAAATGTACTTGAAAGTGTATTAATATGATACAGTTTGCCATGGATTCTTTATCTCAAATAGCACTAGGCGCCAGCATTGCTATAGTAGCCACCAGCGGAACAAAACATCGCAGAATAATATTTTGGGCGGCATTTTTGGCAACTTTGCCAGACTTAGATATTTTTTTTCCAGCAGCTAATGATTTAGAGCTAGCATTATCACATAGAACATGGACTCACTCTTGGATAATTCAATCCTTGATTGCACCTTTTGCGGCATGGTTAATTTATAAAATAGATAAAACTTTAAATTATTTACACTGGCTGTTAATTGTTTGGTTGGTGTGGGTTACCCATAGCGCATTAGATGTTTTTACAGTTTACGGAACACATATATTTTGGCCATTTGGAGGTGAATCTATATTTTTGGCCAATGTTTTTATAATAGATCCTCTTTATACTTTGCCATTTTTACTAACATTAATCTTAGCTTTTTTTTCAAAGACAAAAAATGCCTACAGACTAGCAACCGCAGGATTAATTATAAGTAATGTTTATTTATTATGGACTTTGTCTGCACAAAAATTTATTTTTCAAAGAACAGTTGTAGAATTAAAAAAACAAAATATTTCTTACGAAAAAATTTTTATTGGCCCAACATATTTTAATAGCTTTTTATGGAGGATAGTTGTTTTAAAAAAAGAAAAATACTACGAAGCCTTTAGTTCTGTTTTTGATAAAACTCCAAATATTTATTTTAGTTCTTATTCTAGAAACTTAAATTTAATATCCAGCTTAAAAAAAGAGCCTGTAATAAAAAAACTTAAATATTTTAGTCATGACTATTACGCAGTAGAGCTGGCAGATAAAAAACGCAGCATTAGAGTGGTGGATTTACGAATGGGCTGGTCTGCTAATTATTATTTTAAATATAAAATTGCAGAAATAAAAAGCTCAAAAAAAACATATAAAATTGTAACGCCACAAAGAATTACCTCAAGGCCCTTAAAGGGCGAAATAAAAAATATTTGGAATAGAATTTGGAATAAAACAAAACTATAAAACAAAGTTATAAAAAAACTTAAGGATACATTCTTCCGTACATTCTAGGAAAGGCTATTGTTTCTCTAACATGAGACAAGCCACAAATCCAACTAACAGTTCTTTCAAGCCCAAGCCCAAATCCAGAACTTTGAAATGCCCCGTATCTTCTTAAATCTGTATACCATTTTAAATGTTCTAAGTTTAGATCATGTTCTTTAATTTTTTTTTCTAAAATTTCTAGCCTGTCTTCTCTTTGACCGCCTCCAATAATTTCTCCGTAACCCTCTGTTGCCAAAAGATCGCAACTTAAAGAGTAAGTTGGGTCAGCCTCTTCTTCTTTCATATAAAAAGCTTTAATTGCTGTTGGATAATGATGAACAAAAACTGGTTTATCAAATTGTGAACTAATAATAGTTTCATCTGTAGCGCCAAAGTCATTGCCGTCTTTAAATCCCGTATCTTTTTTTAGCAAAATTTCAACAGCTTCTTTGTAATGTAATTTTGGAAATGGAGCTTTTATTTTTTCTAAAGTGGAGGTGTCTCGTTCTAAAGTTTTTAGTTCTTCTTTTTTATTTTTTAGTACCCTTCCAACAATGTATTCTACAAATTGCTCTGCTAGTTCCATGTTGTCTTTTAGATTTGCAAAGGCCACCTCTGGTTCTACCATCCAAAATTCAATTAAGTGTCTTCTTGTTTTAGATTTTTCTGCCCTAAAAGTTGGGCCAAAACAATAAGCTTTGCCAAGAGCTGCGGCAGCGGCTTCCATATATAATTGTCCACTTTGTGACAAGTATGCTTTTTCGTCAAAGTATTGAGTTTCAAATAAAGTGCTAGTTCCCTCGCAAGCATTGGGAGTAAAAATAGGTGCATCTGATAATGTAAAACCTTTTCCATTAAAAAAATCATAAATAGCAGAAACAATTTCTGCCCTAATTCGTAAAATGGCATTTTGTTTTTTAGATCGTATCCATAAATGGCGATTGTTCATTAAAAAATCAACACCATGATCTTTTGGAGAAATCGGAAAGTCTTTGGTGATGTGTAAAATATTTAAAGTTTCTGCACCAAGCTCAACTCCGCCCGGACTTCTTGGCTCTTCGCGAACAACGCCTGTAACCTCTACTGTTGTTTCTTGAGTTAGTTTAGCAAAATCTTCTAAAGCTTTTTCTTCACACTCACCTTTAAAATAAATACATTGGCAAAGACCAGTTCCATCTCTTAATAATAAAAATTTAATTTTACCAGAAGACCTAGAGTTATAAACCCAACCTTTTAAAGTTACTTTTTTTCCTATATGTTTTTTTAAGTCAGAAATATAATTATGCATATCTTGCCTTGTTTAAGTTTGTTAAAAATTTAATCTTTTTCTGTTAAAATTTCTTTAATAACTTCTACTCCAGAGCTTAGCCCTAATCTATCCACGCCCATTTTTAAATATTCTTTTGCTTGAACAAAGCTTTTAATTCCACCACTAGCTTTTATTCTTAAGCGATTTTTATCATAAGCTCTGGCAGCTTTTATAATTTTTATATCTTCTATAGAGGCGCCTCTTGTAGAAAACCCAGTTGAAGTTTTTATGTAATGTGCCTTAGCATTTTGTATAATTTTTGTAGCCTGTATAATTTCTTGCTCTGACAGCAAAGCTGTTTCTATAATTACTTTAAGAATATTATCTTTGCTGTGTGCTTCTAAAACATCTAAAACTTTTTTAATTTCTTCTTCTACATATTGAAACTCTTGATTTTTTAAAGCAGAAATATTTATAACCATGTCAATTTCAACAGCACCATCATTTAAAGCTTGAATTGTTTCGGCAACTTTTGTTTCTGTGGAGTTGTAGCCCAAAGGAAAACCAATTACTGTACAAATTTTTGGAGGATTAATTGGAGTTGGTTTTGTTTTTTTAAAAAAATTAACTGCGCGCTTTATAAAACACGGGGGAATGCACACAGAATAAAATCCGTGATGTATTGCCTCGTCACAAAGTTTTAAAATTTGCTTTTGGCTAGCACCAGGCTTTAACATAGTATGATCTATTTTACTGGCAACTTCTTGTGCCGAGGCTTTCTTTGCTTGTAAAGTGTTCATAGTGTATAGACATATAAAAAAACAAGGGACTTGGCAAATGAATAGGCTACTAATTAACAAGAGGGCTAGTACAGAACAGGTAGTTTTTGTACAGGGCAATGTAGTTAAAAATTTTTGGTTTCATAATTTAAATAAACCTTTATTTGTTGGGTCTATTTATAAAGCCAAAGTTTCAAGAGTTGTAAAAAGCATTAGATCAGCTTTTGTAGATTTCGGAATGGATAACCCAGGGTTTTTATACGAAAAAGATGTACAAGAAATAAGAGCAAATAAAAATTTAAACAAAGAATGTCTAATAGAAAATGTTTTAGCTCCAGGGGATAATTTAATTGTTCAGGTTCGCAAAGCCCCAATCGGCAACAAGGCAATGCGACTAAGCACACATATTACTTTGGCTGGGGCGTATTTAGTTTTTATTCCAGAGGCATTAACTGATGAAGTTAAATTTTCTCGTAAATTTGCAGACGAAGAAAAAAAAACAAAGCTAATTAATTGGTTTAAAGAATTAAATTTAAACTCATCTGTAATTTTTAGAACAGCGGCAGAGTTTGCATCCATAAAAGATTTACAAAAAGATTTATTGCATTTAAAAAATTCATGGGAAAGTTTAAAAAAAGACATTAGCTCAAAAAAAGTCGGAAGCTGTCTTTTGCAGGCGCGACACACAGAAACTTATTTACGAGATTTATTAGTACACAACATTGATGAGATAATTGTTAACGATAAAGATAGCTATAATAATATTAATTTAATATTAAAAGATTCTTTTTCTTTTTTAAAATCTAATTTAAAATTGCAAGTTACAGATAATTTATTTTCTGATGCAGGTATTACAAAACAAATACAACAATTATTTAAAAAAACAGTATGGTTAAAATCTGGAGCTTATTTAGTTATCGAAGAAACAGAAATGGGAGTAAGCATTGATGTAAACACTGGCAAAAATACTAACAGCAATCATAATCCAGAAGAATTTGTTTTTCAAATTAACAAAGAGGCAGCTACAGAAGCTGTTTCACAAATTATGCTAAGGTCTTGTGGAGGATTAATTTTTATAGATTTTATTGATATGGATTTAGAAGAACATAAATTACAATTATTAGAGCATTTGCAGAAATTATTTAAAGCAGACCAATCATATACTAGATGTTACCCAGTTTCTGACTTAGGAATAGTAGAAATTAGTCGCAAAAGAACAGGCCCAAGCTTATTAAGCAGGGCTAGTAACAAATGCACTAACTGCAACGGAGACGGCAATTTGTTAAAAGAAGATTTTATATATTAGCAATCTTGACATCAGGCTTAATTTAGTGAAAAACTGCATTGTTTAAGATTTTTGATAAAGCAAATCTATAAATGATGATTCAAAATGTTATTGTAATTTATATTTAAAGGAAATTAATAATGGGCTCTCAAAAAAATATCAACGAAGTTCAAGTTTTAGCAACGGCAGAATATATATGGTTAGACGGAGCCAGCCCAACACAAGATATTAGAACTAAAACACGAATCTTAAGTACACATTCTGCAAATAAAATTGAAGACTTTCCAGAGTGGGGATTTGATGGGTCATCAACATGGCAGGCACATGGCTCTCATTCTGATTGCGTACTAAAACCTGTTTATTTTTGTTTAAATCCATTAAGAACAATGGCCGGAAATCATTATGTAGTTGTGTGTGAAGTTTACGAGTCTGACGGACAGCCTCATAGCTCTAACGCCAGACATAATTTAAAAGAATTATTAAATAAATCTAAAGGAACAAATCCGTGGATAGGCTTTGAACAAGAATATACATTTTTTGAATACACTCGTCCGCTGGGATGGCCAGACAAAGGCGGTTTTCCAGAACCACAAGGCCCATTTTATTGTGGGGTTGGCGAAAATAAAGTTTTTGGCAGAGATATTGTAGAAGAACATATGGATGTGTGCCAAAGAGCCGGCTTAAGTTTTTATGGAATTAACGCAGAGGTAATGCCCTCACAATGGGAATTTCAAGTAGGATATCGCGGTGTAAGCAGCGAAGCAAGTGACCCACTAAGCATCTCTGATCAAATGTGGATTGCTAGATATATGTTAAAAATGGTGGCAGAAAAATATGGAGTAATTGTATCTTTTAGCAATAAGCCAATGCCTGGTGATTGGAATGGCGCTGGAATGCACACTAATTTTTCTACAAATGCCACAAGAGAAAAAGGAACTGGCTTAGATGCAATAAACAAAGTTGTTGAAAATCTTAAAAAAAATCACAGTAAAGACATTCGCAAATATGGAGCAGGCCTAGAAGAAAGACTTACAGGCCTTCACGAAACTTGTCACATAGGTCAATTTAGATCTGGAGTTTCTGACAGAGGGGCATCTATTAGAATTCCACTTCAAACATCACAAAATTCTTGCGGATATTTTGAAGACAGAAGGCCTGGAGCAAATGCTGATCCATATAAAGTTTCTGCATGTCTTGTTGAGGCGGCGTGTTTTTAGTTTTTAATAAAATAAAATAAAATAAAAAATAAATTAATCAAAAGAAGTTTATTATGGTACAAAATATAGGAATTAAAATAGAAGATAATAAAAACGCCAAAGTTGTTAGCATTGAAGGACTTTTAGATGCGTCAATGGCAAATGCAGTTAGCGAAAGACTGCATGATATTTTAGAGGGCGAATGCAAAAAATTAGTTTTTGACTTAAGTAGCCTTGAATACATATCTAGCGCAGGCCTTCGTGTTTTATTATATTCTGCTAAAAAAATGCAATCAAAAAACGGACAAACATCTCTTTGTGATATTCCAAAAAGTGTTCAAAGAGTATTAGAAATTAGCGGATTAAATACTATTTTTTCAATTCATAAAAATATAGACACAGCAATTTCCTCTATGAAATAAATTTAAAAAATATGTCTATTCAGATCTTAGAAATTAACTATATTTTAAATACATTTCTTCTTCTTTTTTCTGCAACACTAGTTATGTGGATGGCCGCTGGTTTTTGCATGTTAGAAAGCGGGCTTGTTCGCTCTAAAAGTACAGCAGTAATTTGTTTAAAAAATATTGTCCTATATGCAGGCGCCTGCGCTTGTTATTATTTATTAGGATATAATTTAATGTTTAAAGATGTCGGTCTATGGATAGGAACTTTAGATTTTTTTGTTTTTCCAAATATTGAGGAACTAAAACTTTTAAGCGGAGCTAATGTTAATTTACAAAAACTATTATCTACTGGATCTTTTTCTTTAGCGATAGTATTTTTTCAAATGGTATTTGTTGCAACTACTGCATCTATTATATCTGGAGCTTTAGCAGAAAGAGTTAAGATGTGGTCTTTTTTTATTTTTATAGCTGTTTTTTGCATTTTTATTTATCCAACAGTTGGCGCATGGACTTGGGGGAATGGCTGGCTATCACAAATGGGATTTAAAGATTTTGCAGGATCAACTATTGTTCACTCAGCCGGAGGCTGGGCTGCTTTATTTGGTGCATGGCTAGTGGGGCCACGATCTGGAAAATATAATAAAAATGGAAAAGTTGTTTCGACTCCAGCGTCCAATGTTCCACTTGCAACATTGGGAACTTTTATTCTTTGGTTCGGATGGCTAGGATTTAACGGAGGATCTGTGTTAAGCTTAAGCAGCGTTTTTGATGTTGCAACAATGGCAATTGTTTTTTTTAATACTAATTTAGCAGCAGTTGGAGGGGTACTATCTGCATTGGGCTTAAGTTTATTACTTTATAAACAAGTAAAAGTTCTTTTAGTTTTAAACGGAGCAATAGCAGGGCTAGTAGCAATTACAGCGGGACCAGATATTTCTAATCCAATATTTGCATTTATAATTGGCTCTATAGGAGGGGTTTTATCAACATTGGCCATTCCTGTTTTAGAAAAATTTAAAATAGATGATGTTGTTGGAGCAGTTCCAGCACACTTAGTTTCTGGAATTTGGGGAACATTAGCTGTTGGAATCTTTACAGAAGCATCTTTTAAAATACAATTAATAGGAGTTGTAAGTGTAGGACTTTTTGTATTAACAAGTTCTGCAATTGCATGGTTAATTATTAAGTGGACACTGGGGCTTAGAGTTTCATCTAGCTCAGAATTTTTAGGACAAGATATTACAGAGCTTGGAATAGAGGCTTACCCAGAATTTTTAAACATAGATGATTTACATAATAAACAATAGGAATACAAATGGACTTAAAAAATACAATTAAATCAAATTGCATACTATCTTATAATTTAAAAAAAATAGAAGATTTGCAAATCATGATGGATTTGTTTCAAGATTATCATAATGCACACGCAATGAATGAAAAAGTATTTTTTGATTTTAAACTTTGTATAGAAGAAGTTATAGTAAATATATTTATCCATGGGTATAAAGAATTTAAAAAAGAACCAGATATAAATTTATGTTTATATAAAACAGAAGACTGCTTTGTTGCTGATGTAATTGATAATGCAAAAACTTTTAATCCAGTAAGCGATTTTATACAAATGAATTTTGCAACCAGCATAGAAAAAAAACCAATTGGAGGCCTTGGCATACGCTTATTAAAAAATCTTTCTGATGATTTAGAATATATCCCAAGAGAAAGCGGAAACCAATTAAAAATTTATAAAAAATATAATTAGTTTTTAAGGAATTAAATTATGGTAAAAATTTTAGTGGTAGATGACGAAGTAGACATGGAGTCATTGATTACACAAAAGTTTAGAAAAAAACTTCACAGTAAAGAGTGGGAAATGATATTCCGCCACAACGGAGAGCAGGCCCTAGATGTTTTACAAAAAGATCCAACAATTGATATTGTTTTGTCTGATATAAATATGCCACAAATGAACGGACTAACTCTTACTCAAAAAATTCAAGAAGCTGGATTTGATATACGAACAGTAATTGTTTCAGCTTATGGAGATATTGAAAATATAAGAACGGCAATGAATAACGGAGCATTTGATTTTATTACTAAGCCAATTAATTTTAAAGACATGGAGCACACAATAACAAGAGGCTTTGATAATCTTTCTAAAATGAAAGATGCAATGCAATCTAAAAATGATTTGATTCATTTAAAAAAAGAATTAAATCTAGCTCATAAAATTCAACAGTCTATACTTCCAAATGATTTTAATTTAGATAAAAATTGTGAAATACATGCAGTTATGACTCCCGCAAAAGAAATTGGTGGTGATTTTTATGATTTTTTTAAAATAGATAACGATCACATTGCACTTGTAGTTGCAGATGTTTCTGGCAAAGGCGTCGCAGCAGCTTTATTTGCTCTGATTACACAAACAGTATTAAATGGATTAAGTATGTCTAATAATCCAAGCGAAGTGTGTAAAGTTATTAAAGAGGTTAATAAAAAAAGTTGTATAAATAATGAAAGCTTAATGTTTGTTACACTTTTTTACGGAGTGCTTAACACAAAAACAGGCAAATTTACTTACACTAATGCAGGACACAACCCACCCTTTATAATTAAAAATGATTTTAAAGTTGAAGAGCTTGAGCTAACTGACGGAATTCCATTGGGGATATCTATAGATAAAGATTTTTTAGAAAAAACAATAGAATTAAAACCAGAAGAAACATTATTTATTTATACAGACGGAGTAACAGAGTCTATGAATTCTGATAACCAAGAGTTTGGAGAATCTAGATTAATAAAAATTTTATCAGAGCCGTGCAAAAAAGATATTAAATCTCTTAATACAAAAGTACACCAAAGTGTTAAAGATTTTGCAGGCGACACTCCACAGTCTGATGATTTAACTTATCTTGCTATTAAATATTTGCCAAAACAATAAAGGAATATATTTTGATTTTTCGTTTTTTATTTTTTATTAACTTTTTTTTTTCAAATTTTGCAATTGCAAATTCTGATTTTGTAGAAGGAGTAACTAAGACAGAAATATTTTTTGGACAATCTGCCGCATTAACGGGCCCTGCAAAAAGCTTAGGATTAAATATGCAAAAAGGCATTTTATCAGCATTTGTAGAAGTAAATAATAATGGCGGGGTTAATGGCAGAAAACTTAGACTTAAAAGTTTAGACGATCACTACGAACCAGAAACGGCCATTAAAAATATTTACCACCTAATAGATAAAGAAAAAGTTTTTTCTTTAATTGGGGGAGTTGGTACGCCAACTTCAAAAGCAATCGTCCCCATTATTAAAAAATCAAAAAAACTTTATATTGGCCCCCTTACAGGAGCCTCTTTTTTAAGATCATCCCATGTTAACACAGTTGTTAATATAAGAAGCTCTTACTTTCAAGAAATTAAAGAAATGGTTTTAAGGTTAAAAAATGATTTAAAAATTAAACGAATTGCAATCTTTTATCAAAACGACTCTTATGGGATTGACGGCTTAAATGCTTTAGAAAAATCTGTAAAAGAGATTAATAAAGGATTAAAAATTGTTTCTAGAGGGTCTTATCTCAGAAACACAATGGCTATTAAAACCGCACTTTTAAATATTAAAAAAGCTAAGCCAGATGCTATTATTATTATTGGAACTTATTCACCTGCAGCACATTTTATAAAATGGTCAGAAAAGTTAAAAATTAAATCAAAACTTTTTTTATCTGTTTCTTTTGTTGGAGTTTCTGAATTGGCAAAAAAACTTAAAAATAGCAAAAGTCTTGTTTTTGTAACTCAGGTAGTTCCGTTTCCCTACAATAAAAAGGGGCGTCTTTTAAAAAATTATCACAGGGCAATGAAAAAAATTAAAAGCTCTAATAAAATAGGATTTGTTAGTTTAGAGGGCTACATTGTTGGAAGAATTGTAATTGAAGCCCTTAAAAGAGCCGGAAAAAAATTAACAAACAAAAGTTTTAAAAAAGTTTTTAAATCAAAAAAAAGTAATTTTAATATCGATGGATTAAGGTTGTCTTATACTAAAAAAAATAATCAAGGATCTAATAAAGTGTTTCTTACAAGAATTTTTAAAGGAAGGGTTTTGCCTTTAAAAAATTTAAAAGCATTTTATAAAAAAATAAAATAAATTATTTTTACACAAAACTTTTATAATGTTTGATTCTTAATTTTTATTATTTAGGCAATTTTAAAATAAATTTAGTAAATTCACCAAGCTTGCTTTCAAGCGTCATTGTGCCAGAGTGTTTTTGCATAATATCATTAGACAAAGAAAGCCCAAGGCCAGTGCCTTTGTCGGTTGGTTTTGTTGTAAAAAATGGATCAAAAACTTTTTGCTGAATTTCTTTAGAAATTCCAGGGCCGTTGTCTTTAATAGAAATTTCTATAAAATTTTTGTCGCCTTTATTTATTAATCTAGTTTTAATTTCAATGATGGGCTTGTAATTATTTTTTTCTTCTTCTGTTGAAAATTTTTGTATTTTATCTTCTATTGCATCGCAGGAGTTGCCTACTAAATTTAAAATAACTCTTGATATATCTTGAGGGTATATTTTTATTTTACCTAAGTTATCTTCATAATCTTTTTTAAATTCAACATCAAATCCAGAATTTACAACAACTTTTCCTTTATAGGCCAGATTTATTGATCTATCTAAAAATGGATGTAGATCAATGTCTTCTTTTTTGTCATTTGCTGATTGCCCGCTGGAATGCTGCAACATTCCAGTTACAATTTTATCAGTTCTTTGTCCGTGAGAATAAATTTTTTCTAAATTTTCGCCCAAGTCTTTCATTAATAAATTAATAAAGCTAATTTTTTCTTTTTCTAAAGTAGACTCTATTGATTTTAATTCCTCGACAAGTTCTTTTATAATATCTTTAGAAAGTAAAGAAAAATTATTAATAAAATTTAACGGATTTTTAATTTCATGTGCAACACCAGCTACTAGCCCACCTAAAGAAGCCAGTTTTTCTTGCATGACCATTTGTTTTTGAGCATTTTTTAATTTTTTAATAATGTCTTCTAGCTGATCATTTTTTTCTTGAATTTCTTTTGCTAATTTTTCTACTAAATTTATTCTTTGTGCCTCTATTGCATATTTACGAAACACCTCTAATGATTTTGCCATATCTGCAATTTCGTCACTTCCACTAACAACTAATGGAATTTTTAAATCGCCATTAGACATTGTCAGCATTGTTTTAGATAAAGTTTTAATTCTTCCAATTAAGTATTTTTTTACAAATAAAATTCCTATCAATAAAGCTAAAAAAATAGTTATAATATTTAAAATTAAAAGTTGATTTTGATTATTATAAATAGTTTTTTCAAAAACTTTAGATATATTATGACCATCAAGCTCTATACTTGTAATTAATATACCAGTTTGCTTAGATAGCAAAGTTACAAAATGCCTATTTTTTTCTAAGTATTTTTTTTGTTGCTTTTGTTCTTGAAAAATTTTGCTTAATAATTTAAAAACCCCCTGATCTTTTATGTCAAAAGATTTGCTATTTTTTTTTCCAAAACCGCTTTGATCTAAAAAATAAATTTTTTCAGATATTTTTTTATATAAATTATGATTAGATAAAAACTTTAATGCATGCTGAGAATTTCTTAAAGCCGCACGAAACCTTTCTTTAATTGGTTGAATTAAATCAGCCTTTGATAGTTGAGAAACCTGAAGTAGCAAATTGGACAAAATATTACTTTGTGTATCTAAAGAAAGCAGCCCTCTATAGTAAGAAATAGATTCTGGGTTAGATCTAATATTAACTGGCACAGCTTTTTTTTGTTTTAAAGTTTTAAATCCAGTGTGTAAAAAAAAAGTTTGGTTATCTATTGCAGATATTAATATTCTCCCAACTTCTCTGGATTCTTTAGTTACCTTAGATAAAAGAATGTTTAGATCTTTTTTCCAGATTAAGGTGTTGCTAACTGACCTTTCTAAATTTTTTAAGTTTTCTAATAAAGATTGTGATAAAATTTGAATGTTGCCGACAGTGCCTTTTTTAGAATTATGTGTAGTTTGTTTTAGTTTATTTAATATATCAGACAACCCGTTGCTACTTTTGTTTATAATAATTTTTGTTTTATTTATTTCTTTTTCTGTTTGTGAAGAAAAAAGTCTTGGGGCAACCTCTGTTAAAGCGGCGCTTTCTTGGCCAATTTTTATGGCTAGCGAAAGTTCAGGAATTCTTTCTTCTGTAATAGCCCTCTGAATTCCGTTCATTTCTATTAAAGATTTCCATCCCAAAAAACTGGCTATAAATATCAAGCCAACAAATATAAATAAACCAAAATACATTTGAACTCCAATAGTCCATTTAATTGGCAAATTTAAAAATAAATGTTTAAGAGATCTCATAATTATTTTGCTTCATTTATCTGCTTATATTGATAGAGGCTAATGAAAAGATATACATAAAATACATATAAGGGTCGCATATGGCAACCAGCCTAGCCGACAAAGAGCCTATTTGCGCCCATACTTTATGTCCTATTTATTGGCTTTTCTTGACAAGATATACCTCCCGTGGCAAAACTTTCTTTGATGAATAGCTAAAAAAAAGCTATGACAGTAGCTAAAGCTATGACAGAGGTTAAGCAATGTATGCAGTTATAAAAACAGGTGGAAAGCAATATAAAGTTCAAGCTGGCGAGTCAGTTTGGGTAGAAAAAATAGAATCTGATGAGGGAACTCCCTGTAAATTTGAAACATTATTAGTTTCTGTAAAAGGAGAGGTTTTTGTAGGAAGCCCAACTTTAAAAGATTCTAGTGTTAGTGCAGAAATTCGTCGCCACTTTAAAGCTCCTAAAATTTTAGTATTTAAAAAGAAAAGAAGACAAGGCTACCGAAGACTAAATGGCCACAGGCAGCCTATGACCGAGTTATTTATAAAAGAAATTACTTCTCCTAACGGTGAAGTTGAAAAAGCAAAAAAGAAAGCTGTAAAAAAAGCTTAAGCAAGGGAGTTTAAATGGCATCAAAGAAAGCCTCAGGCAGTACCCGAAATGGTCGTGATTCACAAAGCAAACGCTTAGGTGTAAAAAAGTTTGGCGGCCAACATGTAAAACCCGGAATGATTTTAATTAGACAGCGTGGAACTAAAGTATTACAAGGCGCAAATGTAAAAATGGGCCGTGATCATACTCTGTATTCTATTATTGATGGTCGAGTACAATTTGAGAGAGTTACAAAAACTAAGTTACGCATTTGTGTATATCCAAAAGATCAATTTAAAAAAGCAGTAGCTTAAAAAAGTTTTTAATTATTTAAATGTCCTTTATTGACGAAGTAAGCATTAATGTAGCCTCCGGCTCTGGCGGCTCAGGTGCGGTAAGTTTTCGCAGAGAAAAACATGTTCCGCGAGGTGGCCCCGATGGAGGTGACGGCGGGCGAGGCGGCGATGTTATTTTTTCTGTTGATTATAATATGCGGTCGTTACTAAATTATAGATTTACAAAATTTTATTCTGCAGACTCAGGCGGAAAAGGCGAAGGACAGCACAGCCAAGGCTCTGATGGAAAAAATTTAATTTTAGAAGTACCTCCAGGAACTTTAGTTAAAGATAAAAACGGCAGAATTTTAGTAGACCTAAGCGATCAATCTAATGTTGTTTTATTGGGAGGTGGTCGAGGCGGAAAAGGAAATTCTTTTTTTAAAACAAGTGTTAATCAAGCCCCAAGACATTCTCAACCTGGCGAACCAGGAGGGTCTTTACAAATTACTTTAGAGTTAAAATTAATTGCAGATGTTGGTTTACTTGGTTTTCCAAATGCAGGAAAATCCACTTTTTTATCGGTTGTATCAAAAGCTAAACCAAAAATTGCAGACTACCCATTTACAACTTTAAAACCACAGTTGGGAGTTGTCGGGTGGAGAGAAAAATCTTTTGTATTAGCAGATATTCCAGGATTAATAGAAGAAGCAGCACAGGGAAAAGGATTAGGATTTCAATTTTTAAGACATGTAGAAAGAAACCAAGTTTTACTACACTTAATTGATGTTAGCGAATTTGCAGAAAGGCAAGCTTGGGAGGCCTACCAATCTTTAAATAAAGAGCTATTAGATTACGATAAATTACAAAAAACTAAAAACATAGAGCACAAAAATTTAAGCAGTCGCCCACAAATTATTGTATTTAGTAAAGTTGATTTATCTACTAATTTAGAAGAATTAAAAAAACCATTTTTAGAAAAAAATTTATTAATATTTGAAATATCCTCTATGACAAGATTAGGTGTGCAAAAATTATTAGATCACATTGCAGAAGTTTTAGAGTTGTAAAAAAAGGGAATACTTATGAATAAAAAAAATATTGGTATTTTTGGAGGAGCATTTAACCCTCCACATGATGGACATTTACAAAGCTTAAAACATGTCAAAAAAGTACTGGAGCTAAATAAATTATGTGCAGTGCCTTATTATAAAAGTCCACATGGAAAATCTTTAAGTAACGCACTTCCAACAGACAGATTAAATATGTTGTCGTTAATGTTGTCTAAAGAAAAAAATATACAGCCAGAAGCTTTTGAAATAAAACAAAAAAATATTAGCTATACTTATTTGACTATCGAAGAATTTAAAAAAAATCATTTAAATGATAATTTATTTTTAATTATGGGCGTAGATACTTTCGAAAATTTTAGTTCTTGGAAAAATTTTGAAAAAATTATAACACAAGCAAATATAGTTATTACAACAAGGTCTGGAGTTTCTATTCAAGATTTAAAAGATTATATTCCATCAGAATTAAAAGCATACATAATGGAGGATGTTTTAAAGGCATTTAAAACCTCCACAAAAAAAATAAAAAAAATATTACTTGCTACAGAAAAATATTTATATTTTGTAGAGGTGCCATCGGTGTTTGTTTCGTCTACAGAATTAAGAACTTTAATTTCTGATAAAAAATCTTGCCCAGAGCATTTACATAAAAATGTTTTTTCTTATATTCAAGAACATAATTTATATTTAGACAAATACAGAGCCGTGACTGACGCAAGAGCTTTTACTGTTTTTTGTTCTAAATTTTTATCAGAGCAGGGAGGGGTTGGAACTTTAGCCTTTAATTTAACAGAAGAAAACAGCTTGTCTGATTTTTCGTTAATTACATCAGCAGATAATAATAAAAAAGTAAGTTTTTTGGCAGAAAGTTTAATTAGGTCAGTTGTTGAAAATTATAGTGTTAAGCCTCAGCATGTAGAGGGCCTAGACGACGGAAGATGGGTTATTTTAGATTACGGTTTTTTAATTATTCATTTATTCCACGAGCCGATGCGAGGAAAGTATTATATGGAAGAGCTGTGGAAGGATTGCAAAGAAGTTGTATAGGTAAAATTTTTGCATTCATAGTAAATGCTTAAATCTCTTTTTGTAAAATTACTGTCTATACTTAGACATTGTCCGATTTGCGGTCAATTTTATTTTTCTGTTAATTTTACATGCAAGTCTTGTAACCAAAAATTATTTGGCAGCATTAATTTTTCTAAAGCAGAGGTAAATTTGCCATTTCCAGTATATAGTTTGTGGACATGGGGTAAGTTAGATTATTTTCTTTCTTTTTTATTATATTCATTAAAGGGGAGTGGCAATTCTTTTTTTTATAAAAAAGTTGCAGAAGAATGTTTTTTTCAGCCTGTTTTATTAAAAAAAGAATTAATTTATATACCAGCAGCTAGTAGATCTAAATATTTAGATCACTCTGGATATTTTGCAAAAGCATTAGCTGATAAATGTTCTTCAAAATTTTTAAATATTCTTTGTAGAAAAAAAAATAAAAAACAAAAACGATTATCAAGAATGGATAGATTAAAAAATTCTACAAGTTTAAAAAATACTATATCTAGCCAAGATTTAAAAAGCATTGGTAATAAAAATATTATTTTTGTTGACGATGTACTAACTACAGGAGGCACAGCATTATCGGCCTACAAAGCTCTTGGTTGTCCAAAATTTTTTAAAGTTTTAGTTCTGGCCTACAGACCTAAAATTAGATAAGCTTTTAAAATGTTTATAAAGCTTACTCTATTTTGTTTTATTTTTTTTATTGCAGAGCTTGCAGAAGTAAAAACTTTATCTACATTAGAAAAAGTTTTAAACTCTTATGTAAAATCTAGTGGTTTAAAAATTTATTTATTAAAAAAAGAAGCCCAGACTTTATTGGGAACTAAATCTACACATAAAGCATATTTATATGTTAAGTATAAAAAAATAAAATTAAGTTATTTAAAGCCTAAAAAAGTAGATATTATTTTTAATAAAAAAGATTTGTGGATAATTAATAAAAAATCTATTAAATATACTAATAAAAAATCTTTGTGGTCACAAATCCCAATAATTCAATTATTTAGTTTAAATTTAGATTTAAAAAATTATTTTTTTATTAGGTGGAAAGAAGACAAAGCTGGCGTTAGAACTTACAGATTAAGGGCAAGACTTGCGTCTTTAAAAAATAAAATTAAAGATTTTAAGATAGTAATTAATATTTTAACTAAACAAATTATAAAAATTTCTTACAAAGACGACATAGACAACAAAATGGAATACAAATTTTTAAAAACAAAATTTAAACAAAAAATAAAAGACAGTTTTTTTAATTTTAAACCTAAAAAAACAGACAGAGTTATTAATTTATAAAAACACAAAAAATTACTAATTTATAAAAAACTTTTTACTAAAAGGTAATTATTAAAATACAATATCTAGCCATGGCCGCCCATTAAAAATTTTTCGTGCCTAGTGTCTAGCAGAGGAGTGTCTATTGATGTAAAAAACTCTTCTACACTGTCTAATAGTTCTGATTTTTCTTTTATTTGAAATATTTTTTGTCTAAAATCTGTGGAGTTTTTGTATCCGGCTGAGTACCATGCAGATAATTTTTTTATTTGTAGTAATTGAATTCTTTCTTCATATTTTAAAAAATGTCCCGTAAGAGTTTTAAATAACATTTTAAAATCTCTGGGAACAATTTTATTTTTAGATGCCTCTAAAAATATCCAAGGATTTTTTAAACAACCGCGACCTATCATTACAGCATCGCAGCCTGATGTTTTTAAATTATTAACAGCATCTTTATAAGTATGTATGTCTCCATTTCCAATAATTGGTATTGGGCTGTGCTCTTTAACTTTTTTTATATAATCCCAATCTGCTAATCCAGAGTAACCTTGCGCTCTTGTTCTGCCGTGTATACTTATCCAAGTTAAGCCTTCGTTGTATGCTAAAGTTGCAACCTCTAAAGCATTTTTACTTTCAGAATCCCACCCAGTTCTAATTTTTGCAGTCACGGGTATGTTTACAGACTTTTTAATACAAGAAAAAATATTAGCCAGAGTTTTTAAATCTTTTAACAGGGCAGACCCAGCTCCTTTTTTTACAACTTTATTAACAGGGCAACCAAGATTTATATCTACAAAACTTGCGCCAAGGTCTTCTATATATTTTGAAGCATATTCTAAATTTTTTAAATCAGTGCCAAATAATTGCACTCCAACTGGTTGCTGCTTGCTACTGAATTCCATTAATTTTTTTGTTTTTTCGCTATTAAATTGCAAGCCAGTTGCAGAGGTTAGCTCTGTGGTGATTATTCCGCAGCCCATTTCTTTCATAAATGATCTAAAGGGGCTGTCTGTAATTCCAGCCATAGGGGCTAATACAAAAGGATTTTTATAAAGCTCTTTTAATAGGTCCATTAAATGATTAAAGCACCAAATTTTAAAAAAAGTCCACCCATTCTAACTTAACAAGTAAAACCTCTTCTAAAATGGCAGATGTTTTAACCTAACAAGTAAAACTATTTTAAAATACCAACTATTTTAATTGCCAAGTAAAATTTCTTCCAAAAGCCCGCCAGATATAGTGTTAAATTCTTCATAAGAGTTAAGGTCTTGTAATTGTATCAGATCTTTATTTTGTATTAAAGCCTTTAACTCTATTGGAATTTGCCCTGTATTTTTAAAGTATATTCCATATTGTTTTTTGTTATTGTATATTTTATATAAAATAGTCTGCAGTAAAACAGCATGTTTAAAATTAGCGTTTTTGTTTAAATTATTAATTTTTTTTAAACTGTCTTTTTGGCTTATATTTAATGTTAAAATAGATTTAGCATGGGCAAAGCTTTCTTCGCCTAAAAATAATTTAATTTCGCCAAGAACTTTATAAATAAATTGTTCGCTTAAAATTGCTGTCATTTGTGTTTGTATATTATAAAAAAATTCTTGCACATTAAATTTAGATCTAAGTTCTAATAATTTATAAGTATATTCTCTAAGTTTCTTTTTAATAGAGGAGTAAAGTTTTAATCTGTATTCATTTTCGTCTTTGCCTGATAAAGAATTGTTTTGTATAAATTCAAAATTTCTTATTTCTAGTAATGAAAGTTTTGTTTCTTTTTTAATTAGTTCGTTATAACAAATAATAAATTTTTTAAAATTTGTTGAATTTAATGCACAATTTTCTTCTTCTAGTGTGTGTCCATTTTTGCTAAAAAATCTAGCAATATTACGCATCTTATCCTGAAGATTTGCCAAAACATAATCCACACCAACTTGGCGAATACTCATTGTAGTACCTCCTGCCAACCCGATTACAGTACCAGTCCAAAAAATTTGCTTTATATGGTCTGATAAAAAAGATTGTGTTTTGCTAAGAGCATCGGCGCTTTCTTTAGGAAAGCTAGAATAAGATTTTTGCACAAACAATGTTCTTTTATTAACGCCCTGTTTTAAATATTTTATTTCTTCAACAAGCTCTTTTAAAAATACTTTTCTAAAGGCTCTGTTTGGAGGATAAATATTAGAATTTTTTAATGTTTCTTTGATACTATTTAGAGCATTAGTTTGAGTTGAGTTTAATTTTTGTGTTTTTTTAAGTAGGTTTAATTTACTTTCTATAATTTGTAGTTTTCTAATATTACTAGCCTGCGATAATTGCTCTAAATAAAGTTGTTTTTTTTGAAATAAATCATCAACAGCTTTTGAAGGCAAATAATTTGATCTTATTTTTAGCTCAGAAATAAAAGATTTATACTCATTATATGAGTTAATAGTAATTTTATCTGTATTTAAAAGTTTTCCATTTTTGGCAGTTGGCCAATTATTAATGCTTACTTTTTTATTATTGTTAAAGTGCTTTGATTTAATTTTTATTGCTTTTAATTTTTTTAATCTCGCCGTAGCCTCTAAGCCCTGTGTTATTATTTTGTCAATATTTGCTTTATAAAGATTAGATTTAGAAATTAATTTTTTTATATAAATTATACTAGATTTAGATTTTTTAGATAAATTTTTTGTTCCGGCATTTTTTAAAAATAATAATGTACTTACAAAATCATTATTTTTTAAATAACGAGCTGGAGTTATATAGTTTTGATTAATTCTTGAAAAAAAGTCATTAGACTTTTTACTAATAACTTCTGCATTTGTAATTTTTAAATTTTTTAATCTGTTATGCTTTGCCCAAAAAAATTGTTTAAATGGTTTTATTTTTAATTGCTTAATTAAAGAGTTATAATAAGGCCACCATTTTGACGGACTGCTTATTTTTGTATTTAAAAAATTAGAAGTAGCATTTGCCTGACTTGTTTTAAATTTAGAGCTTACTTTTTTAATTTTTCTAGATCTTGAAATATTAGTTAGTTTTGCCATTAATGCAGGAAACAACAACAGCCCACCCTCTAAATAAATTAAATCCTGATTTTTTTTTAAATTTTTTAAATTTTTTAAACTTGATTTAGAGCTGTATTTATTTATGTCATATATGTTTTTATTAGATAAATTAACCCTCCAGTTATCGTATGTTTCTTTAGCAAATAATGCAGTACTTGTTGCCCCAGAAATAGCTAGTGTTTTTGACCCTATCCACCCAAAAAGTCTTGCAATAATGCTGACACCAGCTATGCCAAGTCCAGAGTATGACTTCCATGTAGCTTGTATATTTTTTTTAGGCTCTGTACTTTTTAAGTAACAGTAGGCCGCCAAATCTTCTGTAATTACAGGGTCTGCAAAAATTGCCTTTGCGCTATGTTTTAAAATAGTTTCCTCAACTGTAAAAACATTATGATGTAAATTAGTAATATTTTTTTTACAAATATTTTTTGTAAGTTTTTGCAAATCAACAATTGAAGATTTTAATTTTTTATCAAGAAGCTTGTAAGTGTTTTTTGTAAAAATAGATTTATTTTTTGTCAGGGCCACCCCAAGCTTTGTTAATTCTGGCCTTAGATAATGATTAAGCTTTATAGACCACCTTGATTTTAAATTAACTAAAATACTATTAATAGGATTAGCCGCAATGCTGTTGTAAATTTTTTTTAAAGCCTGTTTGTCATTTTTTAAAATTAAAGATTCGTATAAAATAGATATTTTTTTTAACTCTGTTAAAAGATTTCTTTTTTTGTCCAAGCTTAAAAAAGCATGAGATTGTTTAATTGATACACTTGGATATTGCTTGGCAATACAAGAATTTAATTCTTTATTTTTAGGGACATGTTTTAAAAATTGTGAAAATGTCTTTATATTTTCTAACAACTTAACAACATTATGCTCGGATAATTCTTTTTTAAAAATTTTTGTAGAATTAAAAATAGAAAAAGGCGAAAACAAAGATGTTCTGTCTAGCAAGTTTTGTATTGTATAGTCTGAAGTAGAATTAGGATTATATTTTTGTAATGATTTTTTTGTAAAAATAACCAGATTAGAGTATTTTTTTTTAATAGCCTGTCTGTAAGACGGGTCCATCATATATGTTTGTAGCTGACATAAATGAGAATAAAACTCATATTTTTTGTCAATATTTTGGTCACTATTAACAAGGCTATTACTATTGCCTATTGCCATAAGGGGAGATGTAAAAAATATACTAAGGTACCATAATATAAGAAGTTTTTTCTTATTTGCCCTAAAAAATAAACCTAACATAGAACCCCTAAATTTATCTAATTAATTAATATTATTATGTTTATGCAAAAACCCCTCCAAATGATGATATTTGTGACTTTGTTGCTCATTTTGAGACAGTTTTTTTTTAAGCTTCGTCCTGTTTTATAAATAATCTACCGATAGAGTTTTTATCAAAGGGGATATATGTATTTGCAGGGAAATTTAGAATTACTATTTAATGCTTTAGATTCTATGAGGTGTATTGACGAAGTACTGCAAATGGACTGGAAGTTATTTTTGCACAAAGCAAAACCTCACAAGCCTGAGTGCGATAAAGCTGTAAACATAATTAATAGTTGTGATTCTGACCCAATAAAACTTAAAAAAGCATTGTCTACTTTTCCATCTTTAGTTTTAAAATATTTAGCAATAGAGGTGGGGCTAGAAATGTTAGAGTGCGAAAGATATAAAAACAACCATGCGATTGTTCATTAATTTTTTAACAAGAAGGTTTAAGTGTCTGAAAATAATATTTTTGAAAATACTTTAAAAAATTTTTTATCTCCAATTGTTGATCTTTTAGAAGACGAAAGTGTTAGTGAAATTATGATTAACGGTCATGATAAAATTTGGGTAGAAAAATCTGGTAAAATAATAAAAACAGAAAAAAAATTTGCAGACGAAGATTCTCTTAGGGCGGCTGTAAATAATATTGCACAAAGTGTTGGTAGAAAAATTAATGACAAAGAGCCAAGGCTAGACGCAAGACTTCCAAATGGATACCGAATTCATGTTGTTATTCCTCCATGTGCAAGAAACGGAACAACAGTTTCGATTCGTAAATTTTTTTCAACAAGCATGACGCTTAAAGATTATATTGGACTTAACGCAATGACCGTGGAGGTTGCTCAATTTTTAGATATCGCAATGAAACTTGGAAAAAATATTTTAGTTAGTGGTGGAACTGGGTCTGGAAAAACAACTTTATTAGGAGTGTTGTGTGAAAGAGTTCCAAAAGGACAAAGAATTATTGTTATCGAAGATTCCACAGAATTAAGTATTGAATATGAGCATGTTGTTTTTTTTGAAACACGAATAGAAAATGAAGAGGGAGAATTAGAAGTTAGCATAGAGGATTTATTAAAAAGTAGTTTGCGATTAAGACCAGACAGAATTATAGTCGGCGAAGTTAGGGGGTCTGAAGCTTTTCATTTAGTTCAAGCAATGAACACTGGACACAAAGGTTGTCTTGGGACAGTTCATGCAAATACAGCAATAGATGCGATGGTCAGATTAGAGGCATTGTCCCAAGGTGCGGGTGCTAAAATTAGTGAAAAAGCTTTGCGTCACCAAGTTGCATCTGCCGTTGATTTAGTTGTTCAGGTTTCTAGACTTTCTGACGGGTCTCGTAAGCTTGTAGAGGTGTCTGAGGTTCTGGGGTTTACCCAAGACAACGACTACAACATAAAACAACTTTATACTTTGCAAGATTTCAATAGAGATCAAGAAGGTAAGATTTTAGGACAAATTGAGCCTACAGGGCAAGAGCCATCTTTTATGAAAGAAATTAAGGACTTAGGAATTCAATTTAAGTCTAAAAAAGTATTAAAAAAAGCCGCTTAAATTTTTTATTTTTGCGGAGTTTATCTTGAGTTTTTTAGTCTTTGCCTTTACAAAGAACCTGTGGAAACAAGTTCTAGGGTCACTAAATCTCTTTTTTATTTTTTAGAACAAAAGCAAATTTCTTTGCTTCCAAAAGATATTGAAATTAATAAAAACTTGCCACTAAGCTGGATTAATACCAAAAACACTTCTTTATATATTAAACAGGCAGAAAAAGAATATTTAAAAGTTTTTCCAAATTCTTTTTTTTATCAAGATTGGGCAGAGGCATCTTTTTCTTTAAGAGCATGGGACGGGCTTGGAAGTGTGTTGCGAATTATGCCAATGCCAGATCCAGAGCGACTGGCTTATTTTTTAGCACAATTTTTTTCTTATTTTATATCACCTCAAATTGAAGTAAAAAGTTTATCTTTAGGCGAAAAGTCAGAGTTTAAAACTTTTATATCAGAAAAAAGTTTTCCAGAAATTGCAAAGTATCTTAGTGCCTGTATTACTTATATCCCGTGTTTTAATAAAAATAGTAATGTTAGTTGTACTTGGGAGGGGGATATTTTACGGGTTAACTTTTTTAATCAACAGCCAAGTATTTTTGATAACCAAATATCTAAAACACATATTACTCCAGAGCTAATGAATTCTTTGTTAGAGGATTTTAAGAAAAAAGAAGAACTGCTAATTATTCGCGAAAAAGATTTATTAAAACAAGAAAAAAATTTAAAAAAACAAGAAAAACTTTTGCAAAACAATTTGCTAAGCTCTTTTAGTAAATTATTTAATTTATCTAAAAATGTTAAAACAAATAGTAAAAAAATTATAAATACTAAAAACAGCATCGAACAATTTAGCTTTGACTTAGATTAAAACTAAAACAAAATATTTTGGAAGTTAATAATGAAAATTAAAAAAATTATAGCAAGAGAAATACTAGACAGCAGGGGACAGCCAACTATAGAAGTAGATATTTTATTAAATTCAGGCGACATGGGCAGGGCAGCTGTGCCATCTGGAGCATCTACCGGAAGCTTTGAGGCCTGCGAATTGCGAGACAACAACAATCTTTATTTTTTTGGCAAAGGTGTTTTAAATGCAGTAAATAATGTTAACACAGAAATTGCACAAGCAATTGAGCAAAAAAGTTTTTCTGATGTTAACGAGCTAGATAAAGTATTAATTAATTTAGACTCTACAAAAAATAAATCACGACTTGGGGCAAATGCTATTTTGGGCACTTCTTTAGCATGGATAAAAGCAATGGCAACTTATAATAAAGAGCCGCTTTATAAATTTATTAATAAATCTGAAAAATATTTTTTACCCACACCCTTAATTAATGTTTTAAACGGAGGTGCACATAGTAATAATAATTTAAATGTACAAGAGTTTATGTTAGTTCCAGTTTGTGGAGGCTCTTTTAAAGAATCTGTTCGTGCTGGTAGTGAAATTTTTATGCATTTAAAAAATATTTTAAATAAAAAATCTTTGTCCACCGCCGTTGGCGACGAGGGGGGATTTGCACCAGAACTACAAAGTAACTCAGAGGCATTGGACTTACTTTGCAGCGCTGTAGATAAATCTTCTTATAAATTAGGAGAAGATATTTTTTTAGCACTTGATGTTGCGGCAAGCGAATTTTATAATAAAAATTCTTTATATAATTGGGAATCAAAATCTATATGTTCAGAAGAGCTTGGACAAATTTATAAAAATTGGTTAAAAAAATATCCAATCATTAGCTTTGAAGATCCGTTTGAAGAAGAAGACTGGCCGGCATGGTCTGCATTTACAAAGACAACCGATGTTCAAGTTGTTGGCGATGATTTATTTGTTACTAATTGTCAAAGATTACAAAGAGGATTAAAAGAGCAATCAGCAAATGCATTATTAGTAAAAATGAATCAAATAGGAAGCATTTCTGAAACAAAAGACGCAATAACATTGGCAAAAAAAGGAAAAATGAAAAATGTTATTTCTCACAGAAGTGGAGAAACAGAAGACAGCAGCATTGCAGATTTATCTATAGCATTTTGCTGCGAACAAATTAAAACAGGAAGCGTTTGCAGGGGAGAAAGAACCAGCAAATACAATCAATTATTTAGAATAGAAGAAGAGCTTGGCAAAAAGGCAGAATTTTTAGGAAAAAGTGCATTTGTACAAAATTAATAAAATATGATTTTTCTTTTTAAAAAAATAATTTTTTTGTTCGACCAATTAATGATGAGGCCTTTTAAGGTTTTTATTATTGTTTTTTTACTTTTATTTTTTAACTTACTTTTTGATGAAAGCTTATTTAAAGTTAGCAGTCTGTACCACAGATTAAATTTTTTAAAAAAAGAAGTATCAGTTTTAAAAACAAAAATTAAAAATATAGATATAGCACAAACTAATTTAAAAAATCCAAAGTATATAGAATTCTTAGTTAAAGATAAATTAAATTGGTCCAAAGAAAAAGAATTATTATTTTTATTTATTGAGCCAAAGCCTAATAAAAATTTAAAAAAAGAAAATAATGAAAAATAAAAAAACCCTTTATTTAGTCGATGTTAGCGCAATTGTATTTAGATCTTTTTACGCCCTACCTCCCATGCAAAATAAAGAGGGGCAGGCAACCAATGCGTTATTTGGATTTTTAAAAGTAGTTTTAAAATTACTAAAAACTAAAAATCCAGATTCAATAGTTTTTTGTTTTGATACACCTCACCCAAGTTTTAGAAAAAAAATATATCCAGAGTATAAAGCAAACAGGCAAGAACTAGATCCAGACTTAGCAGAACAATTACCATTTGTAGAAGGACTAACAAAATCACTTGGTATATGTGTAGCGGCTAAAAAAGGTTTTGAGGCCGATGATGTTATAGGATCACTTGCAAAACTTGGTGAAAAAAAAAGTTACTCAGTAGTAATAGTAAGCGGCGATAAAGATTTTGCACAATTAATTAATAAAAATATTTGCATGTACGACATACATCGCGAAATAACATACGACAATAAATTAGTTTTTGAAAAATGGGGAGTTAATCCAGAACAAATGATTGATTATTTGGCATTAGTTGGCGACAGCAGTGATAATATCCCAGGCGTAAGGGGCATTGGGCCAAAGGGTGCATCAAAATTATTATCAGAATTTAAAACTTTAAAAAATATTTATACAAATATAAATAAAGTTTCGTCTGATAATATTAAAAATAAATTATTAGATGCAAAAAAATTAGCATTTTTGTCTCAAACTTTAGCAAGCATTGAACTTAAAATGGACTCAATTCCAGCAGAGAAAGAATGGGGGCTGCAATCTATTAACGAAAAAGATTTTAAATCTTACACAGATAAATTTGCATTTAAAAATACTTATTCATCATTTATAGATTGGCAGTCTCAAGATAACAAAGATAATTTTGAAGAAAAAAGTGTTTTATCACCTGGAGGAGAGCAGGGTTTTAAATTAATTGATAAAAAATCCAAAAAAACAAAAACTTTATCAAAAAAAGAACAAAGCAGCCCAACAGTTGATCAGCAATTTTTAGCTTTTTCTAAATCGTCTTTAAAAGATTCTGATATTAAAAATGAATTAAAAAAAATTAGCTTACCCACAAAAATAAAAAAAGTTTCTTTAAAAGAATTAAAAGATATTTTGCCTCCATACGAAAAGGCATGGGTATTTTGTCACGAATCTAACTTGTTTATTTTTTTTGGAAAACTTTTTTTAAAAATTCCATTTTCATCAGCAGACAGTGGACAGTTAGATTTTACTTTAGAAGCATCTGATAGTCTTTTTGACATCGGGTCTGTGTTAGAAGACAAAAAAATTGGATTTAAATCATACGATATTAAAAATTTATGGAGACAGCTAGGATTTAAAAAAGCAGGCATCGCAATATGGGACAATCAATTAGCAGCGCATGTTAGCACATCAAACAATATTAAATCATGGGAGTCTTTATGTTTTAAATATCTAGAACAAGATATTAGTCCTAAAAAAGACTCTGACACAAAAACCTCTGCTTTTGATATTTTAAAATTACATCTTGAATGTAAAATTTTGTTTTCTCATTTTTTAAAATTGTCTAACACAGAAAGTATTTTTTCTACAATCGAACTACCTTTAATTTCTGTATTATATGATATGGAAAACAGAGGAATATTAATTGATAAAAAGTTTTTGCTAAAACAAGAAACAGAATTAAACAAAGGCATTAGCGAGCTAACAAAAAATATTTACAAAGAAGCTGGCGAAGAATTTAATATTGCAAGCCCAAAACAATTAGGGGTTATTTTATTTGAAAAACTGTCATTGCCAGTTGGTAAAAAAACAAAAACTTTATATAGTACAGCCTCTACAGTATTAGAATCTTTAAAAAAACATAAAATAATAAAATATATTTTAGAATTTAGAGAACTAAGTAAATTACAATCAACCTATGTTACGGGACTTATAAAAAGATTAGACAACAAATCTTATTTACACACACAGTTTAATCAATCTGTAACTAGTACGGGAAGGCTATCTAGCTCTAACCCTAATTTACAAAATATTCCTATTAAAACTACTCGCGGAAAATTACTTAGAAAAGCATTTGTTGCAAGATCTGGTTACGAATTTATTGCAGCAGATTATAGCCAAATTGAATTGCGTATATTGGCGCATTTGTCAGAAGATAAAAATTTATGCAAAGCATTTAATAACAACGAAGATGTTCATTCTTTTACTGCCTCACAAATTTTTAACACTCCATTAAAAAAAGTAAATTTAGAGCAAAGGCGAACGGCAAAGACTGTAAACTTTGGTATCTCTTATGGCCAGGGAGTTTTTGGATTATCAGACAGCCTTGGAGTTTCTCGCACAGAGGCCAGTAGTATTATTAAAAATTATCACAGTAAGTTTCCACTTGTGCAAGAGTATATGGAAAGTGTAAAAGAGCAGGCACATAAAAATTATTATGTACAAACACTTTTAGGAAGAAAAAGATATTTACCAGACTTGCTATCTAGCAAAGTTAGTATACAAAAATTTGGCGAAAGAGCCGCAATTAATGCCCCCATGCAAGGCACAGCAAGTGATCTAATTAAATTGTCTATGAAAAAAGTAGCCAATAATTTAGAGGCATTTTTATTATTACAAGTTCATGACGAACTAATTATAGAAAGCTTAGTTGAGAATCGCGAAGACAATATTATAGAATTAAAAAATATTATGGAGTCAGTAATAAAATTACGAGTTCCGTTAAAAGTTAATATTTCTAATGGATTTAATTGGATGGAATGCTAATTGGATGAAATCTTAATTAGATGAAATCTTAATTTGCAAAAACATAAAAAACAGAAATTTAATTCTGTTTTTAATTATTAATTAGTTTTCTTTTTTAGGCATCATTAACAAAGCTGCAAGCATTAATAAAATAAATCCACCAGCAAGACCAAGAAGTAATGACTGACTTTTTAAATTTCCAACAAAAGATGCAACTTTTCTTTTAAATGTAGGATTAGCTTTGTGATTGTTGCTACCATAGTAGCCCCCCTCGTCAAATCTTAAAGTACTTGTTCCTATAGTTGTGCTACCCTGTTTAATTTCAATTTTAACATCTTTGTTATATTCAGAGTTTTCTCTGCTTCTCCACACCTTAACCCTTAGCCTTCTGTTAGTTGACAATTTTTCTGGTTCATCATCAGTATTAGCCCTTTGATACCATAAAAACGAACTTACTTCTGCAATTGTTTTTCCAGTGTCACCATCTTTTCTTAAAATAAGAGGCGGAGTGTATGCAAAATCCTTACTTTCCCCAACTTGAATATAATTATCTAATTTTTCAAAATCATTAGCCCTGCGATTGTTCCCGTAACTATAATTCCATCTTGTTATTGCTATTGGCTCAATAAGCAACATAGAACTTCCCTCTGGAGGATATTGTTTATAAGAGTGAAGAGATAGTAATACTTTTTTTATTCTTCCGCAGTTTTGAATAATCCCACGATTAAATGCTATTCCAAGTCCAGAGTTTATAATATTTCTAGAACTTAAACTTCCAGTTAATATACTAAATATTCCGTATGCTAATAAATCTTGTTTAATTTTATTTCGAGAGTTACCACATAGTCCGTAACTTTTTAAAAACTGTGTATTTTTTATGTTTAAATCACCAAACCATGTGCTGTAATCACCGCGACGACCACCGCCATTGCCGCCACCAAAGCCACCATTCTCTCCACAAGAAATTAATGTAATAGTTAATAATCCTAGCATTAGTTTTTTCATGATATGCCCCTTAATTACAAATTTTTAATTGTTAAATTAGTATAAAGATTATCGACTAATTAGTGAAGAAAATAAATATAAATAAGGTCTAGTTTAATCAAAGCTAACACTAACGCTTTTAGACAAAGGATAAGCCTGACAAACAAGACTTTCTTTTTTGCTAATATTAGAATCATCTAAAATTCCTAAATCTTTTTGTTTTACACAGCCTTTAGTAATAGTTGCAAGGCAAGACAAACAGGCACCACTTAAACATGAATATGGAGCATCAATACCAGAATCAATAATAACATCTAAAATTGTTTTATTTTTTACATAGTCTAAAGTATGGGTTTGTCCGTCTATATTTACAATAATATTTTTAGTTTCTTTTTGCTCAGAATTTTTATCACCAATTAAAAACCCAGCATCAGTGTTTTTGTCACCAATTAAAAAATCAGAATCAGTGTTTACAGATTTTTCTTTTATATTAATATAATTTGATTCTAGCAAAAGTTTAAACGGATTATCCTGCTCGCCAACCTTGTTAATATCAGAAACAAAAGATTCTATATGCAGTCGGCTTTTAGAAACCCCTAAAAATAATAAATTTTTAATATGCTCTGTCATATATTGTGTTGGCCCACACATATAAAATTCTTTTTCCATTAACGCATTTAAATGTTGGTTAAAAATATTTTGTATTAAATTTCTATTTAATCTTCCAGAGTATGTAGTAACATTAGATTGAGTGCATGGAATTTGTCCATCATTGCACTGACTTAAAGTATAAATTAATTTAAACCTGTCTTTATATTTGTCTATTAATTTTTCTAATGTTTTTGCAAATAAAATTTCTTCTTTATTTTTATGAGAGCAAATAAAAATTACTTTATCTTTTTTATTTTTATACAATATTGATTTTAATATAGAAAATAAAGGCGCAACACCGCTGCCAGCTCCAAATAATATATATTGTTTTGGGATATCTTGTGAACAAGTAAAAAATTTACCTTTTGGAGGGCTTAATTTTACACTGTCCCCCTCTTTAATTTTATCTACAATATAAACAGATAAATTTCCGCCATCTACTTTTTTAATACTAACTTGAATATAATCTTCATGAGGGGCAGACGACATTGAGTAACTTCTTTTAATTTCTTTTCCGTCGACATTTATATAAATAGAAGTAAATTGCCCAGCTGTGTAACCAAGATTTTTATTAGAGTCTGTTAATTTTAAAATTAAAGAAACAGTAGTTGGGCTTTCTATAATTTTTTTTTCTACAATTGCTGATAATAAATTGTTTTGCATAATATTTAGTATTTATATTTTTATATTAAATCCAAGCTAATTATCTTGCATTTTCCACCTAATAGATACTCTTTTTTTTCAACATTAATTAATAAATCACCACCTGGCATTTTAACAGTTATCTCTTTTGAGTCTTTGTATTGATTTACAAAAGTTTTTAAATAATAAGACAAAGAGCAAGCTCCAGTTCCGCAAGATAAGCTAAAGTTTTCAACACCTCTTTCAAAACTAATCGCTTTTAAAGTTTTTGGATTAAACAAAGTAACATTAAATCCGATATCACCCTGATTGCGAATTTTTTTTATAATTTTTTGTAAATTATCAGAAAAATTTTGTATTTTATAATCACCCAAGTTTAAAGATTTTTTTTTTAAAGAAGGTGCATTATTAAAAAAATTTGTAAATATATCTAAAAGATTAATATCTTCTGAATAAATTGGAACAAGAGCATGCGGTACACCAGTACAAACATAAATTACAGAATTATAAATTTTTGGAATATTTTTTAAAAAAGCCTCTGAATAAATATCTTGCAAATAATTATCAAAAGAATTTTTTATTATTTCTGAATTTGGCATAGAAATAAATGGCATATTATTTTTTATGTAACCAGATTGTATAATATTATTAGGCCCTAGTAGTAAAAATTCTGTTTTTTTGTAATCTGATTTTTTTGATAAATAATAAACTAAACCTCTGGCAAGATTTCCACACATTTTAGCACTGCTGCCGTCTGCATTAAAAAACTTCCACTGTAGATCATAATTTTTAGATGCAAAAAGTATAGCCATGCCGTCTACTTTATATTGGCTACAAATATTTTTTATTTTATTTTTTTCTAAAATATTATTTTTGTCATAAAAAATATTTTTTAAAAAATTGGACTCGCATACAACAAAAGTATTTTCGGTGCTGTTTATATAAAAAAGAGAATCAGTGTTATTGATAAAATTAGACAATGTAATAAGTGTTTAAATAAAAATTTGTATAATGTATTTATAAATGTCTTTTTGTAAATTGTTAAGCATACGAGAGAACTTAGAAGTTTTTTTTAAAATTTTCAATTTAGAAAAATAAAAATAACGCAAAGCAATAACTACAATAACTACTTTTACTTTACTTTTAATTAATGAAAGAAAGTATGTAGGTATGTTTTTGTCTTCTAATTTTCCATTAAGCTGGCACAAGCTCATGAAAAAAGAGCTTTTGGATTCTTATTTTTTAAACTTAGAAAACTTTTTGTCAAAGCAAAAAAAAAGTAATAAAGATTTTTATCCACCACAATCACTTATTTTTAAAGCTTTGTTAGAGGTTCCTCCAAATAAAGTAAAAGTAATAATTTTAGGACAAGACCCATATCACGGACCTGGGCAAGCAGAGGGATTAAGTTTTTCTGTGCCCAATGGAATAAAACGGCCGCCATCTTTAAGAAATATTTTTAAAGAATTATCATCTGACACAGGGGCGCCGTTTAAAAGTTTAGAAAATAATTCTTTATTGTCGTGGACTAATCAGGGTGTATTTTTATTAAATTCTGTATTAACGGTAAGTCATGGTAGCCCCGCCTCTCACTCAGGGATTGGTTGGGAACAATTTACAGATGCAGTAATTAATAAATTAAATGATGAATATGCTAATTTAGTTTTTATTTTATGGGGAGCCTATGCACAAAAAAAAGCAAATTTTATTGATACTAAAAAACATTTGGTTTTATATTCTTCACACCCATCTCCGTTTTCTGCACATCGTGGGTTTTTAGGGTCAAAGGTGTTTTCTAAAACAAATTCTTATTTAATTAAAAAAAATAAAACTCCTATCAACTGGCTAAGCGTTAAGGCAGAATAATATTTATAAAAGATTAATATAAAATGAAAAATCAAATTTACAATATTAAAAAAAAAGATAAACAAACTAAGGTTTATTATGCCAAAACTTTTAAAGATATTAATTTATCTAAAATAATAGGGGTTGATAAAAAAAATATTTTATTAATTTACGATAAAAAATTAGAAAGTCTTGAGTCATTTACAATATTAAAAAAACAAAATTTTTACACTTACTCATTAAAAGCTGGCGAGGCGTTAAAAGATTTATCGCAATTTTTATCTCACATGTCAGCCATACATAAAAAATATTCAAACATCGTAACAAGACATACTCATATTGTGTCTGTTGGAGGTGGATCTGTAGGTGATTTTGTTGGCTTTTTAGCAAGTGTTTGGAAAAGAGGTCTTGGCTTAACTCATATTCCAAGTACTTGGCTTGCCGCAGTTGACTCATCTCACGGTGGAAAAACTGCTTTAAATATAGGCTTAGAAAAAAATCAACTCGGAAGTTTTTATTGTGCTGAAAATATATTAATTATTAAAGACCTATTGCAAAGCTCATCTTTGCAAAATTCTTATGGCGAAATTTTAAAAATATCTTTTTTGCAAAAACAATTGTTTAGTAAATTAAAAAATAAATCTTATCAATCAGATACTTTTATTTGGGCTTTGTTGCCAAGCCTAGTAAAGGCTAAATATTTTTATATAACAAAAGACCCGCTAGAAACAAAAGAAAAAAGAGTTTATTTAAACTTAGGCCACACAATTGCACATATTTTAGAGCTACATTTTTCTATTCCACATGGAGTTGCAGTAATACTTGGTTTAGATTTTTCTTTAAATTGGAGTTTTCATAAAAAATTAATTTCTAAAACTGCATTTAAGAAATATTCATTTTTATTAGAGCCGTTAGTAAAAAAATTTAAATCAAAAATTAAGATACTTTCTAAAGAAAAAGCTACAAAATTATTACTGCAAGATAAAAAAATAAAAGATCAAAAAAATATACAATTTATTTTTTTTGCATCAAATGGACATTTGATTAAAACAGTAAGTATAAATTCATTAATTAAAGAGCTACAAAGGGAAAATTATATAAAATAAATTATGAAATTTTCTTTTGTTGGAAAAATTCCCTCTTCTAAATCTTTGCTAAACAGAGCCTTAATTTTAAAAAGCTTTAATAATAATTTATTAATACAGGGGCTTAGTAGCTGCGATGATGTTTTGTTAATGAAAACAGCGTTAAAAGATTTTTTAAAAGGAAAAACAGAATTTTGTTGTGGCTCTGCCGGTACAGTTTTGCGTTTTTTAGCCTTAAGATTATCTAAAAAGCCAGGAAAATATTATTTAAAAGCAAGTCAGCAATTATTAAGCCGACCAAACGATGAGCTAATTAAACTGTTGTCTCAATTATCTTGCAAAGCATCTTTTGACAAAAACGGCTTAAATATAATATCCAATGGCTGGTCATTAATGGGGGACAGTGTTTCTATTTCTGCCAAACAATCAAGCCAGTTTATTTCTGCATTTTTGCTTAGCGCGTGGAATTTAAATTTTCCATGTTATATTTCTTTAGGAGATAATATTTTTTCTGAATCTTATTTACAAATGACAATGCAATTATGCAAAGATCAGGGAATGAAAATAGAATATAATAAACAAAAACCTTATGAAATTTATATTCCAAAAAATCAAAAATTAAATGCCAAGCAAATTATTATAGAACCAGATATGGGGAGTGTATTTGCATTATCTGCTATAGCCTGTGTAACTGGCTGCATTCAGGTTACAGATTTTACAATAAATAGCATTCAAGGCGATGTGTCTTTTATTAATTATTTACAAAAAATTGGAGCAGATATAGATATAAAAATTTTAGACAAGACAACATCTATATTAAAGGTAAAAGAATCCCAAGCATTTAAAACAAATTTTTCTGGGCATTTATTTGTAAATCAAACTAAAAAAGGATTTAGCGCCTCGCTAAAAAACACTCCAGATTTATTTCCATCACTAGCCACACTGGCCTGCTTGTTAACTGGCGAAAGTGTATTTACAGATATTTCACATATTGCACATAAAGAATCTAATCGTTTATTAGAAATAAAAAAATTACTAAATTTATTAGGCAGGGGCGTGGAATTAAAAAAAGATTCTTTTATTATTAAAGAGTGGGAGTATGTGGGGGCATCACCAGCACTTAAGCAAAATATTATTTTTGACACAAAAGAGGACCACAGATTAGTAATGGCAGCTTATGTTTTAATTGCAGCGGGATTTAATATTAAGTGCTCTGATGAAAGTTCTGTTTCTAAAAGCTTTCCAGAGTTTTTAGCACTGACTAAAAACTTAAAAAACTAATTGCGATGTTAATTTTTTAAAACTTTTTTATAGATCTTATTTTTATTAGCAAAATATTTTTTGTACAAACTATTTAATTTTTACAACTATTTTTGTACGAACATCAATGTTGCTAGTAATTTTTTTATCATAGTAAGTTTTTCTTGGTAAAAAATTGTTTAAAATTCTAACAGGATTTTCATACCTAGCAACCGCATCTGCTTCTGAATAAATATCATTTCTAGTTTTTGGATCACCAAATATAGTGTGGCCAAATTCATGAGAAAGTATCGCAATATGATCAATTTTTTGCTTACTTTTAGAAAATAATTTATAATTTAAAAAATTTTTATTAATTGCAATAAAGCTACCAGAGGCTCTGGTGTTAGAGTCTGTTTCTGCAATATAAAATTTTGAAAACGCAAGGTCTATTAAAAAATCATCTGTAGGATTAATAACAGGCTTCCCGTTTATATTTGATACTTTATAATATTTTTTTTGAATTAAGTGTAAATCTACATTAACTACCTTTTGTACCCACAAAGCACCAGAGGTGCTCATTGCAAAATTGTATAAAAAATTTTTTAATTTTTTAGAAACAGGCTTTGAGTTATAAAAAACCTCCCCAGGGATACTAGATAAATGAAGTTGCTTAAATATAATCCAATTTTTATAACGACTTAGTAGTTCGTTTTTTTTATCACGAGTTTTACAATAATTTCTTTGAACTAAAATATTGTTTTTTAAATCTTTTGTAATAGTAATTTCGCCACCAGATAAACTTTTAAAAATATTTAACTCTTTGTTTAAATCCATTATTGGTTTAGAGGTGTAATTATGAAAATTATCAAAGCAAAATGCAGAGACTTCTTTGGCCCCTAAAATTGTACAAATATTTAATAAAATAAATATTAAAAAAAACTTGTAAGTGTATGTTTTCATACATTACTTTAAGCAAGTTTTATGCTAAATTGTGTTTTATTTTGAGACAGTATTCTGCACAAGCACCGCACAGACACCGCACAGACACTGCACAGACACTGCACAGACACTGCACAGGCGATGTAAAAACACTATTTTGGCTCTGGAATAAAAATTAATACACTAACCCCAATTACAATTACAGCATCTGCGATATTAAAAACAGGCCAATAATATAATGATTTATAATGTACATCTAAAAAATCAATAACATATCCAAATTGTATTCGATCTAAATAATTTCCTAAAGTTCCAGAAAAAATAAAAGACAAAGCAATTGTGTATGTCCATGATGCATTTTTTGCCCTTTTAAGTAAAAATAAAATAAATAAAGCAGCACATGGCGCAAGAAATAAAAAAAACCAATCTCTTAACGGCGAATTTCCTTGGCTTAGTATGCCAAAGGCTGCGCCTTTATTTTGCACATAACTTAAATTAAAAAAATTATTAATTATAGGATTAGTTTCGCCAAGTCTATAATGAGTATGAATATATAATTTAGTAACTTGATCTAAAATAATTAAAATTATAGAGACAAGGCCAAAACATGTGTGTTTTTTTGTTAGCATAAGTTTTTAATGTAATGCATCTAAACATTTTTGGCAAATGTCAGCGCCCCATTCTTTGTATTTTATTAATTTTAAATTGTAAGTCCAACATCTTGGGCATTTTTGACCCTTGCTAATTAAAATATTTATTTTGCAATCATTGCCCTGTCCTTGTTTTAAATAAACTTTAGATACAATAAAAAATTCTGCCAAAAAATCTTCTTTATAAATACAAAGATCTTTTGGAAGATTATGTATTTCTAGTTCTATTTCTAAATTTGATCCAATCTTTTTTTGGCCTCTAAGTTCTTCAATATCTTTATATGCAGCAGTTTTTAATTCTAGCAATTGCTCTATTGATTTAAATAACTGTGGGTTATCCCACTCCAAATTATTTTTTGGAAAGTCTAATAAAAAAACAGAAAATAAGTTTTTGTCACTGTTAATATTTGTGTGTATTTCTTCTGCAAGAAAACTTAAAATAGGACTCATTAAGGGCCCTAAATTTTTTAGCAATATATAAAATGTTGTTTGAGACGATCTTCGTGCTTGCCCAGTAGTTTTTGCAGTGTAAAGACGGTCTTTTAATAAATCTAAATATTGCGAAGATAAACTAACAAAAAAAGTATTTAGCTCGTGATAAACTTTATGAAATTTATAATCTTCATAATGTAATGTAGTATTTTTAATTAATACATTTAATTTGTGTAATGCAAATTTATCTATGTCACTTAAATCTTTGTAATCTAAGCTGTCTTTTTTTGGATTAAAATCATGTATGTTGCCCAATAAAAAACGAATACTGTTTCTAATTTTTCTGTAAGTGTCGGTAAGTTGTTTTAACCCCTCTTCTTTAAAAGAAAGATCTTGTGAATAATCTTCATGAGCCGCCCAAAGTCGTAAAATTTCTGCTCCGTATTTTTCTACAATTTTCATAGAGCTAACAACATTGCCTTTGCTTTTACTCATTTTTTTGCCATTGCTGTCATTAACAAAACCATGTGTAATTAATTTTTTAAAAGGAGCTTTTTTGTTTGCTGCTAAAGAAGAAAATAAACTAGTTTGAAACCAGCCCCTATGCTGATCGCTTCCCTCTAAATAAAGATCTGCTGGAAAATTTTCTTTAGGCTCTTTATTTTGAGTAACTCTGTGATAAGCACCGCTATCAAACCACACATCTAAAATATCACTTCCTATTTTAAAAGAATTTGACCCACATTTTTTACAACTATGACCACTTGTAAATTCTTTTACAGGAGTTAAAAAATAAGCCTCCATTCCAGAATCTTTTTTCATTTTTAAAGCTATGTCGCGCATAATTTTTGGATCAGCCAAACTATGATCACACTCAGTGCAATAAAAAACTGGTATCGGAACCCCCCAAGTTCTTTGTCGACTAATGCACCAGTCTGGAGCATTAGTTGTCATTGCATTTAATCTGGCTCTTCCCCAACTAGGAGTAAATTTAATTTCTTCAGACTCTATAAGTTTTAAAGCCTCTTTTTTTAAATTGTAATTGTTATCTGTTCGGTTAATAAACCATTGTGGAGTTGCTCTAAAAATTAAAGGCGCCTTAGATCTGTCTCCGTGAGGGTAGCTATGAGTAATTTCTTTTTCAAAAATTAAATGTTTAGATTTTTTTAAATCCTCAACAATTTTAGGATTAGCTTCCCAAATTTTTATGCCCTCGTATTTTGGAAAGTCAGATGTATATTTACCAGCCTTATCAACTGGACTTAATACTGGTAACTTATATTTTATTCCAACTTGATAATCATCAAGCCCATGCCCTGGAGCTGTATGAACGCAACCAGTTCCGGCCTCTAGGTTAACATGTTTTGCTAAAATAATTTTTGATTGCCGGTCTTCTATAAATGGATGTTGTGCAAAAAGTAATTCTAGCTCAGAGGCTTTAAAAGTTTTTAATTCTTTTAAATTTATTTTACAAGATTGCTCAACAGAGTTTTTTAGATCTTTTGCAATAATAATATCTGTATCACTGTGGTCTCCATCAGTAATATTGTATAAGCCGTAAACAAAATTAGGATTAAGACAAATTCCAACATTTGCAGGAAGAGTCCATGGAGTAGTTGTCCAAATAACAAAAGCAGTTTTTTTATTACAAATATTTAATTTTTTAAGGCTGTCTTCTTGTAAATAAAATTTTACAAAAATCGAAGAGCTAGTGTGGTCTTGATATTGAACCTCTGATGATGCAAGTGCAGTTTGCAATTTTGTACACCAGTACACAGGTTTGCGGCCTTGGTATAATAAATTATTTTCTAAAATATCTGCTAATAAATTTACCTCATCGGCTTCGTAATTTTTATCAATTGTTAAATTAGGATTATCCCAATCTGCAATTATACCAAGCCTGATAAATTCTTTTTTTTGTATATCAACCCAGCTTAAAGCTTCTTTTCTGCATTCTTCTCTAATTTCAAACTTACTTTTATTTCTAGCTTCTTTTTTTAATTTTTTATAAACATTTAATTCAATCGGAAGCCCATGGCAGTCCCAACTTGGAATAAATTTAGCTTTGTATCCAGATAAATTTTTATATTTTACAACAATGTCTTTTAAAATTTTATTTAATGCATGCCCTACATGTAAATGTCCATTTGCGTATGGAGGCCCATCACAAAAAGTAAAAATTTTAGAATTTTTATTTTTTTCTAAAATAGATTGATAAAGTTTTTGGTCCTTCCAGTTTTGAATATATTGCGGTTCTTTTTGTGGGAGTTGTGCCCGCATTGGAAAATCTGTTTGTGGCAAATTTAAACTATCTTTAATTTGTTCTGATAGCTTAATTTGCTCTGGAGTTTTTGTAGTTTTAGACATTTGTTTATGTTGTCTTAAAGTCTTTCAAAAGTCAAAAAACTAAAACTAGGACTTCCATCATGGTCATAGCTTTTAACTAATTTAAATTCTGTGTTTAAAATTTTTGGATAAAATGTATCGCAATTATAATTGTGCTTAATGCGAGTAATGTAAATGCGATTTACTAAGCCTAAGCTTTGCTTGTAAACTTCTCCACCTCCAATAATAAAAACTTCTTTGCCGTATTTTACTGTATGTTTTTTTGCTTCTTCTATGGCATCTTTTATAGAGGTTACAAAAATAACTTTATCAATAATATTATCATGTTTAGCTCGGCTAATTACAATACTAAGCCGTTTTGGAAGTGGGTGGTGAAGTGAGTCAAAAGTTTTTCGACCCATAATAATAATTTTATTTATCGTAGTTGATTTAAAAAATTCCATATCTTTTGGAATATCCCAAGGCAACTCACCAGCAACACCAATACCATTATTTTGGTCAACAGCAGTAATATGAGATAAAGTAATATTATTATTCATTTTAAAAAATTAAAAAGTGGCGTCCCCTACGGGACTTGAACCCGTGTCTTCACCGTGAAAGGGTGACATCCTAGACCGCTAGACGAAGGGGACAGCGGGAGCATTTGCAATAATTTTTTAAACTGCAAATACAATAGTTAATGGTGACCCGCCTTGGGCTCGAACCAAGGACCCTCTCCTTAAAAGGGAGATGCTCTACCAACTGAGCTAGCGGATCAAGTAACCACAACATAATTATTGAAGTATAGAAATTTGTCAATAAACATTGCTAAAACAAAGAGCTAATATTGCTAAAACAAAGAGTTAATCCAAATGCTTTGGCTTCTGTCAGGGCCTACGGAGATAACATCAATTGGAATTTGTAAATTTTCTTCTAGCACGCGTATATAATTTAGTGCCTCTTTTGGAAGTTGTTTTTTTTCAACACAAGATGTGATGTCTTCTTTCCAGCCGGGCATTTCTAAATATATTGGAGAAGCCTTTGCAATTTGTCCTGGTGATGAGGGATAGTCTTTTACAATTTTTTCGCCCAACTTGTAAGAGTTGCAAATTTTTAATTTTTCAAGCCCACTTAAAACATCGATTTTCATTAAGGCTATCGAGCTAATACCGTTAATGCGAATAGCATATTTTAATGCAGGTATGTCTATCCACCCGCATCTTCTTGTTCGTCCAGTTGTTGCGCCAAACTCTTTACCATTTTTTTGTAAAAAATCACCAACATCATTATTTAATTCTGTTGGAAATGGACCTTCGCCGACTCTTGTTGTGTATGCTTTTGTAATCCCCAATACTTTATTAATATTTTGAGGACCAATTCCAGTGCCAACACATGCAGAGCTTGAAATAGTAGACGAGCTAGTTACATAAGGATAAGTTCCATGTAAAATATCAAGCAATGACCCTTGCGCCCCCTCAAATAAAACTTTTTGTTTTTTTTTAATTGCTTCATAAATTATTTGTGAGCTATCTGTGCAACGGTAATTTTTTAAAACATCAATTGATTCGCGAATTTCTTGTAACGCAGTATCTGCAGATATTGGTTCTTGTTTGTAAAAGTTTTCTAATAAAAAGTTTTTTTCTTTTAAAGATTTTTCTATTTTTTCTTTTAATATTTTTTCATTAAATAAATCTCCAAATAAAATTGCATTTCTAGATGCACGATCTTCATAAGCTGGGCCTATTCCCTTTCCGGTTGTTCCTATTTTTTCATTTTTAGAAAAAGCTTCGCGAGCTTGATCTAATTTTTTGTGATAAGAAAGTAAAACTGTAGCTTTGTCAGATATCATTAATTGAGAGGGGTTTGTTAATAAATTATTTTTTTTTAATCCATTAATTTCTTTAGTTAACTGAACCACATCTATAACTACTCCCGATGCAATTAAACATTTAGTGTGTTTGTGCAAAACTCCAGAGGGTATTAAATGCAAAATTGTTTTTTTACCATCTACAATTAAAGTGTGTCCGGCATTTGCTCCGCCCTGATATCTAACAACCCAGTCTGCTTGCGCAGAAAACACATCAACCACCTTGCCCTTTCCTTCGTCTCCCCATTGAGAGCCTATAACAACAACAGATGACATATTTACCTCGATTTTTTATTTTGTTACAGAAAATAAATTCTGTAAATTTGTAATTTGCTCTTTTGAATTTTTTAAATAATTTTTATTTTTTAAACTAAGTGCTATAGAGTAAAAAGTTTTATACAATTCTAATTGTCCGATGTCACCAATATGTCCAATGCGAATAATTTTACCACTTAGTTGATCTTGCCCACCAACAAGATAAACATTGTAATCATCTTGTAGCTCTTTTAGCCAGCTTTTTGAATTTATTTTTTCAGGAATATAAAAAGCAGTTAAGCTTGTGCTTGGACTTTTAGAAAAAGTTTTTAGTTGCAAAATATCTAAAGCTTTTTCAGATAGCTGTGATAACTGTTTGATATGTTTAATTTGTTTTTCTAAACCCTCGCCCTGCAAAACATCTGTTGCTGTTTTTAATGCAAAAATTAAATGTACAGCACTGCTAAAAATTGTTTGATTTTTTTCGTAAGCTTTTAATTGTGGTTTTATGTCCCAATAATATTTTGGACATTTTGATTTAAGATAATATTCCATTGCCTTTGTTGAAAAAGAAATAAAAGAAAGCCCTGCCGGACCGGCCAATGCTTTTTGAGACCCTCCAATTAAAACATCAATTTTCCATTTATCTTGCTCTATATTTTGAGACCCTAATGCAGAAATAGCGTCTACTATAAAAAGACTTTTTAAGTTGCACTCACTAATAATTTCGCCAACTTTTTGTACTGGAAAGCTGCTTGCGGTACTAGTTTCGCAAGCTTGCATACACAATGCAGATAAATTTGGCAAAGATTGAATGTCTTTTTTAAGTTTATCTAAATTTAAAGGTTCTCCCAATGGAACTTTAAAAATATGAACATTAATATTATGTGAGTTTGCAATTTTAACCCATCGGTCTCCAAATTTTCCAGCCACAATAACTAAAATATTATCTTGAGGGCTTAAGGTGTTAACAAGGGCTGCCTCCATAGCACCGCTTCCAGATGAATTTAAAATTAAAACAGGCTGCTTTGTTTTAAAAATATACTGCAAATTTTTAAATAAACCGCTTAAAATTTTGCTAAAATCAAGACTTCTGTGGTGCAAACTGTTTGAGCCTATAGATTGTAAAACGCTTTTGGCTATTTTTACTGGGCCTGGAGTCATTAATAGAAGGGGTGACTTTTCCATTGGTTGTTATTATAATTTTCTTAGATGAAGTTTTCAATACTTTTTTTCTTTTTTTTTATAAATTCATGCTCTTACTCTTTGGGTTATAAACCAGCAGTTTTGCTTGGCAAATATAAAGAAGTTCATATTAAGTTATTTAAAAATAAAACACAACACACAGGCCTTGAGTCTATTTTTACAGACAAGCTTATTTCTAGAATAAATTTAGGTAATAAAAAATTAATTCAAAATTTTGCTCCAATAAAGTTAGAGGCAAATATTGTATCAGCCACAGTTTCTCCTATTTCTAGAGGTAATGTACAATCTGTAGTTTTGGTAACCGAATATAGGGTGGCTGTAAAATTAAAAGTAAACTTAAAACAAAGGTGGAGCGAAAAACTATTATGGTCTAAAACTTTTTATAGAGAGACAAGTTATATACCACCACAAGTTAGTATTTCTAAATTATCCTCAGTTGGAAGTTTTCATAATGACAGCGCACTTAGAATGGCTTTTTTAGATATTGCAAGTGATGTGTCTGGTGATATTTATATAGCCCTTATAGATAGGTTTTAATTATGATTAGTATTGCAAATTTAAAAAATCATTTAAAAAAAGCAGTAAGTCCAATTTATGTTTGCGTTGGTGGAGATTTATATTTAGATAACTTAGTTCATAATTATATAAAAACAAAAGTATTCCCCCAAGGAACAGACGATTTTAATTATAATGTTTTTATTGGAGAGGCTTTTTCATCTGATGTTAAAGACACTGTTGAATCTTTACCATTTATGAGTGACAGGCGCTTGGTTATTTTTAAAAATTTAGATAAAATGACAGCTAGTCATTGGGAGGATTTAAAAGTAGTTTTAGACAGACCATGTGAAAGCAGTGTGTTGGTTATTTTTTTAAAAAAATTAGATAAGCGTTTAAAATTATATAAAAGTTTGGCTAAAGTTGCAGATTTTATTGACACAAAACCTCCATACGACAATCAAATGTCATATTGGATTAAATTTATTGCAACAAGCTATGATTTAAATTTAACAAGCAATCAAATTTTTTTAATTGCACAAGTTATTGGCACAAAATTAAGTATTGTAGATTTAGAATTAAAAAAATTAAAATCTTTTGTTAAAGATCCAAACAATGTGCAAAGCAAAGAACTTGCAGAAATTTTATCTCACTGTCATTTAGATAATATTTTTGATTTAACAAAAGCTATTGCCAGCCAAGATTGCGGAAAATCTCTTAGGCTATTAGTAGATTTATTAGATTTAGGACAAAGTGAGGTTGGGATTATTGGACTAGTTGCAAGGCACTTTAGGCTATTAAGAGAGGTAAAATTATTATTGGCCCAAGGATTAACTTCTTTTCAGATTAGCAAAGAAATTGGTATACCAAGTTTTTTTTTACAAGAATACTTATCACAAAATAAAATATGGACTTCTTCTCAATTAAATAAAACTTTAGAGCTGCTATACGAAACAGACAAGGCTCTTAAAACCAAGCCAAGCGCATCACATTTATGGATAGAAAATTTTATTGTGCAGGTTTGCAGGTAGATAGCACGCCAGAGCTTTTTAAATTTAAGAAATTGTATTAACTTGTTTTGCTAGCCTGCTTACTTTTCTTGAAACTTTATTTTGGTGAAATAAACCTTTTTGAGCAGCGGTGTTAATTTTTTTGCTAAATACTTTTAACAAGCTTAATGCAACATCTGAAGTTTTGTCTGTGATAGCTTGTCTTAGCTTTTTTTCAAAAGTTCCAACTTCTTTTTTTTGAACATTATTGTTAGCTTGTTTTTTAATTGTTTGACGAGTTCTTTTAACCGATGATTTATGATTTGCCAATTTGTAGCCTCCAGTGCTTTAATGTATTTAGCTTTGTATTTAGCTTTGTATTTAGCTGTGCGTTTAGTTGTATGCCTAGCTATATATTTAGCTGTATTTTTATGTGTATCTTTAGTTGTATATTTAAGTAAATTTATTAACACATTAGGGGCAAATGTCAATTTTTCGCTTATCTATTTTTATGTCTCTTGGCACTTTATGTAGCAGGTTTTTGGGACTAGCTCGCGATATAGTATTTACAGCATTTTTAGCAGTGCCAGTTCTAGACGCTTTTATTGTAGCAATGAGAATTCCAAATTTATTTAGAGCCTTTTTTGGGGAGGGAAACTTTGCAGTCAGTTTTTTGCCATTTTACATACACAAGTCAGACTCAATAGAATCTCAAAAACTTTTATCTAATGCTGTTTTTAGTTTTTTAATGCTTTTTGCAAGTTTTGTTGTATTTTTTTTATCAATATATATGACACAAGTTTTAAATTTTTTGTTAAATAACAGTGGCAACAGTATTTTAAATTTTAAAACTATTGTATATTTATCAAGATTTTTTTTATTTTATATTTTCTTTTTATTATCCTTTGTTCATTTTTCTGCACTACTCCAAGTAAAAAATAAATTTTTTTTAGCAGCTCTAGCTCCAGCATTATTAAATGTTTCTTTAATTGTTTTTAGTATTTTTTATTATTTAAATGACAAGCACTTAAATTATTTAATAGCAGGCGTACTTACGGGAGGCGCCCTTCAATTTGGATTAGTTTTCTTTTCTGTATTAAAAAGCAAATCTTTGCCAAAACTTACTTTTAAGTGGAGGGATAGCGGACTAAAAAAAGTTTTAATAAAAATGCTACCAGGCTTTTTAAGCATTTTTTTTTATCAGTGTATTTCGTTATTTAATGTGTATTTTTCTTCTTCTTTGCCAAGCGGAAGTTTATCTAGTTTATATTTATCAGATAGAATTTTTCAACTGCCATTTTCATTAATTGCAATTAGCATGGGCACTGCCCTGTTGCCAACACTAAGTTCTTTTTGGGCAAAAAAAGATTTACAACAATTTAAAAAAACCTTAGAAAGCAATTTGCATCTTTCGCTATACCTTCTTTTGCCAAGTGCAGTAGGATTATTTTTTTTAGCAGAACCTATTTTAAGTTTCTTTTTTGAGAGGGGGTCTTTTAATAAAGATCAAATTTTTTATACAGTACAAGTTTTAAAATTACTTTCTTTTTCTTTAGTTTTTTTAGGATTATACAAAGTTTTAATCTCTGGGTTTTTTGCATCTGGAAAAACTCATTTACCAGCAATTTCTAGCGGTATAGCTTTTGTAATATATTTAGTGATGGCTGCACATTTTAGTCAAAAATATGGAGTTGCAGGATTGGCCCTTTCTATGAGCTTATCTACTGTAGTTAATTTTTTTGCAGCCTGCTTATTGTATAGTTTTTTTGTTCAAAAATTAAATGTAGCAACTTTGTTTAAAAAATTTATATATTATTTGCCACCAGCAATTTTAATGGGGCTATTTTTACTGTATATCCCACCATGGCTACAAAATAATTTAATTTTATCGTCATTAAAATTAAAACAAGCTATTTTATTATTAGTTAGTGTTTTTGGAGGCGCAGGTATTTATTTATTTTTTGGATCACTGCTTTCAATTAAAGAAAACGCAGTGATTAAAAAAACTTTTAATAAAAAATACTAGATTTCTATATTGAATAAAAGCTTGCTACTGTGTATGGTTTATTTATATAACTTGGTATTTTTTAGCTCGCTGGAGACTTAATGACAATTAATTTTATTAAACAAAAAAATTGTTATATTCCAAAGACTTTTTTGCAAAAGTCTCTTCCAAAAATTTTAAAACACCTTAAAATGCAAAACTTACACATACCTGTAATAAAAAAACAAATAAGCTTGGTGTTTGTGTCTAGCCAAAAAATGAAGACTTTAAATTTTAAATATAGAAAACAAAACAAAACAACAGATATTTTAAGTTTTCAGTCTAATTTAGGCGAATCTTTTGGAGACATAGTTTTTGATTACAGTCTTGTTAAAAAACAAGCAGATAAAAATGGACACTCAATAAAGCAGGAGTTGTTATATTTATTTATACATGGTTTATTACATTTGCTTGGATTAGATCACGAAAAAAGCTTTAAAGAAGAAAAAAGAATGTACAAAATACAAGATAGTATTTTTAATAGTTTTTAAAAAATATAAATTATTAAAAAGATTTTTTAAATAAGGAAAAAATGTCTAGCAGTAGCAACAATAGCAATAATAAAAACAACAACGATAATCCCGTATCAAGCAGTTTGGCAGATTGCCAAGATGCCTTAACGCAAATTGATAAAGATTCAAAAGAGATTAGGGGGTCTCTTTGATTTAGATAAAAAACAAAATAAATTAAATAAAATAGAAAAAGATTTGCAAAACAAAGAAGTGTGGGAAGACTATAAAAAATCACAAAATTTAAATCAAGAAAAAATACTTTTACAAAAATCTTTAAAACAATGGAAAGATTTTGATTATAAATTTTTATCAATCAAAGATTTGTTAGACTGCATTGAAAAAGATCAAAAAAATGGCGAAAGTTTGCTTACTGATGTAACAAAAGAGCTAACAAGTATTAAAAATTTATTAAGCACACTGCACACACAATATTTTTTATCACAAAAATATGACGACTGTAATTGCTATGTTTCAATTCACGCAGGAGCTGGGGGAACAGAATCTTGTGACTGGGCCGCCATGTTAAGCCGTATGTTAATGCGCTACTCTAAAAAAAATCAATTTAGCACAGAAATTTTAAATACTAACGATGGCGACGAAGCTGGTTTTAAATCTATACATTTTTTAGTTAAAGGAAAAAACGCGTTTGGTCTTTTGCAATCAGAAAGCGGAGTTCACAGACTTGTTCGGATTAGTCCTTTTGATTCTGGTGCAAGAAGGCATACAAGTTTTGCCTCTGTATTTATTTCGCCAGAATTAAAAGATTCAGAAGACGTTAATATAAAAACTGACGATATAAGAGTAGATACATATCGAGCAAGTGGTGCGGGCGGACAACATGTTAACACAACAGACTCGGCAGTTAGAATTACTCACTTACCAACCAACACGGTTGTGCAATGTCAAAATCAAAGAAGCCAGCATGCCAATAAAGATCAAGCCATGAAGATGTTAAAATCTGCTTTATATAAATTTGCCGAACAAAAAAAGAAAAAAGAACAAGATATGATTTCAGAAACTAAAAAATCTAATCAGTGGGGCAGCCAAATTAGATCATACACTTTATGCCCCTACCAATTAGTTAAAGACCATAGAACAGGCGAGGAAAGCGGGCAACCCGACCTCGTGTTAGATGGAGATTTAGATAAATTTAGCGGAGCTTTTTTAAAATATCGCTCAGAGAAAAAAAATGGAGAATAAATGCTACTTTTGCAATTAGCTTTTAAGTATACAAAATCACAGCTGTTAAAGCCATCTTATCTGCTTGCTGTTTTTAGTTTTTCTTTGGCAATTTCATTAATGCTTGTTTCTTTGCTTGTGATGAGCGCTTATGAAAAAACTTTTGAAAAAAGTATTACTAAATTTTTAGGACAAATACAAATTTCTTATCTGTCACCAAAAGTGTCTTCTTTAAATATTTTAAATTATTTAAAAATAAAAAATATTAATATTAAAAAAACCTCATCTTTTATTCACCAAGAGGCACTTATTGTAAAAGACGGAAATGTTAGAGGCATTTTGCTAGAGGGGCTTGCATTTTTTGAAAAAAACTCAAGCCAATTTTTTTTAAAAAAAACATTAAAAAACTATGATAATAAAAATTTTTCTAAAGACAGGTACGCAGCCTATGTCCCCACACTTTTAATGAAGGATATGTCTTTAAAATTAGGAGATAAATTTTCTACAGTAGTTGCAAAAAGTATTAAAAAATCATCTTTTAGCAGAAAAGTTTTAAAATTTTATGTTAAGGGAGTTTTAGATTTTGGAAGATCAGATTATAACAGACGCTATCTTTTAACTTCTTTTAAAGCTTTACAAAAACCCCTAGGCCTGTCGTCAAACAAAACAAGTGGAATTAGATTGTGGTTAAAAAATAAAAATCTTTCTAAAAAAATATCTCTCGATATACAAAATTATTTTCAAGGCAGCGTTTCTTCAAGGCATTGGAGACAATGGGCAAATAATTTACTAGAGGCAACAAAAAGTCAAAAAAAAATGATTTTTTTAGTTTTGTTAATTATTTTAATAATTGCCGCATTTAATATTATGAGCGCGCTGTTTATTTTAATTGTACAAAAAACAAAAGAGCTAAGCATACTAAGGGTTGCAGGATTAAGCTCTAAATCAATCTATATTGTGTTTGGCTTAAAGGCCATATTTACCGGAGTGTTATCTTTGATACTTGGCTTTGCCATGGGGTATTTATGGGCTTATTTATTTTTATTAATACAGTCTAGATATTTCTCTATTTTATCACAAATTTATAAACTTAATCATCTTAAGCTTGGTCTTCCACTATCTGATATGTTAACTATTATAATAGTAGTTTTATTTTTGGTTTTATTAACGGCTATAATTCCAATATACAGGGCCGGAAAAAATAGTTTGCTAGAGGGTCTTTCACATGAACTTTGATAATTTTTTAGTAGATGATTCTATAATAAATTCTAATTCTCCAATTTTAATTAAAGCAACTGGCATTGTAAAAAATTTTTATCAAGCAAAAGAAGAAGTAAAAGTTCTACAATCTGTAGATTTTACTTTAAAAAAACAAGAAAGCGTTGCCATAACAGGTGTCTCTGGCGCTGGAAAAAGCACATTATTACATATTTTAGCAACATTGATGGAGCCAACATCTGGAACAATTAAATTAGGGTCAATAAATATAGATTACAATAATACAAAAGAATTAGAAAGCTTGCGTCGTAAAAATTTGGGAATTGTTTTTCAATTTCATTATCTTTTAGAAGATTTTTCTGTTTTAGAAAATGTATTATTACCATTGCGAATTAAATCTTTTTATGGATCTGCAATTGCGCCAAGTTATGCTAAAAAAAAGGCAAAAGATCTTTTAGTTTATTTAGGCCTAGGGCATAGGTTAAATTTTTACCCAAAAGATTTAAGTGGAGGTGAAAAGCAAAGAGTAGCTATTGCAAGAGCACTAATTCACGAACCAGATATTTTGTTTGCAGACGAGCCAACTGGAAACTTAGATGAAGAAAACGGAGAAAAATTACAGCAATTATTATTTGAATTACAAAAAGATTTAGGTCTGTCTTTGGTGGTGGTGACTCACGATATAAACTTTGCACTAGAGTGTGATAGCAGTTTGTCTATGAGGGCAGGACAGTGGGAGAATTTTTAGCTTTTTTACTTGCGATTATTTATTTTTGAGTTAAGTTTTAAGTGAATATTTTTTGGAGCCATAACAATAAATGCATAAATATATTATTTTTTTTCTTTTATTTTTTTCGTCGTTTATGCTAGAGGCAAGAGTTGTCGGCTCTATTATAGTTAAAGGAAATAAAAGATTATCTAATTCTGTGATAAAAAGCACACTTAGTACAAAATTGTATCAAAGTTGTTTTAAAATTAATACAACTGCAGATTTAAAAAATTTAGAAGACTTAGATCAATTTAGTTTTATTAGAGTAGATAAAAAAATATTATCTAAAAAATATTGCAGAATTATTTATAAAGTTAAAGAAAGACCACTTTTAGAAAATTTATATTTAAATGGAATAAAAACTCCAAAAGATGAAGATGTAAAAAAAGCATTACTGTTAAAATCTGGAACAGTTTTTAATCAAGTTAAATTAAAAGAAAGCATATCAAACTTAAAAACACTTTATGAGTCAGAAGGTCTGTTTGCTTCAAAAATTAATTACAAACTAACCAGATTAAAAAATAAAAATTATAAATTACAAATTAATGTAGTAGAAAAAAAATCTGCAAAAATTAAAAACATACAAATTTTTGGAAATAATAATTTATCTATAACAAAAATTAGATCGTTTATGCAAACCTCAGAAAAAAATATTTTTAGTTTTATTACAGACTCTGGAGTTTATAAAAAAGAAGTTTTAAGCAGAGACATTCAGTTAATTCGTTATTTATATTTACAAAATGGTTATTATAATGCTCAAATTAGCAAACCTAAAATTTATTTAGATAAAATTAACAACTCTATTAGTATTGTAATTAATATTACAGAAGGAGAAAAATATTTTATAGGAAAATTAGAATTTAATTCTAGCTCCTTTGGACAAGACGAATTAAAAAAGAAAATTCCATTAAAACAGGGAGACGCGTTTTCTTATACTCAGTTTCAAAATAGCATTAAAGTTTTAGAAAATTTATATGGCGATAAATCTCACGCATTTATAAGCGTTTTGCCAGATATAAAAACAAACAAAAAAACAAAATTATTAAACATTGTATTTAGTTTTAACTTAGGCCCAAAGGTTAAAATAGGAAGCGTAACAGTTACCGGAAACACAAGAACTCACGATCATGTAATTCGTAGAGAAATATTATTATCTGGTGGTGAAGATTACAGTAATAGTAAAAAAACAGAAAGTGCTGACAGAGTTCGTTATCTTGGATTTTTTGAATCAGTAAATTTAGTAACCGCATCTTCTTTAAGCCGGCCAAACGAAGTAGATTTAAATTTAATAGTAAAACCTAAAAGGGTTGGAAGCATTAATTTGTCAGCAGGATACAGTGAATATTTAGGCGCATCTTTTAAAGCTGGAGTAAATCAACCTAATTTTTTAGGATTAGGCCACACATTAGTAAGCTCTGTTGATTTTAGTAAAAAGAATTTTTTAGTAAATGTTAGCTACATTTACCCAAGGTTTTTAAATACTGATTGGGATATGTCTGGAAGTATTTTTAATAGCAGATCTGACAGACAAGAATATAAAGATAATAAAACTGGATTTTCTATTAGAGGATCTAAATCTTTAAGCAAAAGATGGTCAAATTTTTATAGCTACTCTTTAAAAAATACTAAAATTAAATTAGAAAAAAGTGGAGATCCAGATTTATTTCCAGTAGAAACAGTTAATGGAATTTCTAGCACAGCAGGGATTGGGCTAACTTATGACTCTAGAGATAACAGCATTAACCCATCTGCTGGGCAGTATTTTAATGTTGCCTACGATCATACTGGAGTTGGGGGAGATTTAAATTTTTCTATTTTTTCTTCACAATTTAGATTTTATAAAACAATTTCAAAATCTTTAGATTTAGTTTGGAAAAATAATTTTAATTATGCACAGTTATTTGCATCAGGCGGAGCTTATCCATTTAATGAGCTATTTTTGCTAGGAGGGCCGCTAAGCTTAAGAGGTTATGATTGGTTTTCTGTAGGTCCGTATAAATTTTCTAAAAAAGCCTATGATGCAATCAATAGTAACCCAGAAAATGACAAAATAGACGATACACGCAAAAGATTTTTATCAGAAAAGGCCTTTGGAGGAAGTAAAAAAATATTATTTCAAACTGAATTAGAATTTCCTCTACTTCCGGAAGCTAAAATTAGAGGGGCAGTGTTTTTTGATGCAGGTTTATCAGACAATGATTTTAATTTTAAAAATATTCAAAGTGATGTAGGGGTTGGAATTCGATGGTTTTCTCCTATCGGGCCGTTGAGATTTGAGTTTGGCTGGCCCATTAATCCAGGCCCACATTACAGCCCTGAATACAAATTTCAGTTTTATATTGGAAATTCTTTTTAATTTTCTATTTGGCAAGTTTTATAAAGTATTATAGGCTTTATATATATCAACGGAGGAATATATGTTTACTAGTTTTAAATTATGCTTAGTTATTTTAATTTATGGATTTACAGTTTCTGTTTCTGCAAAAACAGTGTTTGTAAATATGCAATATATCTTGCAAACAGTAAAGGCTGGAAAAAAAGCTAAAAATGTTTTGGCAAGAGAATTTAAAAAAAAGAAAAAATTTTTAGAGAAACAAGAAAAAAATTTAAAAAAACTTGGAAATGATCTAGAAAAAAAACGATCTGTTTTGTCAGACAGTATTTTTTTACAAAAACAAAACAATTTACAAAAACAAATTTTAAAATATAGAGAAAGCGTTGCAAAGTCGCAATCTGATATTCAAAAACGAGAAAGAAAACTTACGCTTCCTATTTTAAAAAATGTACAAAAACTAATTAAATCTTTGGCAAAAACTAATAAATATTCTGTAGTTTTAGAAAGACAAAGCATTGTTTGGGCCAATGACAATTTAGATATTACTAAAAAAGTGGTAAAAGCCTATAATAGAAAGTATCGTTAATAGGAATTTTTTACATGCCAACTTCTTTATCTATTGAGGAAATAAAAAAATATATTCCTCATAGATTTCCATTTTTATTAATAGATAAAGTAATCAATATTGATTATAATAAGCAAGTAGTAGGCTCTAAAACAAAAGCATTAAAAAATATTTCACCAGATGATCAAATTTTTAAAGGACACTTTCCTGGAAATCCTATTTTTCCAGGAGTTTTAATTATAGAATCCATGGCTCAGACAATGGCAATTTTAATGAGTTACGGAAATCATGAATCCAAAACTCCTTTGCTAGCTAGAATTAAAAATGCTAAGTTTAAGTTGCCAGTTTATCCAGGCGATCAGTTGGAATTATCTTGTGTAATTACAAAGTATAAAGAACCAAATGTTTTGGGGATGGCAAAAGCATTTGTAAATGATAAGTTAGTTGCAGAGGCTGAATTATTTTGTCATTTAAAATAATTTATAATTTTTTATATAGGTTCTAATATTATTATGTCTACAAAAATTCACTCAACTGCAGAAGTTTCTTTATCCGCACAATTAGACGACGGAGTGGTGGTCGGACCATATAGTGTTATACATAAAAATGTTCATATTAAAAAAAATACAGTAATAGACAGTCATGTTTGCATAGGCTCTTCATTAACAGATGTTGTTATTGGAAAAGATAATCATATTTTTAGCAGCTCAATGATTGGCTTACCTCCACAAGATTTAAGTTACAAAGGAGAAAAAACAAAACTATCTATCGGGGACAATAATATTATAAGATCTTTTGCAACACTTGATGCAGGAACAATTAAAGACAAAGGTCTTACAAAAATTGGAAGTGGTAATTTAATTATGGCTTATGTTCACATAGCTCATGATTGTTGCATTGGAGATTATTCTGTTCTTTCAAATTTAGTTCAACTAGCAGGTCATGTTAACATTGATGACAAAGTTGTTGTTGGAGGTGGAACTTTAATTGCACAAAAAGTTAGATTAGGAAGTTTGTCCTATGTAACAGGCGACAGCTCTGTAAATAAAGATATTCCGCCTTTTAGTATTGCAACAGGACGATGGGCTAGCGTTAGGGCCGTAAATAAAATTGGATTACAAAGGGCTAATATTGAACAAAAAGAAATTCTTGAACTGCATAGTGTTTTTAGATCTATGTTAAGTGATAAAAATACTCAAGAAGAGTGGCTTAATAAATTAGAAGCTCAAAAAAATGTATCAGATAAAATAAAAATTTTAATAAAATTTGTAAAATCATCAAGTTTGGGTTTGGCCAGGTGAGCCTTAGTCTTTTTATTTCTGCAGCAGAGGATTCGGGCCATCTTTATGGCGAGCAGCTATTAGATTATTTACTAACACAAGAGCCTAATTTAAAATCATTTGGGCTTGGCAGTAAAAAAATGCAGCAAAAAGGATTTGATTCTCTTTTTTCGTCTAAAGAATTTTCAATTATTGGCATTACTGATGTTTTTAAAAAATATTTTTTTTTAAAAAGAGCTTTTAATAAATTAGTAAAAGAAATCAAATTAAAAAAACCATCAGTTGTTTTATTAATAGACTATCCAGGCTTTAATTTAAGATTAGCAAAAGAATGTAAAAAAATAAATATACCAGTTGTTTATTTTATTCCACCTAAAATTTGGGCATCTAGAGAAAATAGAATTAAAGATTTAAAAAATACTTGTGACAAAATAGTATCTATTTTTGAATTTGAAAAAAGTTTTTATAAAGATTTTAAAGATAAATTTGTATATGTAGGAAATCCATTAGTAAATAATATCCCTCAAGATTATTTAGATTCAGACATTAATAAATCCATTAAAAGTAAATACGGATTTTCAAAAAACAATAAAATTATTGGGCTGCTCCCAGGCAGCAGAAACAGCGAAATTAAATATATTTTACCAACCCAAATACAAGTAGCAGAGCAGTTATATAAAAATAATCCAAACTTGGTATTTGGAATTTTTTTAGCACCGTCTATAGATAAAATTAGTGTACAAAAATATTTAACAAACACCAGCCTTCCAATCTCTATTATAAAGGCAGATTCTAAAATTGCTTTGCGAATACCAGATTTTATTTTATGCTCTTCTGGCACCGCGGTATTATATGCCGCCTTATTTTTAAAGCCATGTGTTGTTATGTACAAGGTTAGCAGTATAACATTTTTTATAGCAAAATTTATTTTAAATAAAAACTTAAAATTTTTTAGTTTGCCAAATTTAATTTTAAATAAAAAAATATTTCCAGAATTTATACAAAATAATATGAATGTAAAAAATATTTTACAATATGTAGAGGACTACTTACTATCAGAGCCATTGCAAAACCAAACAAAAAAAGATTTAAATACTTTAAAAGATACTTTAAAACAAAAGCAACCCATTAAAGAACTTGGTAATATTTTATTAAACTATAGATAATTTATGTTATATTTTTTATCCTTACTTTTTAAATTTATCGTTTTTATTAAAAATTATTTATATGATAATTCTTATTTAAAAATTAAAAATTTACCATTACCAGTTATAAGTATTGGCAATTTATCTGCTGGAGGGGCTGGAAAAACACCATTGGCTGATTATCTAATAAAATATTTATTAAGTAATAAAAAAAAACCAGCTATTTTATCAAGGGGATATGGAAGAAAGTCTAAAGGAATAAAAATTTTAAATAACAAAACATCAAGGCCTGCAACATTTTTTGGTGACGAAGCTTTTATGTTGTATTCTAAACACAATATTGATTGTGTTGTGGGGGTAAGTAGATATAAATCTGCAAAATATTTATTAAGTAAAAAAACTGTAGATTATTTTATTTTAGACGACGGACTTCAACACAGGCAATTATTTAGAGATTTAAATATTGTTTTATTAGACGCAAGTAAAAATAAAGATTTTTACAAAATGTTACCACTAGGAAGGCTCAGAGAAGATTTTACTTCTTTAAAAAGAGCAGATATTATTTTATTTACAAAAGTAAATTTAATTTCACAAGACAAGCTAGTAGAATTTAAAAAATATGTAAACTCTAAGTTTTGTATAGACAATGTATTAACTTGCGATTTAGATTACTGTTTGTCAGATTTTGTATCTGATAAAAATACAGAAATAAATAAATCAATGCCAGTAGTTTTATTATCAGGAATTGCAAATCCTCAGGTATTTAAAAAAAATATCTTAGATAAAAATATACTAGTAAAAAAACACTTTGTTTACAGCGATCATTTTGTTTATACAAAATCTAAAATAAATGATATTTTATATTATTGCAAAAACAATAATATAACACAAATTATTTGTACCGAAAAAGATTGGCATAAGTTAAAAGAGTTTTATGAGCTAAAAGATTTTTTATTTTATGCCAAACTTAAAATAAATTTTTTAAACAACGAAGATTTATTTTTAAATAAACTACTTTCTTTAGGCTCACAAAGCCAAACAATCAATACAATAAAAACGGGGCCCACAAGTGACAAAGGTGCATCTTTAAACAAGGCGGATTTTTGATAAAAATATATTATTTATTTATTTATTTATTTTTGTTTTCTAATACTTTGACAGCAAAAAATAAAAAAAATTTTTACAAAGAAGAGTATGTCTATAAAGTTAAATATTTTAATGTTAATATTGGCGAAATTAAACTTGTTATTACTAATAAAGATACAAAAAAATCAAATTTTGTAATGAAGCTAGATACTAAAAAAAAATGGTCATGGATTTATAGTTTACATCAACTTATTAATGCAAAATTTAAAAATAACTTTTCGCAATTAATAAAATGGAATAATATTAAAAAAGAAAAATATAAAAGTAAATATGAAAATATAAAATTATCATTTTACCGGTCTAAATTAAAAAAAATAAAACTAACTTTTTTTAATAAAAAGAAAAAAATTATTAATAAGCGTTTTTTTATCTTGTCAAAAAATAAAATTGTGCACAGTCCATGGACAGCTCCGTGGTATGTAGCCACTTTAAATTTAAAAAATAAAAAAAGTAAAATAATACATCTTTTATATAAGGGCAAATTGGTTAAAGCCAAAATTAACAAATTAAATAAAAAAACTATTTTAGTCTTAAAAAAAAAGATAAAAACACAGATATTTTCAGTTTCGTCTATAAAAAACAAATCAATATCTTTAAAAATATGGGTTAGTAAGTATAAAAAAAATAATATAGTTAGCAATTTTAATTTAAAATTAAAAACAGGAAGATTAAAAGCAAGTTTAAAATCTTATAAAAAAGAGCCTTTGTAATGCAAAAGTGTATTTTAAAATATATTAAATGTTTAAAAGATCAAAAAGTTATAGCATTTCCAACAGATACAGTTTGGGGGCTAAGCGTAGATGCTCTTAATTTGCAGGCAATTGATAATTTAATAAATATCAAAAAAAGAAAATTAAATAAAAGTTTTAGCGTATTAATTTCTTCTGTAGATAAATTAAATCAATATGCGATATTATCTGATTTTGAAAAATTATTAGTTAAAGAGGTTTGGCCAGGATCGTTTAGCATAGTCTTTAAAGCCAAAGATTTAAACTGGGCAAAGCAGCTTGGCTCGCAAAACGGAAGCATAGCATTTCGCTGTATAAATAATAAATTTACTAAAAATTTATTAGATAAATGGGGAGGAGCTTTAATAACAACTAGTGCCAACTCCAGTGGTTCAAAAGTTTGCAATAACTCACACGACATATTAAAACTAAGCCCAGATATTAAAATTTGTTCTTATTTTATTAATTTTGTAGAAAAATTAAATACCCCAAGCACGGTGATTAAAGTTTTGGATAAAAAAATTAAAATTTTAAGAAACTCTTATCAATATGATTTACTTAAAGAAATAGCGGCTAAAAAAAATTGGACTTTAAATGAGTAAGCCTGTAAAAATTTTTTCTAAACTTGACGACATAGATTTTACATCTTGTGTATTAAGCATTGGCAATTTTGATGGAGTTCATATAGCGCACCAAGCTTTATTAAAAAAATTGTTAACAAAAAAAAAAGAATATAAATCTCCATCAGTAGTTGTTAGTTTTGAGCCACATCCAGTAGAGTTTTTTACAAAAAAAAAGATTCGTTTGTTTTCTAGCAAATATATGGCAAGCCAATTAACAAAAATAGGAATTGATTATTTAATTTTATTAAAATTTGATCAAGAACTTGCATCTTTAAGCGCAAAAGATTTTTTAGAAAAAAAACTACAAATACTTAGACCAAAGGCCATAGTTGTTGGCACAGATTTTTGTTTTGGCAACATGGCCCTAGGTACTGCCGACACTTTAAAAGCATGGTCTTTGTCTAACGGGGTTGATTGTTATATTTTTCCAGATGTTTACCTTGGAAATAGTAAAGTTTCTAGCTCAAGAATTCGCAACTGCTACGAAAAAAATAAATTAAAAGAGCTAGAAGATTTATTGGGAAGACCTGCAACAGAACTCAAGAACATAAAATAGACTTTAGTATAGACAAACTTACTTTAGTTTTTGTGTTTTTTATCCGTCTATAATAATAGGAGTTCTTATGTCATCAAAGAAAGATATAATTTTACAATCAGGAGATGAAAGTGCATTTAGAGAAAGCTCAAACTCTAATAACTTAAAAAGTTCAGACCAGGGAGGTTTTAACTTTGACAATTTAGTTGGACTTGGGATTTTGTCCGGATTTATTAAAAAAAAACCAAAAAGTCTTGAGCAAATACAATCTTTTTTAAAAAAATATCATAATATAAATTTTGTTAAACTTTCATCATTTTCTGTTAAACCAGAATTAACAAAACTTCTTTCTGAGGCAGTTTATATTAAATACAAAGTTGTTCCTGTAGAAAAAATAGGAAGTATGCTTGTTGTGGCAGCTGCGGATTTATTGCCAGAAAAAATTAAATCCTCACTTGCCTACACCTCTGGAGTTAAAGTAAGCATAATTTTATCAGAAGAAGAAGAAATTAAAGCTTACGCAAAGTCTTTATATGGAAATTCTATAGACGCATCTTCTTCAACATTAGAAGAAGAGGGAAAGTCTTTAGGAATAAACTCTAATTCCGAATCAGCATTAGACTTACAAGTAGAAAATAATGCAAGCGAAAGCGCAGTAATTAAATTTGTTAATGACATAATACAAACAGCAATCATGGAAGATGTATCTGATATTCATGTCGAAATATATGAAAAAACTTTTAGAATTCGTTATCGAAAAGATGGAGTGCTTTTAGAAAAAGTTAGACCTCCAAAAAATATTGCATTGGCAGTAGTTAGTAGATTTAAAATTATTTCTGGAATGGATATTTCTGAAAAACGAAAACCGCAAGATGGAAGAATAAAAGCAAAAAGTTCAGACGGAAGAATAATTGATTTTAGGGTTAGCGCCATGCCAACACTTTTTGGCGAAAAAATTGTGTTGCGATTATTAGACAAAACTAATTTACAGGTCGACATGACACAACTTGGATTTATGCCAAGCCAATTAAAAAAATTTCAAGATGCAATTGCTCAGCCACAGGGAATTGTTTTAGTAACTGGCCCAACGGGAAGTGGTAAGACTACAACTTTGTATTCTGCAGTGCAGGCACTAAACACAGAAGAAAAAAATATTTCTACAGCAGAAAATCCAGTAGAGTTTAACTTTGAAGGAATTAATCAAGTGCAAGTTAATCCAGTTATTAAATTTAATTTTTCAGACGCACTAAGAGCTTTTTTAAGACAGGATCCAGAAATTATTATGATAGGTGAAATTCGTGATTTAGAAACAGCAGAAATTTCTTACAAGGCCTCATCAACAGGACATTTAGTTTTATCTACATTGCATACTAATGACGCCCCATCTTCTGTTACCAGATTATTAGATATGGGTATCCCAGGTTATATTGTTGCCGACTCAACATCTTTAATTATTGCACAAAGATTAGTAAGAACTAATTGTAAATTTTGTTTGGTTGCAGAAACAGTTGACGATAAAATTTTATTAGAAATTGGAGTAAAAGAAAAAGAACTTGATAACTTTAAAGATTTAAAAAAAGGAAGAGGCTGTGCTAGATGTAATCAAACAGGACTTTCTGGAAGAAACGCAGTTTTTGAGGTCTTAGAATTCACAAATGTTTTAAAGCAAGCGTTAATGAAAGGAGTTAAGGGATATGAGTTTAAAAAATTAGCATTACAAAATGGTTTTTTAACTCTTCGCCAACACGCACTTATAAAATTATCACAAGGTATTACTACGGTTGCAGAAGTTCTTAGAGTAACAATTTCAGATAACGAGGAGAATGTATAATGAGTGATAATTTAAATTTAAAAAATTTATTAGTAGAGGTATTAAAATCAGGTGCATCTGATTTACACTTAGCAGCAGGTGAAAAACCCAGAATTAGAATAGAGAGTAAAATGTCAACGCTTGAACAACTTTCTGTTTTAAGCTCCGAAGAAATTAGAGCCTTGTGTTATTCACTTTTATCAGAAAAACAACAAGCAGTTTTTGAAAAAGAAAAAAATTTAGACTTTAGCTTTGGTGTAAAAAATTTAGCAAGATTTCGTGTTAGTGTTTTTTATCAAAAAGCACAAGTTGGCGTTGTTATGAGGGTTATTCCACACACTATTCCAGATATAAGTTTACTTGGACTGCCGCGATCTGTATTAAACTTAACCGATATGCAAAGCGGATTAGTTTTAGTTTCTGGCCCAACGGGAAGTGGAAAATCAACTACACTTGCAACTTTAATTGATAAAATTAATTCAGAACAGCACAAACATATTGTTACTATAGAAGATCCTATTGAATTTTATCATTCATCTAAAAAAAGTATTATAACTCAAAGAGAAATTGGACACGATGTTAATGATTTTAATTCAGCTTTAAAACATGCACTAAGACAAGATCCAGATATATGTTTAATTGGTGAGCTAAGAGATTTAGAAACTATAGAAATGGGATTAAGACTTGCAGAAACTGGTCACTTAGTATTTTCAACTCTTCATGCAGGAGGATCTGTTGATAGCATTGTTAGATTAATTGATTCGTTTCCAAGTTCGTCACAAAATAAAGTGCGAACACAATTAAGTTTTACTTTAAAAGCAATAATAAATCAAAAATTAGTTGCAGATCTTTCTGGAAGAAATTCACTTGTTACAGAAGTATTATTTATGAATGACGCTATTAGAAATTTAATTAGAGAAAATAAATTACATCAAATTTATTCCATAATTCAACTTGGACAGCAAGAATCAAAAATGCATACCATGAATCAATCACTGCTTCATTTAGTTAAAAGAAACAAAATAGATATACAAATGGCACTGAAATACTCGCCAAATAAAAAAGAATTACAAAGCCTGCTGTTAAAACTTGCAGCATAGTTTTTATATAAACAATGGAGAGACATGGCACTTAACCAACATTTAAAAAGACCGGCTCAGACCCAGCCTAAAAAAAAATTTAATAGTAAAAATTTAAATTTTAAAATTGGATCTGACATAAAGCCTAAAGATTTACAAATTATAGTTAGGCAATTATCTATTTTAATTGATGCAGGTGTTCCGCTTTCAGAGGGGCTTGGAACTCTTTCTCGCTCTGGACGAAGTCAAGATTTATCAGAAATTATTAAAAAAGTAAAACTGGCAATTGACAGAGGAAAAACTTTTTCTGCATCTTTGGCAGATCATCCAAAAGTATTTGATTCTATTTTTGTAAACTTAGTAAAAGCCGGCGAAGAAGGCGGAGTTTTGGCAAAAGTGTTACGCGATCACGCAGTATTTTTAGAAAAATCTCTTAAAATGCAAAGCGCAGTAAAAGGAGCAATGGTTTACCCAATTGCTATTTTATGCGTGGCATGTTTATCAATTTCTGCAATTTTAATTTTTGTAATTCCAACATTTGCATCTATGTTTGCAGGTATGGGAAGGGAACTACCTGCACTTACTCAAATTGTTTTAGATTTTAGTTCATTTTTAAGAACAAAGTGGTACTTATTTATTGTAGGAATTATTGCTTTTGTCGTTCTTATAAAAGCATTGATGGACAATCCTGGAACAAAAAAACATTTAGATTCTATTTCTTTAAACACTCCAGTTATAGGAAACTTTTTAACTAAAGCAATTATTGCAAAAAGTTTTAGAGTATTGTCAGTTTTATTAGGAGCAGGTGTTGATATTATTAGAGCACTAAAGGTGTCGTCTAATTTAGTAACAAATAGTTTAATTAAAAAAGTATTTATAAGCGCACAAAAAAATATTGAAACAGGACAACCTCTTCATACAGCATTTAAAAATAGTCCATATTTAGATATCATGGTTGTAGACATGATGAAAACAGGAGAAAGCACTGGTAAGTTAGATTATATGTTGTCAAAAATTTGTGATTTTTATGATGACGAGCTAGAAGTTGCATCCGCCGCAATGTTAAAAATGATTGAGCCAATTTTACTTGTTGTATTAGGCGGAATTGTTGGTTTTTTAGTAGTAGCGATGTATTTACCAATCTTCAGCATGGCGGGAGGCTAATAAAAATTTTTTATGAAAGCTTTACCATCAACATTTTCATTTAAAAATAATAATTTAAATTTAAAACATTTATCTTCTGTTTCTCTTTTTGTGTTAGACATTGTTTTACTTTTATCTTTGCAATTTTATCGTTTTATTTACCCCCTGTACTTAAATGAAAGTGCAAATACATTATTTTATTTTGGAGTTTTATGTTCTGCTAGCGTTCACTTAATTTATTTAATTTTAGACAAAAAGCAATTATTTAGTTTTTTACTAATTGCAAAATTTTTGGCTGTATTTTTATGTTTTTATAGCGGAATATTGCCAAATAGTATTTTTTTATTATCAGCAATTTTATATATTTCTTGTGCTGGGATAGTTTATAGTTTTTTTCAAGCTATTTTATTTAGTGCGTTTATTTCTTTTTTATTAGGTGTAAATATTGTCTTAAATAATATTATAGACCCTTCTATTTTATGGGGACAGTTTGTATTTAGCCATTTGTTATTTTTTGTAACAGCTTATTTGTCTCCATTTATTATTAAAAAAATTAAATTAAACAAAATAAAATTTGAAGAAAAAAAACAAGATGCACTTGTTTTAAAAAATTTAAACGAACTTATAGTTAATAATATTAAGGCAGGGCTACTAACTATTGATTCTACTTTATCTATACAAGCCGCAAATAAACAGGCAAACAAACTTTTGGATTGTGAAAAATTAGAAACACGAGATTTATTAGCATTTTTTCCAGATATCTCAAAAAAAATTAATTTACTTTTTGTATCAGCAAGCAAAGATAAACAAATGTCTTCTTGTGTTTTCGAAGAAGTTTATAATGACAAACACTTTGAAGTTTTAATTTCAACAATGGATTACAAGCATTCGTCTTATAAAAAAATATATACTTTGTTAATACAAGATATAACACAAAAAAAACAAAAAGAGGTATTAGATAGGCAAAAAGAAAAGCTAGCAGTAGTCGGCAGCCTTGCGGCAAGTATAGCTCACGAAATTCGCAATCCACTTGCCGGTATTAGCGGAAGCGTTCAAATGCTTAAGGCCTCTAAAGATTTAAATTCAGAAGAGTCTAAAGATTTATTTTCTATTGTGTCTAAAGAGGTGGGCCGATTAAATAATTTAATTACAGAATTTTTAGACTACAGTGTAGAAAAACCACTGGTAGTTTCTTCGATTAATTTATCAGAGCTAATTAAAGAAATTTTAAAATTATTAAAATTTGATAAAAATTATAATTCTAAAATTAATCAACAATTAAGTTTATCTAAAGAGGTGTTTATCGAGGGAGACGTGCAGAGACTTAAACAATCTTTGCTAAATGTTTTTATTAACGCTTACCAGGCAATGACAAATTCTTTAAACCCAGTTTTATCTGTAAGTACTTATTTTGAAGGCTCTTATGCTGTAGTAGATATCCAAGACAATGGTTGCGGCATGCTAGAAGAAGATCGATTAAAAATTTTTGAACCTTTTTTTACTAAAAAAACAAATGGAACAGGCCTTGGGCTTGCAACAAGTTACAATATTTTACGACAACACAATTGTAATGTATTTGTAAAAACAGAATTAAATAAAGGAACAGTATTTAGTTTAAAGTTTCCTGTATTTAAATATTCGTCGCCAGAACACGAAAGAATGAAGGTTGCATAATTAAATTAAAATAAAAGTAATTGGAGATTATATGAAAAAAAGAAAAATTTTAGTTGTAGATGACGAATCCTCTATAAGAGATTTTTTAAAAATTATGCTAGGCAAAGAAGGCTACGAAGTTATTTGTGTAGAAGATGGAGTGCAAGCTTTGGAGTTATATAAAAAGCAATCCTTTGATATGGTAATTTCTGATTTACAAATGCCTAACATGACGGGTTTAGAGCTATTAAAAAAATTAGTTAACGAAGACAGCTCGGTATTATTTATGGTAATTACAGCTTTTGGAAGTATGGAAACAGCAATTGAAGCCATGAAGCTTGGAGCTTATGATTATTTAACAAAACCTTTTAATATAGAAGAGGTGCAATTAAATTTAAAAAAAGCATTTAGTGCAAAAGATTTAGCGGTAGAAAATCGTTTTTTAAGAAGAGAGCTTAGACAAGAATATAGTTTTGATAATTGCATTGGAGACTCCGAATCAATGCACCAGGTGTTTGAGTTAATAAAAAAAGTGTCTCCATCTAAATCTAGCATTTTAGTTACAGGAGAAAGCGGAACTGGTAAAGAAATTGTAGCAAGATCCATTCATAATAATAGCCCCGTTAGCGCTAGCGCATTTGTCCCTATAAATTGCGGGGCAATTCCTGCAGAATTAATGGAATCAGAATTTTTTGGCCACAAAAAAGGAGCTTTTACTGGAGCACATTCTGACAAAGTTGGTTTGTTTGAATCTGCAGATGGAGGAACTTTATTTTTAGACGAAATTGGTGAGCTTCCATTAGACATGCAGGCAAAATTATTAAGAGTTTTACAAGAAAAAGAAATTAGAAAAGTTGGATCTACAGAAAATATTAAAATTGACACAAGAATTGTATCTGCCACCAACAGAAATTTGTTAAAAATGGTAAGAGATAAAACTTTTAGAGAAGATTTATTTTATAGAATAAATGTTATTAGCATACCGCTTCCTCCATTGCGCAATCGTGGCGACGACATTATTTTATTAGCCAATGCCTCATTAAAAAAGTTTTCAAAAAAATTTAATAAACCAGAACAGAGATTAAGTGCAGAAGCAGAAGAAAAACTAAAAAAATATCATTACCCAGGAAATGTAAGAGAGTTAGAAAATATTGTAGAGCGAGTTGTCGCAATGGAAACCAGTTTAATTATTCTTCCAGAGCATTTACCAGATGTGTTAGTAGAAGTAAATAGTACAGATAGTATAAAATCTTTAAAAAATTTAAATTTTACTAAAGATGGAATTTTTTTAGATAAAATTTTAGACGAAATAGAAAAAGAAATTTTAATCAAAGCTTTAAATTTGTCTAATGGAGTAAAAAAAGTAGCTGCAAAATTATTAAATATTACCTTTAGATCTATGAGATACAGAGTGCAAAAACATTTTTTATCAGAGTCAGAAGAAGACGAAGATTTACAATCAGTAAGTTAATAAAAAGTAATTTTAAGTGAAGGCATTATCTTTATTAGAAGTTAATAAGTTATTAAAAAATTTTCAAATCCTTAAGGGCGTAAAAGTTCAAAATATTTTTTACCAAGGAAATCAATTTTTATTGGAACTCTGGAGTAGCGATTTAAAAAAACAATATCTTTTTTTTGATATAAACAAAGTGGAGCCATTTTGTTTTTATTTTCCTGATAAAATTGATTTAGAAAAAAATATATTTAAAAGTCCAGTAGGTTTGTTTTCTAAAAGACACTTAATTGGTAAAAAATTAACCTCAATAACGCTTACATTAAAATCAGAGCGTATTTTGCTATTTAAATTTGAATCTTTTTTTATTGAATTTAATATGATACCACACTTTGTAAATATAAAAGCTAGTTATGACAATAAATCTTTACATTGGTATAAAATAAAAAAAGCTGACACAAAAATTACTAAGACTTTCAAAACCGAAATCGAAACCGAAACTAAAACTAAAGCCGAAACTAAAGCTAAAACCGAAACCGAAACCGAAAGAAGTTTATTAGAACTTAAAAAAGAGTGGTTAAGCAAAAAAGATAAGATTAGCTTTAATAAAAAAAATATAAAAAAACAAAATACATTTATTTTATTTATTTCTAATAAAATAAAAAAAACTAAACGAGCTTTATTAAAAAATGAAAAAGATATCAACGACCGAAATCTTGCAGCTAAAGAATGCAAAGATATAGCCATTAAATTGCAGACCACTAATGACTTATCCATGCTAAATAAAGATCAAATTTTACAAGTTAAAGAAAAAAAATCTTGGGCATGGAATATGGATGATCAGTTTTCTAGGAATAAAAAATTAACATATAAATTAAAGCAAACTAAAAATAGGCAAAAAGATTTAAAAAAAGAAATAGATATATTAAACACTCTAACAAAAGATATTTTTTTACAAAATTTAAACGAAGATATAAATCTTTCTATGTTTAAAAAATGTAAAGTAGAAAAAATTCCTCAATTGCTATTAAATGGCGAAAAGTCATACGAATCTGCATTTAAAAAAGGTTTTTTTAAAAAATTTTTAAAAATTAATTTAAATAAAAAGCAAAGCTCAAAAAAAGACAGTTCTCTTGCTGGCATAGCTAAACGAAGCTTAATGTTAGATTCTGGAATTATTGTTGTAGCTGGTAAAAATGCAAAAGCAAATATAGATTTATTAAGACAGGCAAAACCTTGGCATGTATGGGTTCACTTAAAAGACTATCCATCAAGCCATGCAGTTATTTTAATGTTAAAGTCTGAAAACATAACAGATAAAGAAATTATAAAAATCGGAAGATGGCTTGCAGAGAGCAGTACTAAAAAAAAATTTTTAAACAACATAAAATTAGATATAATTTATACCCAATGCCGCTTTGTAAAGAGCATAAAAGGGGACTCTTTAGGCAGAGTGTCATATAAGAATGAAAAAAGCATTTTGCTTTGATATTGCTGCAATAATATGAGACTTTTCTTTGTTGTAAATAGTATTTTTTTTCTTTAAAATTAGAAAAAAAAGGAGCACTTTGTGTTAAAGGTAAAAAACTTAAATAAAAAGTATGGCTCTGTTCACGCAGTTAAAAATTTGTCGTTTAAATTAGAAAAAGGTGAGCGTCTAGGTTTTTTGGGGCCTAATGGAGCTGGCAAAACTACAACTATGCAAATTATTGCTGGAGCACTTGCACCAAGCTCCGGCACGGTGTCTGTTGCAGGTCACGATGTTTTTGAAAGTCCAAAAAAAGTAAAAAAACAAATTGGATATCTACCAGAGATACCTCCAGTTTATGAAGACATGAAAGTTTGTGATTATTTAAAATATGTATCTCAGTTAAAAGGAATTTTAAAAGTTAATTTGTCGAAAGAAATTGACGAAGCAATTGCAAAAACTAATTTAGAGTCAGTTGCAAATCGCTACATTCAACATTTATCAAAAGGCTTTAGGCAAAGAGTTGGTTTGGCGCAAGCCTTGTTAGGAAATCCACCTTTGTTAATTTTAGACGAGCCAACTGTTGGGCTAGACCCTCAGCAAATTATAGAAATTCGCGAATTAATTAAAAATTTAGAGGGGCATAGTGTTTTATTGTCTTCTCATATTTTAAGCGAGGTTCAAAATATTTGCACCAAGGCAATTATTATAAAAAATGGTCAAATTATTTTAGAAGATAATATTCAAGACTTAATTCACAATGAAAGCTCTAGCATTGTGCATTTAAAATTAAATTCTTTTACAAAAGAAATAGAAAATAATTTATTAAACTTAAATTATGTAAAACATTGCGCACAAAAAAATAATAAAATAGAAATTCATTTAACAAATTCAAGCGACGAATTATTAATAGAGCTTTCTAAATTTTTAATTAATTCTGGAGTGGGGCTTATTGAGCAAAGCCCTCAAGATTTAAAATTAGAAAATATTTTTATAGAGTTAACAAAGTAGAGGTATAGTATGAACAATATTTTAGTTATAGCTAAAAAAGATTTTAAATCGCTAGTGTTTTCTTCACCTTTGTGGGTGATATCTACTTTATGTTCTGCTGTGTGGAGTTATTTATATTTAAGAGAGCTAAGTACTTTTGTGCAAAGAAGCTCTTTTGTAGGTGGGGGCCCAGCAGGTGGCGCTGATTCTTTAAATATTTATTACGAGGTATTTGCAAAACATATTTCTTTGTCTAATGTTATTTTTTTATTTTTAATTCCAGCACTAACAATGAAGTTATTATCAGAAGAGCGAAAACAAAAAACTTATAATTTACTTTTAACTGTTCCAATTAGCTCATTGTCCATTGCTGTTGGTAAATTTTTAGCAGGCTTTGGCGCATCACTAGTTTTAGTTTTTATATCTTTGCTTTATCCATTGGGCACGGGGCTTGTTGCAGATTTTAGTTATTCTATTTTGTTTTCTGCTTATTTAGGTTTAGCGTTTATTGTTGGAGCCTATGTTTCTGTCGGCCTGTTGTCGTCGTCGTTAACAAAATCCCCCTTACTAAGCGTGATGATGGGAGTAATTTTAAACTTAAGCATTTTAATTGTTTTAGGACAGGCAGATTTTTTATCAGAATACCCAACATTTCAATCTATGATTGAATATTTATCTATTGGAAGTCACTTTGTAGAATTTATGCAGGGGTTACTACAAAGCAAATCTATAATTTATTTTATAAGCTTTATAAGTTTTTTTGTTTTTTTAACTAATAGAATAATTGAATCATCTCGCTGGAGGTAGTTATGAGTCGTTTTGGAAAAATATTATTTATTGTTGCAGGCGTATCTGTTTTATTATTAGCAATTACTAGATTTATTTTGGGAGGTTGGTTAAATTTTATGTTTTTTCCATTGGGAATTTTTTTAGTTAGCTTTGGTGTTGGGTTTATTATAGACATAAAATTTTATTTTGAATTTTTAACAATAAAAACAACAAAAAATGGCTTAAGCATGCTTAGCGCCGTTATTTTATTTTTTTTAAGCCTTGTTTTTATTAATTATTTAGCAGTCCAATATCCTGCCTCGTGGGATCTAACTCAAGGAAAAATTAATTCTGTTTCTAAAGAAACAATAGCAGTATTAAACTCTCTAAAAGAGCCTTTAAAATTTAAAATTTTTTACAGAGGCGAAAAAGACAAGGCAAGCAAGCTTGGAATTGTTAAGCAATTAAATATGTATAAAAAAGCCAGCACAAAAGTGGCCATTCAAAGCATAGACGCTTATGTAAATAATATTTTGTCTAAAAAATATTTAAAAGATGTTGGAACAATGAAGGCGGCGGTTGTATTTGTAGAATATTTAGAAAAAAAAGTAAAAATTGATGCTCCATTAAATGAAGAAAAAATTACCAAGGCCATTGTAAAGATTACGAGAACTAAAGTTTCGACTATTTATTTTACCACAGGTCACGGCGAAAGACCTTTGTCTGGTAAGGATTTAAACGGACTTAGCAGTTTTAAATTAGCATTAGAAGATTTTTCTTTTAAGGCCAATGAATTAAATTTAATTAAATCACTAGCAATCCCTAATGATGCAGATGCAATAGCGATAATAGGGCCTCGTGGAGAGTTTTTAGGTCAAGAAATAAAACTACTATTAAAATTTGTAAGAGACGGCGGAAGTATTTTTATGGCAATAGACCCAGGTGCAAAACATAACTTAGCATTACTTAGCAAAAGTCTAGGCGTAGAGTTTAAAAATAATTATGTTATGAACAACAGATTACAAGTTAAGGGAAGAGGCAGGGCGGGGGCATTGGGTTTAATTTTTTCAAAATCAAGTCCAATAACCAAATCTTTTGACGGGCAACAGTTTATGCTTTTAGATTTAGCCAGCGAGTTAGTGCCAGACCCTAGGGCCAGCAATAATTTAGATGTAAAATTTTTAGTACAAAGCGCTCCGAATAGTTATTCAATTAATGAGTTGTCAAAAAAAAATATTAAGACAGCATCTAAAAATGAACGAGGAATTATTTTAGGAGTAAGAGTAAAGGGAAAAGTAGATTTTTTAAAAAAAACAAAAACTACAAAAGCTAAAGATTTTTTGGGAGTAATTTTTGGAGACAGTGATTTTGTTTCTAATAAAGACTGGGCCATTGGTTTAAATAGCAACATTGCATTAAATATAATAGAATTTTTATTAAAAGAGGATAGCCTAATTAATATTAAGCCAAAAAAACCTGCTGGGACTAAAGTAACCTTAACAAGCTCGGATTCAAAAATATTAGTAATAGTTGGTATTTTTATACCACTTATTTGTTTAATTTTGGCGACCCTTTTGTGGTTTCGTAGAAAAAATTCTTAATGGCAGTAATATATGAAGTGGTTTAAAAAAAATGGCATTTTATTTAGTATATTTTTAGCACTTGGATTGTTTAGTTATTTTGAGTTTCAAAAAAGTAAAACATTACTTACTAAAAAAATAAAATCAGAAAAATTATTTTTTAATATAAGCAAAAAAGATATTGTAGCTGTAGATTTTTATTCAAAGCCTAATAATAAATCAGAATCAAATAAAAGGACAAAGCCTAATAAAAAGTCGCAATCAAATAAAAGGCCAGAGCTAAATAAAAAATTAAAACTAGATTTTCAATTAAAAAATAAAAATAATCAGTGGTTTGTGATAAAACCAAAAAATAAAAATAAATATTCTATTAAAGATAATGCAAAAAAATCTTCTGTAAATATTTTTTTAAATAAAATTTTTTTAGAAAAAAAAGAAAAAGTCAGCCTTCAAGAAAGTTTGTCTAATTATGAACTAAGCAATCCAGATAAAAAAATTATTTTTTATGACTCAAATAAAAACAAGTATTCGTTATCTTTGGGGTCAGAATCTTTTGACAAAAAAAGATTTATATTAATTAAAGATCAAAAAGATGTATTTTTATCCAGCTCTAGCTTAAGTTTTATAGATAATAAAAATTTTAATTTATTTAGATCAAAAAAACTATTTATTATATCACAGAACCAAAACCAAAACCAAAGCCAAAACCAAAGCCAAAGCCAGAACCAAGGCTCTGGTGATAGGGCGCAAGAGCAGGCTTATAAAGGTTTTGATAAAATTGTTATTAAAAATAAAAAAAATAATATTATCTTGCACAAAAAAAATAACTCATGGAAAGGTTTATTAAATTTTAAAAAAAATATATTTGTAAAATTAGATAAAGCAAAAGTTGATAAATTTATTTCAACATTTAAACATTTAGAGGCTCAAAACTTTATTAGAGAAAATAAAGTAAAATCTAAAAAGTTATTGCAGCAATATAATTTGTTACACCCAAAATTTTACTTATCTGTTTTTTTTAAAAATAAAAAAATATGGACTATTAAAATTTCACAAGACGACAAAAATAAATTTGTATATGCCAAAATATCTAAAAAAACTACAATTTATAGCATTTTAAAAGAATCATATAAGTCTTTAAAAGTTTCTTTAAACAGCTTAAGAGACAGAACTTCTGTATTTAAAATAAATAAAAAAAATATAAACAAAATTTTTTATCAAGTAGGCAAGCGAAGAAGAAAAACTTTTAATTTGTTAAAAAATAGCCAAAATCAAAACAAAAACCAAGCCAATAACAAAAACAACAGCCAAAACCAAAACCAAAACAAAAATAACCAAAGCCAAAACAAAAATAACCAAAGCCAAAAAAATAAAAAATTTATTAATTTGATTGCTTCAATTAGTAAATTAAAAATAGTTAAATTTATATCAAAACATAAATTTAAAAGTCAGCCAATTACACAAAGTTTATCTTTTATAGAAAACAATAAACCAGCACTAATAATTCAAGAACGCGGCATAATTAGCTCTCAAAAAAATAGCAAATTAAACGACCTAGTGGTTTTAGACTTGCAAAACTCACAAGAATATTTTGCAGTATCATCTAAACAGTGGAAAAGCCTGATAAAGAAATTTTTATCAAAACCAAAACCAAAACCAAAACCAAAACCAAAACCAAAACCAAAACCAAAATCAAAACCAAAATCAAAATCAAAATCAAAATCAAAATCAAAACCAAAACCAAAATGAAGAAATATTTTTGTAAAGTAAAATCTCCCTCTAGGGTTGATTTATCTGGTGGCACCTTAGACTGCTGGCCGCTGTATTTATATTTTTTGCCAGTAAGCACAGTTAATGCGTCTATTAATATTTATACTCAGGTAGAGCTTGTTTTGCAAAAAACAAAAATTACTATCGAGCTACCAGATTTAAATAAAAAATATAGCTTTGCCTCTGTAAAAGAATGCCTAAAAAGTAAAGACAGACATTTGTCTTTGCTACAAGCTCAATTAGAATTTTGGAAACCAAAATCAGATGTATATTTTAAAATTATAATTAAATCTGATAGCCCTATTGGCGCGGGACTTGGCTCAAGCTCTAGTTTGTGTGTTAGTTTTGCAAAAGTGTTTCAAGATTTTGCTAAAAATAATTTTTGCACTAAACCTGTAAAAGATATTTTAAAAAATAATGAATTTTCTACCAACCAGATAGTTAATTTGTCATCTAACCTAGAGGCTAAGGTTTTAAAAATGCCAACTGGAACTCAAGATTACTTTCCGGCAATTAATAGCGGATTGCACATTATAGATTATAGCCAAATGGGATTTACAGATAATATATTAAATGCCAAATACTTAGATAATTTAGAAAAACATTTGTCATTAGTTTACACTGGTCAGCCTCACAATTCAGGAATTAGTAATTGGAAGGTCATTAAAGATTATTTAGATGGCTCTAAAAATTTAAGCCTAGTACTTAAAGGCCTGTCAGATGTATCAAAAGAAATGAAAAATTTATTCCAAAACCTAGAAAAAAACCAAGCCAAAACTCAAGCCCAAACCAAAAACATAGAAAAAGCTCAAACCAAAAACCTAGAAAAAACCAAAACTCAAATTCAAACACAATCTAAAATCTTTGAACAAATTCCGCAGCTTTTTGCAAAAGAGTTATCTTTAAGAAAAAAACTAAACTCCAGCTTTATAACAACAGAAATAGAAAATTTGCGAGGTTTGGCTTTAAAATTTGGAGGAAAAGAGATTAAAGTTTGCGGAGCAGGCTCTGGAGGCTGTGTTCTTGTGTGGGTTGATCCAGAAAAAAAACTTTCATTGCAAAAAAATTTAAAAAAACATAAGTATAAAGTCTTAGATTTTAACTTTGTTAATAAAAAATAATGGAGCACAAATGTCAATAGGACTAATTATTATAGGCTTATTAAATATAATAATAATTGTATTTTTATACTTATTAATAACAAATAACAGAGAAGCCGAATCAAAAAACAGAAAAGAGTTAAGAGAAATTTTTAAATCTTTTCAAGATTCATTATTAAAAACAATTTCAGATGCTAGAAAAGAATCTAACCAAACAATGATAGATAATCGCAAAGATATTAAAGAATCTGTAAAAGATCTTAAGTCTGTTGTAGACACACAGCTAAAAGATATTAGAGAAGACAACAATAAGCAAATTACAGAAATGCGAAAAACAGTTGACGAAAAATTACAAACTACTTTAGAAAAACGATTGGGAGAATCTTTTAAACAAGTTGGAGACAGATTAGATTTAGTGCACAAAGGTTTAGGCGAAATGCAAAACATTGCAGTTGGAGTTGGAGATTTAAAAAAAGTTTTATCAAATGTTAAAACTCGCGGCATTTTAGGTGAATATCAATTAGGAAATATTTTAGAACAAATTTTATCACCACACCAATACTCAAGTAATGTAGCAACAAAAAAAGGCAGCCAAGCAAATGTTGAATATGCTGTAAAATTACCAGGACACGAAAAAGGCTCGGAGCTTTGGATACCAATCGATTCTAAATTTCCATTAGAAAGTTATAACGAATTGATGTCTGCATATGATGTTGGCAACAAAGCAGCAATAGAAACTTCTGAAAAAAAATTATTAAAATCAATAGAATTATTTGCAAAAGAAATTTCTGAAAAATATTTAGATCCACCTCATACAACTAATTTTGCAGTTATGTTTTTACCAGTGGAGGGTCTATATGCCGAAGTATTAAGACATCCGGGATTATTTGAAACCTTGCAAAGAAAACACAGCATCACAATAGTTGGCCCTACAACTTTGTCTGCTTTTTTAAATAGTTTACAAATGGGATACCGAACTTTAGCCTTGCAAAAACGAAGTAGCGAAGTGTGGAAGGTGTTGTCAGCGGTAAAAGGTGAGTTTGAAAAATTCACCACACAACTTGCAAAAGTAAATAAACAATTGCGAACAGCAAGTGGATCGCTAGAGGAGCTAGAAAATAAAAGAACAACCGCAATGTCTAGAAAATTGCAATCAGTAGAGACAATAGACTCAATAGACAACGAAGAAGTTCTAGACCTACCCCCGCCAACAAGATAAGCTTTCAACACATACTAACATATTAAGGAGTTTTTAATGAAATTTTTGTCCATAGTTTTTATATCGTTATTTTTAATTATGCAAATATCACAAACTGTAAAAGCTGGAACGCTTGCCAATGTAAAAAAAAATAAATTAATTAAGTGTGGAGTAAGCACTGGACTTGTTGGGTTTTCTGCACCTAATAGCAAGGGAAAATGGTCAGGCCTTGATGTTGATTTTTGCAAAGCCCTGTCTTCTGCAATTTTTGGATCACCAAATAAAGTAAAATTTATTCCACTAAGTGCGCAGCAAAGATTTACAGCTCTTCAATCTGGCGAGGTGGATATTTTATCTCGTAACACTACTAGAAATTTAAGCAGAGAAACTAACTTAGGTTTTAATTTTGCTCCCGTAATGTATTATGACGGACAAGCTTTTATAGTGAAAAAAAAATCTAAAGCTAAATCAGTTAAAGATTTAAGTGGCGCAACTATTTGCACTCAGCAAGGTACTAGCACAGAGCAAAACTTAGCAGCTTATTTTAGAAAACATAAATTAAAATTAAAAGTAAAAGTTTTTGAATCATTTGAAGAATCTACTAAAACTTTTGTTCAAGGCGCTTGTGACGCTTACACCTCTGACAAATCAAGTCTCGCTATTTTTAATGTTAAATTTAAATCTGGATTTAAAATTTTACCAGAAATTATTTCTAAAGAACCTTTAGCTCCGGCAGTTAGACACGGCGATGATCAATGGCTAGATATTGTTTCGTGGACAGTTTATGCTTTAGTTGCAGCAGAAGAACTTGGATTAAATTCTAAAAATATTCACAAACATTTAAAGTCTAGAGATTTAAATATTAGAAAATTTGTAGGCGCAACAAAAGGTAACGGCAAAGCATTGGGATTAAGTAAAAGATGGTCATATAATATTGTTAAACAAGTTGGAAACTACGGCGAAATTTTTTCTAAAAATGTAGGAAAAAAATCTATTTTAAAAATTAAAAGAGGCTTAAATAATCTTTGGACAAAATCTGGCTTAATGTATTCACCTCCAATGAAGTAAATACAGATTTTCACAGATAAAAACTTTTAATTTATATCGAAGTACTACTCCTACTGTCTATATTTTATCAAGTTCATAAAGGAGAAAAATGGAGCAAGAATGAGGATTATCGCACAGAAATTATTCCTTTTACAAAATTTTGCAAAGAAGTTTTAAAAATATGAAACAAAAAAATATTATTCAAATTATTATTTTATTCTTTGTTATTGCTGCATTAGGATTTGTAATTTATAACACTCAACAAAAAATTGCGGCTCAAAATATTTCTTCAGGCTTTGATTTTTTACAAGACGAAGCCTCTTTTGAAATCAGTGAAAGTTTAATTGAGTATTCATCTTTTGATACTTACAAAAAAGCCTTAACAGTTGGCCTTTTAAATACTTTAAAGGTTTCTATTTTAGGAAACATATTGGCGCTTTTACTAGGAATATTAATTGGCATAAGTCTTTTAAGCCAAAACATATTATTAAAAAAACTTTGTCAAAGTTATGTAGAAATAATGCGAAACACTCCGCTGCTGTTGCAATTATTTTTTTGGTACGCAATTATGAACAGCTTGCTACCAGCGCCGCAAGAGGCAATATCTTTTGCCGGAACTTTTTTTTCTAACCGCGGAATTTCTATCCCGTGGTTTGAGTTTAGTAGTTTTAGTTGGTCCTACCCAAAATTTAAATCTTTTAATTTTGAGGGAGGCTACACTTTGTCTTTAGAATTTGTAGCATTACTTTTTGGACTAGTAGTTTACACCTCAGCTTTTATTGCAGAAATTGTACGAGCAGGTTTGCTTAGCGTTCAAAAAGGCCAATGGGAGGCTAGCAAAACTTTAGGTTTGTCGGCATGGCAAAGTATTAGATTTGTTATTTTTCCGCAAGCATTGCGAGTTGCAATACCTCCACTAACAAGTCAGATATTAAATTTAACAAAAAATAGCTCTTTAGCTGTAGCAATTGCATTTCCAGATTTTGTTTCTGTCGCAAATACTACAATGAACCAAACAGGCCAAGCCTTAGAAGTTATTTTGCTTATTTTATTAGTTTACTTAACTTTTTCTTTGCTAACTGCAGCCTTTATGAATTGGTATAATAAAAAAATCTCACTAGTAGAAAGATAATATGAATTTAAAAAATATTAAAAATAATTTATTTAAAGATTATTTAAATTCTACAATTAGCACGATGCTAATTATTGGATTATTTTACACAGCATACTATTTATTTTTATATTTTATAGTTAACGGAATATGGAATGGCGACGCCGACACTTGCCGAGCTAGCCAAGGATTTTGTTGGTCATTTATAAGAGCAAAGTTTCAATATATTTTAGTGGGCTTATATCCAGATGATAAATTATGGCGACCAATTTCTGCGTTCATATTATTTATTGGTTTTATTTCATACATCAAGCACCCAAAAAATTGGAGCAGCAAAAATTTTTCATACTTTGTAATAACATTATTACTTTGCGCATTTTTAATTCGTGGAGGTTTTTTTGGTTTATCACTAGTAGATAGCGAACAATGGGGAGGATTGCTACTAACAATTATAGTTGCAGTATGCGGAGTAATAGTAGCATATCCATTGGGAGTTTTATTAGCACTTGCAAGGCGAAGCTCACTTCCATTATTAAAATATTTATCTATTTTATACATAGAATTTATCAGGGGCATTCCATTAATTAGCTTACTATTTATGTCGGCAGTACTTTTGCCATTATTTTTACCAGAGGGAGTAGAAATTGGAAAATTATTTCGCGCGCAAGTTGCAATGATAATGTTTTTTTCAGCATACATGGCAGAAATTGTTAGGGGAGGTTTGCAGTCAATTTCAAACGGCCAATACGAGGGCGCAGAAAGTTTAGGTTTAAACTATTATCAAAAAATGCGAAAAGTAATTTTACCACAAGCTTTAAAAGTTGTAATCCCTCCAACGGTAAACACAATTATAGGTTTTTTTAAAGATACTTCACTTTTAGTAATCATTGCATTATTTGATTTAATGTACACGGCAAAGGCTTCTGTAACAGATCCAAAGTGGGTTGGCTTTAGTTTAGAGTCATATTTATTTATCGCAGTAATTTATTTTATACTATGTTTAATGATGGGAAATTATGCAAAATATTTAGAAAAATATTTAAAAAAGGAAAACTTATGAGCAAAGAAATTATTAACCTAACAAATGTTAATAAATGGTACGGCGATTTTCATGTTTTAAAAGATGTAAATTTAACTGTTAACGAGGGCGAGATTTTAGTAGTTTGCGGACCCTCTGGATCTGGAAAATCTACAATGATTAGATGCCTTAACCGCTTAGAGGAACATCAAAAAGGAAAAATTTTTATCTCTGGCACCGAGCTAAATAGCGAGGCAAAAAATATTAACCATATTCGCAAAGATGTTGGAATGGTTTTTCAACATTTTAATTTGTTTCCACATTTAACAGTTTTAGATAACTTAACTTTAGGCCCTATTTGGGTAAAAAAAGTTCCAAAAAAAGAAGCAGAAAAAAGAGCATTGTTTTATTTAGATAGAGTAAAAATAAAAGAACACGCATACAAATATCCTGGACAAATTTCTGGAGGACAAAAACAAAGAGTAGCAATTGCAAGATCTTTATGTATGCAGCCAAAAATTTTACTTTTTGACGAACCAACATCAGCTCTTGACCCCGAAATGGTAAAAGAAGTTTTAGATATTATGATAGAGCTAACAAAAGAAAAAATTACTATGATTGTAGTAACTCACGAAATGGGTTTTGCAAAAGAAGTATCAGACAGAGTAATTTTTATGGCCGACGGAAAAATTTTAGAAACCGCAAAGCCAGAAGAATTTTTTAACAACCCAAAACACAAACAACTGCAAACATTTTTGTCTCAAGTTTTAACTTAAAAATTTTATTTTCATAAGATAAAAAAAACTATGTACCTGACCCTCAAGTCTAATTAAACAAGACTAAAAAACCATGTACCTGACCCTCAAGTCTTAAACCATGTACCTGACCCTCAAGTCTAATTAAACAAGACTATGTACCTGACCCTCAAGTATAATTAAACGGCATAAACGGCATGTACCTGACCCTCAAATAGGAGCTAAGGTCTAGTTAAATTTTAAACCAGAGTGTGTATTGGTCTCAAGCTTAACTTTTTGTGAGGTTAGCCGATAAGTCACCTGAAAGTTTAAACTAATTATTATGGAGATTAAACATGGCATTAGTCCCAATAGTCATAGAGCAAACCCCAAAGGGTGAGCGCAGTTACGATATTTATTCACGCCTTTTAAAAGATAGAATTATTATTTTAGGTAGCCCAGTAACAGACGATGTTGCAAACAGCATCATGGCGCAATTTTTTTTTTTAGAAATGGACAATCCAGACAAAGACATTCATCTATACATTAACTCACCTGGGGGAAGTGTATCTGCAGGTTTAGGAATTTATGATTTAATGCAATTTATTAAATGCGATGTTGCAACTTACTGCATAGGGCAAGCTGCAAGCATGGGGTCTTTATTATTATCTGCAGGAACAAAAGGCAAGCGACATGTTTTGCCAAATTCGCAAATCATGATACACCAACCATTAATTGCAGGTGGAGGTATTTCTGGCCAAGCAAGTGATATTGAAATTCAAGCTAAAGAAATGATAAAAATGAAAAACAAATTAACGCAAATTTATGCAACCCACACAGGGCAAAGTGTAAAAGTTTTAGAAAAAGCAATGGATCGTGATAATTTTTTATCAGCACAAGAGGCTTGTGATTTTGGATTAGCAGACAAAGTTGTAACTAACAGAAAAATAAAAAAGGCATCTTAATGAGCAATAAATATTCTTGTAGTTTTTGTAACAAATCCCAATCAGAAGTTAAAAAATTAATTCAAGGTAACGGAGTATATATTTGCGACGCTTGTGTTGATTTGTGTAGCGACATTATTGTAGAAGAGGCGTTTTCTAAGGGCGAAAAAGCTGATGGACAATCAGATGTATTAAATGTTCCAAACCCAATAGAAATAAAAAAACATTTAGACGAATATATTATTGGGCAAGATCAAGCAAAAAAAATATTATCTGTTGCAATTCATAATCACTACAAAAGAATTATGCAATCAAGCTCTGCAAAATTATCAGATGTAAATAAAGAAGTAGAGCTTGAAAAAAGTAATGTGCTTTTAGTTGGACCAACTGGAAGTGGTAAAACTTTACTTGCAAAAAGCATTGCCAAAATGTTAAATGTTCCGTTTGCAATTGCAGACGCAACAGTTTTAACCGAAGCAGGTTATGTTGGCGAAGATGTAGAAAATATTATTTTATCTTTACTTCAAGAAGCAGATTATAATGTAGAAAAAGCACAACGAGGTATTATTTATATTGACGAAATTGATAAAATCACTCGAAAGTCAGAAAATGTATCTGTTACAAGAGATGTAAGTGGCGAGGGGGTGCAACAATCTTTACTAAAAATTATAGAAGGCACTGTTGCAAATATACCTCCAAAGGGTGGACGAAAACACCCTCAACAAGAATTAATTTCTGTAGACACATCTAATATTTTATTTATTGTTGGAGGTGCTTTTGTAGGTTTAGAAAAAATAATTGCCCGCAGAGTTAGCAGTCACTCTTTAGGTATTGCAGCCGACATAAAAACCAAAGTTGATAAAGAAAAACAAGAAACAGAAATTTTTAAACACCTAGAGCCAAGAGATTTAATTCAATACGGTTTAATTCCAGAATTTATTAGTAGATTACCTGCTGTTACTTATTTAGAGCCATTAGACGAAGCAGCTTTGGTGCAAGTTTTAACAGAGCCAAAAAATGCATTAGTAAAACAATATAAAAAATTATTTGCACTAGATAATATTGAATTAAATTTTACACAAAAAGCATTGCAGGCAGTTGCAAGACTTGCATCTGTAAGAAAAACAGGAGCCAGGGGATTAAGAGGCGTGCTAGAGAATAAAATGCTAAACATAATGTACAAAGCTCCGTCAGAGGAAAGTTTAGAGTCTTGCACAATTACTAAAGAAGTTATTACAGAAGGTGCAGAACCAGATTTATCTTATGCAAAAAAGAAGTTATTAAGAAAAAAAGCTTAAAAAAAAAGATCTAACAAAAAATTATTAAGAAAAAAAGCTTAAAAAAAAAGATCTAACAAAAAATTATTAAGAAAAAAGCTTAAAAATAAATTTTATTTATTGTCACTAATGTTTTATTTAATGCTCTGCTTAATCTACTAGACTAATTTCTAAAATATTGCCCGACCAATTACCCAAAATATTAACTAAGCCCTTGTATAAAAATACACAGCTTTTATTCTAAATTAAAGGGGATAAGTATTATGGCAGAGCAAAAAAATAAAAAGCATGGCAAAAAAGACGACAACAAAAAAAAAGACGACGGTGTCGAAGAAAATATTAAAAAACAACCTGTAAAAATTACGAAAGCCCTACCCCTGGTGCCACTTCGTGATTTAATTATTTTTCCAAATATGATGGTTCAGCTTTTTGTAAGTCGAGAAAAAAGTATTGCAGCACTAGAGGAAGCAGTAAAAACATCTTCAGAAATTATTTTAGTTACACAAAAAGACGCAACCTCTAATAATATTTCGCTAAACAATATTTATTCATCTGGAGTTATGGCATCTTTAGTACAATTACTAAGAATGCCAGACGGAATTGTAAAAGTATTAGTTGAGGGAAAAAAGCGCGGGGTGATTTCAAACATTAATGATGGAAATGAATTTTTTACTGCAGACTTTTTAGAGAAAAAAGAATTTTCTAGTAACGAAAAAGAATTAGACGCTTTATCTAGAGCTGCAAAAACTGCTTTTGAGGCTTACGCCAGACTTCATAAACAAGTTTCTCCAGCAAGCTTAATGAGAGTTTCATCTATAGAAGACCCAGCAAAATTATCTGATGTTATTGCTGGACAAGTAAATTTAAAATTAGATTTTAAACAAGAGCTGTTATCTTTATTTGATATAAACAAACGATTAGAATATTTAATCGAAAGGGTACAAGGCGAAATTGATGTTTTAGAAGCAGAAAAACGAATTAGAGCAAGAGTAAAAAACCAAGTTAAAAAATCACAAAAAGAATATTACTTAAACGAGCAAATGCAAGCCATTCAAAAAGAGTTAAGTGATGGCGATGACTCTGCTTCAGAAATTGAAGAGCTTGAGCAAAAATTAGCAGCTAAAAAAATGAGCAAAGAAGCTCACAAAAAAGTAACCAAAGAATTAAAAAGATTAAAATCTATGTCACCAATGAGTGCGGAATCTGGAGTAATTAGATCATATGTTGATTGGATGCTTGATTTACCATGGGATAATTACATTAAAGAAAGCATAGATATTAAAGCAGCTCAAAAAATTTTAGATCGCGATCACTGGGGACTTGAAAAAGTAAAAGAAAGAATTATTGAGCACTTATCAATTCAATATTTAACAAAAACTATGAACGGCCCAATTTTATGTTTGGTAGGCCCCCCCGGAGTTGGTAAAACATCTTTAGCAGAGTCGATTGCAAAATCTTTAAACCGACCATTTGCAAGAATTTCTTTAGGCGGGGTAAGAGACGAGGCAGAAATTAGGGGACATCGTCGAACTTATGTTGGAGCAATGCCGGGAAAAATTATTCAGACATTAAAAAAATGCGAATATAATAATCCGTTAATTTTATTAGACGAAATTGATAAAATGGCAACCGACTTTAGAGGCGACCCCTCCTCAGCATTATTAGAAGTTTTAGACCCATCACAAAACCATACTTTTTCTGATCACTATTTAGAAGTTGAATATGATTTATCTAAAGTTATGTTTTTAGCAACTGCTAACTCACTTCATACAATGAACCGACCACTTTTAGATCGTTTAGAAATTTTAAGTTTAGATGGATATATTGAAAAAGAAAAATTTAATATTGGAAAACAATATTTAGCCCCAAAACAATTAAAAAAAAGCGGATTAGAAGATAGAAAAGTAAATTTAAGTGACGCAGCTTTAAAAGATTTAATTCACTACTATACAAGGGAGGCTGGAGTTCGTAATTTAGAAAGAGTAATTGCTAAAACTTTTAGAAAGCTAGCAAAAGAAATTGTATCAGACGAATTTAAATTAAAACCTGCGGCATCTGAAAAACCAAAACCAAAAACAAGAAACAAAACCGCAACAGCTGCTGCAAAAAAATCTGCAAAACTTAAGCAGCCATCTTATAATATTACCTCTAAAAAATTAGTAGATTTATTAGGCGATCATATTTATAAATCTAACACAATAGAAAAACAAAACGAAATTGGATTAACAAACGGCATGGCATATACAACTGTTGGTGGAGATTTATTGCCAATTGAAGTTAGTAGCGTACCAGGGAATGGTAAATTTATTATAACGGGTCAACTTGGCGATGTAATGAAGGAGTCTTGTACAGCAGCAATGAGTTATGTTAGATCAAGGGGTCCACTTTTTGGTTTAGACAAAGAAGTTTATGCAAATACTGATATACACATTCATGTTCCAGAGGGGGCAATTCCAAAAGACGGGCCTTCGGCAGGGCTTGCGATAACAACAAGTATTGTTTCTTCTTTATTAAAAATTCCAGTACTAAAAACAGTAGCCATGACAGGCGAGGTTACCTTAAGGGGTAGAGCTTTGCCGATTGGAGGCTTAAGAGAAAAAGTTTTAGCAGCACACAGAGGTGGAATTAAAATAATAATTATTCCAAAAGAGAATCAAAAAGATTTAAAAGATATTCCAAAAGAGGTAATAAAAGGATTACAAGTTGTGCTAGTTGATCATGTTGATCAGGTTTTAGTAAAAGCTTTGGCAATTAAAAATCCAAAAGAAGTATTTAAACAAGATAAAATAAAAGAGCATATTGGGCTAAGAGCACAGCATGTTGGATATATAGAAAACAGCAAAGCTCAATAATTGAGCAAATAATGCACCGCACAGGCAACTAAATTAAAAACTAGCCATTAGTATTGACGCAGTTTTAGTTTTTATATAAAGTTCCTCTAATATGGAGCGTCAAAATTTAGATTCTAATAATTCTGCTAATGCAAAAGACTCTTTGCAAGTTTTGCAAACCCAGCAAACAAATATTTCTGACTTAGACACAGAAGTTCACGCATTTTATCAATTAGGAAACTTGTATTACGATAGATTAGACTTTGCAAAAGCCTTATTTTATTTAAAAAAAGCTGCATCAGTATTTTTAAAAGAGTCACAATTTGAATATTATTTTTCTTGCCAAAATAAATGTTTATTTATTTTTTTTGAGCGAGAAGAAAAACAAGAAGCAGACGCTTTAAAAAAAGAATTAGCAGATGTTAAGTTAAAATATTCTTTAGAAGACAACTCTCGTTATCATTATACTTTAGGGAGCTCTTTAGATTTTGAAAAAAATTACTCATCAGCCCTGTCTTGCATGGAAAAATCTTTAGAACTAGCATTAAAAACTCAAAATAAAATTGATATTTGCTACGCTTTGTCTGGATTAGTTATTATATATGTTCATCAAGAAAAATTTGATTTAGCTATAAAAGAAATTAATAATTTAAAAGTATTTTTTCAAAAAATAGATTTAAAAGATTTATCTATGTCCATGGATCTTGCCCATGGATATATTTTAAGAGAAAAAGGAATGTTAAAAGAATCTTTAGATGTTTTTTGGAAAATATATTCTAAAATTAGTGAAGTAAAAAATTTATATTATAATACTTATTTGCTATATGCATTAGGCACTACTTATTTACAGTTAAAAGATAGAGAAACAGCATCTTTATTTTTATCTTTAGCGCAAAGCTCTTGTGACAAAGTTAATTTAAAAAGAACATCATCTTTAATAGCAACTCATATTAAATCAATAGGGCTTAAACACGGAACAGAGTTTGATTTAATTTTAGATTGCCACAGCAGACAGGTTAAAGAAAAAGACAAAGGGATTGTTAATTTAAAGGGACAATTTGTAATTTTAGAATTACTAAAATTATTTTTATCTAAACCAGGACATTCTTTTTCTAAAAAAGAATTGGTAAAAAAAGTATGGGATCAAAATTACTCACCAAGCATTCATGACAATAAAGTTTATGTAACCTTAAAAAGATTAAAAAAAATTATTGAACCAAATGCAAAATCCGCAAAATATATTTTTCGTAACAAAGACGGCTATTATTTAAACTCTAAAGTAAAAACATTTATTAGAGAGATACAATTTTAAAAATAATTACAGTAAGCAATTACAGGAAGCAATTATGACAAAAACTTTATTTTCTTTTTTTAAACAAGCATCTTTATTTTGTTTTACTTTAACTGCATTTTTAATAACAGATACAGGCCTTGCCTTTCATAAAAAAAGTACTTATCAGTCAGAACTATTTAAAAGTGAGTGTTTTGCTAAAGTTTTAGGCGGCGGAGATGACTTAATACCGTGGCCATTACCATGGCCTGTTTCGCAATGCCCATGGAGCACAAAAAATTTATATGGAACTTGGAAGACAAAAGAAATTATAAAAAATAAAAATATTGTGTTGCAAGACACCTCCAGTAAAAGGTCAGAAGTTTACAAAATTTTTGACTCATCTATGGGAATATCTATTATCATAAACAAAGCAGACGGAAGCACAGACAAAGGATTTGTACTTAGCAATTTTTATAAAGTACCAAAAAACAGTCATACAGCAGTTATGTATTCTGAAAATGGAGGGGTATATTATTTGTCTATATATGCACATAGCAAATCTAGAATTGATTTAAGTAAAGGCAAAAATAAATCTTGTACAGACTCAAAAAAGAAAAAAATAGAAAATTTTGTTTTTATAAAACAAAAAGTTCATGGATTTTTACAGTGTGAAGAAAATGTATCTTCATTTTGGTTGCTAGAAAGAAAGTAGGGCGTTTAAGCTTGAAAACTGTTTTAAAAAGAGACTAAAAAAATAAAATAATACTTAAGTTTTAAAAAAATAATAAAAGATAAAATAAGACTTAAGTTTATATAACAAACTCCCGTTCTAGACTTTAGAACAGGAGGCTTTATGCAGAAATCAACTATATCTGACAATCTATCAGAAATTAATTTTTTAAAAGTTTCAGAAGTTATTGGCTTTTCAAACTGTATGGTTGTAGCCAAACAAGCATATATTGTAGATGCCAATGGACATGGTTTAATATTAAGAATTTTTTCACAAGATTTAAATAAAGAGTGGATAAAAAATAACTCATTAGAGTCTTTAGTGTCTGAGGATTTATCACTATTTATTACAGACATGAGCTTAGATGTAGAGGCACAAGTTTTAAAAATTTACCAAGACAGGCTTCCATCAAAGTCTACAAAAGCTTTAGCAGAAAATTATTATGTAGATATTAAAATAGAGTTATCAAGCTCTTTACCAGATTACTGGGTAGAATGTTTTTCAGATGTCTTTGCCAAAAAATCAGCAGCTTAAAACCTCTGGTTACTTGTCACATAAAAAAAGAGAGGAAAAAATTGGTAGGGACTACCGGGTTCGAACCGATGACATCCACCTTGTAAGGGTGGCGCTCTACCAGCTGAGCTAAGTCCCTAAATAACTATAAAAATATATACTTAAAATTTCTGATTGGCAACGCAACAAAATAACTAACTTAGTTTTTATCTAAATAGCTAAAAGCAAGAGTGTAGTCTGCAAAACTAATTACCCAGCCCATGCCTACATATTTTTTGTTTTTTTGTATGTTATAAAATTTATATTGCCAAGAAGATTTAGGATTAAAAAATGTTTTTTTGCTCTGTTTATTAAGTGTCTCATCTTTTAAAAATGGAGACCAAGAATGTATAATTAAATCATTTAGTACTTGTGTTTTATTTTCTGTTAATGATTTAAAGCTGGCCTCTTTTGCAGTCCAAAGATTTTCAGCCGATGGCGCATCAAAAACTTCTACCTGTGTTGACACTCTGTTAATAATCTCTTTAGTAACCCTGCTACTTAGCTCTAAATCAACACCAATAAATTGATTGTCACAAGCCCCTCTTGGAGAGCAAGCAAAAACTCCATAAGATTTGCAATGCGAAATAGATGACTTAATTAAAGAAAAATCTTTTAAAGAACTTCCTGGCTCACATAAATTATTTAAAGCTAACAAAGAATGCGGAAGCGAATACTTGTTTGTTTTAATTTCTAAATTTTGTATTTTATCAGTAACTAAATGAATCATCGCTCTACGCAAAAATTCTCTTTGTTCTTGTTGGTTTTGTTTTGGCGAAAAGGGAACAATCTCTAGCCACAAATCTGTGCCTAGATTTTTTGAAATTGCAGTCACCCAAATTTCTATATTTTTAGAAAATTCGGCAACAAAAGAGAGATCTTGTTTTTGCTCTAACATAAATATTTTTACTAACAAATCGACAAAACAAACTTTGCTTAGCCTTTGGTTAAATTTTGCGCCTTTTTAACGCTTAGCACTATATTAAAGGCTTTATCTTAAAAAGTACAATATCAAGCTAATTTTTGTAAAATATAGCCTATTTTGAGCTGATTTATGCTTATATTAGCAGTTTAAGAATATTAATTGGCTTATTTTTCATTATTTTAGCAATTTTAGTCGATAGATTTAATATGAAAAGTCTTTTAAATGCCAAAGGACAGGCCACAGTAGAGGCAGTTTTAATGCTGATTTTGGGCGTATCCATGGTGTTAGGCCTTGTGGCAGGCCTTAATACATCTTTTAAAGTATTTACAGAAAACTATTTTGGAAGTTATTTTTTATGCTTAATTAAAAACGGTGAACTTCCAACATTAAAATATGTTTATGTTAAAGGAGTAGACCCTGATAACTGTAGTACAAAACACAAGGCATTTACACTCACTGAAGGTTGGGCCAAAAAATCTATTGGAGGGGGATCAGGCTCTGGTAGCTCTGGATCAAAAAATAAATCTTCTGCTAAAAAAAAATCAGCTTCATCTAAACATCGAATAGCTAGTAGTAAATCTGGATTTAATAATTTTTCAAAAAAAAGATTTAAATCAAGGAGAGGAATAAGCAAAGGCTCAGGCGGGGCGGGGTCTTCTGGAAAAAATAAAAAAGATAAAGACGGAGACGGAATCTCTGGAGGAGCAAGCGTTGGCACTTATGGAAAATTATCTAACGGAAATGACGGCGGCGTAAGAATTATAAGAATTAAACGAAGGTCATCTGGGCGTGGCAAAGGATCTCATAATTTGTACAAAGACCCAGGGGATAAAAAAATTAAAACAAGTGGCTCTATAAATAAGTCTTCTGAAGCAGGATATGGACAAAAAAATAAAACTCGTTTAAAAATAGACAGAACGGTTGCAAAAACAAAAATAAAGAAAGAAGAGGGCTTTAAATTTAATTTTTCAACCGTTATGAGATTTTTAATTATTGTGTCCTTGATAATTGTAATTATTATTGTTATCGGTGGACAGCTATTAAGTATTAGTAAATCTTTTGATTAGTTTGTAAATTTTTTTTTGAGTAGTTTATGAAAATTGCATTAATTCAATTTAAATCTGCATTGGCAGAACCTATAAAAAATGCAAAAAGGCATTTGGAATTTATTTTAAAAGCCAAAGACCAAGGGGCTGATTTAATTGTGTTTCCAGAGATGTCTTTATTTTCGTATCCTTTATATGATTTGCCAGAAGATAAAAATATTATTACAGAGCAAAATTTAGCTTTAGATTTTATTCTTAAAAATTTACCAGACTCTGTATCAGTATTAGTTGGAGGCTTGCTGCAAAATACAGAAAAAGGAAAAAGTTTTTTTAACTCCGCATTTCTTTTGTCAAAATCAGAAAAAATAAAAATTTTTTCTAAAAAATTAATTCCAAATTATGACATCTTTGACGAGCACAGATTTATTCAGCCATCAGATAAAAATTTTGATAACTCTGTATTTAGTATTAAATCTAAAAGTTTTTTATTACATATTTGTGAAGACTCATGGTTTGGGATAGACAGTTTATCAAATCGACACTTGCATTATGTTTCTGAAGATTTTTTTAAAGCAAAAGGCAATGTTGATTATGTTATAAACATGAGCGCCTCTCCATTTTTTCAAGGAAAAAAAAATAACAGATTAAATATGGCAAAAAATTTAACATCTAATTTTGATGCACATTTATTATATGTAAACTTAGTAGGCGCCAGTGATGAGGTTATTTTTGACGGTCGTAGTTTTGTATATTCAAAAAACAATAAATTATTATCAGAGGCAAAAGCATTTAAAGAAGACATATTAATTGTAGACACCGAAAGTAAAGATTTAAACAGCGAAGTCAGCGGCGAAACAAACAGCAAAGTCATCTTAAAAGATTCACACCTAAACATTACACGCAAGGCCTTATGTTTTGGATTATCTGAATTTATTAAACAATCAGGATTTAAAAAAATACATATTGGTTTAAGTGGAGGCGTAGACTCAGCAGTTATTGCCTGCCTTGCAACAGAGGCCTTGGGTAGTAAAAATGTACAGGCATTAAGTTTGCCATCTCAATTTAGCTCACAATTAAGTTTTGATTTAGCCTCAGAGCAGGCAAAATTATTAAATATTTCTTTAAAAAATATATCTATACAAAAAATGTTTCAAACTTGTAAACAAGAAATAGATTTAGAATTAAATATATCAAGCCAATCTGTTATTCACGAAAATATTCAAGCCAGATTAAGAAGTTTAGTTTTAATGTCTTACTCTCAAAAAGAAAAAAGTTTACTATTAAACACAAGCAATAAAAGTGAAATAGCAGTAGGATATTCAACTTTGTATGGCGATTTGTCTGGAGCAATTTGCCCAATAGGGGATTTATTAAAAACAGAAGTATATGCCTTGGCTGAATATTATTGTAAAACAGGCAAGATTTCACAAAGTATTATAGACAGGCCTCCAACGGCAGAGTTAAAAAAAGATCAACTAGACAAAGATAGTTTGCCAAATTACGAAATTTTAGATTTTATAATTATAAAAATTTTAAATATAAAAAATAGCATGATTTTAGACGAAAAATTTAACCCATCTTTTGGTGATTATATTAAAAATATTTATACAAAAAGTGAGCTAGAATCTGTTGAAAAATTTTGTAAAACTAAAATTCTTGAAAGTGAGTTTAAAAGATTTCAGGCTCCTCCAATTTTAAAAGTATCTATAAAATCTTTTGGTCAAGGGCGAAAAATGCCAGTAGCAAATTATAATTTACAAATCAAATAAAGAAGTTTGTTTGTCTTCATCTTTTAGCTCTTCAAAATAAAAATGTTTTCCAGAAAGAGAAATTAAATTATCTGTTGGTGGCAAGCTTGCACTGCCTGTTACTTTTTTTATTAAATTCATAAAAACTTCTGCACAGTATTTTGCGTCGTCTTCTGCTCTATGAAAAACATCGCCTTTAATACCAAAATGTTGCACCAAGCTTCCTAATTTATAACTAGCAAGCCCTGGTAAAATTTTTTTTGCCATTCCATAAGTGTCTATAACAAGTGAGTTTGGGGAATTTATTTTATATCTTTTAAGATTAGATTGTAAAAATTGAAAATCAAAAGATGCATTATGTGCAATCATTATAAAATCTTGACAAAAATTAGTTAAATCTCCCAAAGTTTTTTGTATAATTGGTTTTCCTTTAACCATTTCGTTAGTGATACCATTAATTTTAGTAGCAATAGATGGTATTGCCTGTTCGGGGTCAACAAGAGTTGAAAACACACTGTCTACTTTGCCATCAATATATTTTACAGCACCAACTTCGATAATTCTATCAAGTTCTGGGTAAAGCCCTGTGGTCTCTAGATCAAAAGCAATAAAGTTTAAATTAGAAGTATTCATAGTAATAAAGCTATAATATTTTAATTATTTTTCAAGCACAAAAAAAGGATTACTAATAATCCACGGTGTCCAGTGTGTTTTAAATGGCCTTGGAAGCGGTGGCATAAGCTCTACTAATATTTTATAAGCCCCAGGCTTTGTTATTGGTATTTGCTTCTCTATTTTAGAGTAAGTTAAAAATAATTTTTGATTTTTGTATATTTTTATTTGGTAGGGAAACTTTGGCCTATCTGGTAGTTGAACATATAGTGATAATTTTTTATTAGCAGATAATTTAATTTTACTGCCAATTGGTTTTATCTGCACATTACGCACATTACGCACATTTTTTAATTTTTTTACTTTCATAAAGCTGCAAAAATTTTTTGTGTTTCCTAAAAAATCAAAACCAATAAAACTTTGAGAGTTTTTAATAGCATTGATTAGTGTTTTTGTGTCGGTATTTACATGCCCAACAAGCTCTGCATTTGTAAAAACATAATTTTTTACTAAAGAAAAAAGCTGATTATATGTTGGAATCTGAAAGTAACCAAAAAAATTATTAGGCTTTATGTTAAAACTTGCAAGTGTTGTAAATTTAGAATTTAAAAAAGAAGATTGATTAGATATGCTATGTGAGTGTTGCAGCAAATATAAAAAAGCAGTTTCGGGTGCAAAAGGGTAGGTTAATAATGTCCAAAAAATATGTAATTTATTGTAATGAAATTTATCATTCCATATTTTACTAAGGTCTACTATTTTTGTAATTTTTTGTTTTTTAGAAAACGGAATAATTAAAGTTTGATTGTGATAAAAGTTTAATTTTTTATTTTTTAAATTGCTTAATTTTTGCGGAGTAAGCAGTGCAAAATCTAAACTGTTGTTATAAAAAGCCTGAAATAAATCAGGCTTTAATAAATGTTTTTTATTTATATTATATAAACCATTGTATGTGTAAAAAGATGCACACTGCCTGCTGGGGTATAATAAATCATTTTTAGTATGAAAAAGTATCCAAAAAACCAAAGACGAATACAAGCCTATTAAAAAAAAACTAATTAGTAGTATTTTATTTTTTATAAACAACATTTTTTAGTATTGTTAGTAACCTAATAATTATTAACTAAAACTTTTAGTTGCCAAACTAAAGCAACAATTAATAATAAAACAAATATAATAATTAAATGAGTATTTTTTTTGTAAAATACTTTTTGAATTTCTTGAGTTTCAGAATGTGCATGATTAGGTATATTTGTAAAAAGTTTTGGAGACTCTTTTTCTAACTGTTTTAATATTTTTTTAGAGTCTAGTTTTAAAAATTCTGAATATATAATTAAAAAATTTTTTAAAAAAGTGCTGTGATTAAAAATTGCAGAATCTCCATTTTCAATAGCCTCTAAATATTTTACTTGAATTTTTGTAGACGAACTAATATCTTTTAGGTCATATTTGTAGTGAAGCCTTGCCTCTTTTAAAATTTGCCCAGTAATTTTCATAACTAGTTAGTATTTTTTTTATTAGTAGGATTTAAAAATTTTTTAATTTTATTTGTAAAAGAGGTATTTGTTTTAGAAAGTTTTTTAAAAATAGCAAAAGCCTTAACATATTCTTTTAACTTATAGTGGTTGCTTGCCTGCATAAAAAGATTTTTTGTATTTTTGTGGCCAGGGCAAACAGAAAAAGTTTTTTTAAAGTGCTGCCCAGACTCATAATATTTTTTACTTTTATGTAATATTTTAGCAAATTGTATATTTGAAGGACAAAATGATGCATTTAATTTTAAAGATTTTGTAATTAATTTTTTAGCCGATTTAAGATTATTTACTTTTGTTTTAATAATACTTAAATAAAAATAAGTTTTATATTGAAAGGGGTAGGTTAAGTCTTTTAAATTTTGTTTTAATAATACAAAAGCGTTTTTATATTGTTTGGATTTTATAAAAGAGTAGGCTAAATTATTTTTATACTCTGTTTGCTCTGGGCTTAATGTTATAGATTTTTTAAAATGTGTTATTGATGTTTTGTATTTTTTTAATGCAAAATATGCAAGACCTAAATAATTTTGTACTCTAGCATTTTTATTATCAAATTTTTCAGCCTTTAATAATCTGCTTAATGCAGATGGATAATTATTTTGTTGCAAAAAAGCAACTCCAATTTTTTCGTATAAAGAAGATTTTTTAACAGATAATTTTGAGTTAATAGAATTACAAGAGCTAATAAAAAATAAAAGAAAAATAATTTTTATCATAAACTTATTATGTCGCTATAAGCCCTACATTGGCAAGGTAATCTCAGAATCATTAAAAAACAAAGTAACTTCTCTTTTGGCACTTTCAAGGCTATCACTTCCGTGTACTGCATTTTCGCCTAAGCTGTCGCCGTATAAAGCGCGCAGACTTCCAGGCTTAGCTTCGCTTGGGTTAGTTGCTCCCATAATTTCACGATTTAAGTTTACTGCATTGTCACCTGAAAGCGCCATTAATATTACTGGTGCAGAGGTCATAAATTCTACAAGTTCTTCAAAAAATGGTCTTTCTTTATGCTCGGCATAAAATTCTTGGCATAATTCTTTAGACAGCAAAACTTTTTTTGCGGCGGCAATCTGCAAATTATTTTTTTCAAATATACTTATTATTTCGCCGATAACATTTTTTTTTACAGCATTAGGTTTTATAATTGATAATGTTATTTCTTTGCTCATTTTTTTCTCCTTGTTTTGTTTTATTTTTTTATAATAAAGATTTTAAAGTTTCGCCAAGCTTTGATGGATTTTTTTCAATAGTGCAGCCAGCATCTTGTAAAGCCTTGTATTTATCTTCTGCGCTTCCTGCAGATCCGCTAACAATTGCACCAGCATGCCCCATTCTTTTTCCTTTTGGTGCAGTTGCTCCGGCAATAAATGCTACAACTGGTTTTTTAAAATTATTTTTAATATATTCTGCGGCTTCTTCTTCGGCGCTGCCTCCAATTTCTCCAATTAAAATTACAGCGTCAGTTTCGGGATCTTCGTTAAACATTTTTAATATGTCTACAAAATTTGTCCCATTAATTGGATCACCTCCAATACCAACACAGGAGCTTTGTCCCAAGTTTAAAGATGTAAGTTGCCACACAGCCTCGTAAGTTAAAGTTCCAGAGCGAGACAAAACTCCAACCCTGCCTTTTTTATGAATGTAACCTGGCATAATACCAATTTTACATTCATCAGGAGTAATTATCCCTGGGCAGTTTGGACCAATTAATCTACTGTCAGAATTTTTTAAAAGTTGTTTTACTTTTAACATATCAATAACTGGTATTCCTTCTGTTATGCAAATAATTAATTCTATTTTAGCTTCGACAGCTTCTGCAATAGCGTCTGCAGCAAATGCTGGTGGAACATAAATAACAGATGCATTTGCTTTTGTTTTTTTAACAGCTTCGCTAACAGTATTAAAAATAGGAAGCCCTAGGTGAGTACTTCCACCCTTTCCGGGAGTTACTCCTCCAAGCATTTTTGTGCCGTATTTAATTGCCTGCTCTGAATGAAAAGTCCCTTGCGAGCCAGTAAAACCTTGGCAAATAACTTTAGTATTTTTGTTAATTAAAATTGACATATATTCCTTTAATTATGTTGCTGCAATTATTTTTTGTGCAGCTTGATCTAAACTATCTGCAGTAATAATGTCTAAATCACTATTTGCTAAAATTTCTTTAGCTTTTTTTGCATTTGTACCTTCTAGCCTAACTACTAATGGAATATTAAGCCCAACCTCTTTTGATGCAGCAATAACTCCGTCTGCAATAATATCGCATTTCATTATTCCTCCAAAAATATTAACTAAAATTCCTTTTACCTGAGGATCTTTTAAAATAATTTTAAAAGCTTCTGTAACTTTTTCTTTTGTCGCGCTTCCGCCAACATCTAAAAAGTTAGCGGGGCTAGAGCCTTTAGTTTTAATAATATCCATTGTTGCCATTGCTAAACCAGCACCATTAACCAAGCATCCAATTGACCCATTTAATTTTATAAAAGATAAATCAAATTTTTTAGCTTCTGTTTCGGCTGGGTCTTCTTCGCTAAAATCTCTATATGATTCAATATTAGGGTGGCGGTACAAAGAGTTATCTTCTATGCTAATTTTTGCATCTAGTGGGATAACTTGTTGGTCTTTAGTTACTACTAGTGGATTAATTTCTAACATTTCACAATCTTCTTGCATAAATGCTTTGTAAAGTTTAACAAAAATTATGCTAGCTTTTATTGCTGCCTTTTTTTTAAAGCCTAAAGTAAATGCAAGCTCTCTTGCTTGAAAATCTAATAAGCCTATTAAAGGATTAATATATATTTTAAAAATTTTTTCTGGAGTATTTTCTGCAACCTCTTCAATATCCATTCCGCCCTCTGGACTTGCCATTAATGTTATGCAATCTTTGGCTCTATCTACTAATAATGCCGCATAAAATTCTGATTCAATTTGACAGCCTTCTTCGATAATAATTTTGTTAACAGTTTTTCCAACATCGCCTGTTTGTTTTGTTACCAAAGTCATTCCTAAAATATCTTTAGCATGTTGAGCAACTTCTTCTAAATTTTTAGCTAATTTTACGCCACCACCTTGGCCCCTTCCACCTGCATGAATTTGTGCTTTAACCACCCAAACACTTCCACCAAGTTCTTTTGCAAAATTTTTTGCGTCTTCTTGCTTTGTACAAAGTTTATTTTTTAATACTGGTATATTATATTTTTGTAAAAGTTCTTTTGCTTGATATTCATGTAAGTTCATATTTTACTTCCTAATTAAAAATATTATTTAGTAATCCATAGACTTTAAAGTATTTACTAATTCTTTTACAGCAGAAACTGAATTGTCTAATTGCGATTGCTCTGTAGAATTTAATTTTAATTCTACAACTTTTTCTAAACCAGTACCACCTAGTTGACACAAAACTCCTAAAAATAAATCTTTAACTCCGTATTCTCCTTGTAAAAAAGCAGCACAAGGCAAAACTCTGTGTTGATTTTTTAAAATAGCAGTTGCCATTTGTACAGCACTTGCAGCAGGAGCGTAATAGGCAGATCCAGTTTTTAAAAGTCCTACAATTTCTGCACCACCCTTTCTTGTTCGATCAATTATAGATTCAATTTTTTCTTTTGATAAAAAAGAAGACAAAGGTGCGCCTCCAATAGAACAATGATTAGGCATTGGTACCATTGTGTCGCCGTGCCCTCCCAAAACAAAAGCATGAACATCTTCGACACTAACATTTGCGGCCTCTGCAATAAAAGTTTTAAATCTTGCGCTGTCTAAAATGCCTGCCATTCCAATTACTCTGTTTGCAGGAAATCCCAAAGTTTCTTTAGCCACAAAAGCCATTGCGTCTAAAGGATTACTAACAACTATTACTATAGATTGTGGTGCGTGTTCTTTTATTCCTTGGCAAACTTTTTTCATAATACTTGCGTTAGTTTTTAAAAGATCATCTCGGCTCATTCCAGGTTTTCTGGCCATTCCGGCTGTAATAATAATAACATCAGAGTTTGCAATATCTTTATATTGAGAGGTTCCACTAACAAGACTATTAAAATTCATAACTGGCGCTGCTTGTGCTAAGTCTAATGCTTTTCCTTTTGCGCTGCCTTCGTTGATGTCTAATAACATAACATCTGCTAATTCTTGTGAAGCAGCCCAATGTGCACAAGTTGATCCAACAAAACCTGATCCAATAACAGAAAGTTTTTTTCTTTTATGCTCAATCATATTGTTGCCCTTTATTTAGTAAATTGTTTTATGAATGTATAAGTTATTTGTTTATAACAAAAGCCTTTCAATGTGCAATAAGAAAGAATAGTTTTAGGCTAGTAGGGCTTGTATTTTTTATCTCTTTTTAAGAAACTATATTTAGGTAGGTAAATATTAGGGGGAATTTTTTATGAAGAGCTATTTATTTTTAATACTTGTATTTTTTTGTAACACAGCCTTGGCAAGCAATGGCTTTCAAGAAGAAAAAGAATCAATTAAACACAACCAATCAGATAATAAAAAAGATGGCTCACAAATTTTGTCTTTAGAGCCTGTTGAAGGTTACAACACCTCTTTAAGTCCTGATGATTTACAAAAAAATAATTACGACAACACATCTATCACAGATTTTCAAAATACTTATCGCATGGGAGTGGGATTAGACATGATGGGAAAGGTCGGATTAGCAGGTGTGTCTTTACAATTATCATTGTCACCAGAATTCAGTTTTTCTGGAGGATTTGGCATAGCGGGTGGTTTTTCGTCATCTTTTATAGAAGTAAAACAAGTTATTAAACAATACAAAAAAGTTTTAGCTTACTTTGGAGTTGGATTGACACAATGGTCATCTGAGTCTGGAAAAATAGGAAAAGCATTTAACCCAGGCTTTTTAAGAGGAAAATTTTTAAAACCATCAGAGGCAAACACTGGAAAGTTTCAGCATTATTTAATTTCAGGATCTTTAGGGTTTAAATATTTACAAACTTTTGGATACCTAGAAGGCAGCAGTTTTTACATGGAGCTGTCGCCATTATTTGATTTAAACTCAAACTCTTTAGCAGCAAGTGCAGGCTTTGGAGTTGCCTATAATTTTTAATTTAGTTCAAACTTTGCAATTGTTTGTTTTTGTATGTTAGAGGTGCCTTCGTAAATTTGACCTATTTTTACATCTCTATAAAATCGTTCAACTGGGTATTCTTTAGAAAACCCGTTACCTCCAAATAAGTTAATAGTCATAGAGCAAATTTTTTCTGCAAATTCTGACGAAACTAATTTAGCAACTGCGGCTGATTGAATAAAATCTTGATTGTTTTCTTTTAATCTTGCGGCATTGTAAACAGACAGTCTTATTAAATCTAATTGCACTTTCATATCTGCTAATTGAAATTGCACCGCCTGAAATTTTGATAAAGTTTTTCCAAACTGCTCTCTTTGTTTAATATAATTTTTAGATTCTTCGTAAGCAGCCTGTGCAATTCCAAGCATTTGTGCGGCAATGCCTATTCGACCCTCGTTAAGTGTTTCTATTGCAACTTTGTAACCCTTGCCAACCTCCCCTAAAATATTTTTTTTAGAAACTTTGCAGTTTTTTAAAATAAGTTCGCAAGTAGAGCTTGCACGAATGCCTAATTTGTTTTCTTTTTTTCCAATACTAAGGCCTTTGCAATCTTTATCTACAATAAAAGCGGTAATCCCTTTGTAACCATCGCTTGGATTAACTGTTGCAAAAACTAAAAAAATAGATGCGTATTCTGCATTTGTAATCCACATTTTTTGACCAGTTAAATTATAAAAATCACCATCTTCAACAGCTTTTGTTTGCAATGCAAAAGCATCAGACCCGCTGCCTGTTTCGCTTAAAGCATAAGCGCCAATTTTATTTGTTGATAGTAATTTTAAATAATGTTTTTTTTGATCCTCGCTTCCCCAATTATTAAATGCATTTGCCACCAAAGTATTTTGAACATCAACCATTACGCTAACAGATGCGTCAACTCTTGCTAGCTCTTCGATAGCTAAACATGTGCTCATAAAATTAACACCCACGCCTCCATATTTATCAGAAATTTCCATGCCCATTAGGCCCATTTCAAATAATTTTGAAAATAAATCAGGGTTCATTTCGCTGTTTTCATCCATTTTTGCAGATAGTGGTTTTATTTCTTTTTCTGCAAATTGACGCACAGCAGACTGAAAATCTTTTTCTTCTTCAGATAATTGAGTTAATGCAAAATGACTCATTTTTCCCCTTTAAAATTGAATTTTTGTCTTCTTTATTGAATATAAGTAATATAGACTTAAGTCAAAATCTTAGGTAAAAAAAATTTATGTTTTGGAGGCTTAGTTGGATCAAATTATAGAATATTTAGCAAAAGTTGCTTTATACTTTGTACCTTTTTTATTAGCTCTATCTTTTCACGAGTACGCCCACGCATGGATGGCAAAACGAAAAGGCGACACAACAGCAGAATTTTTGGGGAGGTTAAGCCTAAATCCAGTAGTTCACATGGATATTATTGGGACAGTAATCTTGCCATTAGCAGCCATTTTTTTTGCTGGGCCTTTTTTTGGGTGGGCAAAACCAGTTCCAGTAAATCCAAGAAATTTTAAAGAACCAGTTAAGGATATGTTTTGGGTAGCTTTAGCTGGTCCAGCAGCTAATTTTATTTTAGCAGCCGTAGCCTTGGTTGTTTTAATTATTACAAATTCTGTTTTTAATATTTTTTTACAAGATCTAACATCTTTGCTTTCGGCAATTAAAGAATTTTTTAACATTTTTATTTTAATTAATTTATTTTTAGGAGTATTTAATTTACTGCCAATCCACCCATTAGATGGGGGAAAGATTTTAGCTAGATTTTTGCCATTTAGGTGGAATTTATTTTTAGAAAAAAACCAAATGATGTTTAATTTAGTTTTAATATATTTATTTATAACTGGAGGTTTACGAGTCTTAGCCATTCCAGTATACTGGATGTATGGCGAAATGATTAGCATAGCAAATATGTTTATTATTTAGATATGCTTTGTAACAAAAAATCAACGGAGATTTTAAATGAGTGTTAGAGTTCAGTTAAAACAATTTGAAGGCCCATTAGATGTTTTACTATATTTAATTAGAAAGCATGAAATGAATATTATGGATATTAATATTCACGAGATCACCTCGCAATATTTAGCATATATTCAAAGAATGAAAGAGTTAAATTTAGATTTAGCTGGAGACTTTATTTCGATGGCTGCTAGTTTAATTCAAATTAAATCTAAAATGATATTACCTAAAGAAGAGCTAGAAGAAGAAGAAGATTTAGAAGACCCTAGGCAAGTTTTAGTAAGGCAATTATTAGAATATGAAAAATATAAAAACGCAGCCTCTAGTTTATATATTAATAATTTATTAGGAAGAGACACATGGCTTAGGGGAAGCAAAGAAGACAAAAAAGATATTCAAGAATCTGTTTTAATTGTAAAAGATTTAGCAGCACTTACGCTTGGTCAAATTTATTTTAACAAAATAAAAAATTCAAAAAAACAAATTTATAAAATAGAAGCTCCATTGCAGGGTGTAGCCGAGCGAATTAGAGCATTGATAACTTTATTTAAAAGTGGAACTAAATTTTTATTTTCTAAATTACTGCAGGGGACATCTAAAATAGAAAAAAGACAATCCGGACTAGTAAATTTTTTATCTATATTAGAAATGACAAAGCTAGGCGCTGTATCTGCTTCGCAAGAAATTGACGCTGGCGAAATTTACTTAACAAATAAAAAAACATTAGATATAGATTTTTTATCTAATTTAGAAAAAAATATTTCTTCTGCAATTTAATTTAAAAAAAAAGAGGTTACTATGTTAGAAAATAAAAAAGTATTATCAGTTTTAGAATCTTTATTTTTTGCATCAGAGACTGCATTAAGTGCTAATTTTATTAAATCTGCACTAGAGCAAGAGTTTTCTTTATCTACTACCGAAATTAAAAAATATGTAAAAATTTTACAGCAAGAATATGCAAATAATAATCGCGGCATTGAGCTAGCAGAAGTTAATAACGCCTATCAATTAAGAACAAAACCAGAAAATAAAGATTTTGTACAAGCCTTAGTAAAAGCTAAAAGTTTTAGATTGTCTCCCGCATCTTTAGAGGCCTTGTCTATTATTGCCTATAAGCAACCATGTATTAAAGCATCAATTGATGAAGTTAGAGGCACAGATTCTGGACACTTAGTTAGAACTTTAATGGACAGAGGTTTGGTAAAATTTTCTGGAAAAAGCGAACTTCCAGGAAGACCAATGTTGTATTCAACAACAGATAAATTTTTAGAAATCTTTGGACTAAATAAAATTGTAGACCTCCCAAGCCTTTCAGAAATCGAAGAACTTTTACCAGAAGATGAACTTGATATTAAAAAAACAGACAAAATTAGTCTTATAGCAGACAGCCTTGCAGAAAAACAAGACTGCAACGATGTTCAAGACCAAGAAGAGTTAGATAAATTATCACAAAGACTGTCAGACATTAATGTTGTGCCAGACGCTATAAAAGAAAAAAAAGAAAATCTTTCAGATCAGGGCGAAGACTAAAAATCAGCACCTATACCAACTTTAATTTATTACAATGTTATGGTTTATAGTTAAAGTATTGCCCAAAAAGCTAATTAGTTTTTTTGTAGGACATTTTTGCAAATTAAATATACCTATTTTGTCTAAATTTTTAGCCTTTGGTTTTTATAAAAAATATAAAATTGATTTATCTATAGCTACAGAACAAAATATTAAAAACTATTCTAACATTACAAATTTATTTACCAGAAAGTTACAAAGCGGGGCAAGGCCTATTGCCAAAAATTTTTTTTGGGTTCATCCAGCAGATGCTAGGTTGGCATCTTTTGGTAAATTAAAAAATGATCAAATTTTTCAGGTAAAATCTTTTTACTATGACTTAAAAGATTTTTTAGCTCTAGATTATTTAGACCAAAATATTAAACAAAAATATTTATTTAAAAACACTTTTACAAATGCTCATTATTTAGATTATTATCTTTGCCCAACAGATTACCATCGAGTCCATAGTCCTGTTTGTGGAACAATTTTAGCCACCTGTTATGTGCCTGGCTCATATTGGCCAGTAAATACTTGCTCTAGGTCTAGGGTAAAAAACTTATTTTCTAAAAATGAAAGATTAATTTTTTATATAAAAACACCCCAAGGAATGATAAGTCTAACAATGGTTGGAGCTTTATGTGTTGGAAAAATTTATAACAGCATAACTAATAAATTTGCTAAAAGTAAATATTTTGGGAGGGCAGGTAGCAAGCCTGTCTTTGTTGATGACATAAATCACCCAGTTAATCAGGGCGATGAATTAGGAATTTTTTACATGGGAAGCACGGTAATTTGCTTACTAGAGAAATCTTGTGATTTAAAAAATATTTTAAACAAAAACCAACAAACACAGATTGGTGGCATTGATTAATTTTTATATATTAAAATTTAAAAAAATTAAAATATAACTATACCTTAGACTGTACTATACTTTAGGTAAGTTTTTATAAAAGCAGTTAATAAATTGTAGAATACTGGTTATTTTAATATATGTTCTTCGGGAAAAAAAAACTAATTTTAGATATAGATTCAAACATTATAAAAGCTGGCGTGTTTTTAAATACCAGCAAGTCTTCTAAATTATTAGATTATTCTACCGCATCGGTTAACCAGGCCGGATCTGTTTCGCAAGCTATTTTAATGGCAGTAAATAATTTGTCTTCTAAATTTAAAAAAGCAAATGTTGCAATCGGAGGACGCGAAGTTTTTATACAACATATTGTTTTAAATAAAACTCCACAAGAACAATGGCCAGAACAAATAATGGCAGAAGCAGAAACTTATGTTCCATACGAAATTAGTTCTGTAAATATTAATTATGTTAATTTAAATTCTGTTGATTCAGATAAAAATGAATTTTTATTAATAGCAACACCAAGACAATTAATTGCACAAGTGCAACAAGATTGTTTAGACGCCGGCATACAATGTGAAAGCATGGAGTCTGCAGTTATTTCGTTAGCCAATGGATTTGAATATAATTATGGAATTTTAAGAGATCAAAATATTGCAGTGTTAGAAGTAAGAGAAGACAGAACTTCATTTATTGGAATTTTAAATGGAAAAATTTATTTTGTAAAAAATATTGATTTTGGTTTATCTAATTACGATCAAGCTTTATCTGATCAATTACAATTATCTATAGCAGAGGCAGAAAGCTTAAGAAAAAACTTTTGTCTTAACAAAGAAGTTCCACAAGGCACTGCAGAAATAGTTAACTCTTTACACGACAGCTTGCAATCAGAGCTAACAACGGCAACACAATTTATTAAAGAGGTTTTATTAAAAGAGCCCCCTACAAATTTATTTTTAACAGGATCTGCAACATGCCTTCCTAACTTAGCACAAAGAATTTCTGACATCATAGCATGCGAGCCAATTAATATTTTTTTAAACACACAGTACGATGAACAAAAAATAAAAAAATTAGACATAGAAGAAGTTAACCCCATAGGAGCCGCATTAGTTGGGCTTGGAAGTAATTTTTAAGATAAATATGATAAAAGTAGATTTACAACATGATATATCAGAAGAAGCAGTTGATTTTTTTGAAGAAAAAATAGATTCTAATTTTAATCCAAAAATTATTATTGAATCATCTTTTAAAATAATATTTTTATTTGCTTTTTTACTTGGGTTATACATATACGAACAAAAAGAATTAAATTTATTAAACGCTATTTTACAAAAAAAACAAAATATAGAAACTAAAATAAAAAACCAAATAATCAAAAAAAAAAAGACAGTTAAAGAACTTAGTGTAAAAAAATCAAAGTACTCTAATTTAAAAAATAAAGTTTTTAAAGTTAGTAAAATTACAAAATCAAGACTTGGCTTTATAAAAACTATGGACGCGTTGCTTGCTTTTAAATCAAAAAAATTATGGTTTAAGAATGTTGATTATAGCAAAGACATATTATCTATTAGAGGCAGTTCAATTAGCAAAAGGGTTTTAGATAAATTTTTAAAAGAAATTGGCAACAGAAAACAAATATTTAAAAGCTATGTATTAAGAGAGTCTAAATCAGAAAGGCTAAAGGGATTTAATATTAGATCTTTTTATTTGGAGCTACGACTAAACAATTAGGAAAGTAATATGGGTGTAAATTTTAGTTTATTTCGTTCTATTCAAATCGGTGTATTATTTGCCGTTTTGTACTATGTTAGCGTCTTTGACAGCGGAGATGGAATTAAAAAAGAAACAGAAAAAATTGTAATTAACACAGTAAAGCAAAAAGAAAATTTAAAAAAAATAATAAAAAAAGAAAATGATTTAAAAGTTTTTTCTGACCTGTTTAATGATTTAACATTACAGGTTGGTGTCAAAATTTTAAATATTCTTAATTCTAATTCACAGGGTGACAGCTTTCCTCATTTTTTATCAAGCAATGCCGAAAATTTAAACCTATCTATTTTGGGATTAGCAAATCCGTCAGTATCTAAAGACAAAAATTGGGAAATACAAGAAATTCAATTATCAGTAGAGGGAAGGTATCATCAGCTAATGAAGTTTATAGCAAATATTCAAAACGAAGATAAATTAATTATTATTAAAAAAAATACATTAAGCATTGCAGGATCTTCTTCTGAATCGATAATTAAATTAAGGGCAAATTTATCAGTAAGGCTGTATCAGTATATAGCAAGTAACGAATAGTAAGTGTTAAGGCAAATGTTAAGGTAAAAAAAAGGTTATTATGAAAATTTATTTATTTATTTATTTTATTGTACATATTTTTTTTATAAATATATTAAACGCAAAAGATGATAATCAACTTTTTAAAGATGCTGTAAAAATTTTAAAAGTTCAGCTAAGTGTTTACAGTTACGGATCAGAAACCCAAGACCCTTTTAAGCAAAATGATTTTTCAAATAACAAAAATAATAAAAATTTTAATTTATTTTTAGACAACCCTCTTAGAAGTGCTAACCTAGAGGATTATAAATTAATTGGATTGGTTTGGGAGACAAAAATTCCAAAAGCAATTATTAAAGACACAAATGGTAAAACACATATTTTAAAAAAGGGCGATTATCTTGGAAACAGGCAAGGACAAATTATTAAAATTAGAGAAGGCGAGGTAGTTGTACTAGAGCTAACAGAAAGAGAAGATGGAGAGGGCACATTATATAAAACTAATGTGTTAACTTTTTCGGATTTATTTATAGATAACAAAAATAAAAAAACAAAACAATAGGAGAGGCAATGTTAAAAACTTATACTAAATTTATATTATTATTATGGATAGCGCTGCCACTAATGTCCTGCTCTTTATTTGAAGCACAAAAAACAGGACAAACAGTATCTGTTGATGATTTATTAAAAGAAGATATAGAAAAATCTAAAACAGATTTAAAAAATAATGACAACTATTCTGACACATTATATGACGAAGAAGAGTTAGCAATAGATGATAATAAAAATAACAACACAGAAGAGCTAACATTAGACGATGGCGATAATTTATCAGACAATAAGTCATCAGATAACGAAGAATTAACATTAGATGACGACACTCCCGCTGCTGATTTAAAAGATAATAATCAGCTAAGCCTTGAAGACGAAGAAGAGCCAAATATTGCAGATGTACAAGACCAAGATAACAAAACAGATTCGCAGCAATTATTTGACACAAATGATAAAGCTGGGTCTAAAACTTTTTTACAAAATATAAAATACAGCCAATCAAAAAGCTTAGAAACTATATTTATAGAAGCCGAAAATAAAATAGATTATGAATCAATATTTAACAAAAAAAATAATCAATTAATTATTGAAATTAACAATGCGGTGTTATCAAAAAAATTAAAAAGATCTTCTTTTGTTAATGAAATTTCTGGAGACTCAATTGTTGCGGTTCACTCATATCAAGAATCACCATCTAGTGTAATTAAAATTGTATTACAATTAAAAAGTGGGACATATCAGACACCACAAATTGTAAATAAAAATTCAACTTTAAAAATTAGCTATAATTTAAGCCCAGAGTATTTAGCTAAAAAATCAAAAAATAACATTGATGACTATCAAGGCCAAAATGATACAAATTTTAAAAACGGGCAAGCCTCTAAAGATAATAAAAAAAGAACATTGGTAGACTTTTTTTTAGGAGGTGGAAGCTATTATGGAAAACCAATCTCTTTACAATTTGAAGATGTATCTGTTAGAAAAGTTATTGCGTATATATCCTCAGAGGTTGGAGCTAATATTTTAGTAGACGACAAAGTGTCAGGAAAAATTTCTTTAAAATTACGAAATATTCCATGGGATCAAGCCCTAGCTTTAGTTTTAAAATCTAAAGGACTTGGTTATATACAAGAAAAAGGCGGAATCCTTCGTATATCTAGTTTAAATAATTTAAAAAAAGAAGAAGAAGCTTTAGTTGCTATTTTAAAATCTAAAGAAGATTTAACTCCACTGTCTGTAAAAATTTTACCAATTTCTTTTGCAAGTGCATCTAAGTTATCTGCTAAAATTAAAGTATTTTTAACGCCAAAAAGAGGGGCTATTTCATCTGACGAAAGAAGCAATACTTTAATTATCACAGACACTCCAGATGTATTAAAAAAAATTAGTAAACTAGTTAAAAATTTAGACAAAGCACCAAGCCAAGTTTCTATAGAAGCAAAATTTATTGAAGCCAGTAAATCTTTTTCTAAAAACTTAGGAGTTAACTGGGGGTTTAGTGGGGGAAAAATAGACATCAACGGACTTCAAGGTGTTAACGGACCAGTTTCTGTAGGCCTAGGTGCCGGTGGAATTAGGCCAGTGCCACCAGAAACTTTGCAAGGACTTTCTGGATCTTTAGCTTTAACTTTAGGAAGTTTTAAATTTTTAGGAGATTTGTCTAGCATTTTAGCAATCGCAGAACAAGACCAAATTGTTAAAGTTATTTCTACGCCAACGGTTGTAGTTTTAGACAAACAAAAAGCTAGCATTACAAATAAGGGAGAAAATGTATCGATATCGCGAACATCAGAAGGGGATAAAATTTCAGAAAAAATTGAAAGAACTCCAATAATATTACAGCTAGATGTAGCGCCGCAAATTGCAGCAAACGGTAGCGTTTTATTAGATGTTAATATTAAAAGAGATTTTGCAGGTGGAGCAATTAGTGCAAGCAGTAACGCAAAGCCTATTAATTCTAGATCTGTAAAATCTAAAGTTTTAATTAAAAACGGCGACACTTTAGTTATTGGAGGAATTTTTCAAAAAGATGTTGCAAGGGGAAGCTCTGGAGTTCCATTTTTAAGCAAGCTGCCACTTTTTGGATGGTTATTTAAATATCAATCAGAAGAGGAATCTAAAAATGAGTTAATGGTATTTTTAACTCCAACAATTTTGTAACAAATTTAATGTAAGGTATAAAAAACACTGCTTTCACTTTCAAGCGGAGGGGGATTTTCATTAAAGTGACTGCTTGTGTAATTAGAAATCGGATGCTCTTGTTTTTCTAAAATTTTTAAAGCTAATTGTATTTCTTCGGTATTTTTGTTTGTAAGCTCTTGTGCGTAATAGTGTAAAAGAGTTTGTAAGTAATAAATATAGGTTTCTTTAAACGAGCACACCTCCAAATCTTTAGTGAGCAATTTTTTAGATCTAGCATTATCCTCTGTTGATGTAAGCTTTCCTAATTTTTTAAAATCTACAAAAAAACAAGAATTTTTTCCATAATATTTAAGTAAATTTAATTTATTATTTGAAATAAAAAATAAAGGAAGATTAATTTGCTGTGCAAAATAATGATATAAAAAAGCCAATGGTAAAAAATTCGCACTTTTTTGTAAAATTATACTAGACAATAATAAATCTTTTTCTTTTGAAGGGCCATCTTTTAAAGTTAAATTAAAAGAAAGCTCGTTAAAAAAGTAATCACTAAGTAAATGTAATTTATCAATATCACTTAAATCCGCACATAAATCTTGCAAATCGGCAACCCAGCCTTTTAACAAAGTTAAAGATTGAGATGTTAAATTATGATTAATAAAAATAGAGCTTAATTCTGCCAAAGATGGCAAAATTGCCTGAGGCGAGTCTTCGTTAATTTTATGTACATATAATAAAAATTGCTGTTTTGGCGTTGTTTTTAAATTCAAGTATTTACCTCTAAGTTAATAATAAAAAGTCATGACTTTGTTGTGCTTTCTTAATAAAGTATTTACATAATCAGTGCAAGATATCTCTTTTTAAGAAATAATAAATTGATTATAATTGAGATAAATATAACTCATTGCGGTATAATACAGTTACTATTATAGGTATTAGTTTATGTCAGACAAAAATATTTTAGTTTATAATAAAATTTCTTCTTTAGAAAAATCTTTAAAGGAAGAAAAAGACAAAGTTTTACTTTTAAAACAAGAGCTAGTCCGCGTGAATAAAGGCATTCAAGAAAGCACTGTACAAATTAAAAAAGATTTATTTTTATTACAGGCAATGCAAAAAGTTTTAATACCAGATGAGTGGAATTATTTATCTGGTTTTAAAATTAGCGCTAAATATAGCTCTGGTGAACTTGGTGGAGATTACTACGATATTTTTGGCTCTAAAAACAGCAAAGTATTTAATATTTGGATGTCACACTCATCATCTTTGGCCTTATCTGCATTGTTAACTGCGGTTGTTTTAAAATTAAGTTCGTCTTCTTTACCAGATATAAAAATATTTTTATCACACTTATACGAAGAGCTTTCTAGAGTTCTTGAAGAGCAACATGCTTTTGATTTTTTTTATGCCTATTTAGAGCGAAATACTTTGCAGCTTTCTTTTGCCGCACAGGGAAGCATGTTATGTTTTCATTATAGAGACGGAGTAATAAACTCTTTAGTTAATTGCAAAGACCCTGTATCTTTGTTTACCCCAATAACAAAAACTCAAACAATTAATTTGCTACCTAAAGATAGATTAGTTTTTTGCACGCCAGGTTTGGCTTTAGAAAAAAATTCTAAAAATGAACTTTTTGGATCACAAAGAATTATTGACATAATAAAAAATAACTTAGACACGCATGCATTAAGAAATGAAATTTTTTTGTCTATTAAAAATTTTAGTGATACCGGTGAATTTAAAAATGATCATTCGGTTATTATTTTAGATGTAAAAGATAAAATTTTAAGATTGGCGTAAATAAAAAAATTAGGAAAGTATATGAAGCCACGAATTTTAAAATCACCACACGGAAGTAAACTAAGTTGCAAGTCTTGGATTCAAGAAGCAGCTTACAGAATGATACACAATAATTTAGACCCAGAGGTTGCAGAAAATCCAGACGAGTTAATTGTTTACGGAGGCTTAGGAAAGGCTGCTAGAAATTGGGAATCTTTAGAAAAAATTTTAAAAGCATTACAAAAATTAGAAAATGACGAAAGTTTATTAATTCAATCAGGAAAACCTGTTGGAGTTATTAAAACACACAAAGACGCACCAAGGGTTTTAATTGCAAATTCAAATTTAGTTCCAAAGTGGGCAACTTGGGAGCACTTTGATCAGCTAGATAAAAAATCTTTAATGATGTACGGACAAATGACAGCGGGGTCTTGGATTTACATTGGCTCGCAAGGAATTGTACAAGGAACTTATGAAACTTTTGTAGAACTTGGCCGCAAACATTTTAACTCTAACTTAAAAAATAAAATTATTTTAACAGCAGGCTTGGGAGGCATGGGAGGGGCGCAACCTTTGGCAGGAGTATTTGCAGGGGCTTGTGTTTTAGCAATCGAAGCAGACCCTTCTAAAATTACAAAAAGATTAAAAACTAAATATATTGACGAAGTTGAAAATGATTTAACAAAAGCTATAGAAAAAATAAAAAATTACGCACTTAAAGGCGAAGCAAAATCAATTGGCTATTGCGGAAATATGTCAGAAGTTTTGCCACTATTAGTTAAACAAAATTTTACTCCAGATATTTTAACAGACCAAACTTCAGCACATGATCCATTAAGAGGATATATTCCTGCGGGATATAATATTAAACAAGCAGATAATTTAAGATTAAGCGACCCCTCCAAATATTTAAAAGAGTCAAAAAAAAGTATTGCAACTCATGTAAGCGCAATGTTAGAAATGAAAAAAAAAGGCAGCATTGTTTTTGATTACGGAAACAACATTCGCGCAGTTGCAAAAGATCAGGGAGTAAAAAATGCTTTTGATATCCCAGGTTTTGTTCCAGAATATATTAGACCTTTATTTTGTTTAGGGAGTGGCCCATTTAGATGGGTTGCTTTGTCAGGTGACCCACAAGATATTAAAGTTACCGACGATGCGTTAAGAGAATTATTTCCTCACAAAAAATCTTTAATGAATTGGTTAGACATGGCAGAAAAAAGAATTTCTTTTCAAGGCTTACCCGCTAGAATTTGTTGGTTAGAATATGGTGAACGGGCAAAAGCTGGATTAAAATTTAATCAATTAGTAGCTAGTAAAAAATTAAAAGCTCCAATTGTTATTGGGCGAGACCATTTAGATTGCGGCTCGGTTGCATCTCCAAACAGAGAAACAGAAAATATGAAAGACGGGTCTGATGCAGTGGCTGATTGGCCTTTATTAAATTTATTAAGCAACACTGCTTGCGGAGCTTCGTGGGTAAGTTTTCATCATGGAGGTGGAGTTGGAATGGGATACAGTTTGCACGCAGGCCAAGTGATTGTAGCCGACGGAACTTTAGATGCAGAAAAAAGATTACAAAGAGTATTAACCGCAGACCCAGCAATGGGTTTGTTTAGACATGCTGATGCTGGTTATAAATTGGCCAAAGATGCTTGCAAAAAACATAAACTGCAAAGTTTTTTTTAAATTATGAACTTTAAATTATTTTATAACATTTCTGAACTATTAAGCTTAAAAAAAGTAGCTGATAAACATGGGCGCAATATTACAGAGTCTGATTTTACTATTATAAAAAAAGCTGCAATTATTTCTTACAAAGGTAATATTGTTTGGGTTGGAAAATACAAAACAATTAACCAAAGTTTAATAAAACAATTAATTAAAACTTATAAAATTACACAAACTTTAAAAAAATATTCATTAAATGACTCTTTTGTTATGCCATCTTTTGTAGAATGTCATACACATTTATTATTTGGAGGTAACAGAACTTCTGAATTTAATTTAAGACAAAAAGGAGTTTCTTATTCTAAAATTGCAAGTCAAGGTGGTGGAATTTTATCAACAGTAAAAGAAACAAGAAAGCTTTCGTTAACAGAACTTAAAAAATTAGCCCAACAAAGATCAAAAGATTTTTTATCACAAGGTGTAACCAGCTTAGAGATAAAAAGTGGTTACGGATTAAATTTATCTAGCGAAATAAAAATGCTACAAGCAATTAAGTCTATTAAAAATTTAAATGTTATTTCAACTTTTTTAGCACTGCACACTTTGCCAAAAGAATTTTTATCTAAAGAGCAATATTTTAACTTTGTAATAAATAAAATATTACCAGTGGCTGTAAAAAAACAATTAATAAATAGAGTAGATATTTTTGTAGAAAGCATGGCATTTAATAAAAAACACATGACAAAATTATTTAAAGCAGCCGATGCTTATAATTTAAATTTAAGTGTTCACTCTGATCAATTAAGCAAACAGGGTTCTTCTTGTTTGGCAGCAAAACTTGGTGCAAGTTCTGTAGACCATGTTAATTTTGTTACTAATTCAGAAATTAAATATTTATCTAAAGCTAATGTTAGTAATGTTTTTTTGCCAGGTGCAGATTTTTATTTAAAAATGAAATATCCACAAGCTCGTAAATTTTTAGACTCAGGCGCAAGGGTAGCACTAGCAACAGATTATAATCCAGGCACTTGCCCATGTAATAATATTGAATTTATTGGCTTACTTGCAAGATTAGAAATGAACATGAACATACAAGAGGTAATTACAGCCTACACAGTTTCGGCGGCCCACGCCTTAAATATACAAAATAAAGTAGGCTCTTTAGAAGTCGGAAAGCAGGCAGACTTTATAAGCTTAAATAAATCTTACGATCAATTATTTTATTCAAATACACATAACAATTCGCCAATAAAATCAGTTTACAGATTGGGAGCTTTGGTTGCATCTAAAGGGCAGGTAGTAGTAGAGTATGCTTTGTTAATGGTTTTGTCTGTAGCAATAGCAATATTATTAGTTGATAAAACTATAAGTAGAAACCCTGACAATCAAGGTTTTATTGTAAAAAAATGGCAAAACATTTTAGAAGTTATCGGAAAGGATGACCAATAATAATATGCGAGATATAAAAAAAAACTTAAGCATTGTTTTTTTAATTGTACTAATTGATGTAATTGGCTTTGGTATTATTATTCCGCTAACACCATACCTTGTAAGCTCTTTAGGTAAAGATGCTTTTTCAATCGGCTTGTTAATGGCAATTTATCCTTTTATGCAATTTATTTTTGCACCAGTGTGGGGAAGGCTTAGTGACAAATACGGCAGAAGACCTTTTTTATTATTAAGTTTATTTGGTTCTGTTTTAGCCCATACTTTATTTGCAGTTTCAACAACTTATACTTTTTTATTTATAGCGCGAGCACTTGCTGGATTTTTTGGAGCAAGTATTTCGTCAGCAATGGCATATATTGCAGATATTTCTGACGCAAAAGACAGAACAAAAAGAATGGGCTTTATTGGCGCAGCATTTGGATTAGGATTTGTATTAGGGCCAGCTTTGGGAGGGGGTTTTGGAGTTTTAGGACAAAGTCTTGGCAGCACTCCTCCATTTGGACAACAATTTGCGGCGTTAATGGCAGGTGTAATTTGTTTATTTAATTTTATTTTTGCATTTTTCTTTTTAGAAGAAAGTTTAGTAAATTTAAAAAAAGAAGAAAAATTTACAATTAAAGATTTGTTTCGTAATACTAAATTTTTAACAATTATAGAATCTTTAAAATTACCAACCATAGGAAAACTTTTATTTATAGGCTGGATGTTTTCTTTAGCAATGGTTCATATGGAGGTTTCTTTATTTTTATTAATGAAAGAAAGATTTCACTGGAGTTTGCTTCAATCAAGCATGGGTTTTGCGTACATAGGTTTAATTATGGTAATTTCTCAGGGAGGTTTAATAAAAATTTTAGTTCCAATTTTTGGCGAATCTAAATTATTATTTATTGGCTTAGTTTTTTCTGCTTTGTCGTTAGTAGGTATTGCATTTTCTTATTCATTAATTCCATTAGTAATTTCGATTACTATTTTAGGCTTTGCATATAGTTTTTTTAATCCAGCATTTAACGGAAGCTTAAGTTTATTAAGCAAACAATCAGAACAGGGAGAAAGATTAGGATTATCACAAAGCATGAGCTCGCTTGGTCGCATTGTAGGCTCTGTACTTGCTGGCTGGTTGTATGCAAATTACGGAATGGAAAGTCCTTTTTTAAGTGGTGCTTTTTATATTTTAATTGCTATATTTATTTATAAAAAAATTCATCTACATTTGCCAGGAAAAAAATAATGAAAACTTTGAAAGATCGCTATCAACCAGAAAAAGTAGAATCAAATATTTATAAAAAATGGATAGATGCAGATTGCTTTAAAGCAGAAGAAAAATCTAAAAAACCACCATTTAGTATTATTTTACCACCTCCAAATGTAACAGGGTTTTTACACTTAGGTCATGCCCTTGATCAAAGTATTCAAGATATTTTTGTTAGGTGGAAAAGAATGCAGGGTTATAATGTTTTATGGCTTCCGGCTACAGATCACGCAGGCATTGCAACACAAGCTGTTGTAGAAAAAGAATTAAATAAAAAAGGAATTACAAAACAATCATTAGGAAAAGAAAATTTTTTAAAAGAAGTGTGGAAGTGGAAGGAGCAATACGGTCATAGAATTATTGATCAAATGAAGTCACTTGGGCACTCTTGTGATTGGGGAAGATTAAAATTTACTTTAGATCAAGATGTTTCAAGAGCTGTTAAAAAAGTATTTGTAAAATTATATGACAAAGGTTTAATTTACAAAGGTTTGCGATTAGTAAACTGGAGCACAAAACTAGAATCCGCTGTTTCTGATTTAGAGGTGGAGCACAAAAATGTTTCTTCTTTTTTATGGTATATTAAATATAATTTTGTAGACGAAAAATTAACAACAAATGATAATAAAAATTATTTAGTCGTAGCAACAACCAGACCAGAAACTTTATTAGGCGACACGGCAGTAGCCGTTCATCCAAAAGATGAAAGATATAAAAATTTAATTGGAAAAAAAATAAAAGTTCCATTTGTAAATCGTCAAATTATTATTATTTCAGACCCAGGAGTAGATAAAGATTTTGGAACAGGCGCTGTAAAGTTAACACCTGCTCATGATTTTAATGATTACGAAATGGCAAAAAAACATAATTTAGAATTTATTAATATTTTAAATCAAAATGGAATTTTAAATAAAAACGCCGGGCCATATGAAGGTTTAAATGTTTTAAAGGCAAGAGCAAAACTTTTAGAAGACTTAAAAGAAAAAAATCTTTTTATAAAAGAAGAGCCTCATAAACATTCTGTCGGGCATTGCTCTAGGTCGGGTTGTGTTATAGAGCCATTTTTATCTAAACAGTGGTTTTTAAAAACAAAAGAATTATCCGTACAAGCTAGGCGTGCAGTTGAAACCGAGACAACAAAGTTTGAACCAGAGTCGTGGTCTAAAACTTATTTACATTGGTTAGAAATTATTCAAGATTGGTGCATTTCAAGACAGTTATGGTGGGGGCATCAAATTCCTGCATGGAATTGCATGGACTGTTTAAAGGTAACAGTTAGTGAGGGTGATTTAAAAAATTGCCAACACTGCAAAAGTTTAAACATACAAGCAGACCCAGATGTTTTAGACACATGGTTTAGCTCTGCACTTTGGCCATTTAGCACATTAGGTTGGCCAGAAGAAACAGAACTTCAAAAAACTTTTTATCCAACAAGTTTATTGATAACAGGACATGACATAATATTTTTTTGGGTAGCAAGAATGATGATGATGGGATTAGAATTTAAAAAAGATGTTCCGTTTAGAACAGTATTTGTCCACGGCTTAGTAAGAGATTCAAAGGGAATAAAAATGTCTAAATCTTTAGGCAACTCAATTGACCCTGTAGAATTAATAAAAAAATCTGGCGCCGATGCTTTAAGATTTACCTTGGCATCACAGGTAATGGCGGGGAAAGATTTAAAATTTTCACAAGAAAGATTTGAAGGTTATAGAAACTTTATGAACAAAATTTGGAATGCTGCTAGGTTTTTAATTTCCTTTGAATCTGATAAATTAAATTTAAAAGAGACCTCCTCGCTGGCATCCCTTCGGGCTGAACGCTTGGAGGACTCTTTTAAATTTAATTTATCAGATTCAAAGAGGTATGACAGTGGTGATTTAGATGCAGTTTCTTTTGTGAATTCTAATTTGTCAGATTCAAAAGAGGCCTCCGAGCGTTCAGCCCGCAGGGATGCCAGCGAGGCGGTCTCTTTTGAATCTGACAAATTAGAATTCATCAAAGAAAATAAAAATTATTTTTCTTCAAGGGACATTTGGCTTATTTGTAAATTAAAAAATACTATTAAAGAGGTAGACAAAGCTCTTGAAAATTATCATATAGCAGAGGCAGCCGCTAGTGTTTATAATTTTTCTTGGCATTATTTTTGTGATTGGTATTTAGAAATGAGTAAAAATACTTTTTATAACAAGGATGGTAAAAATTTAAAAGAGGCCAGGGCTAGTTATTTTGTTGCAAAATATGTTTTTAAAAATATTTTAAAACTTATGCACCCATTTACTCCTTTTATTACCGAAGAACTGTTTTCTTATTTTAAGGACACTGGTGATAAAGATTTTATTATGTTTGAAAGCTTTCCTAGTTTAAAATCTGAAAAACATTTACTTAGCCTTTGTGATGAAAGCTTAGAGGAAGAAATTGATTTTATGCAAATGGTTGTTACGGCTGTGCGAAATATTAGAGGAGAAAACAGAGTTAAGGCTTCAGAAAAAATTATGTTGTATCTGTCGCCCAAAGACGATTACGGGCAAAAAGTTTTGTCTAAGTATGTTGATTTAATTTGTAATTTGGCAGGAGTAAAAGAATGTTTTGTTAAGGCCCCAGAGTCTTTAGAAAAATCGGCAGTTACTCCAGTTAGTTTTAAAAACACTTCTGTAAATGTTATTGTTCCGCTAAAGGGGCTTGTTGATTTTTCTGAAGAGCTAAAAAGACTTACAAAACAAATAGATAAAATAAATTTAGAAATTAAATCTTTATCTTTAAGATTAAAAGATGAAAACTTTGTTAAAAATGCACCAAGCAAAGTTGTTGAAGAAAGTAAAAAATCTTTAAAGTCTATGAATGAGCAAATTAAAGTTTTAAAAGAAGGCGTTGAAAGATTTAGCTAATAATTTTTATAAAAATTAATAAAGACCGATTGCCTCTAGCCTTTGTGTTAAAAAATCTCCTGCAGAAATATCTTTTGGATTGTCTTTTTCTTTTTTGCAAGAGTTTAAACAAGTTAAAATACTAGTTGGCTTTGGGTGCATAAAAAAAGGAATAGAATACCTGCTAACATTTTCTGTAGATGCAGGATTAACAACTCTATGAGTTGTGGCTGGTAATTTATTATTTGTAATTCTGGCCATCATGTCGCCAACATTTAAAATTAAATCATTAGATGAGTTTTCTACTTTAAGCCACTGTTTATTTTTTCGATCTAAAATTTCTAATCCAGATCCAGAGGCTGTTGCAAGTAATGTAATAAAATTAATATCTTCGTGTGCACTTGCTCGCACTGCATTTTTTTCTACATTGTCATTAATTGGAGGGTAGTGTAGTAATCGCAAAATAGAATTACCATTTTGTACTAAGTTATCAAAATAATGTTCGTCAACTCCCAAAGGTTTAGACAATGCCCTTAATGTAATTTGCCCAATGTTTTCTAACATAGAATAAATTTTTGTAAATACCTCTTTAAATTCTGGAAAATTTTGTTCTTTTGGCCAAATATTTTCTGGATACAAAGTGTGAGTACTTTGTGTCATATACATTTGTCCAACATGCCAAAATTCTTTTAAATCAGAAACAGAGCTATCTTTTGCATGCTCTACTCCAATGGGAGTGTAGCCTCTAAGTCCGCCTTTTTTTGGATATATATACTGGTTTTTTTCTTCGTCTGTCATGGCAAAAAATTTTTCTAATATTTTGTATCCAGACATTAATAAATCAATAGGAACTGAATGATTTTTAATAATCACAAAACCCGTATCTTGTAGAGCATGAAAAAGTTTTTCAGAAAATTTTTCTTTTTCTTCTAAAGATCCTAATAGATAAGATTGCAGGCTAAGTTCTTGTATATCGGCTTTCATATTTTTTATTGTAATTTGATTAATATTACTCGTAAATACGCTAATGTATCAATTTTGCCAAGTAATTTAAATAGACATTGCTCAGTTATAACAATGGGGTAATAATAAGATATATTTAATGGCCTACTATGAAAAAAAACAAAAAATTACAATTTAAACAACGCATTAAGCAAGGCTCTAAACAAAGCCCTAAGCAAAGCAACAGGCAAAGCTTTAATCAAAATAATAGCAATCCAAAAAGAGTTTTAGGAAAAGTAAAAAGACATCCAGATGGATTTGGATTTTTAATTCCCTCAGATGGATTTAAAGAAGATTTATATATTTCAAAACAAGACATGGCAGGAGTTATGACTGGCGACAAAGTAGAAGTTAGCGTTAAGTCTAACGGCGAAAGATATTCTGGAGTTAAAGTTTCTGTTGTCGAGCGAACTCATAAAAAAGTAGCAGGCGTTATACACAAAGTTTCAGAAACAGACGGAATCATTAACGACTCTGGCAACTGGGGCTCTAGGTTAAGAGTGTTTTGGGACGAAGATCAAAACATAGAAGACAGATCTTGGATTTTAGCAAGTGTTACCTCATACCCAGGTGAGCCAGAAGGCTTTCAAGCTAAGTTAGATTTATCATTACCAGGCAGCGCAAGTGATCCAATCCACGATGTTAAAAAAGTAATTCACGAAAATTCAATACCACATATTTTTTCACAAAGTATTTTAGACTCTTTAGATAAATTTAAAGATTATAAAATAGAGGCAAAACAATTTGCTGATAGAAGTAATTTAGAAAAAGAAATTTTTGTAACAATTGACGGCAGCACTGCAAAAGATTTTGATGATGCTATTTGTGTTAGCAAAAATCCAAAAGGTTTTTGTTTGCAAGTTGCTATTGCAGATGTAAGTCATTATGTAAAAGTCGACACAGATTTAGACACAGAGGCTTTGTTAAGAGGAAACAGCTCTTATTTTCCGGGACATGTAGTGCCAATGTTACCAGCAAAATTAAGTGACGACTTGTGCTCTTTAAAACCAAATGTTTCAAGGCTTGCATTAGTGTTAAAACTTTTTATAGATCATTGTGGAAAAGTACAAAGTTATGAATTTAAAGAAGCAGTAATAAAAAGTCACGAAAGATTAACTTACGGACAAGTGCAATCTTTAATTGATACAGATTTTAATAACGACAACCAAGAGCACTCATCAAGCGTGGTTAATATGTTAAAAGAATCTTATAGTTTAGCAAAACTATTATTAAACAAAAGACGAATGCAAGGTTTTTTAGATTTAGATATTCCAGAAGCAGAAGTTTTAGTAAACGAAAAAGGCGGAGTAGAGGATATAGTTTATTCGCAGCGTTTATTTGCGCATCGATTGATAGAAGAATTTATGTTAACTGCAAACACAATTACTGCAAAATTTTTATCAAGCAAAAGTATAGAAAGTTTATATCGAGTTCACGAAGAGCCAAGTGAAGAAGCAATTACACAATTGTCATTAATGTTTAACTCAGTAGGGCTTTCTGAAAATTTATCTCCACAAAATATATCTAAAAAAGTTGGAGGAATGCTGCAAGGCTTAGAAAATGCAAATTTACGAAAATCTTTATTTATAGCAGTTTTAAGAAGCTTAAAACAGGCCAGGTACCAAACAGAAAATATAGGTCATTTTGGATTATCTTTTGCAGATTATGTTCATTTTACCTCTCCAATCAGAAGGTATCCTGATTTAATTATTCACAGACTAATTAAAAAATTTTCATCCATTAATGATAAAAAAATTATAATTTCTAAAGAAAAATTAGGAACAGTTGCTGCCTCATGTAGTGCCACAGAGCAAAGATCTGTAAAAGCTGAACGAAGAATTATTGCAATTAAAAAAGCTCGCTTTATGGAAAAACATTTAGGTGAAGTTTTTGAAGGACACATTGCATCTGTTGCAAAGTTTGGAGTTTTTGTTGCATTTAAAGAATTTGCAGTAGAGGCATTATTGTCATTAAGAGAATTAGGAAGCGAGCCTTTTGAACTAGACAAAATGGGATTATTTGTCATTGGCAGGCGAAGTAAAAAAATATACAGAGTAGGCGACGAAGTTACAGTACAAGTAGCAGCAGTTAATGTAGACAAAGGTTTTATTGACTTGGTAATTTATAAAGAACAAAACAAAGAACAAAATACAAAAGAACAAAACAAAACGGAACAAAATACAAAACAAAAAAATAAATAAATGCTTGATAATACAATACTAAAAACTTTAAGTAATATTTCTAGAGTAAGTTTAATTTTAAAAACTTTTTCTAGTTACGGCTTTCAAGAATTTATTTTAAAATTAGGACTGTCTAAATTAGTGCCTAATATGGTTTTTTCGCATCCTTATAAAAAACTATCTGCAGAAAAACGATTGCGAATGTGTTTTGAAAAACTTGGCCCTGCATTTATTAAACTAGGGCAAATTTTAGCCCATCGAACAGATTTACTTCCACTAACTTTTTGCCAAGAACTTGCAATTTTACACAGCCAAGCAGAAACTTTAGATTTTAAAACTATAGAAAAAGTTTTAATTAATAATTATGGCACAGATTACTTAAAACAGTTTAAAGAATTTTCTACAACAGCAATTGGCTCTGGTAGCATTGCACAAACTTACAAAGCCTGCATGTTAGACGGACTTAAAGTTGTAGTTAAAATTCAAAAACCAAAAGTTAAAGAAATTATTAAAGAAGACATTAAAGTTTTACAAATTTTATCAAAACTTATAGAAAAATATATTCCAGAATTTAAATTATACCAACCACAACGCTTGGTTGAAGAATTTTCTAGACAACTCGAAATGGAAATGGATTTTATTGTAGAGGCAAATAATACTAAAAAACTACATTTATTTTTTAAAGACGATAAAGCTGTAAAAATCCCAAATGTTTATTCAAAATACAGCTCTGATAATATTTTAATTTTAGAAGAAATTAAAGGCACAAGCTTTTCACAAATAAATAGTCTAAATTACCAGCAAGAACAGCTAACAGATATTTTAGACAAAACTTTAAAAGCATATTTAAAAATGCTTTTTCAAAGAGGCCTTTATCACGCAGACCTGCACTCTGGTAATATTTTATATACAGAAGATAATAAAATAGCCTTTATTGATTTTGGACAAGTCGGCAGATTAAATAAAAGAGAACAAATGAGTATTTCTCACATGCTGACTGCTTTATCAGAAGAAGATTACGAAAGATTTGCAATGGAATATTTAGACTTAAGCCACTCAGGCGAAGCTTCTTTAGAAAGTTTTAGCTCTTCTTTGCAAAATTTAATAGACCCTTATTATGGAGTAACTTTAGAGGGGGTTAAGATAGGGCAAATTTTTATGGAGACAGCAAACTTGGCTTTTAAGCACAAAATAAAAGTGCCAATATACTTAATGATTTTTTTTAAATCAATATTAAGCCTAGAAGGTACCGGACGAAACATATCAAAAAATTTTAATTTTATAAAATCCGCCCAAGAGTTTGCAGATCAATTTATTAAAGACGGGCATGAGCAAAATTATTGGAAGTCGTCTTTAGATTTTGTATTGCGAGATTTAAATCATTTACTATTATCAAGCCCAAGACAGCTTAGGTCTTTTTTTAGAAAAGTCGGAGATCCAAATTTTAAATGGAAATTAGATATACAAAATTTAGACAAAGTAGCCAAAGCGGTTAACCGCCTAGCTTTATTTATATTATTAGGATTTATTTTTTTAGGGCTAGTTGTTGTCTTTGTTAATTTTAAACAAATCTAACGATTCTTTCTTAAAGCAAACTTGTAAAAAATACACATAAAATAATATATTTTTTACAATTCAAGACATTGTTAGAATTAAATTACATATTTATTTAATATATATGATACATTCCTGTTAATTAAAACAAGCTATACAAACAAGTTTGCAAGCAAGTCATTAGGAGGCTTTATGTACGGATTACGAATAATTTTTATTTCAATTTTTACAGTTTTTTTAATATCTTTTAAATCACATGCCCTTGATATAGAAGTTATTTTGCCTAAAAATACAAAAACAATATCTGTTGAAATGCAAAAAATGTTTGATCATATAAAGTCAGTTGTTCCAAATCAAGTTTCTGAATTGTTAAACAATAAATTAATTTTAGATTTTTCTAAAAAAAAGGTAGATTTTAAAATTCAATGTCCAAAAAATTTAATAAAAAATAGCCAATCATTTTTAGAAAATCCAGAAGAAGTAGAAAACAACTATGCAAATGTAGTTTCATTTGACGACATTGTAGTTCCTGCTGAAAATTTAACAAAACAATATGTTAGCGTTCCATCTTTAAATCGTAATTGGAATAACATAACAGAGTATCCTTTAAATGTTATGCTTGTTAATAAAGGTTTTTTAAGCAAAGAAGTTTCTACTTTTCCAACTTGTTATATACCTGCAAATTATTTTTCTAAAATAGATTATTTAGAGGGACAAATATTAAGAAATATTGGAAAAATATGGAATCGCAAAGCTAAATTACAATCTAGTTTTTTAAAAAGCAAAGAAAGAGTTCGCCAATTTTCTGACTCTTCGTTATTTTCACATTTAGATAATTGGGGTTCTTATACAGATGTTAATAACAATAAAAATATTTGGAAAGGTGATAAATTAAAATTAGTTGCACCTGCAGTTAGAATTTCACCTCTTCAAAATTTTAGCCTAGAGGATAGCTTTAGTATTTATTTCGAAAAATTTTTAAATGACAAAGATTTTGCTTGTAAAAAACCAGCAACACATATGTATTTTAAAAAAATTATGAATTTTTCTCCATTTGGAATTAATGAGTGCAAAAATTTAAACACTAAAATTTATGGTGGATTTTTAAACAAAAATACTTTTAATTTAGATCCATCAAGAATTAAAGAAATTCATATTTTATTAGCAGGCCCAGGAAAGGCTATGATGAGCAGATGGGGACATACAATGTTCCGCCTAGTTGTTTGCGAAAAAGGAGAAAGCGGCAGTGATTGCGTTTCTAATAATTTAGATGACATTGTTTTAGGATTTAGAGCCTATGTTGGTGATATGCAAATTAATCCTATTAAAGGAGTATTTGGAAAATACCCAAGTTTAATATTTCCAGCAAAAATGTCTGATATGAAAAATGAATACAATCGCACAGGATTACGCGACTTAACTAGTATTCCAGTAAATTTTACTAAAGAAGAAAGAAAACTATTTTTATATAAAACTTTGCAAGATTTTTGGTCTTATAGAGGAAAGTATTATTTTTTAACTAATAACTGTGCAACAGAATCAAATGATTTTTTAATGGGAAGTTTTTTGTCTAGTCCAAAAAAATCTTATTTATTACATAAACTATTGGGGAGAACTTTAACTCCAACTGGAAGTATTTCGGATATTAAAAAAGCAAAAAATAATGCCGAATATAAAGATATAAAAAATACTTTTGATTTAACAAAATTAAATAAAAAAAATAAAGTAGCTAATAGAGATTATGTGTCTGCGTCTTATAGACCAACATTGCAAAAATTAGTAAGCCTTGTTAAGCCTTCTCTTACTATTAAACAAAGTAAAACTTTATATTGGAACAACGGCGATGATGAATTGTTAAATGACATTATCAAAAAAGAAAAATTAGATGCAAAATCTTTTATTAAGCCAGAGATCCAAGATAATAGAGTAGAAATGTTTGCAAGTTTACCAATTAAAGAAAGAGTAAGGCTTTATAAAAAATTATTAAAAAACAATCCAAAATATGCAATCTCGTTAACTTTATTAGAAACTTACATAAAAAAAGGATTAGAAAAAAGTATTAAATCTAATGCTGTGTCTTTAGCTATAAATGTAAAAAACCCAAGTCCAGCAGCTAAAAAAGTTTTAGAGGCTTTTAAAAAAGTTACTAAAAGCCATATTCAAGCTCATTCTTTTTACTCTTATGGAGTTCCTTCACGAGCAGAAGTAAAAAGTTTTTTAAAAAAGTTAAGTAAAGAATATAAGCTTAAAAAAAGTGACATTACTCTTGGCGATGATGAATCTATATTAGAAGGTCATGTATGGGACTGGGAAGACGAACTTATTGAGAGAAGTGAAAATTTAGCAAAAATTATATTTCCAGAGTGGTCTAAAGAGTTAAAAGAAATTGAAAATTTATTAAAATCTTTAAGAGAGTATCCAAAAACAAAAACACTTTCTTTTTAAAGTTAATTTTTAGTTAATAATATAAAACTTAGTTAATATTTATAAAAAATGGAACAAATGTGCTTCCATTTTTTGTAAATTTTTTAGTAATATTTATAGATAACTTTAATTTGTATTTTTTACTTTTTATTTTTTAAATAATTAATATTATAATTTTTACACACAGTTTATTTATTTTTGACATTTATTTTTAGCATGATAATTAACTAATAACATTAATGAGAAAGCTTTCTAATATATGAATTATGTATATAAAAAACTTTCTCATTAATAGTTAAAAACAAAATAACAAACTATCCATAGGAGGATTTATGAAAAAAATGTTATTATTTAGTGCTGTAGCTTTAATGGCTGTAGGCGCACAAGCTGAAGGGACTTTTGAAACTACAAGCAATGTTGCAAGTAGTAAAAAATCTGCTAAAGCAAACAAAGTAAGAAAAGATGTGGATCAATCTAGCCAAGGGACATCAAACACTGCTGATGACGCTACTAGAGGAGTTTCTGGTTCTAGTGAAAATGTTTTCTCTAGCAACTCTAAAGCTGCTAAAAAGCGTAGAAAGAATGCTGGTATCTCTGGATCTTTTGAGTCAACTTCTAACGCTGTTTCTAGTGGCGTAAAAAGAACTGCTAAAGCTGCAAGAAAAGGATCTAACGGAATTTCTGAGTCTACTCAAGGAACTTCTAACGCTGTTTCTAGCAAAAGCAAAAAAGCATCTAAAAAGTTAAACAAAGGTGCTAAATATATTGCTGGATCTTTTGAGTCAACATCTAACGGTGTTTCTAGTACTGGAAAAAAAGCTGCTAAAACTGCAAAAAAAGGTGCTAAAGGAATCTCTGGTTCTGTTCAAGCAACTTCTAACGCTGCTTCTAGTGCTGGAAAAAAAGCTGCTAAAGCTGCAAGAAAAGGATCTAACGGAATTTCTGAGTCTACTCAAGGAACTTCTAATGTTATCTCTAGCAAAAAATCTAGCAAAAAATATAGCTACGCAGATCAAGAAGTTATTGCAGACCAAGCTGCTGTATTTGTAGCTACTGGTGAAATGGGAACTGACTTTGCTCAATTCTATAACACTTTTAACGCAAACCATGAAGAATCTTTTTCTCCAGAATTTGTAGCTATTAATGTTGAAGATGCTTTAGTTTACTACATTTC
>JAAOIH010000020.1 GCA_015163875.1 Bdellovibrionales bacterium
TAAAAATATCGCTCGCCTTAGTTTTTATAATTATTTAAATTTATTTTACAAAAAAGAAGAAGAATTTACATTTAAAATAATAGAAAGTTTTTTTTTAAAAAGTTTACACTTTTCTTTTTGGCAAGAAAATATTGTTTTATTGCAAGATACTATTGCTTTAGATTTACAAAAATTTTCTGTTAATTGGCCTATAAAAGAATTTATGAAAAAAGAATTAATTTATGTAAAAAATTCTACTATATTTTTGCAATACTCTAAAGAAATAAAAAATTCGTTTAATAATTGTTTAGATAATAAAGTAAAAAAAACCTATGATTCTCAAATGTTAATTAATCATAATAAGTGTTTAAAAGTTTTTACTTACCCATGTAACTCAAAAGATATAGAAATTTATACTAATTTATTTTTTTTAAACCCTCCTTATTTAAAAAATTTACCAGCTATTACATCTTTGCAATATTGCTATAATTTTATTTTAAAGACAAATCAGATGCACTATATACAAACATCTCCACTAAAAACTATCGTTTTTTTTATAGATAGCTCTAACCTTTTTACAGGTTTAGTTGTTTCGGGCTATGCTTATGAAATTACTAATTCATTTAACAAGCTTCCTATACACAAAATAGAGCCACTTTGTAAAAGTTTAAGTAAAATTAAAAAATATTTTGATTTAACAAAAATACAAAGTATACATAAGCCATTAAAAAAGCTAGATACATATATAGATTTTAATTAAGCATACTATTACATGGCATAACATGAAAACAAAAACACCTAAAAAAAAATACAGCAATACTACAAAAAATAGATATACTGATAACAACAGCTCTGTTGCAAAAAAACCTTCAGCAGTTTTAAAAAAACTTTCTCACTCTAAAAAAACTAATGAATTAAAAACTCGAGTATTAAAAAAAGCAAAACATATAAAGCCAACTGCAGTAGATCAAACAAAAAAATCTATCCATCAAAAAATGCGATTAAATCAATTTATAGCACAGGCTACACTTTTAAGTCGCAGAAAGTCTGAAGAGTTAATTATTAATAAAGAAATTCGTATTAATGGAAAAATTATTACAGATTTATCAACTCAAGTAACCCCCTCCCAAGATAAAGTTTTTCATAAAAAAGTTTTACTAAAACTACCTAGGCATAATATTTATATTATGTTTTATAAACCAGCCCAAGTTTTAACTAGCATGAGCGACACAGAGGCCGAAAGAGCTCATGTTGCTCAATTTTTTCCACAATTAAAAAGCAGAATATTTCCTGTAGGCAGATTAGATTGGAGCTCTGAAGGTCTTTTGCTTATGACAAATGATGGTGAGTTTTCTCAAAAAGTTATACACCCTCAATTTAAAGTTACTAAAACTTATTTAATAAAAATAGATAGGCCATTAAGCCCTATTCATAAATCTAAATTAATAGCTGGGATCCCTTCAGACATTGGAAGATTAAAAGCTAATCATGTTCACACAGTTAAACAATATTCAAGAAATGACAAAAAAACAAAATACAGTTGGATACAAATTCAAATTGACGAAGGTAAAAACAGAATGCTTCGTCGTATGTTAAGTAAATTAGGTTACCGCATACAAAGACTTAAAAGAATAGCTATTGGAAATTTAAAATTAGGAAAGCTCCCCCAAGGACAATTTACTTATTTAAGCCCTCAACAAGTAGATAAAATATTTACTCCTACAAAAGAAGTTAAAAAAATTAGCACAGATTTTAAAACAAGAACTGTAACAAAAAAAAGAGAAATTAAAAAAAGACCAACTAGAGAAAAAAGACTAGGCCCTATTAAAGATAGCAAAAAGAAAACAACTACTAAAAGAAAACCTAAAGCACAAAAAAGTCGCCGACACAGAAGATAAAAATTTATTTTATATCTTTATTTTATTTAAAAACAAATGTAAATTTGATAAAAATTTATTTTAAAAATTTTAGTTTTTCGTCATGAGAAATTAATCGCCACTGCCCTTCTGGAAGATCAGCTAACATTAAGCTACCAATTCTAACTCTTTTTAAGCCTGTGACTTGAAGTTTTACTAATTCACACATTCGTCTTATTTGTCTTTTTCGACCTTCGATTAAAACCATTTTTAATAAATTTTCTTCTATCTCCATAATTTTAACAGGCTTTAAAGGCTGTCCATCTAAGTACAAACCTTTGTGTAATAAATCTAAGGCCTCGTCAGTAATGTCACCCTCAACTCTTACTAAATATTCTTTTTCTACAGCAGAGGCAGGGCCAATAATACTTTTTGTAAGTCTTCCATCTTGACTTAAAATTAATAAACCTTTTGACTCGATATCTAATCTTCCAACAGGAGCTAAAGAAGATAAATCAGATCTGCTTAAAGACTTGCCATCTTCAAACCTAGAGTATCGATTTTCTGGCAATAAAAGTTCACTAGCTGCTGAGTAATCTTTTTCTGGCTGACTAGACACATAGCCGATTGGTTTGTGTAAAATTACACTAATTTTTTGATCAATATAAGCTTTTCCATCAAGGCTTAGCTCTACAATAACATTGTCTTGTACTTTTGCACCTAATGTATCAACAACACTTCCGTCTACTATTACCCAACCATTTTGTATACAAAAATCAGCTTCACGCCTTGAGCAAATGCCTTTTATTGTCATTAATTTAGATAGTCTTAATTTTTCACTCATAATAAAATTCTGTTTAATGTAAATAAAATTAATTTGTTACTACTGCTAAAATATTTTTAATTAGTTATTATTTTTTAAAGTGTTGTTCTATTTCTCTTTTTAAAGATTTTTGTTTTAAATCTGCTCTTTTGTCATGTATTTTTTTACCTTTAGCTAAAGCAATTTCTAATTTAATAAAAGATTTAGAAAAATAAAGCTTTAACGGGATGCAAGTTAAAGCTTTTTCTTTTATGGCTTGTTGAATTTTATTTAATTCAGATCTGCTTAATAATAATTTTCTTAATCTTTCTGGCTCATGATTATTATAACTACTAAATTTATATACATTAATATGAGCTTTTTGCAAAAACGCCTCATTATTTTTAAAAATAATATAAGAATCTTTTAAATTTACCTCACCTAAAGACAAAGACTTTACCTCGCTTCCTGTTAAAACTAAGCCTGCTTCATATTTATCTAAAATATGATAATTATAAAAAGCTTTTTTATTGTTTACTATAATTTTAATACCCATACTAACCTTTTTTACTTACTTAAACTATCAATCTAAATTAAACTTTTTGTTTACCTAATTTATATAAACTATAAAGATCATAAAATTCTTTAGGAGTAACATTTTCTGCTCTTTTTGTTTTGCTGTCTATAACTGATACTATCTTATCTGCAGATAAAAAAGAAGAAAGATTTTTTACCAACATTTTTCTTCTTTGCGAAAACGCCTGTTTTACAAATAAAAAAAAGTCTTTTTCTAAAACAAAAGATTTTTTAGAAAAGTACAAAACTCTACCTGCAACCTTTGGGGATGGGTAAAACTCTTGAGGCGAAACATCACATAATTTATTAATATCCCAAGACAATTGTCCAATAACAGAAAGTATTCCATAAGTTTTGCTGTCTATTGAAGCAGTAATTCTTTGAGCAACTTCTTTTTGAAACATAAGTATCATATACTTAATATTTAAAGGGCCTAAACTTCTATCAATAAAAAGTCTAGAGGCAATTTGATAAGGAAGATTGCTTACTAAAACAGAATTATCTTTTATATCTAAACTGTTCCAATTTAGTTTTAAAGCATCTGATTGTATAATTTTTAAGTTTTTAGAAGTCCAGTATTTAACTAAATCTCTGTCTAGTTCTATTAATGTATAGTCATCATAAGATTTAAAATAATCTGTTAATGCCCCCAATCCTGGCCCAACTTCTATTAATGAAGATTTATTTAATATAGTATTTACTTTAGATACAATTAATTCTACAACTCTACTGCTAATTAAAAAATTTTGACCTAAGCTAAATTTTGGCTGTAAAGACAGCTCATTTAATTTATCTAGTAATTGTTTTTTCATTATAAAAATATACTGTTATTTTTTTAATAAGATGTACCAAGTATATAGTTATTAGGGTCTACTGGAATTCCGTTAACTCTAATTTCGTAATGTAAATGATCGCCAGTGGAGGCGCCTGTGTTACCAACTTTAGAAATAACATCGCCTAATTTAACTTTATCACCTAATTTAACAAGAAGTTTAGAGTTATGAGCATAATAACTTTTTACACCATAACCGTGATCTAAAACAACTAACTTTCCATATCCTAAATCATAGCCTACATAAGACACCACAGCTTCTGCAGTTGCCCAAACTTTAGTTCCCTTACGAGCTATAAAATCTAAACCATTATGTGATGTTACCCTTCCAGTGAATGGATTTCTTCTAATTCCAAAAAAAGAGCCTTTTCTTCCTATTAAAGGGGCAATTTTAGGGGTAGATGCTATAAGCTCTGTTTGATCAAATAAATTTTCATAAATATTTAAAGCATTATTTTTTATTAAAAAACTTTCTTTGTTAAGATATAATAATTTTTCTGATAATTTTTCATATAAGTATAATTGCTTGCTTTCAAGTATGGGCTCTGAAAATAAACGAGCATTATCAGACAACAGAATGTCTTTGTTATTTATTATATTATTATCTGGAAATATTTTTGTGTTTTTTAAAGATAATTTTAAAACTCTATTGTTAGTATTAATGCCGGTAATTAATTTTAATTTTTTTGTATAAGTTTTTATTCTGGTTAAATAATTTTCTATTTTTTTAGACTCTATATCAAGCTGAGTCATCTGTTTTTTTAATAATATGTTTTCTGTTTGTAGTTTTTTTATGTTTCCCGTTTTAACTAGTAAAGAAAAATAATCTACAAAAAAAGATAACAACAAAATAAACACAATGCCTAAAGTTAAGCTTAAAAATTGTAATAATGTAGAAGAAAAATACCAAGAACGAGTTTTATCAGAGTTATTACTAGTTAAAATAAGTGTAAATTTTTTATCATTTTCCATTTATATATAAAAGTCTTTTATTTTTTTTTATTAGCTTTTACCTCTATCCATAAAACAGAAACATTATCAATGCTTCGTCTGTCGTTAGATAATTTAATTAAATCTTTTGCTATAGTTTTGCTGTTTCTTTTTTGCAATAACTCTTCTAGCTCTGAATCAGAAATCATTTTATTTAAACCGTCAGAGCATAACAACAAGCAATCACCTTCTTGTATTGGCCTTTCAATAATATCTACTTTAACATCAGGTGAGTAGCCAACGCTTCTGGTAATAATATTAGCATTTATATTTTTAATAGGCTGTCCGATATTTAAGTTTTCTTCAGCTAAAGAGTGATCTTTAGTAACTTGCCATAATAAATTATCTCTAAATAAATAAGTTCTTGAGTCGCCAACATTTGCAATATAAAAAGTGTTATCAAAAACTAAACAACTTACCATAGTTGTTCCCATACCTTTAAATCCTTCTTTTTTTTGAGCTGTAGAGTAAATAGAAGAGTTAGCTTGTGAGTAAGCTTGATTAAAATAACGAGCAATATTTGACTCTTCAAAAGAGCTTGAGTTTTCATTTAAAAAAGAAGAAAGTTTTTCTGTTGCAATTTGAGAGGCTAAGGCTCCGCCTTTATAACCTCCCATGCCATCAGCGACAATATATAAATTTAAATTGTCGTCTAATAAAATATTATCTTGGTTTTCTTTACGAACAGAACCTATATCAGTTTTTCCCCAAGCTTGAATTGTAAACATATTGCTACAACTTTAGCTTACTATTACAGTAAGCCTAATGCTTTTTTTGTATAAAACTTTCTGTATTTTACATATCCACCATTAAAATCTTTTGGAGTAATAGTGTATGGTAAATCTGGTGTTACTCCATTGTTTTCAATTGCTTTTCCGTTAGGGTGATAAAACAAAGTTCTAGTTAAACTTACTGATATTTGAGAAAAAGGTAAATTTGGAATTGAAGATACCGATCCACCTAAGCCTGAAGTTCTAGTTCCTATAATTTTTGCACGATTATAACCTTGCATTAAAGCAGGAAAAGCATCTCCTCCAGAACCAGAAATTTCGTCAGTCAAAACAACTATAGGTTTTGTATACCTAGTTCTTTGATTTGGATAAATTCTTTGAAGTGAAATTTTATTAGTTAAATGCTTACCAGCTAACCAAGCTTCTTTAATATGACTTAAAAAATTGTTCCATACATCAAAACCTATAATATTAGAATTTGAATTTTTAATATATTTTTTCATAGAAATATACTCGCTTTTATTAGCCACTAATCTAAATAAGGCATTTTCTACTGGTCTATTAATAAATAAACCAAAAATATTACCTAAAAAACTTACCTGGCCTCCACAGTTATGATCTTGATCAATAACTAATGCAACTGTGTGTTTTTCTAATTCATTTACTGCATAAGCATAGTTTTCAAAAACAATTTTTGAGCTAGCACCAAAAGAGTAATGCGGTATTCTTAAATAACCAACATTTCCTTTTTTTGTAGGATAATAATAAGCTACAAAAGGTTTTTGCATAATTATAGTAGCCTTTTTTGGTATAGTAATACGAGTATTTGGGCTACATGCATAATTTATTTCTGCAAATTTTTCACCTAAGTCTTCAAATTGTGTTGCTATAGATAAATTTTCAATAGGATTAAAATTCAATTCACTATTGTCACTAAAGCTTTGTAAATTTTTATTTTGTTTTAAAAATTCTTCTTTTTCGTCTAAAAATTCACCAGAAACTTTCCATTTAGTTTTAACTTTTACTATTTTTCCAGAAGATTTTAATTTTATAGTTAATGTAACATTTCCAGAGGGAACAGGTACTATTGAACCTGGTCTAACAGATATTAACCATGTTGCCCATCTAGTTTCTGTTTGCTTAGAACCAGTGCCTACATATTTTTTTAGTTTGTTTACTATACTTTTAACAGGTTTGTTATTAAATTTTAAAAGCTCGTCACCCTTGCTTAATTTTATTTTATCAACAATAGGAGCTGCAACATGTATTAAAACTTTTCCTTTTACCCAGTCAACACGAATAGGCAAAGACGCTCTTTGGCTTGTTGGAATTCTTGCAGAAAAATGACCGTCTCTAAAGCTAGAAACAAATTCTTTTATAGTGTAATAAAAATCGCCATTAGTGTGTGTTTTAATAATTTTTGATTTAAATCTTGTAATAAGCTTGTCTATATTAACAATTCGTTTTTGTGTTTTGTATTCTAAAGGTCCGTAAGATGATTTGATATGTGAAATTAAATATTCAAAGTCTAAAAGTTTTTGCTCTGTAGTTAATGTTTGAGAAATAGCAAAGTTTGAACTTATAGCTATAGAAAATAATACTAATGTAACTTTAGAAAATATCTTAAACATTGATGGGCTCCTATTTGTTGTAACCCAGACTTCTGTCTAGATTGATATAAGGCATAATTCCAAATTATAGCTTTTTGTTCATTACGCATTGTATTATTTTTACAAATTTTTATATTTTTTGAGCAACAGTTAGGCCTTCAAATGTAGGAATAATCATAGAGTTAAAAAGTTGTAAATTACTTAAATTACTATTAAAATTTAACATAACTTGTTGATGTTTATGCGCTGCAGTATCTCGTGGTTCTTGATACACTGAGCCAAAAAGAAAGCTATTGTCACCTATAAGCAAACCTTTTGTTTTAAGGTTTTGAATTGCCCATTTTTGATAATTTTCATAGTTAGATTTATCAGCATCAATAAATATTAAATCAAAGTCTTCTTCGTTTGATAAATTTTTTAAATTATCTAAGGCGCAACCTTGATACCACTTAATTCTATTTAATTCTTCTGTGCCCTTCATTAAATTTTTTGCTTTATTAATATTTTCTACAGATTTTTCACAAGCATAAATAACAGAATTTTTTCCAGCAGCATTAGCTAAACAAAATGTAGAATATCCATACAAAGATCCTATTTCTAAAATTCTTTTTGCCCCTGTAAGCTTAACAAAAAAAGATAAAATTTGAGCTTCGTAAGGGCTAATATGAATTCCTGTTTTATTATCTTTTTTTAAAGCTTCTCTAATGTTTTTTTGAACCTCTGGTTCGTTTCCAAAAACTTGATTTATATATTTTAATCTAGCATCACTTTTTTGTCTCATAAATATCCTTTTTTATTTTCAATATACTTGTAAAATTAAACTACTTACATATACTATAAAAGATTAGAGGAACCGCTTATGTCAAAAGAAAATACTATTGTTGTTAAAAATTTAGAAGTAGAATTTAAAACTAGTGAAAACTATGTTAAAGCCGTAGACAATGTATCCTTTTCTATTAATCAAGGCGAAACTATGGGAATGGTTGGCGAGTCTGGATCTGGAAAAAGTATTTCTGCTCTTAGCATTATGGGTCTTATCCCCTCACCTCCAGGTCAAATTACTAATGGCGAAATTCTTTTTAAAGGAGATAATCTTTTAAAAAAATCAGAAAAAGAAATGAGATCTATCCGTGGTAATAAAATCTCTATGATTTTTCAAGAGCCAATGACCAGTCTTAATCCTGTTTTTACTGTTGGCGATCAAATTTCTGAATCTGTAATTTTACATCAAGGCTTAAATAAAAAAGAAGCTTTAAAAAATTCTATAGATTTAATGAATCAGGTAGGAATACCTAACCCATCTCAAAGAGCAAAGTCTTACCCTCATGAATTAAGTGGAGGTCAAAGACAAAGAATTATGATTGCAATGGCTATTGCAAGTAAGCCAGAACTTTTAATTGCAGACGAGCCAACTACTGCTTTAGATGTTACAATTCAAAAACAAATATTAGATTTATTATTAAAATTAAAAGAAGAATATAATATGAGCATGTTGTTTATTACTCATGACTTAGGAGTTATTGCAAATATTGCCGACAGTATTAGTGTTATGCATAATGGTAAAATTGTAGAGCATGGAAAAACAAAAGAAGTTTTTTTAAACCCTCAACAAAATTATACCAAAGGATTGTTAGCATGCAGACCTACTTTAGATAAAACTTGTAGAAGGTTGCCGACAGTTGAAGATTTTTTAAATAATTCTGATACAAATAAAAAAATTGAAGAAAATATACAAAAATCTGTACAGTCTAAAGTTTTTAATAAAACTATTTTAGAGGTAAAAAATTTACACAAATATTTTCCACTTAAAAAAAGTATGTTTGGAAAAACATTATCTTATATAAAAGCTATTGATGATGTTAGTTTTAAAGTTTCAAAAAATGAAACTTTAGGATTGGTTGGAGAATCTGGTTGTGGAAAAACAACTTTGGGCAGAACTATTTTGCGGTTAACTGAGCCAACATCTGGTGATGTTTTATTTTATGGAAAAAATATTACAAAATTAAATAAAACAGAAATGCGAGACATGAGAAAAAAAATTCAAATTATTTTTCAAGACCCTTATGCCTCTTTAAATCCAAGAATGACAATCGGCTCTGCTATTATGGAGCCTATGATTATTCATAGTTTAGGAACTAGAAACCAAAGAATAAAAAAAACAGAATCTCTTTTAGAAAGAATGAATTTACCAGCTTCTGTAATGAACCGCTACCCTCATGAATTTTCTGGCGGACAAAGACAAAGAATTTGTATTGCAAGAGCCCTTGCTGTTGAGCCAGAGTTTATTGTTTGTGACGAATCTGTTTCTGCATTAGATGTATCAATACAGGCGCAAATTTTAAATTTATTATTAGATTTACAAGAAGAGTTAAAATTAACTTATATTTTTATTTCTCATGACCTTGGGGTAATTAAATTTATATCTGATAATATTGCTGTTATGAAAAATGGTAAGTTTGTAGAATATAATACTTCTGACAATATTTATAAACAACCTAAAGAGCAATATACTAAAGATTTATTATCAGCTATTCCACAAGGTATTTAACAGGTACTTAAAAATTACTTAAAATATATTTAATAAAAACTAATGGGCTTTTGATTCTAAAAATTTTTCAGATTCTAAAGCAGCCATGCAGCCTGTCCCTGCTGCTGTAATTGCCTGTCTGTATTTAGTATCTTGCACATCTCCACATGCAAAAACTCCATCTACAGAAGTCTTTGTGCTGTCGGGTTCTGTTATAATATAACCTGTTGAATCTAATTTAATTTGATTTTTAAAAATTTTGGTATTTGGAGTGTGTCCGATGGCTAAAAATACTCCGTCTACTATTAAATTACTTTTTTCATTAGTTTTAGTATTTTGCATTGTAATAGAGCTTACAATATCGCTGCCTAAAACTTCAGTCATAGTTGCGTTCATAATTAATTTAATTTTTTCATTTTTTATAGCTCTGTCTGCCATAATTTTAGATGCTCTTAACTTTTCTCCTCTGTTAAGTATATATACTTTTGTAGCAAATCTGGTTAAAAATACAGCCTCTTCCATTGCTGAATCTCCACCTCCAATAACACATACAACTTTATCTCTAAAAAAAGCAGCGTCGCAAGTAGCACATGCCGAAACGCCTTTTCCTAAAAATTTTTTTTCACTTTCAAGACCTAAATATCTAGCAGAAGCTCCTGTTGAAATAATAACGCTATTTGCTTTATATTCTGTGTCTTTTACAAACACAGAAAAAGGTTGTTTAGAAAAATCAACTTTAGTTATATTTTTACTTAGTATTTGAGTTCCAAATCGACTTGCTTGTTTGCCTATGGCTTCCATTAAATCTGGACCCATAACTCCTTCTGGAAAGCCTGGAAAGTTTTCAACATCTGTGGTTGTCATTAGCTGTCCGCCAGATTCTTCGCCTTCAAACAACAAAGGTTTTAAGTTTGCCCTTGATGAGTATATAGCTGCGGTATAACCTGCCGGCCCTGAACCAATAATAACTACATCTTCAACTTTAGTATTACTCATTTGTTAAAACTTTTTAATGTCTTCGACCTCTGCTGTGTCGTATGCATCTGTTGTAATAATTATAACAACAGCTTTCGTATTCATAAATTTTTATATTTTCAGTTTTTCTTGCGCTGAAGCTTCCTAAAATATCTTTTTTTGGAGATTTAGCGGCTTTAATAATATTTGCAAATACTTTGTAATTAGTGGTTTTGTTATAGTACTCAACATCTCTGTTTCCATATTCAGTATCATAAACCCATTTACAAGATTTTTTTTTATTTTTTTTATTTTTTTCGCAAACCCAAGTTCTAACTTCTGCAGAACAATATTCTACATCTTTAATTAAATCACTATAATGAATTTTTGTTTTTACAGAACCTTTTAATCCCCATGATTGCTTTAGCTCTTTTGATTTAAAAAAGAATTTATGCTTTCCTGCTTTTTCTACATCTGGAAAAGGCCTTCTTAAAGAAATATCTAGAGTGTAATCTTGACTGTCTGATCTAATATCTAGTGACAAATTTTTATTTGAAGAAAAATTTAATGCAGTATAGTAAGTACCAGATTTTAAATTTAAATTTATTTCTTCATCAAAATCGTCTTCAAAGTTTTCGTCATCATTATCTGCAAATGTACTGTCTTTTATTATTTTTATATGAAGAGACTTTCCCCTGTCTACATTAATTTCGCCTTTAAATGTTTTGCAAGAAGAAATTGCTGTTATAAAAATTATACTTAATATTATTTTGTACATAAAAACTCCTGAAAAGTTATTGTTTGTTTTATTTATTTTACCTTTGCCTTTAAGTGTTTAATCTTTGTACGCTATTTTTTGTTAAAAGTCATTTTTTTTATAAAATATAATTATATATATTATTTAGCTAAAAAATCGCTTATATAACTCATTACTTGGTCTAATTTTATTCTTTTTTGTTCCATTGTCTTTAAATGTCTAATAGTAATTGCTGAATCATCTATGCTGTCAAAGTCTACAGTAATGCATAAAGGAGTTCCTATTTCGTCTTGTCTTCGATATCGCTTGCCAATACTTCCGCTGTGATCATATTCTACATGATATTTTTTAGACAAATCTGTTTGTAGTTTTTTAGCTATTGTAGTTAATTCTTCTTTTTTAGATAAAGGCAAAATAGCTACTTTATAAGGAGCTAAAGAGTGATGTAAGTTTAAATATACTCGTTTATCCTCTTTGCCGTTTTCTAATATTTTTATTTCTTCTGTGTATGCGTCACATAAAATAGCTAATAATAATCTGTCACAACCAATTGCTGTCTCTATAACAAAAGGTAAAAATTTTTTTTGAGTTGTGTCGTCAAAATATTCTAATTTTTTTCCGCTAAATTTTTGATGCTGTTTTAAATCAAAGTCAGAGCGATTATGAATGCCTTCTATTTCTTGCCACCCGAATGGAAATTTATATTCAATATCAAAAGCTTCTTTTGCATAATGAGCTAGCTCTTTTGGTCCATGTTGAGAGAATCTTAAATTTTCTTTTTTGATTCCTAAGTTTTCACAAAAGTTTATTCTTTGCTCTTTCCAAAATTCAAAATGTTTTTTGTCATCTTTTGGTGTTACAAAATATTGCATCTCCATTTGTTCAAATTCTCTTGTTCTAAAAATAAAATTTCCAGGAGTAATTTCATTGCGAAAAGATTTACCAATTTGTGCAATACCAAAAGGTAATTTTTTTCTAGTAGATTTTTGAACATTGTCAAAATTAACAAAAATTCCCTGAGCAGTTTCTGGTCTTAAATATACTTGAGAGCCTTCGTCCTCCACAGGTCCCAAATTAGTTTTAAACATTAAATTAAATTGTCTAGATTCAGTAATAGAAAAAGATTCACATTTTGGACAAACATTTTTATTTTCTTTTAATATAGCATGGTCTAAACGAAATCTATTTTTACAATCTTTGCAATCTACTAGAGGATCTGAAAACCCATCAATATGCCCAGAGGCTTTCCAAACTTTAGGGTGCATTAAAATAGATGCGTCTAAACCTACAACATCTTCTCTATATGTCATAGCTTTCCACCAAGCTTCTTTAATGTTTCTTTTTAAGTTCACTCCCAAAGGCCCATAATCCCAACATGAATTTAAGCCTCCATAAATTTCACTACTTTGATAAATGTAACCTCTTTGCTTGCACAAAGAAACTAATACAGATAAATCAGACAAAATATTTTTCTTCATATAGAAATAATAAAGAAATGCTTAAAAATGAGCAACCTATAAATTAAATTAAAATAGAAAAGTACTGGACTTAAAAGAACTTATTTTTTATACATAAAGCCATCTTCTACTTAAATATAAGTTTTTTTTAAAGGATTTATGACAACCGCTAGCCAAGACCTGCCTAAACTTTTTTTGCCAAATATTAAACATATTATTTTAATAGGTTCTGGCAAGGGAGGCGTTGGAAAAAGTACTCTTTCTGCCAATATTAGCATTGCATTAGGCAAAACAAATAAAGTTGGCTTACTAGATGCAGATATTTATGGTCCTAGTTTAGTAAAAATACTAGGAGGTGAAAACTACCGACCAGAGCTTAGCAAAGACAAAAAACTTATACCTTTAACAAGACATAATATAAAATGTATGAGCATGGGCTTGTTAGTAGAAGACGGAGAAGCTGTTATATGGAGAGGGCCAATGTTATTTAAGGCTATATCTCAATTATTTACTGATGTACTTTGGGGAGATTTAGATTATTTAATTATCGATTTACCTCCAGGAACAGGAGATGTTCCTTTAACTATTTCTCAAAAAGTAAATGTTTCTTCTGCTATCACTGTTACTACTCCTCAAAATTTATCTCTTATTGATGCAAAAAGAGCTTTGTCTATGTGGAGGCAATTAAATATTTTTAACATGGGTTTGTTAGAAAATATGTCTTACTTGTACCCTCAAGATAAAGAAATGAAAAAAATTAATTTATTTCCAAAGGGAGATTTAGATACTTTTTTACAAACAGAAAAATTAACAAAATTAGCAGAAATTCCTTTTCATCCTTATATTGGACTAAGCGCAGAGGCAGGACAAAGTTTTATTAATTCATATCCTGATCATGAAATTACTAAAATATTTTTTGATATTGCAAAAAAAATTAAAAAGTCTTGCCCTTTATAAAAATATTTTTATTTTGGGATTACTAAATTTTTATTTTGGGATTACTAAATTTTTATTTTGGGATTACTAAATTTTTATTTTGGGATTACTAAATAACGACCAGAAAATATTTTTGAATTATAACTTAGTCTATTTTTTTTTATTAATTTAAAAGTAGATATACGAAATTTTTTAGCAATACGAGAAAGAGTATCGCCTTTTTTTATTTTATATATTTTATTTCTTTTTTTAAACTTATATTTTTTTTTTGATTTAGATAAACTAGATAAAGATCTTTGTTTGATCGTTTTTTTTCTTTTTCTAGTAGTTTTTTTTCTTATTTTTCTAGTAGTTTTTTTTCTTTTTATAAGATTTTTTCTTTTTATAAGATTTTTTGCTACTAAAGATGTAATTCTAGTTCGACGACGAATTTTTAGCTTTTTACCAATTCGCAAAAAATGCCTGCTCTTTAAACGATTTAACCTTACTAAAGTTGAAATTCTTGATCTAAATTTTCTTGCAATTCTGCCTAAGTTATCTCCTCTTTTTACTCTATAATAAAAATAATAACTATAACTTAAAAGTGGAACTTTAGAATAACTTTTATTTAAACTTTTTAATGCTAGGGATCTTAAAGATGTTGGAACTCTAATAGAAACTTTTTTTCCTTTTTTTACAGGGGCCAAGTCAGTTAAATACCTTGGGTTTAATGCTCTTAAATCAGAAAAAGAAACTTTCATTTCTTTTGATAATAGTTTTAAGCTAATAGATTTTTTAATAGTAATATAATCTGAAGCAAAAGGTTTTTTATATTTTATGTTATGAAAGCCATACATTTCTGGATTCTTGGCTATCAAAAGTGCTGCTAAAAATTTAGGAACATAGTTTCTAGTTTCTCGTGGTAAAATTCTTCTTTTTACAAATGTCCAATAATTTTTAATTTTATATTTTTTAATATATCTTTTTATGCGATTTTCTCCAGAATTATATGCCGCTAATCCTAAATACCAATCATCAAACATATTATGTAAATCTTTAAAATATTTAATAGCTGCCTTTGTAGACAAAACAGGATCTTTTCTGTCATCAACAAGATCGTCAACTCTTAGTCCATACCTAGTTGCAGTGCCTTTAATAAACTGCCAATATCCAACGGCGCTTGCGTGACTGTAAGCATGAGATGTAAAACCTGATTCAATTAAAGGAACATAAATTAAATCAGTTGGTACAGATTCTTTTTTTAACAATGATTGCATTAAAAATTGATAACGATTTGCTCTTGATAAGTAGCGACGCATATGCTTATGTCCACGACCCTTATAATAAGTAATCCATTTTAAAACATATTTATTAATTTGAACTGGAATTTTGCCAAAAGATATATCTTTTAAATTTTTTTCAACTATTTTTTTATCTTTTTTGTTTAAAGGAGCTTGCGAAATTGGCAAATAAGAACAAGACGAAACAAAAAGAATTAATAATATAAATTTACTCATAAGAACTATTATAAGCTTATAGAGCAAAAACTATCAAGAATAGTTTTTGCAAATTTAAGATTATTTTATATCTTTATACAGACTTTTGTATAGAATTTGATTTCTTAAAATAGCCTTAACATAAAAACTAGTTTCCATCCATGGAAGCTCATCAAACCATATTTGGTTTAAAAATTCAGTATTATCCTCTATTTTAAAAGAATCTCCCCTTGATTTAATCCATTTAGACAAATTTCCATATCCAACATTATAAGAGGCTAAGGCTAAAGCTATATTTCCATTCCATGCATTAAAAAGCTGTCTTAAATGCCTAGACCCAAAGCGTATATTTGTCCTTGGTTTAAATAATTCTGTTTTTGAAACATATTTATTTTTTATACCTAATAATTTTTTTACTTCATTTGCCGTTGATATAATCATTTGCATTAATCCATAAGCGTTAGCAAAACTCTGTGCATCAACTTTAAATGCACTTTCTTGCCTTATAAGCGAAAACACTAAACTTGGTTCTAAATTATTTTTAGATGCATATTCCTCTACTATTGTTTTAAAAAAATGAGGAAACAACAATTTTAAAAATGACTTTCTATGTATGCTTTGATCTTCTCTCCACAAATAATGCAAAAGCTTAATTGCTGATAAAAAGTCATGCGCCTGGCTTAATAAATAAGTATAAACAAAAACTCCAGAAGAAAATATAGGTAAATTCCATAATTTTAACTCAGCCCTAGACTCTTTAAGCCAGCCTGCTTTTAATAATAATTTTAACTTATCCCAAGATTTACTTTCTTTTTTATCTAAATGCACTTTCCACTTATCTCTTTTTTTAGCTTTAGTTATAAAAAATGAAGGCAATGATTTATCAAGCAATCTTAATTTTAGTGAATAGTAAGTTAAAGGATATTTTTTTAATAATTTTTTATAATAAAACTTTGCGCTGGATAAATTATTTTGTTTTTTATTTAAAAAATATAAAAAATAATATGCTTGTAAATGAAAATCTGTTTTTCTAATTTTTAAAAGTTTTTTTAAAGATATAATTGCAGATTTATATTGATTTTTTTTTATATACAAAAAAGATAAAAATAACATAGACCTAGGCACAATCTTATGTCCAGAGTATAGCCTTGGAAGTTTTTTAAACAAAATTTCTGCTGCATCATAATTTTCTTGATAATAATATGCTGCAGCTATACGAAAGTAATTATCCCCATCCCAATGACAAGCTTTAGTATTTTGATTTGTATAAATTTCATCAATAGCCTTGTATCCAGATTTGTAAAATAATTTTCCTACCCATTTATTTAAAAATTTGCATCTTAGTGTAGATATTTTGCTTAAAACTTTAAAAGATTTTTGTTTGTTTTTTTTTAAAGACAAATAAGCAAATAATAATCTTTTATTAATTTTATTGCTTCTTTTTGAGCCTGGATAAGCTTGTAAGTATTTAACATGCTCGTCAAAAAAATATTTTGATTTTTTTGACATATTTATTAATTTTTTAAATTCTTTTGACTCTTGTTGAAAATATGAAATATGTTTTTTTAATTTAATGCTTTTTTTATTTTTAAAAAAACTTCTAAAACTTCGTGACTCAAATGCTGATAAAGAAAAAGGATATTTAAAAGATAAACTTGCTTTATTATGATAATAAAAACTATTATTTAAAAAACCATTAGCTAATAAAAATTTTTTTTTATTATAAAAAACTCTTGCTTTAATATAAAATAAATAAGATTTTTCTCTATTAGATAAAAATATTTTTGCTGAGTCTATGCTTTTTAGCAGTGTAAAAACTTTGTTTTCTTGTTTATTTTTTAAAAATGTTTTTATTAAAAAATAAACTGCTTTTTTAAATTCTTTTTTTAATTCTTTTTTAGAAGATGCTTTTAAATTCCAAATATGTGGATAAGTTATATTTTTTTGATATTCGGATATTTTGTTTTTATTACTTAATAAACTGATACATTTTAATTTTTTAATATAAACCCAAGTTTCTATATTTTTAGGAGGTGCCCAATCATTAATTACTTTTAAACAATTTGTTGCATGTTTTTTTAAATACAAATTTTGAATAT
>JAAOIH010000021.1 GCA_015163875.1 Bdellovibrionales bacterium
AATGAAAAATATCAAAAAAAAGATACATCTTTAAAACAAATAAACCTTATTAAAAATAATTTTAATACATTAATAAAAATAAAAAAAGATTTAAAAAAATTAACTTTCAAACAAGAACTCCTAGAAAATATACTCCCCATATTAGAAAAAAACCGAAAAGAATATATAGATAATATTTTAAGCTCTATTGCCGAAGAAGCTGAAGAACTATATTTAAAAATTCACCCAAATGAACAGCTTGGAAACCTTTTGCTATCTCTGAGCCCTAATAAACAAAGTTCTTTAAATTTTACAGGAAAATTTCAAAACACAGAGAACATACCTCCTCAGGCATACTATAGTGATTCCCACTTAGATACTTTAGGTGTATGTATTTTTCTTTCATTGGCAAAATATTTTAATAATGAAATTATTGTTTTGGATGATGTTCTAACTTCTGTAGATCAGCCTCACATGTCTAGATTTATTGACATGCTTTGTGAGGAATCTAAAAATTTCTCTCAAATATTTATAGCTACACATTATCGGCCTTGGAAAGAACAATATAAATTCCATAGAAAAAGTAGTGCACATGTTCAATTACTAGAACTTGCTCCATGGAGCATAGACAATGGCATAAGAATAGATAAAACAAAACTATCATTGGAAGAATTAATTAAATTACAAAATACTACACCTTTTCCCAGAGAATCTATTATATCCAAGTCTGGACTAATGCTAGAAAGTTTACTGGATCATATTTCTTTATTATATAAATTGCCAATGCCTCGAAAACCTTCCCCTCATTATACATTGGGAGAATTGTTTAATAGTTTTTCTTCAGATTTCAAAAAAAAATTGAAAGTTAAAAAAATAAGTGCTGACCAAGAAAAAGAGTTTGAATTAGAAAAAATCATTAACAAACTACAAGATATCGCATGGATAAGAAACATCATAGCGTCTCACTGGAATGAAGACGGTATGCACTACTCTGATAGTGATGTATTATATTTTTCAAAAAATGTATTAGAATTTGCTAAACTACTAATATGTGATAATTGCAAAAGCCTTCCAACTAAAAAGAAAAATAATGAATGGGTTTGCTATTGTGAAACAAGCAAGTTGATATCGGAATAATTTGAATTGTGCAGACAGTGTCTGCACAATTTAAATCACGATTTAGAAGGCGATTTCTTACAAATACAAATTAAATTTTTATTTTTAATCAACCAAAAGTCCTGTATTAGTATAGGACACTTTAGCTAACTTTCTCATGTCCGATAAAGGTTATAAGCTCTTTATAAACAAGATGCTTTTAACCAAGCAAAGGAAGTTATGAAAAAACTACTAAGTAAGCAAAATGTTTCAAGCAAAGATTCTGTAGTAAAAGAAAAAGCGCCTTGTCCTTTGTGTGACAGTCCGTTAGAAATTGCTCACACCACTCATTTTGCAGAAGAACAAGTTAAAGAAGAAGTCTTTTGCCCACAGTGTGAAATTACAAACACAGTGGACTATCATAATTTACAATAAATTATTTACTTACTATATTAATTGCAATTCTTTTCCACTTTTAAACAAAATGAATCAGTACATCTAAGTATATTTTATCTCTCTAACAATAGAAGTTTCGTCTTTAAAAGACATTTCAATATTATGCACTCTCCATTCTGGAAAAAAATTTAAAATATCAAATTTTTTAGACCATTCGATAATAATACAAGCGTTGTCTTCTTTAAAAACATCCCAAAAATTAAAAGATTCTAAATCTTTTTCAGAATTTAATCTGTATAAATCAAAATGATGAACAGTTAATTTATTTTTTTTGTAAATATTGTGTAAAGAAAATGTGGGAGAGCTAGTAGTAATATTTTTTTCTTTTAAATTATCAACATTAAATAATTGATCAACTAAAAGGCTTGTAAACTGTGTTTTTCCAACCCCTAAAGGGCCATTTAATAATATTACATCTTTTTTTGGATTAGATAGTGTGTTAATAAACTCTTTACTAATCCAAAAGTTTAAATCTTTAACAGAGTTGATAAGTTTTATATCTTCTGACATTTTACAAATTAATTAATATTTTTTTCTAAAAACTCAGTCATAGTAGTTAAAGATTTATCTAATAAAACTTTGTCTTCTCCCTCTAAAAAAATACGAACTATTGGTTCTGTGCCAGAAGGTCTAACATAAATACGAGCATCGCCACCTAGGTTGCTCTCTAATTTTTTTAATGTGTCTGAATAATTAGGAATATCCGACAAAACTAAAGACTGCCCCATAACTTTTTTAAGCTTAACACTATGGTTTATTTGAAGTGGAGTTTTAAAAATTTCTCGCATTTGGCTTAATTTTTTATTTTCTTTTTTCATTAATTCCAAAACTTTTAAAGCAGCAATACAAGCGTCACCTGTTGTGCTGTGTTTTAAAAAAATAACATGTCCTGAGTTTTCTCCTCCTAAAATGCAATCTTTTTCTTTCATTAAAGCAACAACATTTTTATCACCAACTGCTGCAGTATGTACTGTTATATTTTCTTTTTTAAGACAATTTATTAAAGCAATGCTGCTCATGGGAGTTAAAACTATTGAATTATTTTTTAATAAGTTTTGTTTTTTTAAAGATATTCCGCACAATCCTAAAATATGATCACCACTTAAAATTTGACCAATTTCGTCTACCATTAAAACTCTATCTGCGTCTCCATCGACTGCAATTCCTAAATCTGCTTTGTGCTCTATAACTGCTTTTTGCAATGTTTCTGGGCATAATGCGCCAAAATTTTTATTAATATTAAAACCATTTGGATGGTTTCCAATATTTATAACTTTAGCACCTAGCTCTTCAAAAATAGATGGAGCTACTTTGTAGGCTGCGCCATGGGCAGAATCTACTACTATTCTTAACCCCTCTAAATGCAAAGGATGTGGAAAAGCATTTTTAACACTTACAACATAACGGCCCGAGGCATCTTCGATACGGCGAGTTCTTCCTATGTCTTTAGATTCAAGCAAATACTTAGATAAATCTTCTAGTAATAATTTTTCAATAGACTTTTCTATTTCGCTAGAAATTTTAAAACCATCTGAGCCAAATAATTTAATTCCATTATCCATATAAAGATTATGCGAAGCAGATATTACAACCCCCGCATCACATCGCATATCTTTTGTTAAAAAACCAACGCCTGGAGTAGGCAGTGGTCCAACTAATTGCACAGAAACTCCCATAGAATTTAAACCACTAGCCAATGCTTGCTCAATCATATAGCCAGAAATTCTAGTATCTTTACCAATTAAAACTACATGACCAGAACCTTTTTTATGAGTTTCTTTTTTTACTAAAACCCCTAAAGCTTGTCCTATTTTTAAAGCTACCTCTACAGTTATGGGAAGTTTATTTGCTAATCCTCTTATGCCGTCTGTTCCAAATTTTATTTGGTTTTCCATATTACACAGCCTTAATTTAAAATATTATTTAAGCCTAGCAGTTTAGCTAACAGTTTTTGGTTGTAAATTAACATCTACAGCTTTTGGTTTTTCTTCTTTTAAAACTTCTTCTGCTTTAGCAATTTTTTCGCTATTAGCTTCTTCTTGTTTTAAAATTCTTTTTTGCTCTTCTCTGTAAATTTCTATTTTATCTAAATTTTCGCCATTCATGATTAGTTCAAATTCTTTGCTATCAATAGTTTCAAATTTTAATAGGGCTTTTGCTAAAGTGTGTAATAAGTTTTCGTTTTCTTTTAAAATTTCTGTAGTTTTATTTTTAGCATCACTAATTAAAGATGAAATTTCATTATCAATTTCTTCTGCTTTTTTGTCAGAATATTTTTGCTGTCCACCGCTTTGCATTCCTACAAAAACTGGCTGGTCAGATTTTCCAAAATTGACTGGTCCAATTTTATCATTCATTCCCCACTCACAAATAATTTTACGGGCTAAATCTGTTGCTCTTTCAATATCGTTAGATGCTCCAGTTGTAAAATCTTTAAAAATTAATTCTTCAGCTACCCTTCCTCCAAATAAAAAAGATAATAAATTATGAGCTTTAATTTTTGTCATATTTAACTCTTCCTCTTTTGGAAGTGTTTGTGTAACACCTAAAGCTCTGCCCCTTGGAATAATACTAATTTTATGAATTGGGTCCATTTGAGGTAACAGCTTTCCAACAATTGCGTGACCTGCCTCATGGTAAGCAGTAATTTTTTTATCTTTATCATTTACTTTCATAGATTTTCGCTCAGAGCCCATTAAAATTTTATCTCTAGATTGCTCTAAGTCTTCCATAGAAATTTGTTTTTTATTTAATCTGGCTGCACGCAAAGCTGCTTCGTTAACTAAGTTTGCTAAATCTGCTCCAGAAAAACCAGTTGTTCCCCTTGCTACTTTTTCTAAATTAATATTACTTGCTAGTTTTTCTTTAGGAAGTTTATTAACATAAATATTTAAAACTTGCTCTCTTCCAGTTAAGTCAGGGACTGGTACCATCACACTTCTGTCAAATCTTCCAGGTCTTAAAAGCGCTGGGTCTAAAACATCTAAACGATTTGTTGCTGCTAAAACAATTACGCCATTATTAAATTCAAACCCGTCCATTTCTACTAATAGTTGATTTAAAGTTTGCTCTCTTTCGTCATGACCTCCACCCATTCCAGATCCGCGATGCCTGCCTACGGCATCTATTTCGTCAATAAAAATAACACAAGGTGCATGCTTTTTTCCTTGTTCGAATAAATCTCTTACTCTAGAGGCACCTACACCTACAAACATTTCTACAAAGTCAGAACCAGATATTGTAAAAAACGGAGCATCTGCTTCGCCAGCCATGGCTTTAGCAAGTAAAGTTTTTCCTGTTCCGGGAGGGCCCACTAATAAAACTCCCTTTGGAATTCTTGCGCCCATGTTTGTAAACTTTTTTGGGTCTTTTAAAAATTCAACAATTTCGACTAAATCATCTTTTGCCTCTTCAACCCCTGCAACATCTTTAAAAGTAATTTTATTTTTTGATTGATCCATCATTTTTGCTTTGCTTTTACCAAAGCTCATAATTTTGCTTCCTCCAGATTGCATCTGTTTAAAGAAAAACATAAAAATAAAAATTAAAAAAATAAAAGGCAACCAGCTTAATAACAAAGAAACAAATAGCGAGTCTTTAATTTTTTTATAATTTGGAGTTAGTCCGTTTTTTTCTACAAGCAATCTTCCTTGAGCACTAATATCACCTTGCACCTTAAACTTAACTGCTCCTTTATATTTTGTTTTAAATTCTTTTTTCATTGAACCAGAAATTTCGCCAATGCTATCGTTTTCTGCAATTTCAAAAGTTACATTTTTTACATGTTTTAAAGTTAATGCGTGTCTAAATTTATTATAATCAAAATCTTTAATAAAAGATTTATTTTTTTGTTGGTAATTTTGTATTAACACAATAGCTAACACAATAAATATAGCCCACATTGCAAAAGTTTTTTGAGATGAATTTTTCATTTATACCTCTAGTTTTAATCGGTTTTCAGTTTAGTACTTTTTGATGAATTATCAAGCATATAAAGCCATGTATCTTTTAACTCCCACCTCTGTTTAGCTACACTAAAAGACTGCTGTTTTTTAGTGGCATCTGCATACTTTAAAAGCTCTAAAACATGACCCATAGAGTAATTTTTAATTTTATTACAATACAAATAATGAGCCAAGGCTTGTTTTTTATTGTCCAAAGAAAGGCTATGAAATAAACTTAATTTTATTTTATTTTTTACAATTAAACTATCCATAAAAGAATTGTCACTATCAAGTTTGTTTGCAATTAAGTTTAAAGATTGCGACATATTTTTAATATATTTTTTATCTTTTTTTGCAATAACAGGCAAAACTTTTAATCTCAACCAGTTGCGTAAAAAATTTGTATCTTTATTGGAGGGGTCTTGACAAAAAGTTAAGTTATTTTTTTTTACATAATCTTTTAAATCAAATCGCATAGTATTTAACAAAGGCCTTACTAATAAGTATGTTTTGTTGCATATTTTTTTTTCACTAACTGCTTTAATAGATGCAAAGCCTTGCGGGCCAACACCTCTCATTAATCGCATTAATCTAGTTTCTAGTAAATCATCAGAGGTATGAGCAGTTACTAATATGTTTAAATCAAATTTAGAATTTAAAAGTATTTTTTCAAAATAATCATATCTATATTTTCTATATTTTTCTTCAGAATCTTTTTTAAAATCTATTACAACATCTTTTTTAAAATCTTTTTGTGCATTGCTAAGAAATTTAATATCATTTTTTTTGCAATAATCTTTAACAAGCCCGTAAGCTTTATTACGAAAATCATTTTTAACACAGTCATCATCTGTTATTTTATCATCTGCAAATCCGTGATGAACATGTAATACTATTAAATTAATTTTTAATATTTTTTTAAGTTTGTTATGAAGCTCAAGCATTGCCATAGAGTCTAAACCACCAGACACGGCCAAATAAATGCAAGGCTCTTTAAAAGCTTGATTTTTATAAAAAGATAAAAGCTGATGCTCTAAATTACAAAACATAAAAATATCTTATTTTTAAATTTAAACTTACCCATAAAGCTTTTTTACTCTTTGTTTAAAAGACTTCATCATAGTTTTTAAATTAATTTCTACTAAAGTTTTTTCAATAATTTTAGGTGCAAATAATCTTAGCTTCATGTCAACTTCATAAACAACATCTGTTGTTCCTTTTTTAGTTTTTGAATCTTTTAAAGTCCAAGACCCATTTAAAGATTTAAACATTAAGCCTTTTTCTAAAGTCCAAGAAATATTTTTATTTTTATTTTCTTTTACTCTTAATTGGTAAGTTATATCTTTAATAATAGACACAGTGTATTCTACTATTTTGTAAGTTTTAGTAGATTTTAAAATGCTAATACCCTTTACATCTCCTAAAAAATCAGGATAGCTTTCGTAATCAGATAAAATGCTAAACAGCTGGCTAGGCGTGCATTTAAAATTTTCTTTTTTTTCAATAGAAGCCATTTTAATTCCTTTTTATATTCCCCAATAAACTTGAGCAATATAGTCAATGTCGCTAGATAAAACTTTATAGTTAAAGACTAGCATTGTTTTCATTTTTTTGGAGGTGTCTAAAATATTTTTAACCATGCTTAGTATTTGCGTTTTGTTTTTGTTAGATAAATTTTGTGAATCTAATGCATTTAATACTTGATTTAAGCTATCTGCAAAATACAAAGTAATTTCTGCAATTAAAAAATCTTGAAGTCTGTAATTTTTAACAATTCTTTTTAAAGACATAAAATAATCTGGTTTTATATTCCAGCAAACCTCTAAATTATTAAAAAAAATATTTACATTGTCAGAAATATCATACAAAGATTCTGAGTATGTGTATAAATTTTGCAATCCTAAGTTTTTAGCATTCCAGTTTTTTTTATTTATAGTTTTGTTTTGTAAATCTAATTTTAGCTGTTTATAAAAAGCCTTTAGTGCTTTAATATGATAATCAGTGTATGTTAAAGAGTAGTTTGCAAAAACTTTTTCTGCTTTAAAATATTTATCAACAAAAAATGGCGTGCAAATATTTGATTTAATATTTTTAGGAATAGAAATTTTAATATCAGGTACAGGCCAGTAAATTTTTTCATCACCAGCACTAGCACTAGCACTAACATCAGCACCAGCACTAGCATTAACATCATCGCTAATATTAGCTTCTGCTTGAACTGGCCATATAACAGCTATAAAAAATAACCATCTTATAAGCAAATTAAATATACTTAGTAACATCACCTGTTTTGTACTTAATTACTCAGTTAAAAACAATAAGCTTTATATTTTTTTCAAAACTTAAATCTGTATATTATGCTCTGTTTGAATATACCGCTTAGTTTTAGTTTGAGACCTAAAAACTACAGAATTAGTTTGCACCCTTCCTCTAGATAAATGCCTAACCCCTTTTAAAAAAGGACCATCTGTAACACCTGTTGCAGCAAAAAGCACAGGGCCTGCAGCTAATTGTTCTAAATTATATATTTTGTTGTAATCTTTAATGCCCATGTCTTTAGCTCTTGATTTTTCACTTTCGTCTTTAAAAATTAAACGCCCCTGAAAGTCACCATCTAAACATTTAATAGCGGCAGCTGTGATAACTCCTTCGGGAGCACCTCCAATGCCTAAAAGTAAATCAATGCCAGAGCCTTGGGTGCAGGCTGCAATTCCTGCAGATACATCGCCGTCGCCGATTAAGCAAATTCTTGCGCCTGTTAATCTAACTTTGTTAATAAGCTCTTCATGCCTTGGTCTTTCTAAAATAACTATTGTTAAATCAGAAATTGGTTTATTTAATTTTTTGCTTAAAATACTAATATTTTTTTCTGGAGTGTTGTCTAAACTTAAACATCCTTTTGCTTTAATACCGCAAGCTAGTTTGTCCATATAAACATCTGGAGCGTGAAGCAAATTTCCTTTTTTAGCTGCGGCAATAACTGATGTAGCGCCAACGCCGCCTTTTGCACAAATAGTTGTGCCCTCTAAAGGGTCTAGTGCAATGTCAATTTCTGGAAAAATATTTGTATCATTAATTTTTTTAGCCTCTTTTGTATTTGCAAATCCAACAGGCTCGCCAATATATAACATTGGAGCTTTGTCCCTTTCTCCCTCTCCAATAACTACTCGGCCGTTAATTAAAACAGAGTTAAATGCAGACCTCATTGCAGTGACTGCGGCTTGGTCGGCTTGATGTTCATCGCCTCGACCCATATATCCAGAGCTTGCCAACGCAGCGGCCTCTGTAACTCTAACAAATTCTAAGGCTAAATTTCTATCCATATTATTCTCTTTTTGTGATTACTCAGAAATTGTTTCATAGCCTTCTGCTATCCAATGCATCATTCCTGAATCTGCTATACAGTATAAATTATCAAGCCCCGCCTGTTGTAATAACTGAGTTGCAACTTTAGACCTTCCTCCAGATCTGCAATATACATAAATTTTACTATATTTTTTTAAACTTTCTGCATGCTCTGCAACTTCTGTATGAGTGATATTTACAGATAAAGGAATTCTTGCTTCTTTAAATTCATCAGGCCGTCTTACATCTAATAACAATTCACCCTTTGGTATATTTTTATATATTTTATAAATTTCATCCATTTGCATATATACCTTTTGTAAATAATTAAAGTTATAAAAATTATATAATATATAATTATAAAAAATAAAAGCATTATATGATTTTGTTAATTAAATATAGAAAAAATTACACTAAAAAAGCTTGATATAAATTTAAAAAACCTAAAAATATTAAAAATATCCCTAAATATTTTTTTAATACTCTTTGGGAGGCGTGCTGAGAAAATTTAATTCCAAGCACAACTCCTATAATGCCTAATATTAAAAACCATGATAAAAATGTCCAATCTAATTGTAAAAATTGATTAATTCCATTTTTTTGATAGTAAAAAAATAAAGCAACCACAGAGTTAATAATGCTTAAAAGCAAGCTTGTTGCTATTGCAGTTGATATATTTAAATAAAGCGCACCAACAAGTATTGGTGCTATTAAAAAGCCTGCACTTATGCCCAAAAAAGAAGATAAAAATCCTAAACAATAACCAAATAAAATAAAAAATATAATATTATTTACATTTAATACTGGTGTTAAAAAATCTGGCTTGTTTAATTTGTTTTGTTTATATAATTTAAAAAAAATTAAACCTGCCGCCATAAAACTTACACAAGATAATAATATTATTTTCCAAAACTCTGATACTAAAAAAAAATATTTAGTTCCAAAAAATGATCCAACAAGGCTTGTGGGTAAAAATAATAAAATACTTTTAATTGATGCGTTTTTAATTTTATAACAACCTCCAGTAAATGATAATACGCCTCCTATAATTAATGACATTAAAACTGATGTGGCTAGTGACTCAGATTTTACATAAAGCAGCAAAGCCAAGCTTAAAATAGCTGGGCCAGAGCCTAATAAGCCAACAATTAAACCAATTAATAGAGCAAAAATAAAAACTAACATTTTTTTAAACCTATAAAAGACATATATGTAGTTTAAAATAATTTAATTTATATTAAATTAAATATTGTAAATTAAACTTATAATAGTAGAACATTATTATATTATACAAATTTTAAAAGGAAGCAATTATGTCAGAATATTTATTAGCTTTAATTGGAGGCGCGCTTATTGGCCTGTCCTCTGTTTTATTATTATTTACTCACGGTAAAATTGCAGGGATTAGTGGAATGATTAAAGGCTCAATAATAGACAAGCAATCTGACAAAGGCTGGCGTGCTTATTTTATTTTAGGCTTAGTTATTATGGGCTTGCTTTTAAGCATACAGCGACAAGAGATGTTTCCTATAAATGCTGATTTAAATTATTGGGGAATTGCTTTATCTGGTTTTTTAGTTGGCATAGGTACTTATATAGGAAATGGCTGCACAAGTGGGCATGGTATTTGTGGCTCTAGTAGGTTTTCTATTAGGTCAATTGTAGCAACTGTTACTTTTATTATTTCGGGAATGCTTATTGTTTGGGTTATGAAAAACTTTTTTTAATTTTAATTATATAAAAGCCAAGGATATATGAAAAACTTTATACACAATCTTATTGCAATTAACTTAGGGATGATTTTTGCCGGAGGCCTAGTGATTTCTGGAATGACACAGCCTAAAAAAATTATTGATTTTTTAGACATTACTGGAAGCTGGAATCCGGCTTTATTGCTGGTAATGCTTGGAGCAATTGGCGTTTATATGCCTGTTTATTATTTTGTAATTAAAAAAAAAGAAAAACCATTGCTTGAAGAAAAATTTTTTATTCCAACTAATGGAAAAGTAGATAAAAAACTTATTTTTGGATCTGCTATATTTGGCATAGGTTGGGGGGCTTCTGGATTATGTCCAGGGCCAGCATTAACTAGCTTGGTTGCAAATAATCAGGCTTGGATTTATGTTTTAAGTTTAATTGCTGGAATGCTAATGGCAAAATTTATTACAAACTACAAAAGGCAAAATGCTTAAAATAACAGAATTTTTTGACAGATTAACAGGTACAATTAGTTATATTGTATATGATAAAAACACTAAAGATGCTATTGTTATAGATCCTGTTTTAAATTTTAATTCTAATAAAGGCTCATACACAACTGAGTGTTTTAAAAAAATGTTAAATTATATTAAGGGTAATAATTTAAAACCTTTGTTTCTTTTAGAGACTCATGTGCATGCAGATCATATTAGTTCGTCTAAATTTTTTAAATTAGAATTTCCAAACATTGTAATTGGAATTGGCGAAAATATTAAAATTGTTCAAGAAGTTTTTGCTAAACTTTTTAAATTTACAAATTTTAAAACTGACGGCAGCCAATTTGATAAATTAATTAAAGATGACGAAGAATTTACAGCAGGCTCTATAAAAATTAAAGCCATTAATACTCCAGGCCACACCCCTGCTTGTGTTAGCTTGTTAATAGAAGATAAAATTTTTGTAGGCGACAGTATTTTTGTACCAGAGGCCGGAACTGGAAGATGTGATTTTCCAAAAGGCGATGCAAAAGATTTATTTAACTCTGTTACAAAAAAATTATACACTTTAAATGAAGATGTTAAAGTTTATGTAGGCCATAATTACCCTAAAGAGGGTGAGCAACCGCACTTTCAAACAACTATTAAAGAATTAAAAGAACAAAACATTCATATAAAAGAAAATACAGAGCTTAAAGAATTTTTAAAATTTAGAGAAGCCAGAGACAAAGAATTAGATTCTCCAAAACTACTATTTCAAAGCATTCAAATTAATATGAATGCCGGAGAGTTTGAAGCTGACGAAAACGGTGATGCATTTTTAAAAATGCCTATGTTTAGGGGGTAAGTTTGAATAAATCTCAATATAATTTTGACCCTAAAATTCTTGACGGTCACAGAGATGATGGGATTAGCGCGTTTATGCGTATTAAAAATGGTGAAGATTTTTTAAAACTAACAATAGAATCACATATTGATTTTTTTGACGAAGTTATAGCCTGCTATAATCAGTGCACAGATAATACAGAAAATATTTTACTAGACTTACAAAAAAAATATCCAAATAAATTAAAAATTTATCACTATAAACCTTATGTTTACCCTCTTGGAAGCCCAGAGCAAAAAGCTTTTTTTGATAAAACTTCTAAAATAGATATTATTCACAGCATGGCAAATTATTATAATTTTGCTTTGTCTAAAACAACTAAAAAAATAGCTGTTAAACTAGATGACGATCATTTATGCGTTCCAGAAAATTTATCTAAAGCTTTAGAGATTGTAAAAAAAAATGGACTAAAAAATATTTATACATTTTCTGGAATAAATCTTGTTTATAAAAATAACATATTGGGAGTATTTAAAAACCTTGCTTTTTCAGGAAATGGAGATATTTGTTTTTTTCCAGTTTCTAGAAAAAGTTATTTTATAAATCTTCCTATATATGAATCATTTACTATAAACAAAATAAGATTGCCTAAAAAGTATATTGGAATTTTATATCTTCATTTAAAATTTTTAAAAAAAGACTACGGCTTTTTAAACTATAATCTTGATAATAAAAAAAATAAAAAAAGTTTTTTTCATAATATTTCTAACTTAACTAAAAACAATCTTCAATTTATAGAAATAAAAAATTTTTCAAATACTTCTTTGTGTGATTTTCAAAAATTATCGCCATCTCGTTACGAAAAACTTGATTTATTAAAATATCCCTTGTTAACAAAAATATATTTTTTATTTAGAAAAAATAACTTAATTCTTAATAGAGCTTTATCACTAAAAGACTATATGCAGCCAATAATAAATAATTGGGAAAAAACCAAACAAGAGTTAAAGCTAACAAAACTTTAAAGGTTTATAATGAAAATTACACCTATAATTATGAATTATAATTTGCCAGATATCACAGATGATATTTACAATATTCTAAAGTCTAGTGGCTTTGAAGATATTTTAAGCGTAGATAACGGATCAGACATAAATCCACTGGCTAAAAGTGCAAATTTTATTTTACCTAAAAATATTAAATCTTCTGGGCAGATAAGAATGTCATTAACTTATTTAATGGATTATTTTCCTGCTGATTATTATCTTTTAATTAATAATAGCGGTAATTTATTTTCAAATATTAATTATAAAAAAATAATAGAAAAAGATATTGAACATCTTAAGGCACAATTTTTGAAAAAAAAATTTTTTAAAAAAAAATTAGGAGTTTTATTAGCTTCAATGCTAGATAAACCTAATATTCCAAGAAAACACTTAAGGCAGTTTGTAGATAAATCACAAGAATATAGAAGTATTTTTTGTCCTACTACATTATGCATGGCTGTCAGTCATGATTTATTAACTATATGCAGAAAAAATAATTCATCTTTTTTTAATTTAAGTTTAAAAAGAGGCTGGGGCAACGACCTTGAGTTATTTTATGAAGCAAATAAAAATAATTACATTAATATAGTTAGCAGTAACTTTTATACAGAGTGGCTCATTAACAGAGGTTATAAATTAAATTTAGGCGGAGAGCCTGTTGATGATTATCATAAATATGCAATGGAAGAAATGCAAACAAGTTTTAATAAAAAATATAGTGTATTTTGGAATAAAAGATTTCGCTATCAATTTTTAAAAAATACTCTCTTTCTTAATTTATTCTTGCCATTTATATTAAATCAATTTATTCTATGAAAATTATTAATAACAACTCTTAACAATAGGAAGCTTAGTGAAAGTTATTGCAATTTTGCCTGTAAAAGGATCTAGCTCTAGAATAAAACATAAAAATTTACAGCTGCTAGATGGACAGCCATTATTTTTACATACTCTAAAAAAGTTAATAAAATGCAGATTTATTGATGAAGTTTATTTAGACACAGAGTCAGATTTAATTATTAATTTAGCCTCAGATATAGATTGTAAAATATTTAAACGAGACCCTCTTCTTTCATCAAATAATACTGACGGCAATAAACTTTTGTTAAACGAAGTTAAAAATATACCTGCAGATATTTATATTCAAATACTATCTACTAGTCCATTTATTGAGGAATCTACTATAGAAAAAGGAGTTCAGGCAGTAAAAAGTAATAATTTTGACTCAGCAGTATTAATGAGAAAAGAAAAGCTTTATACCTGGAATAAAAATAATCCTAATTATTCTTTAGATAAAATTCCAAATAGTATAGATTTAGAAGATACTATGATAGAAACCATGGGTCTGTATATAATATCACAGAAAGCCGCATTAAAAACAAAACGACGAATAGGCGAAAAACCATTTTTTCTTGAAGCCTCAGCTATTGAAGCCGTTGACGTAAATTGGCCAGATGATTTTAGCCTGGCTAATTTAATTGCAATAGGAAAAAGAGAAACAGAACGCAAGCTATTAAATAATATAAAAACTCATTTAACTAGCTCAATGCTTTCTGATATTTTAGATGACTTAAAAATTAATTCTACATTAGAGGGGTATACTTTAAATTTACCAAATACAAAAATATTTGGAAAAGTTAAAACTTTAAAACTACGACTTTTAAAAAATGGTGAAGATTTTAAGGGTATTTATAAATCTTTAGAGTCTTATAATAGTATTATTCCAAATGATATAATTGTAGTAAAAAATGATGCTGAACAATTTGCATATTTTGGAGAGCTTAATGCAAATCTTGCAATTAGATCTGGAGCAAGTGCTGCAATTATTAGCAGCCCAACAAGAGACAGCCAAGAAGTAAAAAAAATAGGATTTCCTGTATTTTCAAAAGGCTATACATGTAAAGATGTTAGGGGTAGAGCTACGCTAGAAAGTTATAACAAAGATATAGAAATTGATAATATCAAAATTGCGACAGACGACTTAATATTTGGTGACAGCGATGGTATTACAGTAATTCCTAATAAAGTTATAGATATTGTATTAAAAAAAGCATTTGAAGTAATACAAACAGAAAAAAATATTTTAATAGATATTGCTCATGGTATAAACACTGAATCTCTAATTAAACAGCACGGTTTTTTTTAAAGTAATAAAATATTACTTGCTATCTTTAATTAAAACTTTTTCCCAGTCTAAAGTTGTTTTGCATATAAAATTTATGTCTTCATATTTTGGTATCCAGCTGATATCTTTTTTTATTTTACTGTTATCAGATACCATGCTTACAATATCTCCTTTTCGTCTGTCAGAAAATTTTACACCAAAGTCTACACCACTTACTTTTTTCATGGCATTTACAATTTCTAAAACACTATAGCCTTTTCCGTAACCGCAATTAAAAATTGAACTTTTGTTTTTGTCTAAAAAATCTAAAGATTTTATATGTGCATCTGCTAAATCGCTAACATGTATAAAATCTCTAATGCAGGTTTTATCTTTAGTTGGGTAATCATTGCCAAAAATGTTCATACTTTGTTGTTGATTTGTTGCAGACATTGCTGCAACTTTTAATAAATGTGTGCTATTTAAAGTAGATTGACCAATTAGCCCCTCTGGGTCACTGCCTGCTACATTAAAATATCTTAAAGATACAAAATTAAAATTATTATTTATTCTATCAATGCTGCTTAAAATTTGCTCTACCATTAATTTAGAAGTTCCATACGGAGTAATAGGATTAGTTTTTAGCTCTTCAGTTACTGGCATATTTTGCTCTTTTACATCGCCATAAACTGCAGCGGTAGATGAAAATATAAATTTAGATACAGAATATTTTTGGCACAAAGTAATTAAACTAATGGAGTTAGATACATTATTAAAATAATATTTTAATGGATCAGAAATAGATTCTGGAACAATTAAGCTTCCTGCAAAATGCAAAACTCCACTTACTTTATTGGCCTTAATAATTTCTTCTATTTGCAATGTGTTTTTTAAATCTTCTTTAAAAAAAGAAAAATCTTTAATATTTTTTAAAGTTTCAATTGTTTTTAAAAAACCTGTTGAAAGATTATCTACAACTACTACTTTGTAAACATCTTCTTTTAAAAGTTGCTTTACTACATGGCTGCCAATATACCCTGCCCCTCCAGTTACTAAAAGTACTTTTTTCATTATATTTTATATCCTTTTTTTATAAAGCATTAATTATGTTATTATACATACTATAAGTAATTAAAAGTCAAAATGACTAGGCTGTAATGTAATATTTCTTTTTTTAAATAACATTAATGTAGCAAGCTGCCTAACCCCTAGTCTTATTTGTCCAAATATTCTTCTTAAAATAAATCTAAAATTACTTTTAATTCTGCTTCCATCATAAATAGATGAAGCTGCTATTATTAAATTATTTTTTTTTATTTTGTAATGTTCAGAAAATACCATTTGTACAGCTATTGCAGGTTCTGCTTGATAACTTTTTAACGAGTAGCAATTATGAATATGATAATCAGCTAAAGCAATTCCTTTTGTAAGTTCTCTTTTTAATAATTTTTTAGCAGCCTCTGGATACAAAACATAAGCTCCAGACCCTGATCGATTTAAATATAGCTTAACTAGATTATGAGTTTCTGTAATTTTTTTACTACATTTAGCTACATATTTTTTACGAATACCTGTTTCAAAATTAATTAAATCAAATTCAGTGTTTGTGCTAAGCTTTTCAATCATGTCTTTTGTGTATTTACTTAATAAAATATCATCTTCTAAAATTAATGCAGGCTTGTTGTCTGTGATAATTTTTTTCCATAGCTCTCTATGAGACAAATAACATCCAAACTCCTCTTTTTTAAGAGGTCTTTGCCAATCGCTATAATGTTTTTTATAAAAATCTAAATCAATTGTATCAGGGCTATAAGCGTTAAAAAAAATATATTTTAGTCCTAGCTTTTTTAATTGCTCTTCTTGAAATTTGCGTCTTTCGATAGCTTTAACTAAGCTTATAATATAAATTTTCATTTTATTTTTTGTTTGTTTTATTATTTGTTTGTTTTATTATTAAATAACATATATTTCATAGTTTCGTGTAAGTTTTTAATTTGATTTTTTAAATACTTTGGATTAGCAAAGCTTGTTATATCTTTTACAACATAAGGCTTTAATAATGCAGCTTTAACTATTTTGTCGGCTATAATATTATATTTTAAAATTTTATTTT
>JAAOIH010000022.1 GCA_015163875.1 Bdellovibrionales bacterium
ACGACATAAAAAAATGCCAAGCTTAAAAAAACCAAATCATACTTTAGAAGGAAAGCTTGTTAGGTATGATGTTTATTTAGTATAAAAAAATTAAAGTGCAAAAAAATTAAAACTGATAAGCCACTAAACTAACACAAGCCAAATCACCCTGGCTGGTTTTTGTGTGTTTTGTATTAGATGGGATAATAATCTTGTCTCCAGGTCTTAAAAGTAATTTATTTCCTATAATTTCTACAAATAATGCACCAGAAACTACAACTCTCATTTCTGTATAAGGATTTTTAATTTCTTTAGCAATAGTATTTGGCTCTACAATGTCTTCTTTCGCATTAAGGTCATCGGCTTCAAAAATTTTTTGTATTTGATTTTTAGAAGGAATAATTTCTGCCTGCCATCTATGAACAATCATAAGTTTATCCTAATCGCAATTTACCAAAAAGCCAAGGCGCTTTCTTTTTTGATATATTCTTCTGGAATCTCTTCTATAAAACGACTTATTTTTTTTTGTTCTGTGTCATATCCCCAAGTTTTTCGTGTTTTAGCATAACTTAAAAAAAGTTTTTCTTTGGCTCTAGTAATTGCTACATAAGTAAGCCTGCGCTCTTCTTCGATGTCTTCATCGCTAATGTTTTCGTCTCCTGTTCGCACATGCGGAAGCAAACCTTCTTCGCAGCCCACTAAAAAAACTTCTTTATACTCTAGGCCTTTTGCAGAATGAATAGTCATAAGAGAAATTTGATCACTAGTTTCTAACTGGTCAGTGTCACTTAGCAGGGCAGTGCTTTCTAAAAAATTTTGTAAAGTAGAATCTTCTGTATTGTGTTGTTCAAAATTTTCTACTGATTGTTTAAATTCTAAAATATTATCTAAACGAACTTTTGCCTCTGGAGTTTGATCTTTACGAAGAACTTCTTCGTATTTAGTTGCATCTATAGTATCTAATAATAAAACCAAAACACTAGATGACTGTGCACTTTGAATTAAACCTTGCATTAAAAAGAAAAACGAATCAATTTTTTTTAAAGGACCTTGTCCTAAAAGCTTTTCATTTAAAATTTTGTTTATAGCCTTCATCATGCTAATGTTGTTATCAGTTGCAATGTTTTCAATTTTTTCTACTGTTGTTTTTCCAATACCACGAACAGGACTATTAATTATTCTTTTTAATGCGACATCATCGGCTGGATTATTACAAAGTCTTAAATAACAAAGCAGGTCTTTGATTTCTTTTCGTTCGTAAAATTTTATGCCACCGATAATTTGATACGGAATTCTAGCAAGGCGAAGTTGCTCTTCTAAAACTCTTGATTGTGCATGCGTTCTATAAAACACAGCTATGTCTTCGTAGCTAGTGCCATTATTATTATATCTGTATTTAATGGCTTGTGACAAAAATCTTGCCTCTTGAAATTCATTTAAATTTGACATTAATGAAATTTGTTCGCCATCTTCTTTAGATGAAAATATATGTTTTTCGTTTCGATTACTGTTGTTGCTAATAACATGAGAGGCTGCTTTTACAATATTTTTTGATGACCTAAAGTTTTCTTCAAGCTTTACAGTTTTGCAATTAGCAAAATCTTTTTCAAAATTTAAAATATTTGTAATGTCACTTCCTCGCCAAGCATAAATAGATTGATCTTCGTCTCCAACAGCACAAATACTTTGTGATTTTTTTGCTAACAATTTAATAAGTCCATATTGAATTGCATTAGTATCCTGGTACTCATCAATTAAAATAAATTTAAATTGATTTTGATATTTAGCTAATACATCTGGTTGAGCTAAAAATAATTCATAAGTTTTTAATAATAAATCCCCAAAATCAAGAGCGTTATTTTTTTCACATTCTTTTTTGTATTCATCATAAACTGTTACAACAATATCTTCGTAGGCATTATCCTCTAACCACTTTCTTACTTTTAGAGGGTCTTTGGTTAATGATTTTGCCTCGCTAATTAAAAATCTAAAATTTTTTGCAGGATATACTTTTTCATCAATGTTTAATTTTTTTAAACATTTTTTAATAAGACTTTGCTGATCACTTCCGTCATAAATAGTAAACGGACTTTTAAAGCCTAAAAAATGAATATGCTCTTTTAAAACTTTTACGCAAAAAGCATGAAATGTGTTAATCCATAAATTATATGATATCGGAATATTTAATTCACCAAGCATGTTTGTAATTCTGTTTCGCATTTCGCCAGCGGCTTTATTTGTAAAAGTTACTGCTAAAATTTGTTCTTGAGTAGCCTCCCCCTGAAGAAGAAGGTTTACAATTCTGTATGTTAAAACTCTAGTTTTTCCAGAACCTGCACCAGCTAATATTAGCAATGGGCCTTTTAAGCTACTTACAGCCTGTTGCTGTGTGATTGTAAGCTCGTTTTTCCATATTGGAGGAATACTTAGGCTTTGATTTTCATTTTTGCTTGTGTCCATAATGGAGTAATCCATAAAAAAATTAGAAAAGTCTATAGAAAATTAAATAATGCATCATATTATTGTTGTCATTTATTTAATTTATTGATACTTTCCTAAGGTCTTATAAGACACTGAAAATAGCTAAGATATTGGGAGATACATGGCAAAAAAAAGCTCTATTGCAAAAAATAATCAAAAATACGCTAAGGCGTTAAAATATACAGAGCATCGTAAAAATTTGCGCGCTCAATCTATTGATCCTAAAAAAACTGACGAAGAGCGATACGAAGCTTTTTTATCTTTACAAAAATTACCTCGCAACACTTCGGTATGCAGAGTAACTCGCCGCTGTTATTTAACAGGCCGTGCTAGAGGAATTATCAGAAAGTTTGGCTTGTCTAGACTAGCCATGAGAGAACTAGCACTGCAAGGAAAATTACCAGGGGTTACTAAAGCTAGTTGGTAAATTAATTTCTGCAAACTGTTTTAATATTAATTTTATATTAAAATAAAAATGGAAAAAAACATGCAGGTTATTTTATTAATATTATTTGGGTTTTTATTATCTTGTAAACAAAACTTAGATATTTTGCCTATGTCACAGGGCTTTACTACAACAAATGCCACTCAAATTGCAGTATTAGTAAATAAAAATACTAAATATAAATATTTTGTTTTAGATTCAGACAAACTAAGTTTATTAAATTTAAAATCTAAAATTTTTTCTAATAAAGAAAAAAAAAATTTTTTAAAAATAACAAAATCTTTTTCTTCTGCCAAAATTTTTGTTTCTAAAAAAATTACTCGTAGCTTTTCTAACAAAGCTATAGAAACTTTATTTATTAAAGGATTAAATTTAAAAAAAACATACAACTTGTTAGTGTTGGATCAGCAAAAATGTAAAAAAAATGATGATGATTGTATAAAAAAGTGTGGTAATTTTTGTAATATATTAGTAGATACAAGAGAATTTAAATCTTTAGATATTAATAAAAAAGAAGTAAAAATGGCAGTTGCTTCATGCTCTGCAGTTTATTTGCAAGATATACAAAAAAAGATTTGGCCAGAGCTTTTAGAAAAAAAACCAGATGTTGTTTTGCTAATAGGGGATAATGTATATGTAGATCGCTATATTGATGGTAGGCTTGTCTCTGATAAAAAAAGTTTGTGGACTCGTTATGTAGAAATGAGAAAAAATTTACATATTTATAAAGCTAAAAAATTAGTTCCTATTTTTGCAGTATGGGATGACCATGATTATGGAATTAATGATGGCGACTATAGTTTTAAATTTAAAAAAGAATCTAAAAAAGTATTTCAAAGTTTTTTTTCACAAAAACCAATGGGCTTAATTTTTAAAAAAGGACCAGGAGTATCTTTTGTAATTAAAGCATTTGGTCAAAGATTATTTTTTATGGATAATCGTTTTTTTAGAACTCCAAATGTAAATGATAAAAAAAATCGCATTAAATTAAAAAATGTAAAATACGAAACTCATTGGGGAAAATTACAAGAAAGATGGCTGTTTACACAGTTACAAAAATCATCAACTCCGTCGTGGATAATTGATGGAGGTCAAATTTTTGGAGGCTATCTACCATGGGAGTCTTATGAAGCTAGTCACCCCTATAATTTTAAAAAAGTTTTAATACCAAATATAAAAAAAAGTAAATCTGCAATAGCTTTTATTTCTGGCGACAGACATTTTTTTGAGTTTATGAAAATTCCAAAAAAAGAATTAGGATTTAAAACTTATGAAATTACTACAAGTGGACTACATACTAGATTGTATCCATCACTATGGACAAAATATCTTAATAAACGACAAGTATTTGGTAAAACTAATTTTTACAATTATGCAATTATACATAGCAAGCTTATTAAAAAATCTTTAAAAAAAGGACTGTCTGTGCATTTAGAATCATGGGGTCTTGGAAATAAACTAGCTTACAAAAAAAGTTTTACAGTATTTAAGTAATACCAGCCAAGGATATATATGATTTACATTATTTCTGGAACAGATAGGCAGGGATCAAAATCTTTAATTGTAGCAAATCAATTATTAAAATTTTATAATTTAAATAATGCTTCTGCAGAAATTATAGATTTAAAAAATTTATCGTTAAACAAATTACATGGACTTTCTTATAATCAAGACTCTATTCCAGAAGATTTAAAAATAGTGTTTAAAAAAATTGCAAAAGCAAAAGCATTGCATATAGTTTGCCCAGAATATAATGGATCTTATCCTGGAATTTTAAAGTTTTTTATAGATTACTGGAAGTTTCCAGATTCTTTTGATGGTAAATTTGTATCATTTGTTGGCTTGGGAGGTAGATTTGCTGGTCTTAGGCCTGTGGAGCATTTAATGCAGGTTTTCTCTTATAGAAATGCAATTTTATTCCCACAAAGAGTTTTTTTAGATAATGTTTGGGATATGATAAAAGACGAAACATTAACTGACAAAACAATACTTGATAGATTGCAAAAACAAGTAGAAGATTTTTGTAAGTTTATTAATTTAAAATAATAAACAACAAAAAATTAATCGCACGCAAAATTAATCGCACAAAAAATTAATATGTTAAATAAAAGTTTTAAGTTTATTTTTTTTACTCAATTTTTTGGAGCTTTAAATGACAACATATTTAAAAATGCATTAGTTTTATTATTAACTTATAAGTCTATAGAATTATGGAACCTAGACAGTGGATTATTAGTTCCACTAGCTGGCTTAGTTTTTATATTTCCTTTTTTTGTATTTTCAGCTACAGCAGGGCAAATAGCCGACAAATATCCAAAAGCTTTAGTTATGAAGATTGTAAAATTTGTCGAAGTTATTATAATGAGCATTGCAGCTTGTGGATTTTATTTTAACAATTATCAATATTTATTTATTGCTTTATTTTTAATGGGAGCACAATCAGCATTTTTTGGCCCTGTTAAATATGGCATTTTACCATTTGTTGCAGAAAAAGGATCTTTAGTAAAAGCAAATTCTATTATAACTTCGAGCACATTTTTAGCAATTTTAATAGGAACTATTTTAGGAGGAGTTTTTGTTAGCTCAGGTAACTCGTTATATATTATGCTTTCTATTTTGCTTGTATCGGTTTTTGGATTAGTGTCTAGTTTAAAAATTAAAGAAGTTAAAACAGAAACTACTAAATATAAAATAGATTATACTTTTTTTAGATCTACATTAAAAACTTTAAAATTAAGTTTTGAAAATAAAGATATTTTTTTTACTATTTTAGGAGCATCTTGGCTCTGGTTTATGGGAGCAGCAATTTTATCTGTTTTGCCATTATTTTGTAAAAATATCTTAGGTGTAAACGCAGAAATTGGAACTTTCTTTTTATCTTTATTTACTTTAGGAATGGGGATAGGCGCAATTATTGTTAAGTATATTTCTTCTTCAAAAGTAGAAATAGGAGTTGTCCCTGTTGCTGGATTTTTTTTAAGTTTATTTTTATTAGATTTATCTTATATTTCTAGTGTATTTGTTATACCAGAGTCAGAATCCTTAATGTCTTTTTCTGTTTTTTTTATTCAAAAATATTCTTTACGCGCAGCTATAGATGTACTTTTTTTATCAATTTGCTCGGCATGTTTAATTATTCCACAAACAACATATATACAAGAGGCTTGTGATAAAAAATTAATTTCTAGAATTATTTCTGCTAATAATATTTGGAATGCATTGTTTATGGTGCTTGCATCTGTTCTTGTAATGCTTTTAAACAGTTACGGAATATCAATTATATTTTTAGTATTAGCATTAATTAATTTATTAGCATCTTTATTTATTTATTTATTTAAACCCTCCCATTGTTTAAGATTTTGTGTAAATACTATTATTAAAATATTTTATAAAATTGAACTTGTTAATTTTTGTAAACTCCCAAAAAAAGGACCTTATATTTTAGCAAGTAATCACATTAGCTTTGCTGATCCTTTTATTGTTGGGGGAATTATAAAAGACCCAGTTTGTTATGTAATGGATTGGGCTTATTATTACAAAATGCCATTTTTTTTTAAACAAGCAGGTGCTATACCAATTGCCACAAGCAGAGAAAGCGAAGAGGTTTTAAAAAAAGCATTTGGAGTAATGAAAACAACATTAGACAGAGGTGCAATTTTGGGTATTTTTCCAGAGGGAGAAATTTCTAGAACAGGAGAAATGAGAGCATTTAGGCCTGGAATTCAGCGTATTTTATCAAGCCACTCTGTGCCTGTAGTTTTGTGTGCAATTGATGGATTATGGGGAAGCATTTTTTCTTTTGAATCTGGAAAAGTTTTATTTAAGTGGCCAAAATCTTTTAGAAGAAAAATAACCTTAACTTTATCAGATACTATTTTGCCTGGAGATTATAACAGTAAAGATAGTGAAAATTTTTTTAAAAAAACAGTAAGCAATTATAAATTTTAGTGTTTAATTTTTTAAATCTTCTAAAATTTCTTTCCAATTATATTTAAAAGAAAACTTTGGCAATTGTTTTTGCAGCAAACTTCCATCAATAGTGCTAGAAAATTTTAAATAATCTATTAAATAATCTGGTAGTGTATTTGGCTTTAAAGTTAAACTTAATATTTTTGTTATTATGCTAAGACTAAAGCTAGGTATAGAAAGGTGTTTTGGATTTAGTAATTTTTTAATAGTTTTTAATGGAATAAATTCATAAGGCGCAACATTATAAACCCCTGTTGCTATGTCAGATAAACAGCTAATAATTAAATTGCTCATGTCTTTTTCGTGTACCAGTTGAAATAACGGATTAAAATCAACAAACACTGGCGCGATAGCAGATTTAAAATATTGGCTAATAGTATTATTAATATTTTTTCCAATAATATTGCAGGGCCTTAGTACAGTGGTATTTATTTGTTTCTGATTCTTCCATGCCCAGTTAGTAAAATTATAATCAATTTCGACAATTTCTCGTAGCTGAGAGTGCTTAATGCTAGCTTTTAAAGGAGAGTCTTCAGTTAGCATGCTTGGGTTGTCTGAAAGCGCTCCATAGACATGAAAGCTACTCATAAGAATGGCTTTTTTAATATTATATTGTAGAGCTAAATCTAAAAATTGTTTTGTAGTAATTAAGTCTAAATCTAAAAGTTTTTCTTTTTTAAAAATTGGATTAGTATTTTTGTGTCCAATTCTACTAAGATGAATAATTGTATCTGGTTTATGTTTAGAAAAAATTTCTTCAAAAGAATTTCGTGAATATTTTTTTTTATAATAAGTAACATTAATGTGCTGATATTCTGACAGTCGAGGGTCTATGCCAATAATTTTTATATTTTGTTTTTTTGATAAAGATTTAATGCATAGTTGCGCTAAACCTCCAGAGCATCCTGTAATAAGAATTTTTTTCATAAAATATTATTTTTGTTTATATGTAAAATAAAAACTTCGTCGTTTTTTTAAACCTTTGTTTATCATGGATTGTATAATGTTTTTTAAATTTTTTACATCTTTGTTTAAATTAATTTTTAAAGAATCCACAGTGTAAGCTTTGCCAAAATAAATATCAACAGGGGAGGGTAATGGCAAGTAGAAAGGGCTAATTGGCAGTGTAGGTATATTTAAAAATTTGTTTAAAGATTTGTTTTGATAAACAAATGGAAAAATTTCTTCGGCACCAACTAAGGCAACGGGTATAATTTTAACTTTAGATATGCTGGCAATTTTAGCAAAACCTTGAGTAAAGTTTTTTAGCTGATAATAGTCAGTGCTACTTTTTGCCAAACCTTTTGTTCCCTCTGGAAAAATTAAAGCAGATTGGTTTCGCTTTAAAATATCTAAACAATTATTTCTATTTCCAACAACAGCCCCAACAGAATTCATCCATTGCCCAATCCATGGGATTTCTGGAACAAATCTGTCAACTAATGAGCGCACTAAAATAGGTTTTTTTAATTCTTTAACTAAGGCCATTGAAATAAACACTCCGTCTAATGCTATTTGTCCAGAATGATTAGATACAAATAAATATTTTTGATTTGGCTTTATATTATTAATACCAAAGCATCTTACTTTAAAATAATTATTATAAATAGGTAATAAATATTTGTATGCTGTTTCTAAAATTGATAAATCCAGCCCCCACGGGTCAGTGTGTTTGCTAAACTGCTTATGAAGTATAGAAAATTTTTTTTTCATATTAAAAAAAATAACATTTCAACAAAATTAATTTTTTATTTTTGCACATTAGCAGTTAAATATTTTATTATAAATGTTGTGTCAAATGATAAAGGCTCTTTAAAAATAATTTGCTGATTTTTTAAAATATAATGAAAGCTATAATCTGGCTCTGGGTCTAATGTAAGTTTAAGGCTTCCAGGTAATGGTATTTTTTCTAGATCAATTTTTAATAAAAAAGAATCGTAAATACTTTTACTTATTTTATTAAAAATAGGAGCATAATTTTTGTTACAAATGCTTAGGCTTTCTCCTCCAGTAAGCTTGCTTAGGTTAAATAATCTTGCTCCAAACTTAGCGTCATAATCCTCAGAAGAGGCGTCTTTGCATTTTTGATCTCCTGGTAAAACAGAAATACTGTAAGATCTTAATATTTTTTCAGGCCATTGCTCTTTAACTGCATCAACAACATTTTGAGCCTCAAGATTTGAAACATCATCTTCATCTTCGTCAGAAATAACAATAGTAATTAAATGCGCCTTGCTTCTAAAAAAATTATTATTTTCTGCATCTTTTTTATTTATACTTTTTATAATAGAGTTAAATGGTTGCTCTAATCCGTTAAGTTCAGAGCAAAAAGCTTCGTCTTCTTTTGAGTTTTCTGTCTCTTCATCTTTTTGACTTTCAGTGTTGCAACCAATTCTTTTTATTGTGTTATGAAATAAAGGAATTAAATCAACTGTGTCTTTATGAAAATAAGTGTCTCCATCAGAGTTTAACTTTAACAGCTTACCTCCAAAACCAGATGTGCTTGGATAGTCGTCACTAAACCAGCCTCCATCAAAAGTATCACTTGCGTCAGTTGTTAAAATTCCAATTCTCCAGTCAAGATCTCGTAAATGTGGAATAAAATTATCTTTAAATTTTTGAATCATTTTTTGATGCTCATCAGCCATTGATTTAGAATTATCAATAACTAATAAAATATCTACTTGTTTGTTTGAGGATTTATATTGTAAATTTTGCGTATGAAGAACATTTTCAACAACCGGATTAGAAGGTCTTGAAAAATCAACACTGTCATTTTCAAACTCAATTGAGTTTGTGCAAGAATTTAAAACAATAATAGAACTGATATAAACAATAAATTTAAACATCACGACTCCTTTTGGCCTATAATAAGACTATCGGGAGTAATATTTAGAGACAAGAGTCTAGTTTTTAATTTTAATATTCTAAAATTTTTAAACTAAATTGTTTTTTTTTGTTATTTTCAAATTGATATTTTATGTCAATGATAATAGGGCTATTATGTTGGCACACACGGTTTTTATTGCCCTGATAAAGAGAAATCTGAATTATTCGTTTTTCAAAGTTAATTTCTGATATAGAAAATTCATACTCCCCACACTCAACCCAATCATCTCCATACCCAAAGTCCATTAATACGCCACTATGCCTAATAAGTGTTTTAAGATCTTTTTTCAAATTTTTTATATTATCTCGTAAAGTGCTAAGACTAAATCCAGAGTCAGTAAACACAGAAGATTGATTAATTTCTTTGTTTATTTTTGCTTGATTTTTACCTGATAGATTACCTTTATTAGCATATACAGATGAAGATATTAACAGTAATACAGAAATAATTAGTGATATTTTTTTCATTTTAAAACCTTTGATTAGTATTTTATATAGCGCGATTACTACATGAGTATTTAATTAACAATTTTAAATTTCTGTAACAATAAATATTTTTTATCAAGTAAAAATTACAAATTTGTTTTTTGTTAAATTTGTAAAAAATCCTAAGCTAAATAATTTTATTGATATTTGTGGAGACATTTACATCAAATTTTGTATTTTTAGATGTTAAGAAAGTTTGGTGGTCGAACTGGGACTCGAACCCAGAACCCTCTGCTTAGAAGGCAGATGCTCTATCCAGTTGAGCTATCCAACCACAAAAAAAGGCTATACTGGTTTAAAAATGAAGTCAAATTTGAAGTTATTTATTTAAAAGAAAATGCACAGAAAACATATCTTTACGCTCTAAGTATTTTGTTTTTTATTTAAAATAATTATACCAATAATAGCGGCTAATACAGAAGACAATAATACGCTTAATTTTGCTATTTCTGCTAAATTAGAGTTGTTTATAAAAGATAAATTAGTAACAAAAATAGACATGGTAAAGCCAACTCCAGAAAGCAGTCCTATGCCTAGCATTTGCCTCCAATTTACAAAAGCAGGTAGAGAACTTAGTTTTAATTTTATAGATAATAGGGCAAAAGATAAAACCCCCAATGGCTTTCCTAATAAAAGTCCAAAAAAAGTACCAATGCTAACTGGATGAGTAAAATTAGTTAAAAGATTTTGACTACCAATGACAATGCCAGCGTTACTAAAAGCAAACAAAGGTAATATAGCAAAATTTACAAAGCTATGTAGTTTATGAATATAGTTGCCAGCAATAATTTTTTTTGTTTTTGGGTGATACAATGGAGTAATAAAGCCTAAAAGCACACCTGCGATAGTAGAATGCACTCCACTTTTTAAAAAGCATATCCAAACTAAAAAACCTGTTACTACAAGTAGTGGAAGATTAAATATTCCAACTTTGCGTAAAATATAAAGTAATAACAACAATGCAAATGCCCACGATAAAAATTGCACAGACACTTGTTGAGTGTAAAAAAGAGCTATAACTAAAATAGCACCTAGGTCGTCAACAATGGCAAGGCTAAGTAAAAATACCTTTAAAGATAGTGGAACTTTTTGTTTTACCAGACTTAAAGCTCCCAAAGAAAAAGCAATGTCTGTTGCCATTGGAATTCCCCAGCCAATTTGAGATTCTAAATTGTAATTAAAAAAAAAATAAATGCATGCGGGGACTATCATCCCTCCAATAGCTGAAAAAATTGGAAGCGCAGCTTTTTGTGGCGATGCTAACTCGCCCTCTATAAGCTCTTTTTTAATTTCTAGGCCTGCAACATAAAAAAATAATACCATTAACGCGTCATTAACCCAATGTTGTAAACCATAATGAAGTTTAAAGCTTCCAATACTTAAATTAATAGGAAGGTGAATAAAATGAAAATAACTTTCACTAAATATAGAATTAGAAAGTACAAGAGCAATAACTGCTGCAGATAAAATTAGCAAGCCTGTTGCCATTTCTAATTTTAAAAAATTTAGAATATTGCTTTTCCAGCTTCTTATCATAATTGTCCTAAGATTTATTTATTAATATCAGGCAAAAGCAAAGCATTCAAATAAATTTTTTATAAAAAATAAAATATTATTTATAATATATTGATATTAATTTTTCTATTAGTACTTATTTTTCCATTTTGTACTTTTTCAATATAAATATAAAACTCTTTTGAAGCTTTTTGCAAGCCAGTAAAAGAAGTATTTAAAATTTTTATATTAATATTTTGTACCTGATAAGCTTTGGTAGATGCTGGAAAATGCAAAACTCCAGCTTTGTCTTCAAAGTCTATTGATGGCATTGCTGTTTTGCTAAAACTTCTATAATAAACTGTTACAGGAGATGTAGCAGGGCCTTTAAGTTCAATTGGAATATTAATACTACGACCATTTGTAGTGTTAAGACTTTTAGCGCTAAATTGTGCACTAGGGACAACGCCAGTATTTGTGTCTGTAACAAATGCTGTATAAAGTCCACTGTCATTTTTGCTTAACTGTAATATTTTTAGTTTTTTTATAGAAAGTGAAAAGCTTTCTGTGTCTTCTGGAATATTGTCAGTAATAATATTTACAGGAATAAATTTTTGTATTTCTCTGTTAAGAAATTCTACACTTCCTCTGTCTCCACTATAATCTTTTGAGATTTCGGCATTATTAGTCCATGTACTATGTAATTTATAATCAAAAGATAGTCGCAGCTCCGAAGGCCAACTTAAAGATACAGGCCAATTTTGAACTTCATTTTTTTCTATGAATGTAGAATTAGATATTTGCAAGTATGGAGCTTCTTCGTCGTCATCTATTGTAATTAAAATATGTTTTTCAGTATTAGAATCAAAAATCGCTTGATCAGAAATTAAAGTAAGAACAAAAGATTGTGAGCCTTCATAGATTTTGTCATCTAATATATTTATATTTATTTCGCGAGTGTTTTGATCAGTATTAATTATAAAACTTCCCTCAGAAGGAACAAAATCTGCATTTTCTGTGGCAATAGAATCTTTGCTGCCTAATAAATATATTGTCTCGGCAGTAATTTGTTTAACTTTGTATTTTATTGCAAAACTATTATTTGTATTTAAATATACAGGAACAGTTAAGTTGCCATAATTTTCTAAAAGATTTAATTTATCAGGAGTACTTACTAAACTTGAAGTTTTAAATAGTGTGTTTTTTCCAGTTAAAGTATTTTTATAATTTTGTTTAGCAATAAAAGTATTAAATGTAATTACTTTTAATACAAATCTCTCGTCTAAATTTTTTTGTCTAAGAGGTAATTTAATGCTAGCTTTATGTTTTCCAGATGTAAATATCCATTTATATATCTTTGTATGTTTAGAGCAATCAAGAAAAGAATCTCTATAATCTAGCTCAGAACAAATAGTTTTTGCATTTGCTAATTGTACAGAGTCTCCATTGCTATTTTCTAATAAAATATAAAAATTAATAGATAAAGGTGATACTTTGCTTAATGATAAATCAAACATCAGGTGATTGTCGTGAACTTGTACTTTAGAAAAGCTTAAAGTTGCAAGACTGCTAGTTTGAGTTTTAGAAAGTTTCTCGGGGAGGCTTCCGCTTAAAGAAGAATTACAGCTAGACAATGTAAGCATAAAAAATAGACTGTAAATAATAAAATATGGATTTTTTAAAATAATTTTTTGCATAATGACCTCGTTGTTAACTTGTCGTGCAAAACTAAGTTAATATAAAGTCTAGTTTTTAATACAAAATAAAAAAAGGGCTGTTAAAAAAACAGCCCTTTGTATAACTAAAAAATAAAAATATCTTATTAATAATCTTTTGCTATTTGTTCAAATATAGAAACATAATTTGCATCACAAATGCTATTATGCTTTCCTCCACTTAAACTAATAAACTCTTCAACTTTTTGACTAACATTACCAGACCAATTTGCATTACATCTTGCAATATCACCCTCTTGAGCAATAATTCCATAAGCTTTAAAGTTAGATTTTAAAATTTTAATAGAGGCTAACTGTTGTGACATATTCATATTTTTATCATCAAAAGATTCAATATCTTCGTCTGTGATAATAAGTGCCACTAAAGGAACACCGCTTCTTAAAAATCCAGAGTTAGCAGTATCTTTTTGTTTTAAAAATTGTTTAATAACTTTAACTGGCTCTTCATAATCTGTAGAGCAAATTTCTGGATCAGATTCATCTTCTAGCCAATAGTCGTTGTCATCTAAATCAGCAGTTCCACAAGAAGCCTCTAAGCTGCGGTCAAGACTTGCAAGAACTAATTCTTCTGGATTATATGTGCTAGATGAAACAAAATTCTTTCCTTTAAACGAAATAACTTTACCTCCAAAACCACGAGGAGTTTGTAATTTAGTTAAAGAGTTTACTTCTCTGGCATCTGTAGTAGTTACAGCCATTCTGTAGTCTAGGCCTTTGGATTTTAATTTTCTGTTAAATCCCAAAAGTTTGTCATGAATAACAGAGTGTTCTTGCAACATAGAAGATGAGTTGTCTATTACAATTAGTATGTCTAATTTTTTAGAAACAGGATTTGATGGATCTGCTGGTTGATGCGGCTCTGAGCCTGTAATATTATCTTCGTCTATTGCACTAAATGTAATTTTACTACAATTAATAGTAGCAAAGCACAAAGTTAATAATAATAATGTTTTAAAAATTGTCATGAGTCTCTCCTTTATATTTGATAAAAGTATCGGAGCATCAAGACAAAAAAAGGGGGGTCTTTAATCCAGCTTGTTTAAAAAAATGTAGATAATTTTGTATTGTTTAATTTTTATACAATTTTTTAAACAATAAGTATTATTTAAATTCAGATAGCAAGCTTTGAAAGCTATTGCTTGAAAGTTTTTGAGCAGGCGGGCTTATAAATAGTTTATTTTTTTGCAAAGATACTTGTTTGGTCTTTGATGAAATAAAATAAAAAAGACCAGTAGCAATTTTATTTTGTTGTTTAATTTTATTTAATGCCGCTGTGGCCTCTGATGGATTTTCAATATTATGATTATCAGCACTTAATTTATATAGATGTAATGTTTTATCATCTGAAATAGAAATTTTTAAAACTTCTCCATCTTTATATAAATTATCACTAGATGATTTTTCTTTTTCATAAACAATATCAATATTATTTAAATTAATTCTATTTTTTTTTGAAGCTATATGACTAGTTTTAGATTCAGGGTTATTAGCAAATGCAATACATGGCGAAATAACATCAATAAAAGCCACTCCGTTATGTTTAAGTGCAAGTTTAATTAAGCTGCTCATTTGTTTTTTATCACCAGAAAAACTACGAGCCACAAATTTACATCCCATTTCAATAGCTAAAGTACAAAGGTCAATAGGTGTGTCTGTCATTACATCTTTATTTTTATTAATATGTCCAGAGTATGCAGTTGCAGATAACTGACCTTTTGTTAATCCATAAACGCTATTATTTTCTACAATATAAAGCATTGGAATATTTCTTCGTATTAAATGACAAAAAGATGCCAATCCAATATTGGAGGTGTCTCCGTCACCAGAAACTCCAATTAATTTTAAATTAGGATTAGCCAAGCTAACTCCAGTGGCCAAAGATGGCATTCTTCCATGAATAAAATTAATTCCAAAAGATTGATTTAAAAAGTAATTAATACTTTTAGACGAACAGCCAATTCCAGACAACTTTGCAATCTGATTAGGTGCTATATTTAAATCATGACAAGCATTTAAAATATGTTCGCTAATACTATTGTGCCCACAGCCAACACACAAAGTACTTGTCGAACCTTTGTATTCTTCTATCGAAAATTCTTTTTTTAATTTTTTCATAATAATAATTTTATTTTAAATTTTCCATAATTTTTTTTGTAACACTATCAGCATCTATTGGTAATCCGTTATAATGCGTGATGCCAGTAAATTGATTGGCATACTCTGGCAAAACTTGCGTAATTAAATTTTTCATTTGTCCTGATGCATTTTGCTCTATAATAAAACAGTTTTTATTATTATCTTTTAAAAAATCTTTTATTATATCAGTATGCAATGGGTAGGATTGAATTTTTAAATACTCAGCAAAGTAGCCTTGCAATTTTAACTTCTCTGTTACCTCTGTTATTATTTGATCAGTAGACCCATAAGCTATTAGCTGTATACATTTTTTATCAGAATTTTTTGTTTTTGTTACAACGGGAGGTGGAGTAATTTTTAAACAAGATTTATATTTTAGATGCAACCTTTTAAGAAGTTTAGAAAAATCTTTAGGATCTTCTGAGTAATCTCCTTTTTTATTATGCCCAGTCCCCCTTGTAAGGTATGGGTGTAAACTTCCAGGTATGCTTCTAATTGGTATAAAATCTTTATCTGGATCATCGTATCTTTGCCAATTTTTTAATTCTTTTTTTTGTATATGACTAAGTTTTCCAGTTTCTAATTTTGATTCTGGATAAGAAAACTCAGGACAAGATTGAATATTCATTCCAATATCTAAGTCGCTTAAAATTAAAATAGGAGTTTGTAAATAATTAGCAATATCAAAAGATTGGTAATTCATTTTAAAGCACTCTTCTGGATTAGATGGAAATAAAATAATAGATTGGCAATCTCCGTGTGAAAGTTGTGTTGCAAAACTTAAATCACCTTGCGAAGTTTTAGTTGGCAAACCAGTTGATGGCCCCATTCTTTGAACATCACATACCACAAGTGGAACTTCTGCAAAATATGCATAACCTAAAGCCTCTGACATTAAAGAAAGGCCTGGCCCAGAGGTTGCAGTTGCAGCTCTTGCTCCTGCCCAGCCAGCACCAACGACCATAGATACTGCACTAAGTTCATCTTCACTTTGAGTTATAGACATTGTATTTTTGCTATAAGGTTTAATTTTTTTTAAATTTTCTGCAATAGAGGTAGACGGAGTTATTGGATACCAAGAAAATACTTGGCAACCAGCAGTAAGCATTCCAATAGCAGCCCCAGTGTTTCCGTCTATTAAAAGAGGATGTTTTTTGTTTGCATTTTTAGTTTTAGAAATTTGTATAATATTATTATTTTGTATTTGTTTTTTTGCCTCTTTTATTCCTAATTTAAATGCACTTTGGTTAAGTTGTAAAATATCGCCATCAAATTTTTCTTTTAATACAGCTCTCATAACTTCATTATCTAAATTAAAAATTTCTGACAAAAAAGAAATAGAAATAATATTTTTTAATAATTTTTTTATAGGAGCTTTTGTGTCTATATTATT
>JAAOIH010000023.1 GCA_015163875.1 Bdellovibrionales bacterium
GGTTTTGCCGGCATCTGGGTGCGAGATAATTGCAAAAGTGCGGCGTTTTAAAACTTCATTCATTTAAGCATTTTAACCAATTCTCACTCTGTAATTCTGAACTTGTTTGCAGAATCTCATCCAGTCGTGTGACACAGGCCTTGCCTGTGTAGAAATAAATTTAAGGCAAACGGAGTAAAAAATAGGGTATCGTTCATAATATTTGGCTCAGGTGGAGGGACTCGAACCCCCGACAAGGTGATTAACAGTCACCTGCTCTACCAACTGAGCTACACCTGAAAAGCTAGCTAAGTATGAAAATTTATAGTTTATTAGTCAAGAATAAAATTTTATTAAAGCCACTTTGTAACTGAGGGGATAAAAAGATTTTGCCCCTCCAAATAAAGGCTGTTTTTGATATTTTATAAAAACACTGTTTTTGTTTATTTACAAAAGTCACACAAAATAATGGCTTTTTACTTTTTATTTTTATGGGTTTTGTAACTTTTAAAATTTTTAATTTACAATATTTTGCAAGCCACCTTTCCATAAACAAAGAATCTAAAATTGATTTATTTAAATGCCATTTAAAATTTTTATTTACAAAAATATTTTTATTTACACTTAATTTAACTACTCTTGTGTTGCACCAAAATAATTCTTGTTTGTTTAAATTGCTTGTTAGTTTTTTTTGTAAAAATATAACCGCTAACAATAAAAAAATTAAAACAAAAAAAGACCTTCGGTGACTTTGTTTTTTAAAAGATTTTGGACGGTTTAAAAAAGATCTCATATTTATTAATACTTGTTGGTGCGCCTGGATGGATTCGAACCACCGACCTCATGATTCGTAGTCATGTGCTCTATCCAGCTAAGCTACAGGCGCAATAGTTTTTAATTATATTACTATGCAATGCTGGTCAAGTTTGGCTCTGTATAAAAATAAAAAAGCTCACCTATAGAATACTTGATTAGCAATCAAGCCTGTGGCATCTTAAAACAACTGGTTAACCAACCTTGTGGAGAAGTGGGTGAGTGGCTGAAACCAGCGGTTTGCTAAATCGCCGTGCGGGTCAACCGTACCGAGAGTTCGAATCTCTCCTTCTCCGCCAATGCTTATGACAAATAAAATTAATGACAAAGTAGAGTGGTTAATTAAAGACGAAGCGGGTCAGATTACTGGGCCGTATAATGTTAATCAGGTTAAAGATAAAATAGAGTCTGGACAATATACAGAAGGTTTTTTAGCAGCTAAAGATTTAATTTTAGATTGGAAGCCTATTGAAAGTACAAAAGAATTTCACTCATTTTTTTTAAACTTATCTATTAAAACTTCTAATAAAAAAAAACAAGAAAAGATAGAGCCAATAGATGAAAAATTAATAAGCTCTTTAGTAGATGACATTGAAGACTCTAGCAAGCTTAGTGTTAAAAAACCACAGCCTGTGCAGCCTTCGCAGCCTAATAGGTCGCAGTTTAAAAAACCACAATTAAATGATTCTGGATTAAAAAAAAATAAAAGAAAAACAAAAGTTTACAGGCCTGTTAAAAAACAAACAACGACAAAACCTAAGACAACATTTATTGATAAAAATAAACGAGGTATTATTTTTACACTTACCTCTTTTGTGGCTTTATTTTTAGTATATTTATTATTAACTGATTCGCAGAGTATAAAAAAGCCAAGCTTGCTTCATTTAAAAAGTCCTAATTTTTCTATAAAAACAGCTTATAATAAAATAGAATTTAACAACTTAGTAAATCTTTCTTTAAAAAACTTTCAATCTGATTCGCTTTTGCAATATGTAAAAACACAAAATTATTTAATTAAAGCTATACAAATGAAGCCTAGAGAAAAAAGTTTGTATGGTTTTTTGTGTCTTACTTATTTGGAACTGTGGCCTTATACTTATAGATCTTTTGAAGACGAAAAAACTTTTTTTAAAGTATTTAAACAAATTTATCAATTTGATTTAGGGGGAGTTAACGCATCTACTTGTGAAATTGCAAGACTGATATCTAAAAATTTATATTTAGAAGCCGGAAAGCAAATTACTTCGGCTATTAACTCGCATCCTAAGGCTGGGTTTAATTTATATTATTTAAAATCTTTAATTTTGTTTCATTTTAAAAAATATGCCGACAGTTTTGTTTATTTAAATTCTGCAGGTCAGCTTTGGCCTGGTTGGATTAAAATTTCTGCTTTAAGTGCTTTTGCGTTAGAAAAACAATCTAAGTACTCAGAGGCTATACAAATTTATAACAAAGTTTTAAAAAGGCAGCCCTCTCATAAATTTACATTAATTAGACTGGGCATTATAGAATACAAAGCTTTTTCGCATTATAAAAAAGCAGAGGATTTTTTAAATTATGCAGTCAGCCTTTCTGCTAATATTGATTTTTTAGTTTTGTCTGAGGCTTATCTTACTTTATATAAATTAGCTTTGCGAAACTCTGACAAAGCAAAAGCTTTTTCTTTTATTAAACAAGCCTATATTTTTAACCCTGCAGACAAGGCTATTAAAAATTTATATTCTAATATGGGCAGGGGTAGTAATTTAAAACACTCCGACATAAAATCATACCAACTTGTATTGCGTGGTGATCAATTTTATCAAAACAAACAATATAATTTAGCTCAAAATTATTATAAATCAGCTTTTACACAAGATGCAAAAAATGTAACTGCAGCTTATAAAATAGCTCAAACTTCTTGGGAGCTTGGTTTTGCAAAAGAGGCAATTTCTTGGCTAGAAAAAACAATTAAAATAAATCCAAAATTTATTCATGCATATATTTTGTTATCACAATATTATACACATAGATATGAGTATTCTACTGCTGCAAGAATTTTAAAATCTGCACACAAGCAAAGCCCAAGGGCTTATGAAATTTACAGAGCATACGCAAATTTAGAATTTAAAAAATCTAATACAGAAGAGGCTGTTTCGTTTGCAAAAAAAGCCTTAAAGCTTTACCCCTCTGATAAAGAAAGTTTAGTTATTTTAGCAAAATCTTATTTTGCACAAAAATATTTTAGAAAATCTTTAAAAATTAGTGAGCAAGTTTTAGAGCTTCACCCTTATTATAATCCAGCACAAGAAATATATATACACAGTTTGTCAGAGGTAAGGGGTATTAAATCTTCAATTAGTTATATAAATAAACTTATTGCAAACTACCCTCAATCTAGTTTTTATTATTTTTTAAAAGCCGAATCTTTGGCAGGTTACGGTAGGTATTCGCAAGCAAAAGTTAATTTTTATAAAGCTATTAAAATTAATCCTAATTTTAAAAAAGCTTATTTAGAATTAGCAAAAGTTAATATACAAGACGAACAATTACAAGATGCCGAAGAGCTATTAATTACAGCTGCATTATCTAACCCGTCAGACCCAGAGTCATTATTTGCGCTAGCTCAATTATATTTAAAAAGAAAAAAATACAATAAAGCAATTAAAAAATTATTTAGTATTTTAAGTATTAATAAAAATTATCCTTTGGTAAATTTTTATATTGGAAAAACTTATTACCTTTATTCTGATTTAAAAAAAGCAAAACAACATTTACTTTTAGAAAAAACAAATAATCCTAATTTAGCAAACCCAAGTATATTGCTTGCAGAAATTTATACATCAGAAAAAAATTATTTAGCCTGCATACAAGAATATCAAAATGCAATTAAAATAAGAAGGGCATCTGCTCATATTTATATTAAAATGTCTAAGTGTTACAGGCTAATGAGCTCTTTAGACACTGCTAAAATTATGTTAGACAGAGCTAAAAAAATAGAATCAGGATTGCCAAATATTTACAAAGAACTTGGTGCAATATATGAGGCAAGTGGAGAGTTAAATTTAGCACGCCGTGCATATCATCAATATTTTTTATTAAATCCAAACGCAGAAGACAGAGAGCAAATAAAAAAACGACTTAGAATGTAGGTTAATTATGTTATCGATATTTAGTTACACAATTTGGATTTTAAAATTTTTATTTGCAACAAGCATAGCCTTTGCTATTGCCACTGTTTTAGAGTTTTTTATACACTATCAATTTTTGTCTTGGCTATTTGTATTTTGCTTATGTTTTTATCTTATATTTTATATTATTAAAAATTTAAAAGAGTCTGTATTTTGCATAAGTGTTGCAGTTACTATTGTCTTGTTTTTTGCTTTGTACTATTATGTTGGGATAGCCAGTGATATGTAATAAAAATTTAATCTAAACACTTTGACAAATTAAATTATAAACTTTTAAAATAAAAAACTTACAAAATTATAAAAAAATTATAAAAAAAGAGACTTATGTTAGATTTAAAACTTTTTGATGGCAGTAAAAAAGATCAAAATATTGAAAAATATAAAAATAATTTAAAAAATAGAAATACAGATGTTAAGGAGTTTGAAAGTTTATTGTATATAAACGAAAAGCGAAAACATCTTATATTTAAAATTGATACTCAAAAATCTTTACAAAAAACAAAATCAGAAGAGCTTAGAACTCTGCCTCCCCAAAAAAAAGAAGCTTTTTTAAAAGATTTACAAAATATAAAAGAAGAAATTCATAATCACGAAGCTAATCTTGCAAACATACAAGAAGAGTTTAATACACTTGCACTTGGGCTTCCTAATTTATGTGTAGACAGTGTGCCTTGCGGAAAGGGCGAAGATCAAAACAAAGAGGTATCAACACATGGTAGTATTAATAAATTTTCGTTTTCTGCCAAAGAACATTGGGAGCTGGGTGAAAATTTAAATATTTTAGACTTTGATAGGGCCGCAAAAGTAACTGGCTCGCGCTTTGTATTTTTAAAAAATGCTGGCGCAAAATTAGAAAGAGCACTTATTAATTTTATGATGGACATACATAGTACAGAGCATGGCTATCAAGAAATTATTCCTCCATTTTTAGTTAACAGCAGCAGTCTTATAGGCACTGGGCAGTTTCCAAAATTTACAGAAGATGTTTTTAGTATCAGCGGACATGATTTAAAATTAATACCAACAGCGGAAGTTCCTGTAACAAACTTTTATGCAAAAGAAGTTTTAAAAGAGCAAGATTTGCCAATTTCTTTTGTAGCTTACAGCCCATGTTTTAGGTCAGAGGCTGGCTCTTATGGAAAAGACACAAAGGGCTTAATAAGGCAGCATCAATTTAGCAAAGTAGAATTAGTAAGTTTTGTAACTCCAGAAAATTCTGAACAAGAGCACGAAAAATTAACAGCACATGCAGAAAGTATTTTAAAAAGATTAGAGCTTCCATATAGAAAAGTTTTACTCTGCACTGGTGACACAGGTTTTTCTGCACAAAAATGTTTTGATTTAGAAGTATGGTTGCCTGGACAAAAACAGTATAGAGAAATTAGCTCTTGCTCAAACTTTGGTGACTTTCAAGCTCGCCGTGCAAATATTAGATTTAAAAGAAGTAGCGGCGGAAAACCAGAATTTGCACACACCTTAAATGGATCTGGTCTAGCCATTGGCAGAACTCTACTTGCAATTTTGGAAAATTATCAACAAGAAGATGGAAGCATAAAAATTCCATCAGCATTAATTAATTACATGGGCGGAATGACTTATATAGCTAAGGGGTAAGCAAATTTTTCTTTGCCTTTGCAATGCTACTCCGCTAATATTTTTGGTGGAGAGGTGGCTGAGTGGTTGAAAGCACCGGTCTTGAAAACCGACGAGCCTTAACGGGTTCCGGGGGTTCGAATCCCCCTCTCTCCGCCAAATTTTTGAACATACTTAAAAATTAATATAAATATTTTTAATCAGTGTCTTCAAATTCTTTTTTAAATTCGATTTCTATTTCTTTTTTGGCTTGAGCAAGCTCTCGCCTATATTTTTTAATTTCTTTTACTCTTTCTTTTTTGTCTTTTGCTAGTTCTTGCACAAGCTCTTTTAGCTCTAGCTCTAAAGCAAATGATGTAGAAAAATTAAGTAATCCTAAAATAATTAATGTTACAATTTTTATTTTTATCATTAAAATCTCCTAAGGTGTAATATATTTCGGTATTTTGAAACTAGACTAAAGTAAATAATTGTGTCATTTTGATACAGTCTTTAAATTAATTACATAAACCTATGATTCACTACCCTTTGCCATTAATTATTGAGCCAAAATTACAGCACAAATACACAGTTATTTGGATGCACGGCCTTGGGGCTAATGCCAAAGATTTTTTTAGCTTAGCCCCAAGATTGCAATTTAAAAATAAAGATCATGTAAAATTTATTTTTCCAAATGCCTCAGAGCAAAAAGTAAGCATTAACGGATCTATGATTATGCCCTCTTGGTATGACATTTATAATGTAGATAATGAAAAAAATATTAATACTGATGACTTAAATAATTCGTCTAAATATATTGAAACTTTAATTAATGAAGAAGTAAAAAATAATATTAACTATGACAATATTATTTTAGCAGGGTTTTCGCAGGGAGGTGTTGTTGCTATTCATACCGCCTTGGGAGGTGTATTGGTGCAAAATATAAAAAGTGTTCTTGTTTTATCAGCCTATCATCCAAATACAGAGTTGCTGCAAACCTCCAGTGGAAAAAAAATATCTGTTAATTTTATGCATGGCATGCTCGACAATGTTATTCCAATAGAGCTTGCAAAAAAAACATGTATCAAAATAAAACAGTTAAATTATGATTCACCTTTTACTTCATACAATATGGCACACGAAGTTTGTTTAGAACAAATTAAAGATATAAATAGTTATTTTTCTGAACAGTTTAATAATTAAACTGGCGTACTACATTTTAAACTACATCTACAAAGGATTGACTAAAACTTCTCTGGTTGCGATATCGAAAGCTAAAAAAGAAAATAAAACAAGTAGTACAAGGATTGCTGAGATAAAATAATTTCTACTAACTTTATTTTCATGTTTTAGTCCCATAAAAATTAATCCAACAGCAACCGCCTTAACTGTTGCAATTGCAAATGCCACAAAAGTATTTAAGTGGCCTAAGTCAAAACCAGAAACAGGCTTTGCAACAATTACTGTAATAAAAGTTAAAAATAATAATAAAGCTAAAACTTTTATATAAGTTTTAATAGGCGTGATGTGATGTAAGTCCATAAGCTATCCTTTATTTGTAATCATTTTTTCGTAAAGCCAAAATTAAAAAACTAAAACCAAAACTAAAATTAAAAAACTAAAACCAAAACTAACCAACCAAATATAATAACGGGAATAAATAAATCCAAATTAAATCAATAACATGCCAAAACAAACCAACCCCCTCCACTGGAGTATAATATTTAGAATTAAATTCACCTCGCCTAGCCCTAATTAACACCCATGTAATTACTCCCATGCCAATTAAAATATGCAGTCCGTGAAGACCTGTCATTAAAAAATAAAAAGAAAAATACATGGCTAAGTTTACAGACTCTGCTGCCTCGTAAGAAAAAAACTTACCAGGGTATAATCCTAAATGAAATTTGTGACTGTACTCATAATATTTTACTATCATAAAAACAGCTCCTAAAATTAAAGTTAGTGCTAAATTAAGTACGGCTTTTTTAGAATCATTTTTTTGACAAAAATGAATTCCCAATGCCATTGTAAATGAGCTAAAAAGTAAAACCACTGTGTTAAGTGCACCTAATCTCCAGTCTAAAAATTTTGCGCCTTCTGCAAAAGTTTCTGGGTATTGATTGTGATACAAAAAATAAGCTACAAACAAAACTCCAAACATTACTATTTCGGTACATAAAAATAACCAAACTCCCATTTTGCTTGCAGAAAATTCGTGGTCTCCGTCTTTAAAATGATGTGCGTGTTTACGCATAGTCATAAGGCCCTCCGGTGACTTTCATTTCTTTAGTAAAATTTTCATGTGGAGGGGGTGATGTTGTTTGCCACTCTAAAGTTGTAGCATTCCAAGGGTTGTCACCTGCAATTTCGCCATACTTCCAGGCTCTATATAAAACAACAAATAATATAACCATACCTGTGTTTACAATAGTACTTCCAACAGTGGACACTGCGTGAAGATGTTCAAACTCTGGCAAGTAATCAAAATATCTTCTTGGCATTCCCATAGCGCCTAAAATAAATTGAGGGAAAAAAGTAACATTAAAACCAATAAACACAAAAGCAAATCCAATTTGTCCTTGAAGTTCGTTGTACATTCGGCCACATATTTTAGGCCACCAATAAAATAGCCCAGCAAAAACTGCCATCACTGCACCTCCAACCATAGTGTAATGAAAATGTGCTACTACAAAATAAGTGTCATGAAAATGCATGTCGGTGCTTAGTGTTGCTAAAAATAAACCTGTTAAACCTCCAATTGCAAAAACAAATAAAAATCCTAACGCAAACAATAACGGAGTTCTAAATTCAATAGAGCCTTTGTATAAAGTTGTCATCCAATTAAAAATTTTAACAGCAGTTGGAATTCCTACAAACATAGTTATAAAAGAAAATAAAACTCCAGCCCAATCTGACTGACCACTAACAAACATATGATGTCCCCAAACTAAAAACCCAACTCCAGCAATTGCTACACTTGCATAAACGATTGCTTTGTATCCAAAAATAACTTTTTTAGAAAATGCAGTAACTACTTCGCTAATTACTCCCATGCCTGGTAAAACCATTAAGTAAACTACTGGGTGAGAATAAAACCAAAAAAAATGTTGAAACAAAATTGGGTCGCCACCAAGCTTGGGATCAAAAACTCCAACTCCCAAAACTCGCTCTGCTACTAAAAGTAATAAAGTAATTCCAACAACTGGAGTTGCAACAATTTGAATAATTGATGTTGCATATAACCCCCAAACAAATAATGGCATTCTCATAAAAGTCATACCCTTTGCTCTAAGCTGATGAATTGTTGCGATAAAATTTAATCCAGTTAAAATAGATGCAAGCCCCATAACAAATGCACCAAGTACTACAAAAATAGTTCCAGATTGTGCAGAGCCAGTACTATATGGTGCATAAAAAGTCCAACCAGTATCAACACCTGTAGTAAATAAAGAAATAATAGCAATGGCTGCGCCGAGTATTAATAAATACCAACTAAGTAAATTTAATCTAGGAAAGGCAACATCTTTTGCGCCAATTTGTAATGGTAATAAAATGTTTCCTAATACTGCTGGAATACCAGGGACTAAAACCATAAAAGTCATAATGGCTCCGTGATATGTCATAACTTTATTATATTGAAGTGCAGTTAAAAAATCTTTTCCAGCAGAAAATAATTCATAACGAAGTATTAAAGAAAACACCGCGCCTAAAAAAGCAAAAAAAACAATTGCTATTAAATACATTATACCAATGCGTTTGTGATCCAAAGTTGTAAGCCACGACCATAAACCTTTTTCGCAATTAATATAATTTTTACCTAATAAATCAGACATTCACTACTCCTTTAAATCTTTAATATATTCTACTAGGCCGCGTATTTGTTTTTCAGACAATTGCCCTTTAAATGTTGGCATCACGCCCTTTGGAAATCCTTTTACAATTTTTGCATTCGGGTTTAAAATTGACTCTCTAATATAAGTTTCATCTACCAATGCACTTTTGTTATTTGTAAATTGTTTTGTAGACCCCCATAAGCCACCAAAACCTGGTCCAATTTTTCTTGTGCTATCAGAGCTATGGCAAGCAACGCAAGAAGTTTTAAAAGTTTTTTTACCAATTGCAGATAAGCTTAATCCTTTATATGGATCATTAGATAACCACTTTGCATATTCTTTAAAAGAAACTACTTTAAGTTTTGCAATCATTTCGGAGTGACCTGTGCCACAAAATTCTGCACAAAAAATATAATATTCTCCTTCTTTGTTTGGCTGTATCCATAACGAAGTATATCTTCCCGGAACTGCATCTTGTTTTTTTCTAAAGGCCGGTAAAAATAAACTATGAATTACATCTTTAGAAGATAAAATAAATTTTACAGGTTTATTAACAGGTACATAAACTACATTTGTAGATGTTCTTCCGCTTTTATAATTAAAACTCCAAGACCATTTTTGACCTTCGGCAAAAATTTCTAAAGCTCCATTTGGAGAGTGTCGTGCTTGATTCCATAACTTCCACCCCCAGCCAAACATAAAAAAGAAAATTAAAGCTGGAATAATAGTCCAAACAACTTCTAGTGCAAAGTTGTGAGACATATTAGGAGTTTTGTCATTTAAAGTTTTACGGCGATATTTAATTCCAAAATAAGCAATGATTAAAATAATTAAAACAAAAGCTACTGCACTAACATTTAAAATAAAAGAATATAATTGATCTGCATCACGGGCGTAAACAGATGCTTCGGGAGGCATAAAAACAGATTTTTTAGAATAAGCTAATTGCGAAAACAAACTAAATATACTTATAAAAAATAACCTAAACACTTTATCCCCTGTCTCTTATATTAAATTTATCTTTTTTTGAAAACCAAATTGGAAACAAAAATAAAATCATAATTAAAATAGTTAAAATTCCACCAGCTTGCATTACTCTCCAAGCATAAATTGTGTATTTTCCTTTTTTAGGATCAAAACGAGAGCAAAAAAATAAAACTTGGTCTAAAAAATTTCCAATCTTTCCGTTTGATGCTTCTTGAACAGCTAAATTAAAATCTTTAGGTTCAAATTGAATTCCATGTAAATATCTAGTTATTTTTCCATTTGGACTTACAAAAATTAAAGTGGAGGGGTGCAGATATTGTTTATCTACTTTGCTATATTTATATTTAATTCCTAAATCTTTAGCCAACAAACGAATTGATGTAGCTCCGCCTGTTAAAAAATGCCAAAAATTTTCTACATTTTTTTTTAATGACGGCTTGTCAAAAGCATCTAAATAAATTTCTTTTTTAGACGCCGCAATAATTACATCTTCTTGTGGGTTAACACTAACAGATAAAATTCTATAATCTTTTCCAATTTGCCATTTGGTTTTTTTAATAACTTGGGCCACTCCGTTTAAAGTGTGATTGCACAAACTTGGGCAGCGAAAATAAACTAAATTTATAACAAGTGGTGTTTTAAAATCTAAATAATTTTTTAAAGTTAAAGTTTGCTTATGGTCATTTGAAAAAATTAAATTTTTAGTAATAATTTTTCCAAGCTTTTCGTCAACACCAACTCCATTTAAATAAGCTGGTTTTTTTTCTGCCTGTAATGGAATTTCATCAGGGTTATATGCAAAACTGTTTGCAGAAAAAAATAGTATAAAAAAAATAGTTAAATTATTTTTAATCATTTTTTATTTTGGAGAATTAACCTTTTGTTTTAATTTTTTAATATCTTCTTTTACTTTATTTTTAGTTATTGATCTAATAAAGTGCACAAGTGACCATCTGTCCTCTTTTGATAAATGTCCAAAAGCTGCCATCGAAGTTCCAGAAATCCCTAAACTAATACTTTTAAATAATTGATCAGACCTTCCCCCCTTAGTCCAATTTCCCTTAACTAAATCTCTGGGAGGTGGATTTAAAGCTGGGGCTGCAGGCCCGTCACCTTTTGCTTTAGTGCCGTGGCAACTTGCACAATTAATTTTATAAATAGATTTTCCTTTAGCTATCCATGCAGGACTGCTAATCCAAAAATTAGTTTTATCTTTAGCTACTAATTCTAAATTTTTTAAAGATTTTTTTTTGCTGTCAAAGACAACTGCCTTTGCCTTTACCTCTTTTAAATCAATCCCCTCGTAAACAAAACTATAGTAAGCCATAAAAAGCAAAGACGATGTGTAAGAAAATAAAAAAATTCTTAATCCCCATTTATTATAAAGTTCGCTTGATGATTTAAGCATAAAAACCTTTTTTTAAAAAATTATTATTTTAAAGTCTCGGCTAAATCGCCAGACTCTTGCATTTCCATTACGATATCGCATCCGCCAATAAATTTACCATTATGATATAGTTGAGGGTATGTTGGCCAATTAGAATATTCTTTAACTTGCTGTCGCATTTCTGAATCTTCTAAAATGTTAAAGCTTTCAAAATTTACATTAATGGCATTTAATGCGCTAACAACTTGTGCAGAAAAACCACACATAGGTTTTGTTTTGTTTCCCTTCATAAATAAAAAAGTTTTATTACTTTTAACTAAGTTACTAATATTTTCTTTCATTGTTATCTCCTGTTTATTTATTTACTCTTAAAAATTTAAGAATACAAATTATCAAATTGTTTTTTTGTAATTGTTTTAATTTTTACAGCATGCAGCCTTTCTTTTAACTCTTCTTTTAATGAGTCCATTACCATTTGATGTTGCTCTAACAGTGTTTTATTTTCAAAACTATCGCTAATTACCATTACTCCCAGGTGATTATGAGTGCCTCCACCAGGAAAGTTAGTCAGCTGGACTTTAGACTCAGTTATAGATGATTCTATTAAGTTTATTAGTTTTTTTGTGTCCATAAAATGCCTTTGCTTAAGTTAGTTTTTTGAAAATGCTCCTACACATTAAAAAAGTCAATATAGCAAACCAGTGTTTAAAAAAAATTTATAAATTTTTAAAGATTTTTATTGATAATCACCTCCCATTTGATACAAAGAGTGCTGTTATTAAAATACATTATAAAAACTTTATTTTAAGGAGATACAATGGCAACAAAGTGGGAAGTAGAAAAAGTCCGCAATATTGGAATATCTGCACATATTGATTCGGGAAAAACTACCTTAACAGAAAGAATTTTATTTTACACTGGGCGAATACACGCCATTCATGATGTTAGGGGTAAAGACGGCGTTGGCGCAAAAATGGACTCCATGGAACTTGAAAAAGAAAGAGGAATTACAATTCAATCTGCTGCAACTAATGTTCAATGGAAAAATGACATTAGTGATATTAATATTAATATTATTGATACTCCAGGCCATGTTGATTTTACTGTAGAGGTAGAAAGATCTTTAAGAGTATTAGATGGTGCAATTTTAGTATTATGTGGAGTGTCTGGCGTGCAATCACAATCTATAACAGTTGATCGTCAAATGCGCAGATACAATGTTCCAAGAGTGGCTTTTATTAACAAACTTGATAGATCTGGAGCAAATCCTTTTAGAGTTGTTGAGGCATTAAGAGAAAAATTAAATCACAATGCAATAATGCTTCAAATACCTATCGGATTAGAAGAAAAATTAGTTGGCGTAGTTGACCTTGTAAAAATGAAAGCAATGTATTTTGAAGGAGACAATGGAGAAAATATTCGTGTCGAAGACATACCTGCTGACTTAAAAGATGACGCTGATAAATATCACAAAATTTTGGTTGGAGCCGTAGCTGATTTTGACGACATTGTTGGAGAAAAATTTTTAACAGAAGAAGACCCAACTGCAGAAGAAATTCAAGTTGCTATAAGAAAGGGAACTTTGAGTTTAAAATTAACTCCTGTGTTTTGCGGATCTGCTTATAAAAATAAAGGAGTGCAAGCTTTATTAGATGGAGTTGCCTCGTATTTACCAAGCCCATCAGAAATTACAAACGATGCTCTTGACCAATCTGATAATGAAAAATCTGTAAATCTTGAAACTGACGACGAAAAACCACTAGTAGCATTAGCATTTAAATTAGAAGACGGTAGATTTGGACAGCTAACTTATATGCGAGTTTATCAAGGTACTTTAAAAAAAGGCGATTTTATTCACAACATTAGTGACAATAATAAAAAAATTAAAATTCCCAGAATTGTGAGAATGAATTCTGCAGAAATGGAAGACATTACAGAAGCTTTTTCTGGAGATATTGTAGCCTTGTTTGGGGTAGATTGTGCATCTGGAGATACTTTTACAGATAACAAAGTTCAATACACAATGACTTCTATGTTTGTGCCAGAACCTGTGATTTCTTTAGCAGTTAGACCTAAAGATAAATCTGGTGAAGGAAATTTTTCTAAAGCTTTGCAAAAATTTAGAAAAGAAGATCCAACTTTTCAGGTAAAAAGAGACCCAGAATCTAACGAAACTATTGTTTCTGGAATGGGCGAATTACATTTAGAAGTTTATATTGAAAGAATGAAAAGAGAATTTGATTGTGAAGTTGTGTCGGGACAGCCTCAAGTAGCTTATAGAGAAACTATCGGGGCTGCTGCGGAATATGACTACACGCATAAAAAACAAACTGGTGGTGCGGGACAATTTGCAAAAATAATGGGCAATATCGAACCACTAGATGCAAATAATCCAGATTTAACTTATGAATTCAAAAATAATATTAAGGGCGGAAATGTTCCAAGAGAATATATACCAGCCTGTGAAAAAGGTTTTAAAGAGCAGATGAGCAAGGGTACTTTAATTGGTGCACAAATTGTTGGTGTAAAAGTTGAGTTAAATGACGGGGCGTATCATGATGTTGATTCTAGTGAAATGGCGTTTCGTATTTGTGCAATGGCTGCATTTAGGCAAGCTTATGCAAAAGCAAACCCTGTTTGTTTAGAGCCATTGATGAAATTAGAAGTTTCTGCTCCCGAAGAATTTCAAGGAAATATTATGGGACAAATTAACCAACGCCGTGGTATGATTCAAGGAAGTAATACTCAAGATGCTTTTGTGGTTATTCAGGCCGATGTTCCTTTATCAGAAATGTTTGGCTACTCCACAGAATTAAGATCTGCCACTCAAGGAAAGGGAGAATTTACTATGGAGTTTTCTAAATACGCACAAACTCCAAAAAATATTCAAGCCAAGTTAATGGAAGAATATCAAAAAAAACGCGAAGAAGAGGCAAAAAAATAATATATGCTCCTGTCTTATGAGACTCTTGAGGCCCACCTCAAAAGTCAAAAAATTACAATAAACCCACTTGGCCCAAATGCACTGCAACCAGCATCTATAGATTTGCGACTTGGTTCTCATTTTTTAAGCCTTGATGATAGTTGCACTGAGTATTTATCTTTAGACAAAGGGGTTGAATATAAAGAGTACAATCAAAAAGAAATTATTTTACCTGCTAAATCTTTTTTACTTGCAACAACTTTAGAGTCTGTAAAAATACCATCCGACATTACAGCTTTTGTTGAGGGGCGAAGCTCCATTGGAAGAATGGGTTTATTTATACAAAATGCGGGGCTAGTTGACGCAGGTTTTAACGGGCAAATTACATTGGAGTTATTTAATTCAAACTCCGTTCCAATTAAGCTTCAAGCTGGTCGAAGAATTTGCCAATTAGTATTTTTTAATATGGATAAAGAAACAAAATTTCCTTATAATGGAAAATACCAAAATCAATCTTTAACAACTGGAAGTAAAATTTTTCAAGACACAGAGGTTGTAGAAAAATCAAAAACAAAAGGAGCAGGGACAGTTTTTTAAAAAAAAATTATGGAACTTTTAATATTTTATATTCTTTTATCTATTGGAGTTTCTTTTATGTGCTCTATGCTTGAGTCTGTTTTGCTTTCTACATCATCGGCTTACATTAATGTTGCTATTTTAGAAAAGAAAAAAAGAGGTACACTTTTGGCAGATTTACAAACTAATACAGATCAAGCTTTAGCTGCAATCTTAACTTTAAATACTGTTGCAAATACTATTGGCGCTGTTGGAGTGGGAGTGCAAATTTTAAAAGTATATGGAAGTCAATTTATTGCACTTAGCTCAATTGCTTTAACATTAAGTATTTTATTTGTTGCAGAAATTATTCCAAAAACTTTGGGAGCTGCTAACTGGAAAAAATTAGCACCTGGTTGTGCGTATATTACAAAATCTTTAATTTACATATTATTTCCATTAGTTTTTATAATTGGAAAATTACAAAAATTGTTAAACCCTCATAAAGTTACTATTACTCGAGAAGAAATGATTGCCACCGCAAGCATTAGTGCAAAAGAGGGCGAAATTAAATTACAAGAAAGCCAGGTTATTTCTAACCTTCTTAGTTTAGAAAATATAATGGTATCAGAGATTATGACGCCAAGGACAGTTCTTAAAAGTTTTGAAGAAACAGAAACTGTTGTAAGCATATTAAAAAAAGAATCTAAATTGCGTTTTTCTAGAATTCCTATTTACAAAGGTAATTTAGATAATGTTTCGGGGCTTTTGCACAAATACGACTTATTACACGCTTCATCTGAAGACAAAGATAGCCTACAAATGAAAGAATTAATGAAACCCATTCATGTTATCCCCGAACATACTCCAGTGTCGGCAGCACTTGATCAATTTATAAAAAAACGCGAACATTTATTTTTAGTTGTTGATGAA
>JAAOIH010000024.1 GCA_015163875.1 Bdellovibrionales bacterium
ATCTTTGTAGGGGATTTGTATAACTTTAATTTTATTTTGTTTAATCAAATTATAGTTTGGTAAATTTTTTAGTATTTCGTTATAATCAGAATCAATAATTAAAGTTCCATTATTTTTAATTTGTAATAAATCTTTATTTAATAAATCGATATGGTTGTTTAGCAAATAGTTAGATTTAGTTTCAAAACTACATAAATGATCTGTGCTTCTCCATCTTATAAAATATTGAGTTGCAAGCCCTGCAATATTTGAAGGAAAAATATTTTTACTACCAACAAAATAACCCGATTTAAACAAACTTGTTAATAAAATTTGATTAGCACTTAAACTTCCAGTCCCATTTTTGGTAGAAATATAAACAGAGGTTGAATTGTTTGTTGTCATTTTGTGTATTTTTATACTTACTTTTATTTTGAAATTAGGCTACTATTTTTATAATAGAAAAACAAGATTATTATTACAATATATGAACAAAAAAGAACCTTACCACTTACTTAATCTTGTAAAATTACTTAGCATAGTTAGTATTATTTTTTTTCATATAAATGAATTTTTTTTCTACAAAGACATTAATAAAGCCTTCTCTGAAACTGTATTTTTAAAGTGGATTGAACTATTTTCTAGGCTAATTCCCTTCAGTGGACAAACTATTGTTTTTTGTATTTTTTTTATTTGGGGTTTAAAAAATAAAAAAGTTAAAAACATTTTTATTTTTTCAGCTTTTCTTTTATTAGCACATTTAGTAATTAGCATTCCATGGCTTGAAGGTAATTTTTTAACTGACATAGAGTGGGACATCTATCCTTTTATTTTGTTTTCTTATTTTGTCGTTCAGTTTTTAAATAAATGGCCCACACTTAAAAGATACTTTGTTTTAATATCTTTATTGATGCTTTGGATACCTACTAGAATTTTTTCTAGTTTAAATTTTCCATTTTTTTTAAAAGGGGCTTTTGTTGGCAATTGTATGGAAGATTTTTCTGGTGCTTGGCCCTTACTTCCTTGGGTGTTTTTGCCTATTTTGGGTTTTTTTCTAGGAAGAGAATTTGTAGACAAATTAAGCATTGGTAAAAAAGAACTGTTGGCATGGTTATTTTTTATACTATTAGGATCTAGCCAGTATGGAAATATGTTCAATCTCCCTTTTGGGCCTAATTTTTATTGCTTTATATTAAATTTAAAACCTGTCGTATTTTGGGGAAATTTTGTTGTGATAATTTTTTTAGCTAGAGTTTCTGTATTAACTAATGTTCAGCTATTTCTTTCAAAATATAAAGTAATTCAGTTTATATCTAACCTGTCTTGGTCTAGAAGGTTTGGCCTTTGTTATATTATCCAAGTTTTATCTCTGGTCTCTCTTTTTTTTATTAGAAATGTTTTTTATAACCCAGTTTATTTAGACTTAGTTTTTTTTGGCATTCTATTTATGCCTGAGCTTGTATTTTTTAGTTTAAACAAAATACTTAGAAAAAAAAATTAAAATTTTTCTAGAAACTTTTTTTTCCAAATTATCATATCTAAAATATAATGTGAAAAAAGGGGTGTGAGTAGCAGGCTAACTATTGTTATATTGAGATAATTATTTTGTGTTAAATAGCCATAGGTTAGGTCATAATTGTTTTCAACCCAGTCAGATAAATAGCCTAAAGAAGTACCTATAAGTAAAACACTAAATATAACTTTATATGCAGAAATTTTGTGTGATGTTATGAGCGTTTTAGAAAGAAGTATATAATATTGCAATCCATGACAGGCCACTAGGGGCAGTATAATGCTGAGCGCCCCTGTAGAGTAAAAGCTTATTAAATTAAAAAGTAAAAAAGTGGTAAATAAATATAAAACTCTCGTAAACTCTAGTTTTTTATATTTTATGTAGAAAATAACTTCGTATATAGCCCAGATAATTATGCAGCTTATATTTAATATTTTAAATGCATTAAATAAAATTAAAGAAGGATAGAAGAAGGTATCTATTTTGGCATAATAGCCAATAGGCGAAAGGTCTATTCTTAGATGGAGGCATATTAGTGGGATAAGCGTATTGAGATAAAAAAATACATTTAAAAAATATTTATGATAAAAGTGTTTTTGACAAAATAAATACCATCTCATTATGCCGTAAAATTGCCTTAAAAAGTGAAATATAGTAAAATAAGTAACAAGATGCCACAATAAGATTATCTTGTAGTATTGGAAAGAGAAAAAAAATAGAAATAAAAAAATATGAAGACTAATAACTGTTTTTTTTAAACAAGACCATTCTTTAACAATACGAAGGTAGGTTAAATATACATGTCCGCCGTCCATTAATACAAGAGAAAAAAACAAAATAATACTTAGGCTTATGCTGGAGAAAAGGCTGGAATAATAATTGATAAAAAAAATTATTATCCCCACAAGCATAAAGCTTAAATCTGCTAAAGGGTTTACGATCCATGACATAATTTTAGGTTTTGCTAATTGTTTTATATGCTTTATAGTTATTATAGTCAGGTATATATCTATAAGGCAATTAAATCAGTTTGTGCAAGGAGTAGAGAGTGATAAAGATTTTATTTTTTGCAATAATATTTATTGCCAGTTATTTATTTTATTCTCAATACAACGAAATCTCTAGATTAAAACTTGAAAAAGCATCTTTACAAGAGGTGCAAAATAGAGACTACGCAAAAGAGCCACTAACTAAAGACAATATATTAAAGAATAGCAAATCTTTTAAAGATGACGAAAACTTAAAACATAATTCTGAATTAAATACAACCTCACCTTATGTTAAAAAAGAAGAGCCTTTAAGTGCTGAAATTTTAAAGTTTATAAAAGATGCAAAAATTGATATTATTTTGCCTAAATCTTATAGCTATTCTTACTTTGAAGATTTTAGAGTTGAAAATATAGGCCTATCTGTACTACAGGGGATTGACGGCATTGATAGTATTAATATTATAGGAATGAGATACATTGCTAAAAATTTATCAAATTTATTATTAGAGTTATCTGAAAATACACATATACTTTCTGGCTTAAGCGTTAAAGATATTACTTCTTTATCTAAATCAAATAAATATTTTTATAAATCAAACATTGGAATAAAAAAAATAAATTTAGTAAAATATCAAACAAAAAAAAAATATATTTATGCAGGCTATGCCATAAGATCAGACATGAAGGGCTCTTACCTTATTATTGCCTCGTCAACAAACTTAGCAGCTAAAAATACTTTGATGTTAATACTAAACTCTTTAAAATCTTTGTAGATAATAATGAATTTTTTAGTTTTTATTTTATCTTTTTGCAGTGTATCTTACCAAATATTATTATCTTATATCATTGCTGATGTATCTGAAAGTTCTCATGTTTTTGTATACAGCTTAACAGCTGGTGTATATTTTTTAAGCCTTGGCATAGGTGCTTATATTTATAATACATTTTTTAGTAAAAAAGAATTAGGTTTATTAATAAAAATAGAAAGCTGGTTAATTTTTTTAGTTCCAATTTTTATATTTGGTATTTATATTTCTGCAATTATATTTTCTGTTATCGTTGGGCCATGGATGCAATCAGAGTTAAATTTATTTTATTATAAAAATATTTTATTAGTTTTTTGTTTACAATTTTTTGTAATAATAATTGGCATTTTATCTGGTTTTGAATTGCCAATTTTTTTAAAAATTTCGCCAAAAACAGGAATGATTATTTTTTTAAACTATGTGGCAGGTCTGTTTGCGGGGCTACTTTTGCCTATATTTATAATACCTAATATAGATTTTTTTGGTTCTTTTTTATTTGTATCTTATTTAAATTTTTTTATTTTGGCATATCTTATTTATTATTATAAAGTTTTTTTTGTTAAAAACATATTATTACTAGTAAGCTTAAGCGTAGCTTTATTTTTATCAGCATCATATAAAGACAATATTTTTAATTTTTATTTAAAAACACATTATTTTAATGCTGAATTAAATAAAAATAATAATATTTTTGATTTAAAAAATATTTTTAATAAAATTTCTAATATTGAACATTTTAGAACTAAATATCAATCAATAGATGTTATATCGCCCTATACTACTAGAAAATTACCAGATATTTTTAAAACTTTTAGTATTTTTTTAGATAAAAAAACTCAAATTAATTTATTAGACTGGAGAGTCTATCACGAATCAATGGTTGCAGGATCTATTAATCTATTTAAAAAAAATCCTAAAAAAATTTTAGTCTTAGGAGGTGGAGACGGACTAATAGTTTCTCAAATTTTAAAATTTATACCAAATAGTCAAAGAATAGATTGGGTTGAGCTAGACCCTAAAGTAATGCAATTTTTTAAAAATTTAAGCCCTTTAAATTTAATTAACAAATCGGCTTTTTCTAGCAAAAAAGTATATTCTTATATCGAAGATGCATTTCATTTTGTAAAAAACTCTAAAAATAAATATGATGCTATTTTTATAGATTTTCCATTACCGTTTAACCAAGATTTATCAAGATTATATAGTGTTGAGTTTTATAAATTGTTAGCAAAAATTTTATCAAAAAATTCTTATATTGTTGCAGATGTGTTGCTTATCACTAAAAAAAATTATATTTTTCCAAAAAATTTTATTTTACCTCAATCTATTTTTAGCTCCACTTTAAAAGATGCAGGATTTAAGTCTGTGTTTTTTTATGGACCAGAAGAGCCTTTTTTGTTTGCTCAAATTAATAAAAAATCTTTATCTTTTAATTTTAAAAAACTTTCAAAAAAAATAAGCACAAAAACAAAAAAAAATTTAATAAAATTAAATAATAATAGCCTAGGTGTAAAAATAAAAAAAGAATATATTAACTCTATTTTTAAACCTATGTCGTTTATACCTTAGCAAATAACTTAATGTCACATTTTGAGACAGCAACTATGGCCTTGTTTTAATATAAAAATTAGCCTTTTATTTTAATATTAATAGTGTTATTATTGCTATTATGAAGTCACAAATATTTAAAAACAAAGCATTTAGCTTAATAGAATTAATGGTTGCAGTTGTAATTTTAGGAATTATTAGCGCCAGCGTTGCAACAGGCTTTACATCTTTGTTTCAAAGAAAAGTGCAAATTGTTACAGAAAGTGAAATTCATAATATTCAAAATGCCATATCTTCATACCTGCGCAATAATGCATCTTGCTCTGCAGAATTATCTGGCAAGACTTTGCCAAGGCGTACATGGACTGATTTAAAACTAACTCGCTATAAAGGCTTTGGCGATTGGGCTGGAATTTTAAAAAGCAATAGTAATTTAGGAAAAATGAAAATAAAAACACTAAGTATTAGAAGAAAACCTGGATCTTTAGAGGACAGATTTAAAGATGGGATTACAAATTATAAAATTTATATTGCTCAAATTAAAATACAATTTGCAATGTCTAATTTAGAATCAAAAATATTTTCTCCTTTTTATATTGAGTTACCAATATTTGCAAAAAGTCCTTACACAAAAATAGAATCATGTTATTCAGGCACAAAGCTTCCTTATTTTTGTCAGACGCTAGGGCTGGCTTATGATTCATATCGCAATATGTGCAAACCTCAACATCAATGTTTTCTAAGAGGTTTTTATTCTAGAGAATACTGCCCAGGCAGAATAAAAGGTTATTGCAGGCAAAGCGGATCTGACAAACGCAATCCTATAACTAATTGGTACAGTTGTCCTTCTGGAGCTTCTAATATTAAAGTTGGACTTTATAGCAATAATTACAGAGAAGGTTGTGGTAAAAAATGTACAAGAGTAGTTCAAAGACGAATTGAAAGTTATATATGCATGCAATGCAATTAAAAAATAATAAAGGCTCTGCAATATTAATGGTTACTATGCTTAGTTTAGTTTCCGGAGGAATTCTGTTTTATTTATTTATGGATTCTGATTTTTCTTATAGGCTTCAAAAACGATTAAATGATAAAAATTTATACTCCCACTTTATTAAAAATATTAAAAGCAATCTTGATTGGCCAGATCAATGCTATATATCTTTGCTAAATCAAGTTTATAATTCCTCACAAAGCAATCAAGTAGTATTAAATAATTTTTCATATAAAAATATTCCTACTTCTGCAATTAATAAAAATTTAAAAATAGGCTCAGGACTTATGATTACTGACATAATATTAAAAAGAAAGCCTTTTAATACTTTTTCAAAAGAGGAAAGACTATTAAGTGGCTCAAAAAAAAAATGGGACAGAAATTTATCTTCAGAGGTAACTACAAAAATAGCTCAACTTTTAATTACAGTAAAATCACATTTAAACTATAGCTTTAAAACTGTCCCTATAAATTTATTTATTAATGTTGATCCATATAATAAAATAAAATCATGTTATACAGCACTATCTGCAGCTTATATTTGTGAAAGTTTAAAAAATTCTTGGAATGCATATCGCAGTGTATGCGAACCATATAAAACATGCTTTTATAAAAGTGTAAATTCATGCTCTTTGCCATATTCTCTTACATCAGTAGGTGTAGGAAGTTATAGAGTTTGCCAGTGGTGTAATAGTAATCGTAATTAGGCGCAATCAGATTAAATTAATTTAATTTAATTTAATTTAATAAAATTAAATATTGCCAAAAATCAGCTATTTTATTTGAGTAAAACCAATTAAAGATTAAAATACACAACAAAAAAATATTTATTATTTTCCAAAAAATATTTATTTGTTTATAAAAAAATAAAAGTAAAAAAGAAATAAATAAATTTAAACTAACAATAAATAAATTTATGTTAATTAAGTTAAATTGTTTTATAAGTAAATAAAATATTGCACTAGCTACAAACATTCCTAAATAGTCATAGTACAGACAAATATTTTTTTTCTTAGAAATATCTAATAAGCTAGGTAGCTCTAGCCCTGAAAAAAATCCAATTAATACAGATGAAAGATGAATTAAAAAATAAAACAATGCAGTATAAAGTTTATTTTGCAAAGAGCTGGTATAAAGTATCAAATAAGGGCTAAGCAACCCAAGAATGGTTAAAATTATTTCTGTTTTAATTAAAAGTAAAATTAAATTTTTTGATTTTTTTTTAGTGTAATATAGCGATCCAAGTCCTAAAGAAAACATAAAAATACCCATTGTAATAGAGTAGTGAAAAAGGGTTCCTCCAAAACTAACTGCTAAAAGTTGAGATAAAATTAATTCGTAACTAAGGCTACAAAAAGCTACTACAAAGCTTATAAAATAAATAATGTTAGGCATAAAAAAAATTAACCTTGCCCCTCTAAAGCATGAAAAGCTAACCCATAGTATTTAATTTTTTTAATCATAGCAAAAAGTCCATTACTGCGAGACGGGGACAAATGTTCTGATAGTTCAAGTGTTTTTAAAAAAGTAGGCTCTGTTTTTAAAATTTCTGAAGCACTAAGGTTATTGTAAATAGATAAAACTAAAGCAAGCAAACCTTTAACAATAATTGCGTCACTGTCGCCTTTAAATTCAATTTTGTTTTTAGAATTTACAGATGCAACAAGCCATACTTGTGACTGACAACCTTTTACAATATTATCTTCAGTTTTAAATTTTTCCTCTAATGGAGCTAAAGTTTTTCCAAGATTTATAATATGTTTGTATTTATCTTCCCAGCTTTCGTAATTATGAAAGCTGTTAATAATATTTTGTTGTGGGTCTAAAACTTCAGACATAATTATTTAATGCATTTGTGGTAATTCGCGAGCTTCAGATCCTGCGTAATGACTTAAAGGTCTGATAATTCTATTAGAGGAATTTTGCTCCATAATATGTGCCGCCCATCCAGTAATTCTGCTCATTACAAAAATTGGAGTAAACATTTCTATTTCAAATCCCATCATAAAATATGCAGGGCCTGCTGGAAAATCTAAATTAGGGTGAATATTTTTTTCTTCAAGCATAGTTTTTGCTAAAATATCAGACATATCCATCCAATTTTTTTGATTAGTAATATCTGCCATTTTTTTAGCATATTTAGTCATTGTTGGAACTCTAGAGTCTCCTTTTCTATAAACGCGATGACCAAAGCCCATTACTTTTTTCTTTGCCTTAATAGCATTTAGCATCCATGTTTTTGCTTTTTCTGCAGAGCCAATTTCTTTAAGCATATGCATAACTTGTTCGTTTGCCCCACCGTGCAAAGGGCCTTTTAGTGCTCCAACTCCTCCAACAACAGCGCTGTAAAGATCTGAAAGAGTAGAGCTGATAACTCTTGTTGTAAATGTAGACGCATTAAAGCTATGCTCTGCATATAAAACTAAAGAAACCTCAAAAGCTTTTAAAACTTCTTTTTCTGGAATTTTATTAAAACACATATTAAAAAAGTTTTCTACAAAGTCTAAATTTTTATCAGGCTCAATAATATCTAAACCTTTTTTTCTACGATAATCATAAGCAATAATTGTTGGAATTTTTGCAAGTAACGAAATAGCTTTGTCTAAATTAACTTCTGGAGATGAATCCCAAGTTCTTTCGTCATTAGAGCCAATAATGCTAATTGCAGTTCTTAAAGTGTCCATGTAGTGAGCATTTTTATTTAAAGAGCTAATACTTTTAGTAACACTGCTGCTTAAACTTCTGTAATTTTTTTCTTTATTATTAAATTCTTTTAATTCAGAGGTGCTAGGAAGTTCGTTATTCCATAAAAGATAAGCTACTTTTACAAAGCTGCAGTTTTCAGCTAAGTCTTGAACTTTGTAGCCTCTGTAAACTAAAGAATTTATATCAGGCATTACTTTTGAAATACTTGTTTCATCTACAATAACCCCATCTAAACCTTTTTTAATTTCTACATTTTGCATGCCTTCTCCCTAATATATTACTTGTTGCCTTTTTTATTATTTTTTAAATCAAAATTAAATATATCTTTATCAAAATTTTCGTAATCTTTGTATTTTAAAATTTCGTATAATCTTTTTCTTTCTTGCATATTACTTACAATATCTTTTTGATCACCAGTTGATTTAATATGTTTTAATCCATCTTCTACAGCTTTCATTGCAAGTCGCAAAGTAGTAACTGGATAAATAACTAAAGAGTAGCCCATGTCTTGTAATTGATTTTTTGTCAAAATAGGTGACTTTCCAAATTCTGTCATGTTGGCCATTACTGGAGCATTTATTTGTTTTTTAAATTCTTCAAATTCTTTTTCATCTTGTAAAGCTTCTGGAAATATCATGTCAGCGCCTGCATCAATATATGCTTTAGCTCTGTCTACAGATTTGCTAAAACCTTCAGAAGCTCTTGAGTCGGTTCGAGCAATTAGTAAAAAATTAGGATCTGTCTTTGCAGAAGCTGCAGCTTTGATTTTTTTTGTCATTTGTTCAACACTAACTAAAGATTTATTATCAAGGTGCCCGCATCGCTTAGGATTTATTTGATCCTCTAAATGACAACCAGAAAGACCTAATTCTGTTAACTCTTGAATGCTTCGAACTAAATTCATTGGCTCGCCAAAACCAGTATCAACATCTATTATAGATGGAAGGCTGCTTGCTCTGGCAATGTCTCGCCCCCTTTGGCTTACCTCAGTTAAAGTTGTAAGCCCAATATCTGGAAGAGCTAAATCATTAGACAAAACTGCACCAGATACATAAATTCCATCAAATCCTAGATCTTCAATAAGCATGCTTACAAGAGGGGAAAAAGCTCCTGGAAATTGCAAAATTTTATTTTGCTTTAATTTATCTTGTAGTAACTGTCTTTTTTCTTTGGCAGTTTTAGTTGGAAAAAGCATGATTTTTTATAACAAAAAAATTAAAAACGAGCAAGGTTTGAAGCAAGTTTAGTGCTTTTTTAAAGGCTTTAACAAATCTGCAAAAATTTTATGAGTACCTTTCTTATTAAAAGCTTGTTTAGACTTATAATTAGTATTTGTATTTTGTATCAAAGTTTGAAAAACGCTATCACAGTCTGTTTTTTTGCAAATACTACTTTTCTCACTAATGGCAATAATTATATTTTCATATAACCACTTAGTTATATTAAATTTATAACTAGTAATTTCTTGCACAAAAGTATCTGACTCTGACCCTAGATTATAATGTTGTTTGTCAGATAAATTTTTATCATTTAGTTTATCTTTGTTATTTGACTCTTGTTTTTTAGATCTAGAGCTTTTTTTTGTAAATAAAAGAATTTCTTTAAAATTAATAGTTATATTATTGTTAAAATCACGAATGCACCTACCACAAGTATTTTGTAAATCACCCGTGTTAGATGCACTAAGTGTAAAACTACTATCGCCAACTTTTGTAATACATATTTTAATATCAAAATTTTTAAAAGATGAATTATCTTTAAGTTCTTTTACTAGAGGGGTGTGGGCTAGGTCATTTTCTTTAAAATCAAATGATTCTTGGTCATTAATAAGATCTAAGTTTAAAAAACCATCGTTATTAATTAATTGCATAGCTAAAAGTTTGTAATTTTAAATTATTTTCCCCAAGAATCAGAGATATATAAAATACTTTCTGGCTGATCAATAAATGGATTACGAGTTTTATTGATTTTAAAAATAGCCTCGTTTCTATTTATTTCAAATTCATCAACAGGGTCTAGCATAGCCCATCTTTTAAACATTTTTTGTTTTTTTAAAGATATTGGCAATTTGTATCGCAAAGAAAAATAAAACATAGCTCTTGCAACATTACCTTTATAATTATTAGGAGGTTCAAAATTAACTTCTGAGCTATTTTTACTAAATCCTATTTTTGATGTCCCACATGAAATTGACCTTACTTTTGAAACTTCTCCAAAAAGATTATTTCCCCTTTGGCTATTTGTTTTTGAGTCAGATGGATAAAGTATGTGTAAATCTGTTAACTGTGTAACAGTAGGGTAATGAGAAGAAAAACGACTCTGTGGCCAAATATGCTCTGTATTTAAAACTGTGTGTAGTGGAATTTTATTAGGACCTAAATTTTTATTTTTTGGAAAGTCTTTATTAGTGAATGATCTACTGCAATAAATATCATTAATATAGTATTCTTTTTTAGACTTTCCTTTTAAATGTAGTAAGCCAAAAATATATTTTCGTGCTTGTTTGTATTTTTTTTGAGAATTTAACAAACAGGAAGGATTATTTTTTGTGCACACTGCATGTTTAGAAACTAAAAAAATACTAGCAAGATGTTTTGTAAATTGTTCTTTTAAAAGACTTAGCTCATTAGATGGCAGAAGTGATAATATGTTAAAATTTTGTTCAAGCTTAGCTGCATTAAGCTGTTGTAATTTTTTAAAACTGTTTTGTACTTTAGATGGATAGTAAAAGCTAGATGCAAAAGATGTTTGAGGAAAAAATTGTATAAAAAAACTAAGACTAAAAATTAAAGCAAAAAAATAGACATAGTTTTTAAAATAATTCATCAATAACCTCAGGTTTAGATTTATTAAACTTACTACTTACTTTTCTTTAAACTATAACTAAGCTACTAAAAATATGCATTAATGACACCTACTTTGCATATATAATATGGTGGTGTAGTTCAATAATCTATGCAAAGCTTTATAAGTTGCAACATGAAAAAAAATTATTTTTGACTTTATTTATAGCCCTAAGTATGGTTTTTAGTACATCAACGAGGTTTTTTTGAATTCTAATTCAGGCATAAAAAATCTTTCTTTAAAGTCCATACTTCATAATGATTCTTTTGTTTTATGGAATATTTCAGTAGTTTCGCCTAATAAATCTATAGAAAACGCATTTGTAGCAATATCTAATGGAAAAATTATAAATATAGGCAGCTTGCAAGATTACAACAAGTCTGCAAATTATGCAGATTGGCCTAAAATAGAGCTAGAAAATTATATTTTAGCACCTGGTTTTATTAACGCTCACACTCATGTAGCAATGAGTGCTTTTCAAAATTTATGCTATTATTCTGATTTAAATTGGCAACGAGTTTTTAAAAAAGAATCTAAAATTAATTCAAATAATATTGAGGCCTTATCTAATCCAAGTATTTACAGTGCAGTAAGAAGCGGAGTAGTTGGCTTTGTAGATCATTATTATTTTAGCAGCTCTGTAGGAAAAGCTTTTGATAAATGGGGAGTAAAGGCATTAATTGGCGAAAGCATTGCTGATCAAGGAGGTGCTTTTCCAAATAATCAAAGTTTTGAAAGGGCTAAAGAGCAATTAAACTGGACTGCAAAAAATTGCAGCTCTAATATTCAAAATATTTTATGTCCACATGCTAGTGACACTGTTTCAAAACAGTTATTTAAAAAAATTTTAGATTTATCAAAATCAGAAAATCTAGGTTTGCATTACCACTTAGCACAAAGTAAAAAAGAATACGACTATGCTAAAAAAGAATACGGCAAAACTCCAACAGAGTATTTAAACAATCTAGGTTTAATTACAGATCAAACTTTAGCTGTACATTGTTTGTTTTTAGAAGAAACAGATTTTAAAATTTTAAAATCTCAAGGTGCAATGGTTGGCGTTTGTCCATTGTCACAAATGAGTTTTGAAAAATTGGTAGATTTAAAAACAATCATGAACCTAAATATCCCGTGGAGTTTAGGCACAGACGCAGTTGGCTTTAATGACCACATGGATATAATAGAAGAAATGCGCATTTGTTCCATTATGTCTAAAGAATTAAACTTAGAAAAAGATTTTCACCTACAGGCATTATCTGCTGCTACTAAAAATTTAGCAAAATATTTTAATTTAAAACAAAAGTGGAATTTTTCTGGAACATTAGAAGAGGGGGATTCTGCAGATTGTATTTTTATAAAAAAAGATATGAGAATTGCGCCAATAACAGATCTTAAAAAAACTTTAGTATACAGTGTAAATTCATCTCACATTCAACATGTTATGGTTAATGGAGACTGGGTTTTGTTTGATCAAAAACCAGTTAAAGTTTCTGAAGAAGAAATGGAAAAAGACTATCAATTAGCTTGCAAGGTTATTTTATGATTTTAGGTTGCGAAGCCTTACTGGCAGATAATAAAAAAATAGAAAGTTTAAAAGGAAAAAAGATAGCCATGGTTGTTGGCCCAGCATCTGTGGACTCAAATTTACAAAGCTCTTTTAAGTTATTTTTAAAAAAGGGACTATCTATTAATTTACTTATTGGATTGCAACATGGTTTTGAAGGTGACAAGCAAGACAATATGATAGAAACACCTCACGATATAAAAAAAAATCAATCAATTCCAGTTTATAGTTTGTATTCTAAAACACGAAGATTAAATAAAGAAATGCTTAATCAATTTGATGTTTTGTTATTTGATATTCAAGATGTTGGTTGTCGAATTTACACTTATTTAACAAGCTTGTTTTATATTTTAGAAGATTGTGAAAAAGAAAATAAAGAAGTTTGGGTACTAGATAGGCCAAATCCAGTTGGCAGAGAAGTCGAAGGTTTTTTATTACAAAAAGAATTAACAAGCTTTGTTGGCGCGGCGCCTATTTTGTTAAAACATGGTTTAACTTTAGCAGAGGCGGCTTTGTGGTATAAAAATTTAAAATCTTTAAAAATAAATTTAGTAGTTATTAAAATGTTAAATTATTATATTGATAAAGAACCATGGCCAAAACATTTAAGCTGGATTAACCCAAGCCCAAATTTGCCAAGACTTTCTAGCACAATAATTTATCCAGGAAGTGTTCTTATAGAGGGGACTACTTTATCAGAAGGTCGCGGAACAACTAGGCCGCTAGAGATAATAGGAGCGCCTTACTTAAATACACAAAAAATTTTAGAAATATTAAAAAAAGATTTTCTTAAATATACTAAGCATTGTATTATTCGCGAAATGAATTTTGAACCTTGTTTTCATAAATTTAAAACAGAATCATGCAAGGCTTTGCAAATTCATGTTGATAATAAAACTTACACACAGGATTTTAATGCCTTTAGCTTAATGTCTGTTATACTAAAAATTATTAAAACAGTGCATCCTAAAAAAGATTTGTGGTCTAAGCCTCCCTATGAATATGAATATAAAAAAATGCCAATTGATTTAATAAGTGGCAGTTATTTTTTAAGAGAGTGGGTAGACTCTGGTGGGCATAATAACGCACTTGAAGATCAGCTTAAAAAAGACAAAGAAATTTGGCTAAAAAGTAGAAAAGATTTTTTGTTATACTAAAAATTACAACGATCTGAAAAATTTTTTTTAATAAAATTTAATAATTGTATTTTTGTATCTAAAATACTTTCTGAGCATTTATTAATGTCACTAATGCTAGGGTCTCTTGTTTTTTGAAGTAATTTTTTTAAATAAACACTATGTTTTAAGCAAGAGTTTTTTTCTACAACATGAACAATGTCTTTTTCGCTATTTTGTTTTAAAAATTTCATAACTTTTTTATTGTAATTAATATTTATAATTTCATCAGAATCTGTGTCCATTATCATAACTGGAATTTTACTTAAAGGTGAGTAGATGTCAGATATTATTTTAGATTCTTTTTCTTCATCAGATTCATTGTTGTAGTTATCATCTCCATCAATTATGCCGACATCATCATTATTATTATTTTTAGAATATTTATTAGAAATATATTGCGACATTTTGTTTACCTCTAGGCTTGGACTTAAAGAGGCATATATTGGCTCTGATGAATTAGAAAAATATTCAGTAATTAAACTTAATGCAATATCTTTTCCTCCAGAAATTGTTCCCAACCAAGAATCAGCAGTTTGTAATCCAGAAATTAATTTTTTTTTAATTTGAAGAGTAGGAGCATAGCCAATAAGCCCGGCAATAGGAGTTGCGCCTTTAACTTTATGTGCATAATCTAAACTTGCTTTTTGCGCTAACAAAGCTCCAGAAGAATGTCCAGATACTATAACTTTTTCACCCAAATTTTGCGCAAGTTTTAAAGCTTGCTTTACTTTTTTGTCCCAGCTTTGCCATTTTACACTATCTAATTTTTGTCTTGGAGTTTCAAAATGACCAGGAAGCCTAATATTAATAACATTAAAACCTAACTTGGCGTAAAGTTCTGCAAATTCTTTTGTTGCTTTTGGGCTAAGGTATAAACCATGTATTAATACAACACTATATTTTGTTTTTCCATTTGTATGCTTAGCCCTTATTATTTCTGAACCATGACCTTCTAAAATTTCTGAACCTTCTTCTAGCTGATTGGTCATTTTTAAAATTGCATCGTCACTAATAATATTACATATTGATTTATCAGTGCAAATATTTGAATTTTGTTTTTTACACGAATAAGACTCTATTAATTCTTTGTCTTCTTGAATAAGAATTTTTTGTATATCATTAATATTATTTACTTGAGCGCCTTTATAAAAGCTGCAGTCTATATTGCCTGCGTAAATATTTTGCGTGTAAATATTTTGTAAATTACAAAATATAAATATAAATATAAATATAAACTTACGCA
>JAAOIH010000025.1 GCA_015163875.1 Bdellovibrionales bacterium
TACCGATGTTAGACTTGGCGGATTAAAAACAAAAATTACAATTCCAAAACCAATTGATCAAGATTCTTTAGGAAATATTTTTGCAGCTAATTTTTACACAGGCGCACTAAGCACAGCGCCTCTGACTGAAATCAGAAACACAGATTCACAAGCTACGGCAGAAAATCCTCATTTACATACAAGAGGGTCTACAGACAGGGGTGGTAATGCAATATACATTACATCTAAAATACCAAAAATAATAAACCCTATAGCAGACAGAAGTGGAAGCCAAATAAACATTTCGGGAAACGATGCTTATAGAGTGTTATGTTTAGACGAAGCACATGAAGTTTTACAACAAATAAATGTTTATATTCGCGAATGGAATACACTTGATAAATATGATGAGTATGTAGGCAATGTTAACAACACAAGCCCAGAACCAGATGTAGGCGGGACTGAAGCTGACAGTGCAGCAGATTGTTTACCCTTTAGAAACAATCGTTGCAATAATGACTACCCTGATTTGGACGATTTCCCAGGGGTCTACCCAAACAGATAATTAAAAGAGGTACAACTCAAAATGAAAATAATTTTAATTTGCACTTTTACTTTTATTTTTTACACTATTTTAACTGAGCTTTCTTCAGAAAACAGTTTTACAAATAGTAACGACATTGTTGAAAATCAAAACAGAGTTCCTGCAAAAATTAAAAATTATAAACCACACCTCGTTAAAACAAATACTCAAAAAAAACTTAAGCTTGTTGACGAAGATATTATCGACGAAGCTTTAAACTCTGACAAAGGTGAAAACTTTTCAGAGGTGCAAAACTCTTTAGAGCAAGCTTTGCTAAAATCTATATCAGAAAAACAATTGTCTTTAGAAGAATCAGCACAATACAAAAAACATTTTATTAGGGAATATTTAAGAAAAGCAAAAGAGTCAGGTTTTGATATTTTACTAAATGACCAACTACAAGTTGTAAGCATTAAAAAACGAAGAACTTACGATCCCATTTTAATAGAAGAAGACGACGACGAATAACTTTTTAACCACCCGTTGTCTGCAAAGCTAAAATAAGCCGTGTTGCTAATTATAATATGATCAATAATTGGTAAATTTAAAAACTTACTAGCTTGTCTTAATTTTTTAGTAATTAAAATATCTGCATTTGATGGGTCAGTGTGTTGACTTGGGTGATTGTGGGCAATAATAATTCCAGATGCGTTTTCTTTGTATGCAAATTTAAAAATATCTCTAGGGTGTAAAATACAATAATCCACAGTACCTTTAAAAATACATTTTGTCTTAATAGGAGACTTTCGACTGTTTAATGCAACTGCCCAAACTTCTTCTACATCATTTGTGATATATTTTTTAAAGTGTTTAAAACTAATTTGACTGTTTGTTAAAGCGGCTATGTTACTCATAGCCCGTTAATCTGCAAAACTATAGCCAGCCTTAAAAAGCTTTTAAGCAGCAGTCTGGCTAAAAATATTTTATAAAGATCCGTCCAAACTTTTATTATAACTTGGCAAAATAGTAGGCTGTGCATCAGAATTTGCCACGCCAGAATTAGAATTTGCTGGGCTTGAATTTCTGCTTTGCAAATTACCTTGCTCTTCTTTTTGAGGCTTTGGAACTTGCTGATTAGCTAATTCTTTTTTATCAAAAAGACCAAGCTTTGCTAAAAAATTAGATAAATTACCATTTTCATGTTGAATAATTTGTCTTAAAATTTGCAAAGGCGGGTAAATTCCAGTTTTCTTTTCTGTTTCAAAAATAATTTGTGTAAGAGTTGATGCGGTGATGTCCATTTTAGTGTTGTTATCAATCACTCTAATTGGCTCATCTTTGTGAATCATTTTAGCTATGTCATTTAAAGTTACATAACAGCTTTGCTTTGTGTCATATAATTTTCTGTTACGGTATCGTTTAATTATTTTATCTTCTGTATTTTTATGGTTCAAAAAAGCCTCCAGTTTTAATTATAATACCGACTGATTAGTTAATACTGACTTAAAGTCTTGTAGCATAAACTAATATTACCGCACCTAATCATTTAGACATTTTTTTGTCAAGAGTATTTCATTTTTAAGGCCTAGTTTGTAAGTTTTTTTCATTTTCTACTTTGTAAAAGTTATTATTTTGCCGATAAAATATTAATGAGAAAGATAAACATTATATTTTGTTTTTTAATAATTTTACCACTATCTGCTTGCTCCACATCTAGCTGGAGTGCACGCAGCCCCTCAAGTAAAAAGACAAACAGGCTAATAGATAAATCTTATCTAAAAGAGCAATCAAGCTACCATTATTTACTAGCAGAGATGTCTGTTTTAAACGGCAAGCACGATCAGTCTTTACTTCAAATCAAAAATTCAAAGCTATACGACAACAACAACCTGTCCCTAAAGCTACGGGAGGTGGAGCTGCTTTTAGAGAAGGGAAGCCTGTATGAAGGCTTAGACCAATTAGACATATTATTAAAAGTACATATAAAAGAGCCGTCTCTTTTAAGTTTAAAAGCAAAAATTTATGAGGCATTAAAATCATACAAATCTGCTGAAAAAATTTACAAAACTCTTTACAAAACAGATGAGGTTTTATTTTCACAAATAAGACTGTCTTTTTTACAAAAACATTTTAAAAAAGTTATTAAACTTGCGACCACAGTTCGCTTTAAAAAAGATATTTTTTTACCAGAAACACATTACTATTTAGCTAAATCTTTTGAAAAAAATAACCAGCCAAAACAGGCAGAAAAAGTTTATAAAAATTCTTTAAACTATAAAGTTAATGCAGAGCTGTTTTTGTTATTTTCTTTGGCAGATTTTTATAAAAAACAAAACAATAAAACAAACGAGCTAAGACTGTTGTTAAAATATAAAGACAGAGTTTCTGAGCCATATTTAGTACAGCAAAGATTGTTTGCTATTTATTTAGAATCGGGGAAAAACAAAAAAGCCATAGAGCATGCAGAAATATTGTTAGAAGAAGGAATAAAAGATTCTAGTTTTCAATTTCAAGTTTCATTATTATTTATAGAAGAAAAACAATATAAAAAAGCTATTATCTTGTTAGAACAAATTTTACAATCAGACCCACATCTTGATAAAGTGCAATTTTATTTAGGTTTAGTTTACAAGCAAACAGAACAAATAGAAAAAGCAAAAAAAGCTTTTTCTAAAATTGGCCCAAAAAGTTCTTATTACAAAGAGGCAATTAGTGCACATTATTGGTTTTTAGCTAAAGAAAAAAACTGGAAACCAGCAGGCCTGCTTTTAAAAAATGCCATAGCTAAAAAAGAAATAAGTATAAAATTAAAAAAAACTTTAATGTATTTATTAGTTTTACACTATGACGAACAAAACAAAACAGAGCAGGCTTTAAAAAGCGCACAAAAAATATTAGATATTTTTCCAAACTTTGTTGATGCGCTTAATTACACCGCCTACAGGTGGGCCGAAGCTAATATAAATTTAAACAAAGCAGAAGCCCTTGCAATAAAGGCACATAAATTAGAGCCAAACAATGCATTTGTTATAGACACTCTTGGATGGGTATTTTTTAAAAATTCTAAATACAAACAAGCTAAAAATTATTTAGAATTGTCATACAGCAAAGGGCCATATTTTGAAAACGCAGAGCACCTTGGTGATGTTTATAAACATTTTAACAAATTAAAAAAAGCTAGTTTATTTTATTCAAAAGCTTTGCACTTAGCAAAAGCTAAAGATGATAAAAATCGTTTAAAAAATAAATTGGGATTGCTTTTTAAAACAAAATTAAAAAACAACAGCCTGTCTATTAAGGCAAAGAACAAAATAAAAAAAATCAGACAGCCAAGCTCGGTTTTAACTAAATAGGGCTTATGGAAACAAGGCTCGAAAAAATACATTGTCATATTGTATTGCTTGAACCAGAGATTCCTCAAAATACGGGGAACATCGGAAGACTTTGTGTTGGCATGGGGGCAAAGCTGCACTTAATTAAACCATTTGGCTTTGAATTAAATGACAAAAGTTTAAGAAGGGCTGGGCTTGATTATTGGAAGCATTTAAATCATCAAATTTATGAAAGTTGGGAGGAGTTTTTATCTTTTAGAAGTAGCATTGATAAGCTATACTTTTTATCAAAAAAGCAGGGAACAGTTTTTTATAATGTTAATTTTAAAGATTGTAAAAAATATGATGGATTTTTTATTTTTGGAAAAGAAACAAAAGGTTTGCCAGACTCAATATTAAAAAAATATAAAAACGAGGTACTAACTGTGCCAATATTTGGACAAATTAGAAGCTACAATTTATCAAATACAGTTGCCATGCTGTTGTCTGAGATAATTAGGCAAATAAAATTTTAAAAGTATTTTATTAGCTATATAAAAAGTAGATATAAAGGTGTAATTGAGATTGAATAAATATAAAAAATACATAAACTAATGATTGAATGTTTTTAATATAAAATGTTTTTGTAAAAAGAGGTTATAAAATGTGGTCGTCAATATTAAAAAAATTTTTAGGCTCTCATCACGAAAGAGAGATGAAGCAACTTCAACCAATTTTAGATAAAATTAATTCATTAGAGCCACAAATAAAAAAATTAGACGACAAAGCTTTGCGCGAAAAAACAGATGAGTTTCGCAATCGTTGGAAAAATGGCGAAAGCTTAGAGAGTTTATTGCCAGAGGCTTTTGCAGTTTGTAGAGAGGCGGGCCTAAGAGTTTTAAAAATGCGTCACTACGATGTGCAAATTATTTGTGGAATTATTTTATCCAGAGGCGCAATTGCAGAAATGAAAACAGGAGAGGGAAAAACTTTGGTAGCAACCCTCCCAATGTATTTACATGGATTAACTGGAAGGGGGGCGCACCTAGTAACTGTAAATGATTATTTAGCAGCCCGTGATTGTGAGTGGATGGGAAAGCTGTATCACTTTTTAGGATTAACCACTGGTACTATTGTTGCAGATATTTCTGACGAAGAAAGACAATCAGCCTATGCAGCAGATATTACTTATGGGACTAATAACGAATTTGGTTTTGATTATTTAAGAGACAATATGAAATTTGATTTGTCAGATTACGCTCAAAGAGAATTAAATTTTGCAATCGTTGACGAGTGTGATTCTATTTTAATTGACGAAGCAAGAACCCCTTTAATTATTTCTGGACCGTCTGAGGATTCTGTAGATAAGTATTACGAAGTTAATAAAATTATTCCTAAATTAAAACAAGATAAAGATTTTAGCGTCGAAGAAAAAACAAAAAGTGCAACTTTAACAGAAGAGGGAAACAAAACTGCAGAAACTTTATTGGGAATTGGAAATTTATATGACATTCAAAACATAGATTTGCTTCATCATATTTACCAAGGATTAAAAGCTCATCATTTGTTTAAGTTAGATGCCGATTATGTTATACAAAATGACGAAATTATTATTGTAGACGAATTTACAGGAAGGTTAATGTCTGGAAGAAGGTGGAGCGATGGTTTGCACCAAGCCATTGAGGCAAAAGAGGGAGTTAGTGTTAAAAGTGAAAATCAAACCTTAGCATCTATAACATTTCAAAATTATTTTAAAATGTATAAAACTTTTTCTGGAATGACAGGGACAGCAGACACAGAGGCTGTTGAATTTAAAAAGATTTACGACTTAAGTGTTTCGGTTATCCCAACTAACAAACCAATTGCAAGACTTGATAGCAATGATGTTATTTATAAAACAGAACAAGCAAAATATTTAGCATTAGCTGTCGACATTAAAGAAAGATCATTAAATGGACAGCCAATACTTGTTGGTACTACTAATATTGATAAGTCAGAACGATTAAGTAATTTATTAAAAAAAGAAGGCATTAAACATTATGTATTAAATGCAAAGTTTCACGAAAAAGAAGCAGAGCTAGTTGCGCAGGCTGGGCGACTTAGCAGAGTTACTATTGCAACAAACATGGCCGGTCGCGGAACAGATATTGTTCTTGGAGGAAACCCAGAAAGTTTAGCACAACTAGAATTTAAATCTTCTGATAAATCAGAAACAGAAGAAAGTTTTATAAAAAAATATTCAGAAATTTGTAAAAAAGAAAAACAACAAGTTTTACAAGCTGGCGGCTTATATATTATCGGAACAGAAAGACACGAGTCTCGCAGAATTGATAATCAATTACGAGGAAGATCGGGAAGACAGGGCGACAAAGGTGCAACTCGTTTTTATTTATCTTTAGAAGACGATTTAATGCGAATATTTAATGGCGAACGAATACAAAAAATTATGAACACCTTAAACTTGCCAGACGACGAACCAATCGAGGCAAAAATGATTTCTAGAGCAATAGAGGGAGCACAAAAAAAAGTTGAAGGTTATAACTTTGATATGCGAAAACATTTATTAGATTACGATAATGTTATGAACAAACAAAGACACTCTATTTATAGTTTGCGTCGCGAAGTTTTAAAAGGTGATAACTTAGATCAGTTAATTTTAGATATGCTATCTGAGGTTACATCTGTAACTTTAGATAATTATGTTCCAGAAGATGTTAAGCCTAGTGAATGGAACTTGCCAGGCTTAACAAGTAGTTTAAATAGAATATTTAATTTAAAATTAAATATTAATCAAGGCTCTGTAATTAATGATATCACAGATCAAGTTAGTCAATCTGTAAAGCAAGCTTTTGATAAACGAAAAGTCGACTTAAAAGATGACTTTGCATATATGCAACAAATGATTTGTTTGCAAAGTATTGATAATTTTTGGAAAAGTCATTTAGCACAAATGGATAAATTAAGAGAAGGTATAAATTTACGAGCATACGCACAAAAAGATCCATTAATTGAATATAAAAAAGAAGCCTTTCAAGCTTTTTCTATAATGAATTTTGCAATTAAGGAAGAGGTGATTGAAAAATTAATGAAAGTGCAATTAGTAGACGATCAAGAGCTGCAAGATTATTTTGAGCAACAACAAGAATTATTAAAAGATGGCCAACAATTAGAGGGGGCAGATGATCCAGATTTATCTAACTTTGTTCAGCGTTACAAGCAAAACTCCAAAAAACCTTTAAAAGAATCTGACAATCAATCACAAGACGAAAATATGAATCGCGCAGATAGGCGTAGATTAAAAAAACAACAAAAAAAATAAAAGGCTAAAAAAATGTCAAAGCATTGTCCGCATTGTGAAGCAAGTATAGAACCTCCAGATAATGAATTTTATATTACCTGCAAGAGTTGCAAAAAAAACATAAGCCTAGACGGCTTTGGAAATATTACCGAAGAAGAAGCAGAAGAAGAAGTTGTTGAAGAAGAAGTTGCAGTTGCGGCAGAAGAAGAAGTTGCATCAGACGAAGCTGCAGTTGCGGCAGAAGAAGAAGTTGCATCAGACGAAGCTGCGCCAGACGAAGCCAAGCCAAACGAAGCTGCGCCAGACGAAGCCAAGCCAGACGAAGCCACGCCAAACGAAGAGTCAGCAAGTCACTTAGAAGAAGCACAAACCTCCTCTACAGATGATCAAAATTTAAAATCTTTTTCTGCAGAAGAAATGTCTGCAGATTTTAACGAATCTTGTTTATATGATTTAATGATTTCTAATATTGATTCTGCAGATATGCAATCTAGTTTAATTAGCATTTTGCAAGACGAAAAATTGCAGCTAGACATGGATGTTATTTTAGAAAGATTTAAAAATAATATTTCTGGCAAGGTTAGTTTAAAAGATTTAAATGTTTTAAAAATAAGTTATATTGTGCAAAATATTTATAACAGCTCTATTGATGTAGAGTTGTATTGGCAACAAAAAGTATCAAAATAATATTTAAAATCCGCGACTTCTTTGACTTGTTTTAGAAAACTCAGAAGATGTTTTTTTTGCTTTTCCAAAAGGCCCTCTATGAACAAAAGGTTTGTGCCCTTGATTGTCGCCATCAGAGCTATTTGATTTAGAAAATCTTCGCCCTTGATTGTCGCCATCAGAGCTATTTGATTTAGAAAATCTGCGTCTTCGATTTCCGCCCCCGCCTCCGCCGCCACCACGGTTTCTGTCTCCGCCTCCGCCGCCGCGATTTCGGTCTCTGCTCATTCTTCCAAATGTATTGTTTCTTTGGCTTGCCATGTCTGTGGCGTCTAAATTTCCGATGCTGTCTAAATGTTTAATTTGTCCGTTAAAAAACCAAGTAAAGGCTACTTTTAATATTTCTTCAGAAGATAAATCTTCAAATCCTTCTTTAAAAGTTTTAAAATTAGAATCAATTTTAAAACTATGTTTTCTTTCTTGAACTGCTTCGATAACAGATTTAATTCCTTTTGTTTCTCTAGATACAAGTGCTGTTTTTAAATCAGTTGTTGTTGGAAGTTTAGAATGAATAATTTTTTTATTAATAAATCTTTCTAGTCCAGAAATTTTATAATAATCTCTAGGGTCTAATAAAGTTATTGCAGTTCCTTTTTTGCCGGCTCTACCAGTTCTTCCGATTCTATGAACATAGGCTTCTGAATTTTGAGGCAAACCTAAATTTATTACATGAGTTAAATCTTTAATATCAATACCGCGTGCCGCAACATCTGTGCAAATCATCATCTGTACTTTTTTAGATTTAAATCTTTGCATTGATAAATCTCTTTGTGATTGTGCCATGTCGCCATGTAATGTTTCTACTTTTAAACCTTGTGAAATTAAATTTTCTCCCAAAGATTTAGTGTCGGCTTTAGTTTTGCAAAACACCATTGCATACATTTTAGGCTCAACCTGCATTAACCTGCTTAAAGCTTCTTGAAAGTATCGCTGCCTAACTACATAGTAATGTTGCTCGATGTCTAAATTTGTACTTTCTTTTTTATCAACTTCTATAATTTCTGGATTATTAAAATGTTCTTTAATTAATCTTATAATGTTTCTTGGCATTGTTGCAGAAAACATCCACATTTGTTTTTCTTGCTCAAAAGATTTAATAACTGTTTGCACCGCCTCAAAAAAACCAACATTTAACATTTCGTCGGCTTCGTCTAAAACTAAATATTTTGCGTCTTGTAATCTAATTACTCTTTGTTCGATAAGATCTAAAACTCTACCAGGGGTTCCGATTAAAATATGTGGCTTTCCTTGTTTTATATTTCTTTTTTGACTATCGTATGCTGCCCCTCCCATTACTAATACACTTTTGATATTTGTAAAATTTGAAAGCTTATCTATTTCTGTTTTTAATTGTGCAGCAAGCTCTCTGGTTGGTGATAAAATTACTGCTTGTATAGAATTTAAAGATGGATTTATTTTATGTAAAAGAGGTATGCCAAAAGCTGCAGTTTTACCAGTACCAGTTTGAGCCCTGGCAATAAGGTCTGTGTCTTTTTTCATTAACATCGGAATAGCTTTATTTTGTATGTCGGTTGGAGTAACAAACTTCATTTTTTCTAAAGCTTCTAAGATATTGGTATTTAAGTTAAAATCAGTAAACTGCATATTTTCCTTGAGGCATGACCTGTGGTAATATTTTTCAAGTCTTGCAGGCCAAACTACTATAATTTATAGGTATATGCTATATAAAAAATACAATATGTAATTTTTTTATATACATAAAATATTAGTCTTAATAAGGCCCTAACAAACATGGCGGTGACGGTGGTTAGAAAGTTTAATAAAACACAAATACCAACCGACTTTTTTAGCATAAAAGAGCAGCAAAAAATTAATAAATTTTTATTAAATAACCTGCAATTAGGCTTAGATATAGAGGTGGGCTGCGGCGTAGGGCTTCACCCATTAGAATATGCAAGGCTTAATGAATCTAAAAAAATTATTGCGCTAGAAAGAACAAAAACTAAATTTAATAAATTTTTAAATCGCTTTAACTCTCACTTAAAAAATCAGCCAAAGTTACAAGATCATTTGCTGCCTGTTGGGGAGGACGCAATAGCTTTTATATTAAAATTTATTAAACAAAAAACTGTAGATAATTATTTTTTACTGCACCCAAACCCGTATCCAAAACTTAAACATTTAAATAAAAGATGGCACGCTATGCCGGCAATGTCTTTGCTTGTCGAAACTTTAAAACCAGGCGGATGTATTCACTTGGCCACAAATCAAGAATATTACTACAAAGAGGCTTTAAGTTATATGCAAAATATATGGAAGCTTTCTGTTAAATCTAAAAATACTTATTATAAGAACGATATAAAGGGGCGCACACATTTTGAGATAAAATATTTAAACATGGGTGATGCTATTTTTAATGTAATTTTTCAAAAACCTATGCTAGATTAACTAACATGACAAAATATTTTTTATTAACAATTATTTTTTTAATATTTTCTACATTTTCATTTGCACTTAAATTTTCATTTACATTTTCATTTGCAAAGGCTGCGGCTGAATCTACAAAAAGTGTGACTGCTGTTAAAAATGTATCAGTTAGTGCCAGGTCTTTTAAGGCATGGGTTAAAAATGTTAAAAAAAAATTAAGACAAGCTAAACAAGATAAACAATCTGGAATATTTTCAAGATTAAATTCAACAAATGGGCAAAAAAAATTATTAAGCAAAATAAACAAACAGCTTCAGTCTATGAAAGTAAGTAAATCTACCAGTAGATTAAAAATAAATAATTCTTTGCAAGATAAAGGCGATTTAAAAAACAAAGATAGCTCTAAAGATAAAAACGACTTTTTATTAGAATTTCAATTAGCATCTTTTAAAGAATTGTTTCCAAGCTTGCTTTTGCTTGAAAAAATAAATTTAAAAACAAAAAATAAAAAGTCAGATTGTGCTTATTTAAAACAAAAAATTGTTTACGATTTGTATCCTAATTACGAAAATACAAAAAACATTAAAAAAAATCAAAAGCTTCCGTATTCTCATAAAGAATTAATAAAAATATTACAAATTATTTGCCAATGATTAAAATAATAATACTCACGCTTTTTTTATTATCTTGCTCTGACAAAACTACAAACTTAGTTGAAAAAAATTTTGTACCTTCAATCAACAAAGAAAAATTTGACTCTCTTGAGGGGCAGTGTTCTTGTGATCGTTTTTACTTACAAGAAGATTTTGATAAATATATTAAACAATACAGCAAACAATACGCCCAACAAATATCTTCGCCCAATGTTTTGCCTAAAAAATGTTTTATACTTGGATTAAAAAAAGCAGAAATACACGGGGGGCCATTTAAGCATAGCGGTTATTTAAGATGTGAAAATCAAGAGCCAAAAGAGTGCCTGATTGATAAAAATTGCAATACAAAATCTTGTAAATATGCAAGCAGGCCTTGTGTTAACAAAAAATATGTTAGCGTTATGCACTCAGCTTTTTTAGAAGTAAATAAATGCTTAGGCTTAGATGCAAGATTTACTTTTCCATTATATATGCATGAATCACAGCTGCACTTAAGCCGAAGAAGCTGGACGGGGGCTCTTTGCAGCGGACAAATGACAAGTGTTGCAGTCGAAGATGTAAACCGAAGTGATTTTTCTGTTTATAAAAATAATCCAGATTGCAAAAAAGTTTTTAAGCATTTTAAAATGTTAAAAACTAAAGTAACTGAAAGGGGAGGGTATAGAATGTTAAACTCCGCCCGTTGCGGAATTACATCTAATCCTTATAGTTGCTTTATGTATTCACTTATGGTGTATAAAAAAAACTTTACACGAATGCAAAAGTTGCGAGTGCAATTTGATTTAAAATCTATTTTTATCGAACCAGAAAAAGTTTTAGAATCTGTTGGAGTGTGGTCTTATAACGGTGGCTATGGCGTAATTAGAATTTTAAAATTATATTTACAAAATCACTCCACAGATAAAAATATTTCTTTTGTAATGTTTTGGAAAGATTTTAAAAATAATTGGATTTCTAAATATTATAAATGGGGAGGCCCAGCCCGAGTTAAAGAAGTACAAAACTTTGCAGAAAAAGTAGCACGCGATTTAATTAAAGCCCCTAATTCTCCAGAGGGGCACCTATATATTCCTGGCCGTGGCAAGCAAGGAGCTTTGTGCTCTGACCCAAGCTCTTTTGTAAATGATGACGAGTTTATTAAAGAGATTATGAAAAAAGTAGCTTTTAAGAGATAAATACCCTGTCTATAAAATACCTGTAACCATGCATATTTGAATGTATACTTCAAATATGCATGGTTACATTAGTAGAAAAATTACATCTAAAATTATAGAAAATATTATTGCACAAGTAAATAAATCTTATATGGTAAAAGAAGGTGTGCGTGTTTTAAATTTATGGGATTTTTTAAATAGGCAAAAATAGGAGCTTACTATTTCTTTAAAAGTTTGTTTAGCCATTACATTATTGATTTCTATATGGAGAATAGAACTTTATGCAGCCTCACCAAATTCTTGTGTTACTATTGCAGTGGGGCAAGGAAAGTATTTTAAATCAGAGTTTATAAGTTTACAAAAAGCAGAAAAAAAATGGGGAATTAAAAAGTTTAGTGCTAAGCAGTTTCCTGTAGCTGGAAAAAATTTAAGAGCACAGATGGCTGTAGATATACTAAAGAAAAAACTTTTTATAGGAAAATCTATTTTGCAAACTGTTCGCAAACAGCTAGGGTCTCCAGATGGATATTTATTTAGTGATTTTATTCCGGGGTATGAAATTCAAAAAAAAACAAAACAGAACAAAGAGTCCTGGCAGTTAGTTTTTATTCCTAGCAAAAAAGATACATCAAAAGTTGGAGAGGTTAAAATACATAAAAAATGTTGTTACAAAGAGCCAAAATTGATTAAAGATTATAAACTATTTTAATACAAACTGGCCCACAATAATGGTCACGCTATTTCCTAACTCTTAATTAAAGCCTGATTATGCCGCGAGGGTCAGGTACACCATGTTTTAAGGGGGGGTACTGACCCTCAAGTTGTTCTTGTTGTTTTTGGCTGGTTTTTTGTTACTTCAAGAATTTTTTGTTACTTCGTCCAACATTTTTAAATGTTTAAGTAAACTTTCCATTTTATCTAATGGCCAAGAGTTGGGTCCGTCGCTTAATGCTTTGTCTGGCTCTGGATGAGTTTCCATAAATAATCCGCTAATCCCAACAGCCATTGCTGCTTTTGCAAGTGCTGGAATAAATTCTTTTTGTCCGCCAGAGCTTGTACCTTTTTGCCCTGGAAGTTGCACAGAGTGTGTTGCATCAAAAACAACGGGGCAATTAGTGTCTCGCATAATTACTAGTGATCGCATATCAGAAATTAAATTATTGTAACCAAAACTAAAACCTCTTTCGCAAACCATAATATTTTGATTTCCAGTGGACTTAGCTTTTTCTGCAACCGATGTCATTTCTTGAGGAGATAAAAATTGTCCTTTTTTTATATTTATAGGTTTATTAGTTTTTGCAACTCTAGTAATAAAATTAGTTTGTCTGCATAAAAAAGCTGGAGTTTGCAAAACATCAACTACTTCTGAAATTTTATCCAAAGGACTGTCTTCGTGAACATCGGTTAAAATATTAACCCCAACTTGTGATTTAACTTCTTGTAAAATTCGCAAGCCCTCCTCTAAACCAGGACCGCGATAACTTTTAATAGAGCTGCGATTAGCTTTATCAAAAGATGACTTGTAAACAAATGGAATGCCAAGTTTTGTAGTAATTTTTTTTAAAGTTTCAGCAGTTTTTAGGGTCATATCTAAACCCTCTACAACACAAGTTCCAGCAATTAAAAAAAATGGCTTATCTAATCCGATATTAAAATCACAAAGCTTCATAATAATATCTATAAAAGCTACTTTGCTAATAAAGTCAAAGAATTTACTATATGACTTTTTTTATTTTTTAGGTATAAATAGTTTTATTAATACCCTTGGAGGTTGAATGTACAAAGAAAAGCAAATAATTACAGAAAATATTAAAAACAAAGCTAAAAAAATTAAACTAGTTATTTTTGATATGGATGGCGTTTTAACCAATGGATTGTGTTTTTTAGATTCAAATGGAGAAATTTCTAAAACTTTTAATTATCAAGACGGACTAGGCATTGCACTTTTACAGGCAAATGGAATTGATGTCGGGCTTATTACAGGAGATCAATCTGGAATTGTTGATCAAAGAGCCAAAAGATTAAAAATTAAATATGTTTACAAGGGAAGAATTAGTAAATTGTCATCTTATGAAGATTTAAAAAATAAATTAAATTTAGAACACGATCAAATTTCATATATGGGAGACGACATTATTGATATTCCAGTAATGAAAAAAGTCGGACTGTCTGTAGCTGTTCAAAATGCGCAAAACGCAGTAAAAGAAATAGCAGATTATGTCACTCCTTTGTATGGCGGAGAGGGAGCAGCAAGAGAATTATGTGATTTAATTTTGTCTTTTAAAAATATGGATATTGATTCAATGGTTGAGTCTTTAGACAAAAGTATAAATGACTGTTAATAGTAAAAAAACAGCACAAAACAAAAAACAGCACAAAACAAAAAACAAAACAGCACAAAACAAAAAACAGCACAACACAAAAAATTAAAACAAAAAACAAAAAACAAAACAGCACAAAACAAAAAACAGCACAACACAAAAAATTAAAACAAAAAACAA
>JAAOIH010000026.1 GCA_015163875.1 Bdellovibrionales bacterium
TCGCCGTTTTTAGAATTTTGTTGCATAAATCGCTCAACCCCCATGCGAGAATAAAAAACATCTCCTCTTTTTCCGTGTTGGAATTTAGAAACGCGCACGGCGCGCCGCTGTTATAGGAATAAGCTTCCAAATAGCTCCTAAAAACACAGCTAGTATATATATTATTCTATAAGTAAAAATTCCTTTTCCATTAAATAAAAATGCAAGAGATCGCTCCCCATAATAAGACCAACTTAATAAAGTAGAGTATGCAAATAAACTCACAGCAACAGGCATAAAGTATAAACCAAATCCTTTAATACTAGAGTCAAAAGCTTTGGCAGTTAAAGAAACTCCATTTAAGTCACCACTTGTCCAAACACCAGATAATAAAATTACTAGTGCTGTCATTGTACAAATAACTACTGTGTCTATAAATGGACCAACTGATGCAACAAGCCCTTCTCTAATAGGCTGGTCAGTGCTTGCGGCACTATGAGCAATTGCTGCAGATCCAAGACCAGCTTCGTTAGAAAAACAAGCTCTTCTAATTCCTTGTACAATTACTGTTCTAAGCGCGATACCTGTTACACCTCCGGCCATAGCTGTTCCGTTAAAGGCGTCGTGGAAAATAGTTGCAATTAAAGATGGCAAGGCTTCTGCGTGAGTAATTATAACAAACAAAGAAGCTAAAATATAAATGCCTCCCATAAAAGGTAATAATTTAGAAGAAATGTTTGCTATGCGTTTAATGCCTCCCAAAATTACAACACCAACTAATAAACTTAAAACAATTCCAGTCCAAGTTTGAGATATATTAAAATTATCATTTAGCAATACTGCAACAGAGTTACTTTGAAACATATTTCCTGCACCTAGAGTTGCAAATATACAAGCTACTGCAAAAAATTGTGCAAGAAATTTAAATTTAGATCCTAAGCCTAAAGTAATATAATACATTGGCCCGCCGTGAACTTCGCCATTGCTATCTATTTTTCTGTACATTAATGCAAGACTTGCTTCGGTAAATTTAGTGGCCATTCCTAAAAGACCAATTGCTATCATCCAAAAAACAGCACCAGGTCCGCCGAGTTTAATTGCAACAGCAACACCTGCAATATTACCAAGACCAACTGTTGCTGACAAAGCTGTGCATAAAGCTTGAAAGTGAGTAATTTGTCCAGGCTCATTTGGATTGTCAAATTTACCTCTTAAAATATGCCAAATATGTTTTAGATATTTAAATTGAACGCCTTTTAAATAAATACTTAATAGTATTCCTGTTCCCGCTAGTAATATTACTAAAGGCAGCCCCCATACCATTCCTACTATTTGTGAAAGCATGCTGTTAATATTTTCCATAGTAATAGTCCTTGTTGTTTTTTATAAAAAAAAGCCTCTTACAAAAAAAGGCTTTTTATTTGAATATATAAAGTTAATTAAAAATTATAAACTAAAGCTTACTGATACTGCTGCCACTGTTAACTTTGGCTTAATTTCTTTTATATTAAACTGAAAGTTAGGATAAATATAAATATCACGAGAGTAAGCAATTCCTAAACCTACAGATTGAGATTTTGTAATAGAGGCTTGCCATTTATTTTTTTCAGATAAAGTAGGAAGACAACCTTCGTCTCCTTGTTTGCAACCTTCATATATTCTTTTTTTTCTTAGACTAGCAGCAAACCAATTAAATACAGTTCTAAAACTATATTTTGGAGTAATTGCATATTCAAAAAATGGTATTATAGAAACTGCCAAAAAAGATTGTTGTGACAAAGCAGTAACTGAATCAATATCTGCTCCTAAATAATTTTGACAGTCATTATCTTTTTTACAGTCTTTGTAAAAATTTTTCTCAATACCAGTATAAAAACCAAGGCTAGCTTTTTTAAAAGGATTAAAAATAACACTATGGTTAAAATTTATACTTCCACGATAACCATTAGCTTTATTGCTAGTACTTGTAGCCAGGTCAGAACTTAGACTAAAAGATTGTTGTTTATTAAGAACTTTTCCATAATAAGATAATGTAGCATTTGGATTAAAATTAAAATTAAACTCATCTAATTTATAAGAGCTAAAAGATCTATCAATACTTTCGTGTAAAAATCTTAAAGGTCTATAATAACTAATATTAGTGCCAGAGCTTAAAGAAAGATTAGGATTAATTCTATATCTAACACCTACAGAAACAGATAATGCAGTTGAGCCAGTTGCCCCTAAAGGGTCATAAATATTAATTCGTTCAGCACCAAATGGATTAGTAATATTAGAACCAGAATATCCTAAACCACCAGAAAAACTCCATTTATTTTTTGATCCACTTGCTTGTCTCATACGAGCATTAGTGATTTCGTTGTCTATGCCCTTCTTTTTCTTTTTTGATTTTTTGCTATATTTTTTTGCAGATGCCAAAGGTGTGTATTGCACAACACTTAAAGCTAAAATTAAACCCAGTAGTATTTTTGACATTAATTCTCCCTGTTGTTTGTTGGTAATTTATTTAAAGGCTATGGCCTAATATTTACATAAACAGACTAGCTTAAAATACTAGACTAAAGCAAAGTTAAATATTAAAAATAACACAGCAAGTTAGGATTTAAAAAAGCAATTATGCTTAATAATTTATACTTTAAAAATAGATTATTTAAAAAAAGAGCTTAGATCAGATATATTTACTTTGTCTTCTTTTTTATTTGCACTAGTTTTTACAATACAAGTTTTTGATTTTATCTCTTCTTGCCCTATAAGAATATTGTATAAGCTTTTTATTCTTAAGGCTTTTTTTATTTTTTTACTAATATTGCCTTGAGTAATAATTTCAACTGAAACATTATTTTTTCTTAAATTTTGCGCTAATTGCAGGCAAAAACTTTCTTCCTCTTTGCTCACTGGCAACAAAGCCAAAGTAATATTTTGCTCTATGCTTTTAGTTAACAAAACATCTTCTTTAATAATTAAGCTTAATCTTTCTATGCCGGCAGCCCATCCCACACCAGAATAATCAGGGCCTCCCATTAAAGACATTAATCTGTCATATCTTCCTCCACCAAGCAGGGTGGATTGAGACCCAAGCAAGTCACTTTTAAATTCAAAAATACTATGACTATAATAATCTAAGCCTCTTACTAGCTTAGGGTTTTCTGTAAATTTAATATTAAAGCTATTTAATATATTTTTTACTTGATTAAAATATTCTTTAGACTCTGATGATAAAAAATCTGTAATACTCGGCACATTAGCTACAACTTCTTGATCTTGTTTAGACTTAGAATCTAAAATTCTTAATGGATTGGTTTCTAAGCGATTTACACTATCATCACTTAATTTATTTTTATGTTTTTCTAAATAAATTTTTAGTTCTTTAATATAATTTTCTCTATCTTTATAACTTCCTAAAGAATTAATTTCTAAAATAATATTATCTGCACTGTCTTTTAACAAATTAGATAAAAATAATTTAGCTTGTGCAATAATTTCTGCGTCAGCTTGTGGAGATTTTTCTACAGAAATATGCTCTACCCCAATTTGATGAAACTGCCTTTGCCTTCCTTTTTGAGGTCGTTCGTAGCGAAACATAGCACCTTGATAAAAATATTTTAATGGTAAATCTTTTAACAAACCCTCTGATAAAATTGCACGCACAATACCAGCTGTGCCTTCTGGTCTTAATGTTAATTCTTTTTCTTTACGATCTAAAAAAGTGTACATTTCTTTATTTACAATATCAGAAGAATCTCCCAAAGTTCTTTTAAAAACTTGGCTAAACTCCATAATAGGAGTGCTAACTTCTTTAAAGTTATAAAGTTTTGCTGTGTTTAATGCAGTATCAATAATATAACGATGAATACTTTGCTCTAAAGGAAGTAAATCTTTTGTTCCTCTAACTGGTTGTATTTTTTCCATTACTTTAAACCTTTTTGTTTTTATAATTATATATTATTTTAAAGCTTGTGCAAAGTGGTGAATAATTTGTACTGCCAAATTACTTGTTTTATTATCTTGATCAAGGGGAGGGGATACTTCATAAATTCCAATTAATTTTACATGACTATTTTTCATTAACAAATTTAAAAATAAAAAAAATTCATGAGGTATTAATCCTAAAGGCCAAGACTGACTACAACCCATAGCGTAGCTTGAAGAAAATGCGTCAATATCTATGCTTAAATAAACTGGTCTGCCAGTTACAGAATCTAAATTTAATTTATTTAACACATATTTTGACCAAGAGGGGGAGTGTAATAATAATTCGTCGTTACTAATAATATTTCCTTGTTGTGACAAGCACCACTCCCAATGTTCTTTAGTGTTGCATTGCTTTTGTATTCCTATTTCCCAAAATTCAAATTCTTTTTTGCGCTCTGAAAGTAATCTGTAAAAAGGAGTGCCACTATTAAATCCATTATCAGTTGGCCTAACATCTAAATGCGCATCAATGTTTAATATTAATGGTTTTTCTGTATTAGATTTATTGTTTTTATAGTAATCTAAAAACCCAATTCCATCTGGGTAAGCATAGTCATGCCCACCTCCAATAAAAATATTATAATCATAATCTTTAATTAGTTGTGAGGCAGATTTTATTGCAGAATCATGTTTAGCTTTTAAATTTAAATCTTTTGTATTTAAAAAACCTTTGTCTGTAAAAGAAACATTAGATGGCCAAAAATCTTTTTTGCTTTTTTGTAATAACTGGCAAATAACTGCTGGAGCAAGGCTTGCTCCAACGCGTCCATTGTTAATTTTAATTCCTTCGTCGTCTGGATAAGAAAATAAACTAAGGCTTTTTTGCATTTTTTGCTTTAAAAATAAAGTTTATTTTAAATTACTATTTACAAAATCCCAATTTACTAAATTCCAAAAAGCTTGAATATATTTTGGACGGGCATTTCTATAATCAACATAATAAGCATGCTCCCACACATCACAAGTTAAAAGTGGGGTTTGATTACTTGTTAACGGAGACCCTGCATTGCTAGTTGATAAAATTTCTATGTTGCCGTCAGAATTTTGAACAAGCCATGTCCAGCCAGAACCAAAATTTGTAGCACAAGCTGTGCTAAAAGCTTCTTTAAAGTTATCAAAAGAGTCCCATTTTTTTTCTATAAGTTCTTTAATTTTTCCAGAAGCTTGGCCGCCACCTTGAGGGCTTAAACAGTTCCAATAAAAACTATGATTCCATACCTGAGCTGCGTTGTTAAAAATTCCAGCTTTTTGACTTGTGATAAGTTCTTCTAAAGATTTATTTTCTAAATCAGTTCCTTTAACGGCGTCATTTAATTTTGTTAAATAAGCTTGGTGATGTTTGTCGTAATGATAATCTAAAGTTTCTGAAGAAATGTGAGGCTCGAGTGCGTTTTTTTCAAATGGCAGTTTGTTAATTGTAAAAGACATATATGCTTCCTTGTAAAATTAGTTTATTTTTTTGCTAACTGACTTACAGTTAACGACTTTTGCTAACTGACTTTTGTTAACTAGCTTATAATTACTAGAGTTGATTAAATTGTCAAAGTCCTACAATATAAAATTATGCACAGCCACTTTAAAAATTGCCCTCAATGGAAAAAAGTTTTAAAAGTAGCAGACCTCTTACACAATAACGGCTTTTTGGCATTTGCTGTTGGAGGCTGTGTAAGAGATTTTCTTTTAAAAAGACAGCCAAAAGACTTTGACATGGTAACTGACGCCAGCATAGAAAGTTTAATAAAAATTTTTCCAGAAGCTTTAACTATTGCCACTCAATTTAGTGTGATTATTTTGCCTTATAAAGATTCTAAAAATAAAAATTTTCAAATTGAGCTAAGTAGTTTTCGCAAAGACGGACAATATACAGATGGAAGACGGCCTGACAAAGTTACGCCAGGAAGCATTAAAGAAGACGCTGCAAGACGAGACTTTAGCATTAATGCTTTGTTTTATAATTTACAGACTAAAAAAATATTAGATTTTTATAATGGACAAGAAGATTTAAAAAAAAAAGTTATTAAAACTGTTGGGCAAGCCTCCCAAAGATTTAAAGAAGACCATTTAAGATTACTTAGGGCAGTTAGGTTTTCAGTTGAATTAAATTTTAAAATAGACAAACAAACAGATGCAGCAATTTTAGAACATCAAAGTTTGTTAAAAACAGTATCCAAAGAAAGGATTGGACAAGAATTTAAAAAAATTATTTTTAAAGATGCTGTAAAAGGCTTAAATATATTACAAGAAAAATCTTTATTAAAAATTATTTTACAAAATTTTAATTATCTAGACATTCAAAAAAGTTTAATAAAATTAGATACTAGTAAATATTTATTAAAGCAAAATTTTAATTTAGAGTTTTATTTTTTAATTTTAAGTTTAATAATTAATAAATCTTTTAAACAGTCTTTAGGGTTGCCTTGCAAACAAGCTTTGCTTTTTATAGAAGATTTAAAAAATTTAAAATTTACAAAAACAGAAGTGCAACTTTTAAAAGATTTTTTAAATCGGCTATCTAAATTGCATTGTTTTTGTTTAACAGATTTTTTAAAAAACAGTGATCTGCATAATTATTTAACAGATTTACTTTTTTTAAATTCAAAAAATTTGTCTAAAACAGAAGATCTCAATAAAATAACAGACCATGATATTGATAGTAAAAAATTTAAAGTCTATTATGAGTTTATAGATTTAATGAGCCCTAGCAAAGAGACCTATGAATGTATTAAATGCATAATTGACAATGATAATTTGTTTTTAAGTGAATTAATAAATAATTTAAAAATCTACTTAAAAGTATATTTACAAATAATTAATTTAATTGATAAAAAAGAAATTATTTTTCCAAAATGGCAAAGCATATCCTCTGGCAATGTTAATATAAATATTGCACCGCATAATAGATCAAAGCTGTTAAATCTTATTTATGCTCAAAATATTATACAAAAAATTAAATTTTGACATATAGCTCTCCCTCTTCTATCTTTAAAGAAGATAGTTAAGTTTAAAAATTGAATTAAGGATTGAAAAAATTAAAAAATAATTCCGAGGTTTTATGCAAACAGGCATACATGAAATTAGAGTTGGTAAACAAGCAGTTAATATTAAGTCCTCTAAAACTAAAGAGGAAGTCCAAAATATTGTAAAGTTTATAAATAAAAAGTTTAGAGAATTATCAAAGGCAAGCCCAGGTATCTCTTTTCAAAACGCAATGATTTTAATTAGCTTGTCGCTAACCGAAGAATTATTTGAAACAAAAAAACAGGCAACTAGCTCTCTTGGAAATTTAGAGAAAAAAGCTCAGAAAATTTTTTCAACCTTAGAATCTTCTCAAACTTTATAAAACAAGCTTTTGCTAGCTTAAGTTTATAAAGTTTTTTGTAGAGAAGTTATAATAAGGTGCATCGTGAAAACAACAGAACAGGCTGTACAAAAAAATATAATTAGAAGTTCTTTTTTATTAAAGCGTAAAAAAATTGCAAAAGCAGATGGCGATAAAAATTTTATTACAAAAAAAGAAAACCTAATAGTTTTTTTAAATCAGTTATTAACAAATATTAGCTCTAAAAACATAAACAATATGTCTATTGGCGGGTACCGCTCTTTAAAAGGAGAAGTTCCTTTAGAGGGTTTTTATAAATCTTTGCCTTACTCTTGCGGATTTCCAAAAGTAGACAAAAATGTTTTAAATTTTCACAACACCTCCAAAGAATCTTTAACAGATGATAATATAAATAATTTAAAATATTGGTCTAAAAGTAATTTAGGTATTTTTGAGCCTAAGTTAAAAAAAGAAAGCTTTATCCCTAAGCTGTTACTAATCCCTGGAGTGGCATTTGATAAAAATTTTATGCGACTAGGTTTTGGTGGTGGTTTTTATGATAAATTTTTAAAAAATTATTTAGGAATTAAAATTGGAATAAGTTTTAGTGATTATATTTTTAAAGACAGGCTTCCAAAAGAAAGTCACGACATAGCTATGGATTTTATTGTTACAGACAAATGCATTTTACAAAATACAAACTCGTTAAAAATTAAGGAATAAAAAATGGAAAATATAATATTTATTGTAGTCAGTTTTGCTATTGGTTATGGAATTGCTTTTTTGTTGTATAAAGCAAAAATAAAGCTACTAGACATTAAGAAAAAAAGATCAGTAGATAAAGAAGTTGATCGTATTATAAACAGAGCTAAATCTAAAGCTGCAAAAATGCAAAAATTATCTGATATTAAATTAAAAGATTATGAGTCAAAAGCTTATAATCAAATGCAATCAGATATTAAAAAACGACAATCAGACATAGACAAAAAAGAAAGAGAGTTTGAAAATTTTGAAAAAAAACAATTAAATTCTTTTAAATCTGACGAAGAAGCTATTGATGAAAAAATATCAGAATTAAAAGACAAAGAAGACCAATTAAATCGTCACTCAGAAAGATTAGATGGTTTAGAAAAACAAACTATAAAAGAAAAAGAACAATTAAAGTCAAAACTTGAAAGCATTGCTGGAATGAGTCAGGAGCAAGTCAAAGAAGAGCTAAAAGAATCTTTAAGACTAGAGGTAGAAAAAGAATTAGCTCCAATGGCTTTACAAATTGAAGAAAATGTTAAAAAAACAGCAAACGATCAAGCAAAAATTATTTTAAGCCAAGCAATTGCTCGTTACGCCAGCGAAATTTCTTCAGAAAGAACAGTAAGTATTATTGATTTACCTAACGAAGACATGAAGGGAAGAATTATCGGAAAAGAAGGTCGAAATATTAGAACTTTTGAAGCAGCTTGTGGAGTAGATATTATAGTTGATGAAACACCAGGCTCTGTAGTGATTTCATGTTTTGATCCAGTAAGAAGAGAAGTTGCAAAACAAACTTTAGCAAAATTAATGGAAGACGGAAGAGTTCATCCTGCAAGAATTGAAGAAGTAGTTGCTAAAGTTAAGGCCGAATTATTTTCTCACATTAAAGACTTAGGCGAAAAAGCTTGTTTTGAAGTTGGAGTTTATGGTTTGCATCACGAATTAAGCAACTTACTTGGACAATTAAAATTTAGAACACGAGGTTCTCAAAATTTATATGAACACAGCATTGAAGTTTCTTATATTTCTGGATTATTAGCTGAAGAGTTAGGCGTAAGTGTAAAATCTGCAAAAAGAGCAGGCTTGTTACATGATATTGGATTAGCTGTAGATTATACAATAGAGGGCGACCATGCAGAAGTTGGGGCAAAGCTTGCAAAAAAATATAACGAAAAATCTCATATTTGTGAGGCAATTGCTAATCACGAAAAAGAAGATAGCAAAACTTTAATGGGTAATATTGTGCAAGCTGCTAATAAATTATCTCAAGCAAGACCAGGTGCAAGAAGTGCATCTATTGCTGGTTATATTTCTAGATTAGAAGATTTAGAATCTATTGGAAACAGTTTTGCTGGAGTTTTAAAAACTTATGCTTTGCAAGTTGGTAAAGAGGTAAGAGTAATTGTAGACGGAGGGCAGGTGACTGACAAACAAGCACAAATGTTAAGCTCTGATATTTCTAAAAAAATTGAAAGAGAAATGTCTTCGCATGGACAGGTTACAGTTAATGTTCTTAGAGAGATTAGAGTTATTGGTTACGCTCAATAATTTATTGAGACAATAAAGGGAGAAGTTTTGTTAAAACCAGAAGCTCAACTAAAAGAATTATTAAAAGGCGTTAGTCAGGTTATCTCAGAAGATAATTTATTAAAAAAATTAGTTAAAAGTTACGACGAAAAAAAACCATTAATAATTAAAGCAGGATTTGATCCTTCAAGGCCCGATTTACATTTAGGCCATGCTGTTTTATTAAATAAATTAAAGCAATTTCAAAATTTTGGACATAAAGTTATATTTTTAGTTGGAGATTTTACAAGTTTAATTGGCGACCCCTCCGGACGCGACGAAACAAGACCTCTTATAACAGAAAAAGAAATAAAACAAAACGCAAAAACTTACGCAACACAAGCTTTTAAAATTTTAGATAAAAGTAAAACAGATTTAAAATATAATTCGCAATGGCTGTCTAAACTTTCTTTTCAAGATATTTTAAAATTACAAAGTCACTATACAGTTGCAAGAATGTTAGAGCGAGACGATTTTCAAAAAAGATTTAGCTCTAACCAATCTATTAGTTTGCATGAATTTATGTATCCGCTTGTTCAAGGCTACGACTCTGTTGCAATTAAAGCAGATGTAGAATTAGGTGGCACTGATCAAATATTTAACTTATTAGTTGGAAGGCATTTACAAAAAATATTTAAGCAAGAGCCTCAAGTTGTAATAAGCCTCCCATTGCTTGAGGGTTTAGATGGAGTTAAAAAAATGTCAAAAAGTTATGACAATTATATTGCTTTAGAGGATAAAGCTATAGATATTTTTGGCAAAACAATGCGGCTTTCTGATAAATTAATGATTCGTTATTACGAACTTCTTAGTGATTTAACAACAAAAGATTTAGAAAGTTTAAAACAAGATTTAAGTAGCGGAAAAAAACATCCTAAAAACGCAAAATTAGATTTAGCCCAATTTTTTGTTAGCTGTTTTTATTCTAAAAAAGAAGCCGAAAAATCAAGATTAGAATTTGATAAAATTTTTGCAAAAAAATTATTACCAGATGATATTTTAGAAAAACTTTACAAGCCTGCTAACAATTTGCTAGTAGTGGATTTTATTGTTTCTACTAAATTGGTAGATTCTAAATCAGAAGCGCGTAGATTAATTGAAGGTGGAGGGGTGTCGTTTATTGTTGGAGAAGATACTAATAAAATAACAGATGCAAAAATGCAAATAAATTTAATTAGTGGTAAAAATTTTGTTTTAAAAATAGGAAAAAGAAAATTTTTGTCTATTAAGGTTTCTTAAGTAGGTTTTAGGTTTTAGGTTTTAGGTTTTAAAAAAGTTTTACAGAGGTTTTACACAGAGGTTTTACACAGAGGTTTTACACAGAGGTTTTATAATGAAAGTTAAATTTTTACCACAAAATGTAGAAATAGAAATTACAGAAGAGCAAAGCATTATGGAGTTGGCTCATAAAAATAACATTGGCATCAGAAGTATTTGTAACGGACGGGCATCTTGCGGGGCTTGTGTTGTTAACTTAGTAGATGGCGAAGAAAATTTATTACCACCCACTCAAAAAGAGCAAAGCATTATTGGTACTGGATTTTTTTTAGATCAAAAGCGTTTATCTTGTCAGTTAAAATGTTTTGGAAATGTTACCGTAAACACAGGAAATGTAGAATCTAAGTTTGTAGAAAATTCTGCAGTAGATGGAGTTTGTTTAGTAGAAGAAGAAATGAAAGAAGAAAAATAAAAAGAGGTAACATGAGTTTTGCTAAAATAGATTTATTTCAACCTACAGAAGAGCATAAATTATTAAGAGAAATGCTTGTTCAATTTGTTAAAGACAAAGTAGAGCCACAAGCTGCAGAGTTTGATAAAAAAGAAGAATTTAATTTAAAATTATTTAAATCTTTAGGTGATTTGGGCCTGTTAGGTTTAAGTGTGTCAGAAGAATTTGGCGGATCTAATATGGACGCTTTGTCAGCAGTTATTGTTCATGAAGAGTTATCTTATTCTGACCCAGGTTTTTGTTTAGCTTATTTAGCTCATAGTATGTTGTGCGTGCATAATATTTATATGAACGCCTCCCATGAACAAAAGAAAAAATATTTACCTAAATTATGCTCTGGGGAGTGGGTTGGTGCAATGGCTATGTCAGAACCACATGTTGGAACTGATATTTTAGGATTAAAAACAAAAGCTGAAAAAAAAGAAGATCATTATTTAATTAACGGTCGAAAAATGTGGATTACAAATGGGGCGATTGACGAAAAAGGAACTTTAGCTGATGTAGTTTTATTATATTCTCAAACAGAAAGTAAAAATAACAAAGTTCAATTATCAACTTTTATTTTAGATAATAAATGTAAAGGCTTATCTGTTGGACAAAAAATTCAAGACAAAATGGGAATGCGAGCCTCTAACACTGCAGAATTAGTTTTAGATAAATGCATCGCACCTTTAAATACTTTAGTAGGAGACGAAGGCTCTTCTATTATTCACATGATGCGAAATTTAGAATTAGAAAGACTAACTTTAGCAGCAATGAGTTTAGGAATTGCTAAGCGTTGTTTAGATATTATGAATCGTTATGCACAAGAGCGCGAAGCTTTTGGAAAATCTATTTCAAGTTTTGGGCAAATTCAAAAATATATTGCAGATAGTTTTGCAGAATATTGGGCTTGCCGAACTTATGTTTACAATGTTGCCAGACAATTAGACTTTAATAAACAAGGACAAAGATTGCACTCAGACGGAGTAAAACTAGTAGCCTCTACAATGGCAAAAAAAGTTGCCGACCGTGCAATTCAAGTTTTGGGAGGTTACGGTTATGTTGCAGAATACAATGTCGAGCGACTATACCGAGATGCTAAGTTACTAGAAATTGGCGGCGGAACTATCGAAGCACATCAAAAAAATATTACTAAAGATTTATCTCGCAATCTATAAAGGTTAAAAATGCTTTTTGAAGGTACAGAAAAAAAAGTAGAAATAATATTTTCTAAAGAAGTTAATATTAAAAAAGATTTTAAAACTTTGTGGAAAAGTGTTTTGCAAACTTCTGACATTAAAATATTATCACAAATTAGTAATCAAAATATTGAAGCATATTTACTTTCAGAATCTAGTTTATTTGTATGGGATCATAAAATTTTAATGATTACTTGCGGACAGTCTAAATTAATTAGCTCAATAGAATATATATTACAAAAAATAAATAAAAAAAATATAGAATTTTTAGTTTATGAAAGAAAAAATGAATATCTTCCATTAGAGCAAAAAACTTCTTTTAAGCAAGATGTGCAATCTTTAAATAAATATAGTAGTGGCAAAGCATTTTTATTAGGCGAGCTAGACGAGCATCATATGTTAATGTATCACTTAGACAAAGATTATGTATCAGACAGCAACGATCAAACTACACAAATTTTAATAAGTGGACTTGGTTTAGAATCTAGAAACTTTTTTACTTCTTGCAAAAATAAAAAAGATATTAAAAATTTATTAAATCTACATTCTTTTTTTCCTGATTATTTAATTGATGATTATATATTTTCGCCTTCTGGTTATTCTATTAATGCAATTAAAGATAATTTTTATTATACAATTCATATTACCCCTCAAGAGCCAGTTTCTTATGTTAGTTTTGAAACAAATAATATTTTTATTGATGATAATAAAGTAATTACACATTTACTTAATATATTTAAACCCAGAACTTTAGATTGCATATATTATATACCTAAAAATAAATCGAAAAAAATAATTAATTTAACAAATCAATCTTATGTATCCAGAAATACTTTTACAAAAAATATAAACAGTGCCTACAAAACAATATTTACCTCTTACATCAACAATAACAGCCAGCAAAAGGAGGCAAGATGTCTAAAAATATAGTTACAGAAACAGTTAGCAAAGATCTATCTTTGCAATACACTTATAAAAAAAAACTTTATTCTAAAAAGTCAAATTTTCAAAAAGTCGAAGTTGTAGAAGGCACATACTATGGCACAATGTTATTTAATGATAATGTAGCAATGGTTTCAACCCGTGACGAATTTGTTTATCACGACATGATTGCACATGTTCCATTATTTTTACACCCTAATCCAAAAAAAGTATTAGTTATTGGAGGGGGAGACGGCGGAACAGCTCGCGAAGTTTTAAGACATTCATCTGTTACATTATGTGACATGGTAGAAATTGACGAAGCAGTAGTTGAAGCTTGCAAAAAATATTTACCACAAACTTCTAGTGTTTTAAAAAATGATAAATTAAATTTATACATAGAAGATGGAATTAATTTTATTAAAAACTGTAAACAAAAAAAAGTTTTGTATGATGTTATACTAATAGATTCAACAGATCCAGTCGGAGCAGCTAGCCCATTATTTAATGATGATTTTTATAAAAATGTTTACTCCTGTTTATCTGATAACGGAATTGTTGTAGCACAAGCTGAATCTCCTTTTTACTATTTTGATATGCAAAAAAAACTATGCCAAATAATTAGTAACTTTTTTCCAATAACAGGAGTTTATAATTATGCAAATTCTACTTATTACCCAGGAGGCGCATGGAGTTTTATTTTAGGTTCAAAAACTGTGCATCCAATTAAAGACTTAGACAGCTGCAAAATAAAAAATAGTAATTTAAAATTTGATTACTACAATGCAGAATTACACAAAGCATCTTTTGCCTTACCAGAATTTCAAAAACAAGCTTTAAGTAAATTTATTAAATTGTAAATTAAATTGAGTTGTAAATTAAATTGAGTTGTAAATTAAATTGAGTTGTAAATTAAATTGAGTTGTAAAAATTAAACTGTAAATTAAATCACTTTTATTATAAATTAAAAAAATGTTACATAATACTTCTTCTT
>JAAOIH010000027.1 GCA_015163875.1 Bdellovibrionales bacterium
ACTTCAATATCAACACAACCTTGTTTGCTAGATTTTTGTCCCATTCCTAAAAACACACTATTTTTTGCTCGGTCAGGAGTTGAGTTATAATCTTGCGCCGTATGATCTGGTGCTTGAATTAAAAAACCTGGGTGATAACCTCTGTTAGGAATTTTAAATAACTCAGTCATTAATTCTGGATTATATGGTCGTCCATCAACTAAATCATCAATAGCTTTTTTGTAAACTCTGCTAACCATAGAAACATAGTGAATAGATTTTGTGCGCCCCTCCACTTTAAAAGAACAAATTCCTGCGTCTTGTAATTGTTTTAAATGTGGTAACACGCATAAATCTTTTGAATTCATAATGTAACTTCCGTGATCGTCTTCTTCTACTTCGTATAATTGGTCAGGGTTGCGCGCGTCTTTCATGTACATTTTCATAGGGTATCTGCAAGAGTTATCGCATACGCCTTGGTTTGCGTCGCGGTGACTCATGTAATGTGACATTAAACATCTGCCAGAATATGCAATGCAAATAGATCCGTGAACAAAAGCTTCTAGTTCTAGTTGCGGAACTTTTTCTTTAATTTTTTTAATTTCTGCAAGTCTTAATTCGCGGCTTAAAATAATTCGACTAACTCCTAGCTTGTACCAAAATTCTGCGCTCTTCCAATTCATGCAATTAGCTTGAACGGATAAATGAATTTCTTGTTTGGGTGAGCGCTCTTTAACAATTGCAATTAACCCAGGGTCGCTCATAATAAAAGCATCTGCTTTTAGTTTTAACAATTGATCTAGCTGTTCTTCAAAAGGTTTTATTTTTGTGTTGCGTCCAAAAATATTAATGGTTATATAAATTTTTTTTTTTAAACTGTGGGCATACTCAACTGCTAATTTTAAATCTTCTAAAGAAATTTCATTTTCTCTTGCTCGTAAACTTAAAAAAGGAATCCCCGCATAAACGGCATCAGCTCCATAAGCAAAAGCATACCTCATTTTTTGCAAACTTCCCGCCGGCATTAAAAGTTCTGGTCTAGTCATACAATCTGTATACATTACTCTATATTTTCTGCAATTATTATCGAAACCCCCATCTCCACCACAACCCCACTTAAAGATCAATCTTTTATGTACCTGACCCTCAAGTATGGCCATATCAACACTTGAGGGTCAGGTACACCGCTCTCAGCACCTGTACCTGACCCTCAGATGTTGCTACAGCCTACTTGAGGGTCAGGTACATAAAAGATTGGTACATAAAAGATTATAGATTTTTTAGTTGTTTTATTAGCTTTGGGAGGTGTGCCAGGGCTTTTGGGCGAGTTGTGCAGATGTTTAAATGTGTGTTTTTATCTAGCTGCAGTTTAGCGATTATTTTTTTGCATTTTATTAATTCAAAGTTTGGATTTTTATATTTTAAAGTCCAAATTATTGTTTTTATTTTTTTATAATATTTTAAAAATTTTTGCTTTGTAATTTTTTTTGTTTTAATTTTATTTAACTCTGGAGGTGTGCTTGCAAAAAAATTAATTGCTTTATATGGTTTTTTTACAGAGGCCAGATCTCTTTTAAATTTATTTTCTTTAATAAAATAAGTTATTTTTGTACCTTTAATTTTTTTAAAAAGTTGGTACTTTATATTTTGGCTTTTTAAATACAAGCTTGCCATCTCTTGATTGCTAAAAATTAAATTTAACTGATTTGGATAATATATTAAACAAGCTATGAAAAAAAATTTTAAAAAAAATAAAATCTCTACAAACAAATAATTTTTATTTTGTCTTAACATACTAATATGTATTTCGGCAAAAATAGAAAAAGACTTGAAAAATCAATACCCTACTATAGGCTAAATATAATCTTTTACTTTATAAATTATGCTATATTTTTTATTATATAATATTTTTCTTATTTTGACCTTGCCATTTTATATTGCTTATTATTGTGTATTATCTTTTAAAAATATTGAAAATCTTAATCTTTTAATTCAAAATTTTTCTTTTTTTTATAAGTCTTCTTTATTTTTATCAAAAAATGACAGGCCTATTTGGATTCATGCCTCCTCTGTTGGCGAGGTTACGGCCTTAAAGCCATTAATTATAAAATTACTGCAAGATAATTGTAAAATTATAATCAGCAGCATGACAATTACTGGCAGGTCACAGGTAACAAAACTATTTAATAAAAAAGTACTATCTATTTACAAGCCCTATGATTTAAAATTTTTTGTATCTTTATGTTTAAAAAAAATAAATCCTAGTACATTTATTGTAATGGAAACTGAACTTTGGCCTAACCTTATAAAGCAAGTGCATTTAAAAAAAATTCCATTGTATTTAATTAATGCTAGACTTTCTGACAGGTCTTTATCTTATTATAAAAAAATACCGTCATTTGTAAAAACAACTTTAAATTTTTTTGATTATATTTTTGCACAATCAAAACTAGATGAACAAAAATTTTTAAGCCTAGGTGCTAAAAAAGAAAATTTAAGCAATGCCGGAAATATAAAATACGACATCTGCCTTCCAGATAATTTAAACAAAGTTAGCTTAGATATACAAAATACTTTATTTGCATTTGCATTTGCATTTGCATTTGCAAAAAATTTTGACTCAAAAGACATAAATATTAAAAAAGAAAAAAGTGCAACAAATATATGGATCGCCGCAAGCACTCACCACAGCGAAGAAGATTCATTAATAAAAATTAATCAAAATATACGCAAGTCACAGCCTAACACTTTGCTTATCTTAGCCCCTCGCCATCCAGAAAGATTTTCTGCGGTAATAAAATTATGTGAAAAAAAAAATATAAACTATGTAACAAGGTCTTCTAAAAAAACTTGCGACAACAATACTGAAGTTTTTATTTTAGACAGCCTTGGAGAATTAATTTATTTTTACAAATTATCAAAAATTGCATTTATTGGAGGAAGTTTAGTTTCCATAGGAGGCCACAATCCCCTAGAGGCAATCGCAGTAAATACTCCAACAGTATGGGGCCCTTATATGTTTAATTTTTTAGAAATAAAAAATTTACTTTTAAAAAATAATTTAGGACAAGAAGCTTTAAACGAAAAAAACTTAGAAAGTATTATTGAAAATGGATTAAAAGATAATAATAAAAAAGATTTTACAACTTTTTTAAAATCTCACTCCGGAACAACACAAACAATACACAACAAAATAAAAAATAAAACACCAACAAAGGATTTTTAATGATTATCTTAGGCTACTTATCTGCAATATTAATTGGATTATTTTTAGGCTTATTGGGAGGTGGAGGCTCTATTTTAACTGTACCAATTTTTGTTTATTTAATCGGGCTTTCTACTAAAACATCAATTGCATTAAGCTTAGCAGTTGTTGGTGCTGTTAGTTTGATTGGTGTATTTAAACATTGGAAGTTAGGAAATGTAAATTTTAAAATCGTAGCTTTATTTTCTCCATTTGCAATGGTCGGAACTTTTTTTGGTGCAAAACTTTCAAAATATGTTTCTGGAAGTTTTCAATTAATACTTTTTGCAGTGGTTATGTTAATTGCTGCGGTTTTTATGTTTAAAAAAAACAAAAACTCCACAAAAAAAACCCCCTCCACAAACGAAAACAAAAAAACATCATACTCCACAAAAGATATTTTAATAATTGCCACAGAAGGAATTTTTGTAGGAATACTTACAGGATTAGTTGGAGTTGGAGGTGGATTTTTAATAGTACCAGCATTAGTTTTGTTAACTAAAATTCCAATGAAGGAGGCGGTTGGAAGTTCGCTGCTAATTATTTCACTAAAAAGTTTTGCAGGATTTTATGGATACTTAGGGCAAGTAAATATTGATTGGAATTTTTTATTAATATTTATCGCAATTGCAAGTGTTGGTATTTTTATAGGAACTTATTTAATTCGTTTTATTTCGCAAGCCCAATTAAAAAAAGTTTTTTCAATTTTTTTAATAATAATGGGAGTGTTTATTTTATATAAAAATCGCAACAAACTTTTTAACATTAAGCCGCAGTCCCAACAATCAACAACTCAATTGTCACAACAATCCATAGCTTGATTTGCTAAATCATCTGCGACTTCATTTCCATAATCTCCACTATGCCCTTTTACCCAATGCCAGTTAACTTTATATTTTTGATTTAAGTTATCTAAAATTTTCCATAGCTCTACATTTTTTACAGGTTTTTTATTTGCAGTCTTCCATGATTTTAATTTCCAAGATTTAATCCACTCTTTAATTCCTTGAATTACATATTTAGAATCTGTGTATAAATCTACTTCAACATCTTTTATTTGAATCGCCTCTAAAGCTTTAATAGCCGCTGTTAATTCCATTTTATTATTTGTTGTATCTGGATCTGAACCTTTTAATTTTTTTTCAAAATCTTTATACCGCAACCACACACCCCATCCCCCAACACCAGGATTACCCCGACACCCACCATCTGTATAAATAATAATTTTTTCCATATAAACATGATTATTAAACCCTGTGCATTTAAAGGCAAATTAAAAATTATTATTTTAAATTTGTAAATATTACTCCGTCATTGCGTTAAATAAAGTATTTCTTGATTATTTAAGGGGGGGGGGTAGAAATTTAATTAAATAAATTACAGGTAATTCTTGTAATAAAATCATTGCTAAAATTAGCAATTAAAAAGGAGTACAATAATGAAATTTTCTATTATAATTTTGTTACTTTTATCATTTAGCACAGCATATAGTGCTGACTTAAGAGTTTCATCACTTTCGGCAACTGACATGGCTGGCGAAGAGTCTTACTCAGCTAATCATAAGTTAACTAATTCAAATAGTATTTTTAATCAAATAGGTAATATGTTTTCTAAAGGAGCGCTTCCAGAAAAAGAAGAGCTTTACGGATGGTGGTCAGGTAGGTGTTATAGAAATAAATCTCAAGACACTCCCACTGCTGCATTGATGTATACGCAAAAGATTAAAGATGCCGACCATGGCCCAGTCTTTTCTGGAAAAGAGAACTTCAGGATGTCACTTCTGTTAGCAAGTACTCCATCAAATAAGTTTGACCAAATTAGCAAAGATGAAATTGAAGAATTTAAAGAAATTATTAAACAAACTAAAGCAAAACTAAAACAATCTAAAGCAAAAATAATTACAAAAGAAAAAGATGGATCTTTAGTGTCTACCCTTGGACGTCCCTATTACACATTATCACTTAGAAAATACAGACATTATTTTGTTGGAGAACTTAATTGGAGGGGGGACATTCGTCAAAATTGTTATTTTTTCAAAAAAGTATATTCATACTAAAAGTTTTTATTCATCATTACATAACTAAAAACAAAAACTTACCTAAATCTACTCAAACAAAAGAGCCCACAACGGCTCTTTTGTTTTTTCTATATTATGGTAAACAACAGTGGTCATAAAAAAAATTATTATTTTTAAATTTGTAAATATTACTCCGTCATTGCGTTAAATAAAGTATTTCTTGATTATTTAAGGGGGGGGTAGAAGTTTATTAAATTATAAGAAAAGCTTGTAATAAAACCATTACTCAGATGAGTAATTAAAAAGGAGCACAATAATGAAATTTTCGATTATAACTTTGGTACTTTTAACATCATTGAATTCTTTTGCGAAATCAAGCTGTTCAAGCGAAGATAAAAATTGGCTGAAATCTTATGTTTCTGAGCAATATTCTGATAAGTACGGAGGAAATCCTGATGTTTTGTCATCTAAACTAAAAAAGATATCGCGAAACTCATATACCCTTTATGGAAAATGGAAAAATGACGAAGATAGCAAAAAAGCTACCTTTCGTGTAACATTTTACTCTGTTTTAATTGGTAGCGAAACTGGATCTAGCTTGTATATGGTTTCAGTGGATAAAAAATGTAACATTAAGTCAGTAAACGAAATTATTAGATACAGTAATTAGAGGATTGCTCAGAATCTTTTGTAATAATTAAGACACCTTGATTTTTACATCTGGATTAATTAATTGGTAAAAACCAATTAAACGATCAGTGCTAAATTCATCAATTCTGTGATGAAGGATTTTACTAACTTTTCCTTCATCGGTTTGAATCAATGACGCCAACTCTCTTTGAGTTATGCCATGTTCTCTTTTGTATCTAATAAATTTCTGGCATATCTCCCAACGAAACTTATCCAAAGAACTCGCATCTGGACTTATATGAATTGTCCCATCAGACAATTCCATTTTATTTAAAACTTTATCAAGTTCTTTTTTAGAGGGCCATTTTGACATTTTTAATCTCTCCAAAGTTTTTCTAAATGAGTCTGTTATTTCTTTTTTCAAACAAATAAATGGTAGGGGCTGGAGGACTTGAACCTCCGATCCTCCGGTTATGAGCCGGATGCTTTAACCAACTAAGCTAAGCCCCCAAAAAAAAATTAATCTTTACTCTCCACAAAATATTTTAACTTATCAGAGCGGCTTAAGTGTCGTAACTTTTTTAAGGCCTTGGCTTCAATTTGTCTTATTCTTTCTCTTGTAACATTAAAACCTTGTCCAACTTCTTCTAAAGTGTGGTCGCTTTCTTCGCCAATTCCAAAACGCATTCGTAATACTTTTTCTTCTCTTGGAGTTAAAGTAGATAATACTTGTCTTGATTGTTCTGATAAATTTAAACTAAAAATAGCTTGCGATGGAGTAACAACTTTAGTGTCTTCGATAAAGTCACCTAAATAAGAATCTTCTTCTCCCATTGGAGTTTCTAAACTAATTGGCTCTTTAGCAATTTTTAAAACTTTTTGTACTTTTTCTAAAGGCAGTTCCATTTTTTTAGCAATTTCTTCAGGCTTAGGGTCACGACCTAATTCTTGAAGTAATAATCGCGAAGTTCTAACTAATTTATTAATAGTTTCAATCATGTGAACAGGAACGCGAATAGTTCTTGCCTGATCAGCAATTGCCCTAGTTATTGCCTGACGAATCCACCATGTTGCGTAAGTTGAAAATTTATAACCACGGCGATATTCAAATTTATCAACAGCCTTCATTAAGCCAATGTTTCCCTCTTGAATTAAATCTAAAAATTGCAAGCCTCTGTTAGAATATTTTTTAGCAATAGAAACAACTAATCTAAGATTTGCTTTAACTAATTCTGCCTTAGCTTTGTCAGCTTTTCTTTCGCCCTTCCAAATAATAGTGTTAGTATCTTTAACCCAAGCAAAATTCATATTAGTTTCTGAATTTAATCTGTTTAATCTTTCGTAAGCGTCTTTAGATAACTGACAATGTTGAGTAAAGCTGTGATAACTTAACCCAGTATCTTTTAACATTTTAGAAAGTTCTCTGTCAGAGTCGCCTACTAAAATTAATCTTTCCCACAATGAGTGTAAGTCTTTAGAAAAAGTTCGCTTTAAGGCTTCGTCTTGTCTTTTTTGTAAAACTCTCATTCGAGAAAGTAACATTTTAAATTTTACAATAATACGATCAATAGTTTTTCGGTTAAAGTTAATTGATTCAAAATCTAACATTAAAACTTGGTTTAGTTTTTCTAGATCAGAAAGTGCTTTTTCTCTAGAGGCTTTGTCAGAATATTTATTTTTTAAAACAAAAAAATATGGCTTTGTTTTTTTTTCGTATTTTTTTACTTTATTAATTAAAGAATAAATTTTTTCTTCGTATTCTTCTTCGTTGTATTGATGGTCTTCGTCTTCTAGCCCTCTAAAAATAGCTTTTACTTTAATTCGCCCTGCTTTTAATCTTGTTCCTAAATCAATAATTTCTGAAGTTCCAATGGGGGAAAATAAAATAGCCTGAACAATTTCTCGCTCTCCCCTTTCAATTTCTTGTGCAAGCTCTACCTCGCCCTCTCTTGTTAATAAAGAAACTCCACCCATTTTGCGCAAGTATAAGCGAACGGGGTCATTATTTTTAGTTACAACAGGTTTTGCTTCTGTAGAGGCGCCTGTTAAATTGTCTAAATCTATTTCTGTGCTGACTGGTCTTAGTATCCAATTAATTTTTACTTTGTTTGATACCAAGCTATTCATTAATTTTTGCAAAGCTTCGATTGCAGTAAAATTTACTGGCAGCGTTTCTTCGATATCTTTTATAGATATTGCAGCCTCTTCGCCCGCTAATATTTTTATTTTTGCAACTAAACTTTCTACTAAGTCTAGCTGATCAGGTAAAGACATTTTTTTTATCTTTAAAACTTTTTTCTTTGTAGTAGCTTTTTTTTTCATAATATTTCCTTCTTTAGCTTACTAATTAATAATTACTCTTTAAGATTTACTTTCTTGCTTTGGAGATTTAAATTCTTTTTGTATCTTCATAAATTTTTCTAAACTATCTTGAGAAAATTCTTTTGATTTTATTTTTAAACTTAAATGCTTGGTCGCATTTTGTGCTTTAATAGTTTTTAATTTTTTTAAACAATCACTCATTAATTGATCTAATTCTTTTTTTTCTAAATTACACATTGGCTTTTCCATATAGTGCATAATTGCAGATTTTGGAAAAACACTATTTATAATTTCACCAGCCAGTCTATCAAATTTTTGAGAATTTTGTCCATATATTTGCTCTAATTTATTAAAAAACGCTACAGCTGACAAGCTAACACAAATTTCTTGCTTTTTTTGCCCTAAAAGTTGTAAAAAATAAGACTCATCTTTTAAGGAAAGATTAATTAAATCTAATTCTGCAGGGTAAATTTTATTTAAATTTATAGTATCCGTCTTAGATTTATCGTAACTATTATTTGTGCTTACTGGAGTTGTGCTGTCAGAAGATTCTGACACGGCAGAGTCTGCACCCAAAAAAGATTTATCTGATTTTTTATATAAAGATTCTCTTTTTGATGGCCTTAATGCATTAATTACCCATTTTTCTGTTTGCTGTAATCTATCGGCTAATTCTTTAATGTATAAATCTTTTAATCTTAAATCTAAAATGCTATTTAAAATAGGTTTTAATTTATCTATTATGCTTAGCTTATCAATTGCTCCGCCCTGGTATGAGTCAAAATTTTTATTTAAAATGCTGTAAAATAAATCTTGCGAAAGATTAATTTTTTTCTTAAATTCTTGAACTCCAAATTTATTAATAAAATCATCTGGGTCTGTGCCGTCATCTAAAGTTAAAGTTTTTACATACAAAGATTCTTGCAATAAGATTGGCAAACTTTTTTCTGTTGCCTTTTTTCCAGCTTGGTCGCCGTCAAATAATAAAATAACATTTTTTGTATAGCGTTTTAAAATTTTTGCATGACCGTCTGTTAAGGCTGTGCCCAAAGTGGCTACAACATTTTTTATTCCAGCTTGGTATAAAGATAAAAAATCCATATACCCCTCTACAACAATAACATAATCTTGCGAGCGTATATATTTTGCAGAAAAAAATAATCCATACAAAACTTCTCTTTTTTTAAATAATATATGCTCTGGGCTGTTAATATATTTTGGCATTTCATCACCAAAAGATCTTCCTCCAAAAGCTAATAGCTCGCCCTGTATGGAGTGGATTGGAAATATAAATCTATTTCTTAAAGTGTCGTAATAATCATCTTCTGTAAGTTCTACTTTATGTTGTGATGTTTTTTTTATTTGAATTAACCCAAGTTCGTGTAACTTTGTTAAGCTTAATTTATTATCTACTGCATATTTAATTAAACCAGACCACTGCGAGTTTGAAAAAGCTAAATTTAATTCTTTAATACATTCTGGTTTAATTTTTCTATTATTTAAAAATTTTGTCACCTCTGAATCTTTAGAAAGTTTTGTCCATTGCGAGCTAAAATATTTTAATGCCTGCTTGTTTAAGTCTATAAAATCTTTTTTAATATCTTTATTATTTTTAGAGGTTTTTTTAAAATCACTGTATGAAGATTTTATTTTTTCTAAAGGTATTGATGCGCGGTTAGCTAAATACTCAATTGAGTCTGTAAAAGAAAAGCCACGAATATCTTTTAAAAAAGAATAAACATTTCCTCCCCTTTTGCACCCGAAACAATAATAAACTTGTTTTGAAGACGACACACTAAAACTTGGAGTTTTTTCGTTATGGTCTGGGTAAGGGCAAAGGCCAGTTAACGAGTCGTTAGATTTTTGTTTTAACACGCTATGCTCGCTAATAATTTCTGATAAATTATTTGCGTACATTATTTTGCTAATAAAATCTTTGCTATACATTAAGATTGTAATTGTGCTCGTACAATACCGCTTGCTAATTGAGAATCTAATTTTCCATCTGATTTATCTTTTAAAGCCTTCATAACACTTCCCATATCTTTAACAGATGTGGCCTTTAGCTCTGCAATTATACTGCTAACTAATTTTTCTGTTTCTTGTTTGCTTAAAGCTTGCGGAATATATTTTTGAATAACTTTATTTTCTGCGTTTAACTTATGAACTGATTCTGTCTGACCTGTTTTTACATATTGCTCAATGCTGTCTTGATTTTGTTTTAAATGTTTTTTTAATACTCCGATAATATCTGAATCAGAAATATCTTTTGGTCGCAATTCAATTTCTTTATTTTTAATAGCCGATAAAATAAATCGAAAGCTAGAAAGTGTTTCACTCTCTCTAGCTTTCATAGCAGTTTTCATATCTTCGCTAATTTGTGCTTTGATACTCATAATTTAATATCTCTGTTGTTGTTTTTTAGTTTTAAAGTTACGCTTTTTGGCCTCTTCTCTTTTCTTTTTTAAACGAATACTAGGCTTTTCAAAATGCTCTCGTTTTTTTACTTCTGCTAAAACACCTAGGCGTTCGCAAGATTTTTTAAAACGACGAAAAGCTCTTTCAAAAATATCATTGTCTCTGATCTTCACTAATGACAAAACATTCACCACCTTTAATTGTGTATCAATACACTTATACAGTTTGTTGACTTCTGTTTGCTTCGGTTTACTTATGTAATTTTATAACCTATGGTTTAACAAAGAATCCAAAGCTTGACAAATCAATAGAATGTAAACATCTAAAAAATATGACAAAATCTGCTATTTTTTCTAATCAAGATACAGCCTTTATGACAAAGGCTTTAAAGCTTGCTGGGGAGGGGTTTTTAAAAAATGAGGTGCCTGTTGGGGCTGTAATTGTTTATAAAAATAGCATTATTGCCTCAGCTCATAACCAAAAGGAATTGCTATGTGACTCCACCTCCCATGCAGAAATTTTAGCTCTTAAACAGGCTCAAAAAAAATTAAAAACTTGGAGGCTAACTGACTGCACAATGTTTGTAACTTTAGAGCCCTGCCTAATGTGCGCTGGCGCAATTATAGGAACTAGACTCTCAAATCTAATATACGGGGCAATGGACCCTAAAACTGGGGCAGTGGATTCACTTTTTAATGTACTTCAAGACAATAGGCTAAATCATCAAGTTAACACAAGGCGTGGTTTATTAAAGGAAGAGTCTGCTGCTTTATTAAAAAAATTTTTTAAGCAAAAACGAGAGGCGTGACTCTACGGCTTTATTAATAGATTTGTTTATGTTAAATAATTATCTACAGATTTAAATTGTCTTGGGCATACAGATTGAGCTCATAAATTTGACAAATGGAGAGGTGGCCGAGTGGCTGAAGGCGCGCGCTTGGAAAGTGTGTAAGCGTTAATCCGCTTCGAGGGTTCGAATCCCTTCCTCTCCTCCATTTTAATTTTTTTTGCAGATTTAATTTTTTTTGCAGATTTAATTTTTTTTGCAGATTTAATTTTTTTTGCAGATTTTAATTTTTTTGCAGATTTTAATTTTTATACTTTTTCCAATCTTTAAGTATTTGAAAAATTTCTTTAAACATAAGTTTTTCTTGTTCTTTTTTATTTTTACTAAGTATTGCAGTATTTTTTGTATTTCTTTTTTTTATTTGTTGATTTAAAAATTTAATTAACTTTTTTTGTGATAATTTTTTTGCAGAAAAATAACTTAAAATATTTGATTCATTTTTACTGTTGCTCCATGCAGAGGCTACATTTAGTGGCTTAGACAGTGCTCTTGGTAAGTTTTTTTCTGTAATTAAAAACTTATAGTACTTTGATTTTAAAGCCAGTGGAAACTTTAACACTATGTCAGATGTAATTCCTGATTTCTGTATTGATGTTCCAAGTACAGAAGTCCAAAATAAATCTGTTAACCGCAAGTTATCATAATTAGATTGAGATGTTCCCTTTCCGAAGCTATTAGAAGATCCAACAACAATAGCTATGCCAGCCTCTTGCAAGCCTAAAGCTAATATTTCAGCAGAACTAGCTGATGCTTTGTTAATCAAAACTACAATTGGTTTTTTATCAAAATATGGTTTGCGATTACAAAAAAATAATAACGACTTAAAAGTTTTTTCTGCTTTATTAAATCCAATCATTGGAGCATACAAAAGTTCTTTTTGATCAGGCTCTTTAAGTTTTGCAACACCTGCGTTGTCATAAGGGGTGTCTTTAATTTTTTTGCTTTTAGATTGTCCGCAAGATTTTGACCCAGCAAGCTTAGATGTATAAATTAAACTTCCTAGCATTCTGATAACTTCATCTATGGAGCCTCCCAAATTATCACGAATATCAATAATTAATGAGCTTGATTTTGAATCTAATTTTTTTAAAGACTGTATAAAATCTTCTGAAATAGAATTATCCAAAAAGCCTGGATTATAAAAATGTGAAAATTTTATATAGGCTATATTGTTATTTAATAACTTAGATTGAAACCTGCTTAATTTTTTTGATTCATCAACATTATTTTCTATTCTCATAAAAATTTCATCATTTTTTTTATAAAAAGAATGCGGGTCAAGAGAGTTTACTATAGCTGATAAAAATACATGATTTTTATCTTTATCATTATACACAGCCCCAGAGTTTATTGCGACATCATAAATATGTTTAACTGTTTTGTTTAAAATAAAATTTTTATCATGTTTGTTATTATTATTTTTTAAAAATAAGTTATACTCCCCGCGGATAACCTTCATAACTTCAAACTCTTTATTATTTATTTCGCCTAAAAAAGAAAAATCTTTAAGATTTTTTATATCATTTAATGAAATCTTGGCCCAAGGTTTTTGTAATAATCTTTCTATGCTTAAAATTTTGTTGGTAGTAAAAAAATTAATAAATGTATAAATAAAATTATTAGATTTTTTTGACAAAATATCTTTTTGATACCAAGTAGATAATTTTAGTTTGCTAGATTCATATTTTTTAAAAATGCCGTGATACCAACTACAGTTACCAGATAATAATTGTTTAATAATATTATTTTGTTGTGTTTTTTTTAATTCTATAATTTCTGTACTAGTAAAAAATAATTTATTAGGGTCTAGATGTTTAAAAATATTGTCAGCAATAAATGGCTCTATTTTTTCTGAATTAAAAAACTCTATATCAGCAACATCATTTGCAATATAAAGTGGTGATTTTATCAATATTTTATAACCTTCAGCTACATTTTTGCAGCTAATTTTTGATATTGTTCTAAAAATATACATTTTTGACAATTCATTGATGTGAGGTAAATTTATTGGCATCAACGGCGCGAAATTGTGTGCATAAAACATCTGAATTATGCTCTAATCTATCGCGTTTATTGATGCGAAAATGCAAGGCAGAATCATCAACTAATTGAGT
>JAAOIH010000028.1 GCA_015163875.1 Bdellovibrionales bacterium
ATACATTTCCGTTTTCCCATTTATCTGCAAAATCTCCTCTTTTTACAGCAGAATCTAAAATTAATTTTTTTATAAATTTTGGCTTGTTTATATCTGTAACTCCACATTTTTCAAAAACACTTTTTTTATCTGTTGTTGTTGCACCTATGTTTCGCTTTTTATTTAATACAGAATAACTTAAAGCAATAGCAGATGTTACAAGAGGGGCAGACATCGAAGTTCCACGCTTCCAATCATATTTGTTTGTACTTGACCCTTTACCTCTTATAGTTGAATAAAGACCTCCAAAAGTAATGCTGTCACCAGGTGCTGCGATATTAACATACTTAGGTGAGTAGTTACTAAATTCACTTACTTTCATAGGGCTGTTTTTTACACTGTCAGTAGTTACAGAGCCAACAGTAATTAATCCTTCAAATCCGGCTTCATTACTTAAACAAGCAGGGTATTTTAAAAAAGTACCCAATTTAAGTTCTTGCCCTTTTTGTTTATCTTTAACTTCAATTCCGTTACCTGCTGCAACTACTATACTAACTCCGTCATCTAGTAAGTTTTTAATAATGTTAGATATTGCAGGATTACTTTCTTTACAAGTGCCAACTGAATCATTAGATTCTAAACTTAGATTTATAACTTGTGGAAAAGAAGAATTACTCTTAGCAAGATTGTTTATACTGACTAATGCATCCCTTAACTGTCCAAGTTCAAATCCTCCTTCATCATTAGTCTCAATTGCAGAGCTAAGAAGTTTTACTGATTTACTAGCTACACCAACAATTCCTAATTCGTTATTAGAAGTAGCTGCAATTAAACCAGCGATATGAGTGCCATGATCAACACCACCTCTGGCTTTAACAAGATGAGGTAAGAATAAATCTGTAGCAAAATCTTCATTAGGTTTATATATAGGCGTATCAACAATTGCTACAATAGTTTTTTTATCTGTATCTTTTAAACCACCAACATTTGCGTAAAACTTTTTAAAAGCCTCAAAAAAAGAAGTTGCCCATAAATGAGATTGTCTAAATAAAAATTTATCATTAAAATCTTCATGTGGTTGAGTTGATTTGTTATAATATTTAGAAATTTTACTTTGCAGCACAGGGTCTTTTAATTTAACAGATTTTATTAATCTAAAACTTGTTTCAATAGATACTTGTTTAACGCAGTAATCTTTTTCTACTTGTTTTTTAAAATCTGCAAATTTAGATTTTTTAATACTGTAAGAGTAGCTTTGTTTATTTAAACTAGGTATATTAGCAGTAGTGGAGTTGTTTATAATTTTTTGACTAAGCATTTCAGACTTTAAAAAACTTGAACATTGTTTATCAACACTAATACTTAATTTTATTTTTTCAGTTTGTTTTTGAAGTCTTGTACTAGTAATTTGTATTTTATTAGAAATAAATTTATTAACATAAAGATTATTTTTTTTTATTTTTTGAGCAAGTTGAGCAAGTTGAGAAGGTTCTCCTAAGTAGTTAATTGGGCAAGATGTTGCTGGGTCTGAACCAATAAAACTAATCCCATCTTCAATGGCAAAACCCTCCCCACAAGAGGCTAGTAAGGCCAAAGCAAAAATATAAAAACTAACCTGTAATTTTTTTTTATACATATATATGTCTTTTCGGTATTTTTTGCTAAATATTAACTGTAACTTATTGACTAAAAGCCTGTTTTATAGAAATAATGCTTAAGTCTAGTAAGCTTTAAATAACAAAATACTTCATAAATTATGAGTACAAAAATAATAATAAAATTAAAAAGATACAATTTCTAAATTATGAGTACAAAAATAATAACAAAAGATAATTATAAAAACACAAGCCAGACTATAGGCCTTAGTTTTTTTTCTAGCTTAATAGGCGGTATCACTACAGACCAAAGTTTAATGAATATCCCAATAGACGATCATTTAGTTCAAAGAGGCGATGGTGTTTTTGAGGCAATGCGTGTAATTAACAAAAAAGCATATCACTTAACAGAGCATCTTTTGCGTTTATCTTTTTCTGCAAGTCAGATAGGCCTTGATTTAAAATACTCGTTAACAGAAATTGAAAATATTATTCAAGACTGTATTAATCAAGCGGGGTTACAAACTGCAATGATAAGATTATTTCTTTCTAGGGGGAGGGGTAGTTTTTCTGTAAGTCCTTACTCTACAACAGGTTCGCAATTATATATAGTTGTGACTCCATTAACTTTACCAGAACAAAAAATGTATGATGATGGTGCAAAAGTATATTTATCAGAAATACTACCAAAGCTAAGTCCTTTTGCAAATATTAAATCATGTAACTATTTACCAAATGTAATGATGAAAAAAGAAGCAATTGATAATCAATCTGAGTTTTCCTTATCATTTGATACAGATGGTTTTTTAACAGAAGGTGCCACAGAAAATGTATTAATTTTAACTCAAGATTTAAAATTAATTACTCCTAGCTATAAAAAAACTTTAAAAGGCACAACTCTAAATATAGTTTTAAAATTAGCAAAAAGTTTAAAATTAAAAGATGTATCTTATCAAAATATTACTAAACAAGATTTACTAAAAGCAAAAGCAGTTATGTTGTGTAGTACTATTTTAGAAGTTTTACCTGTGTCTGAAATTAAAGATAAAGAAAAAAAGATAACTAAATTAAAAGATTTTTCTGTTGCAAAAGACTTAAGAATTTTATTACAAAAAGATATGAAAATTTTATAATAAGTAAAGTAAAAATTTTGTTATAATAAAAATTTTTTAAAAAGGAAAAAAATGTTTTTTAACTCATTAGAAATTAAAAATAGAAGCAGAGCCTTAACTTTCTCTGATGTATTGCTTGTTCCAAAAAAATCAGAAATGATATCTAGAACAGTTCCTGACTTAACTACAAGCTTAACCAAAAAACAAAAAATTACATCTCCTTTTATTAGCTCTAACATGGACACTGTTACAGAGTCAGGCATGATTTTAGCAATGAACAACTTAGGTGCTACTGGAATTTTGCATCGTTTTATGACTATTGAAAACCAACTAAAAGAAATAGAAAAAATTAAATCATTAAAAATTAAAATAGCTAGCGTAGGTGTTAACAAAGATTCTAAAGATAGATGTGCTAAGTTAGTTGATGCTGGGGTAAATATTATTACTATCGACATAGCTCACGGACACTCCACACAAATGATAGAAATGCTAACTTGGATAAAAAAAGAATTTTCTGATATTGAAGTTATCGCAGGTAATGTTGCAACTCCTCAAGCAACTAAAGATTTAATTAATTGTGGAGCAGACGCTATTAAAGTTGGGATTGGCCCTGGCTCTATGTGCACAACTAGAATTATTACAGGTTGCGGAGTTCCGCAATTAACAGCAATTGCTATTTGCGCAGAAGAGGCAAAAAAACATAATGTTCCAATTATTGCTGATGGAGGAATTAAAACTTCAGGTGATGTTGTTAAAGCTTTTGCTGCAGGTGCAGATAGTGTAATGTTGGGATCAGTTTTGTCAGGAACTTTAGAGACTCCAGGTTTAATTAAAAGTGGCCAAAAACTTTATAGAGGTATGGCTTCAAGATCTGCTCAAGATTCTTGGAGAGGTGGAATACCTGAAGGTTTGGCTCCAGAGGGTGAAATGTCTTGGGTTCCTATTAAGGGAAATGTAAAAAATGTATTAAATGAATTTATGGGCGGCTTGCGAAGTGGAATGACTTATTTAAATGCAAAAAATATTAAAGAAATTTCTAAAAATGCAGAGTTTACCGAAATTAGCTCCGGCGGTTTGCAAGAATCAATAGCCCACGGTTTAAAATAATTGGTAATTGATATGAAAAAAAATTATGGCATTGGTAATACCGTTAATGGATTGCCAATTATGGCTTATGATTTTGGTAATAAAGGTAAAACTATTTTAATTTTAGCAGGAGTGCATGGAGACGAAGTAGAAGCTATTAGTTTGGCTAAAATTTTAATCTCTAATTTTTTAACAGAATTTAATTACAATATTAAGCTAAGTATTATTCCTGAATTTAATTTAGACGGAATACTTTTACAAACTAGAAAAAATGCAAATAAAGTAGATTTAAATCGCAATTTGCCAACTAAAGATTGGGTTAGTAACTATAAAAAAGAAAAATATTACCCTGGTTTAAGTGCTGCAAGCGAGCCAGAAAATAAACATTTAATAAAATTTATTAAAGAAAAAAATATAGAATTTATTGTAAGTTTGCATTCATGGAAGCCATGTTTAAATGTAAATGCTAACTGCATAAAAGAGGCAAATATTTTAAGCAAAATAACTGGATATAAAATAATAGAAAATATTGGCTATCCCACTCCAGGATGTTTGGGGACTTACGCAGGCCTTGAGCGAAATATACCAACAATTACTTATGAATTGCCAAGGCTTGAAAAAAATCGACTTAGAGTGGAATATAAAAATATACTAGCTATTAAAAAAATGTTAAGTCTTTAAAATGCAAAAATTAATAGAAAATTTTTTTAAAGAAATGACTGACTCTAAACTAGATGTAAAAAATAAAATTTTACATAAAACAGTTAATCAATGTATAGATGACTTAGATCAAGGAAAACTAAAACTTTGCACCTATGACTCTGATAAAAATATTTGGACACTTCACGAATGGTTAAAGCAAAGTATTTTATTATTTTTTAAAATAAATAAAATGGAAGTTGTCTTGTCTGATAACTTTTCTTTTGTTGATAAAATTCCTTTAAAACAATGGACTAAAGAACAAGGAGTTAGAGTTGTTCCGCAAGCTTTAGCAAGAAAAGGATCTTTTATAGAATCAGGATGCATATTAATGCCATCATATATTAACATCGGTGCTCATGTTGGAGCAGGAACCATGATTGACACTTGGGCAACAATTGGATCTTGCGCACAAGTTGGAAAAAATGTTCATGTATCTGGAGGTGTTGGTTTGGGAGGTGTGCTAGAACCTTTGCAAGCTCGGCCAGTAATTATAGAAGACAATGTTTTTTTAGGTAGCAGAGTTTCTGTAGTGGAGGGGTTTTTAGTAAAACAATCTGCAGTGATTGCATCGGGTGTAAACTTAACAGCTAGCACTTATATAATTGATGTTAGTGGAGAGTTTGAAAATTACGAAAGTAAAATAAATAATAAAAAAGTTTTTGATGACAATGGAGCTAGAATTTTTAAATTAGAAGTTCCAGAAAATGCAGTTGTTATACAAGGAACTCGAAATAAAGTATTTAAAAAAGGAGAGTATCCTGTAAGTTGTGCTTTAATTATAGGAAAAAGAAGTGAATCTACAGATAAAAAAACTTCATTAAATCAAGTACTAAGAGACATTAATTAAAGGACTTAAATGACAAAGTTATATGGCGAACTTGCAATAGAAAATAACAAGTTAGAAAGATTTGAAAATCGTACTCAAACTAGAAAATATGATATTAATTTTACTTGCCCAGAGTTTACATGCGTATGTCCTAAAAGTGGTTTTCCAGATTTTGCTACTATTTACATTCATTATATTCCTAAAAAGTGGTGCATAGAATTAAAATCTTTAAAATTATATATTAATTCTTTTAGAGATAAAAAAATTTTTCACGAAGATGTTACTAATGATATTTTAAATGATTTGTCTAAATTGTTAGAACCACATTATTTAGAAATCAAATCTGAATTTACAGTTAGAGGAAATATAAAAACAGTAGTTACAGCAAAATTTGGATCTAAATAAAATTGGATCTAAATAAAAATAAATTTATTAAATCTTAACAATGTATTAATAATGGATATTCAAGATTTAAGCTTTTCTTATCCTTTAGATTTAATTGCAACCGAATCTAAAAAAAATTTTAGAATTTTATTTACAAAACTAAATTGTGACAAGTCCGACACAACAGAAGCCTACACAACAGAAATCGGCACAGAAACTGACACAGAAACTTACACAGAAGCCGACACAACAGATTGCAAAGAAATTAACAAAACAGAATTATTAAATAAATTTAAACAAGGTGATGTTTTAGTTATTAATAACACAAAAGTTATAAAACGAAGAATTTTTTCAACAGACAAAAATAAATTAGAAATTTTATTTATAAACAAAATACAAGATTTTAATTTAAATGACATACAAGATTCTAGTTTAAATGACATACAAAATTCTAAGCAAAATCTTTCTAAAAAAACAACAGAAACTTGGGAGGTGTTATGCCCTTCAAAAAAAATAAAAATTGGAGAAGCTGTACACCTCCCAGGAGACATACAATTAAAATTAATTAAAAAATCAATTCCTCAGGTGGTAGAGGTTAGTCAAAACTTAAATCTTGAGTATTTTAAAAAATATGGACAAATGCCACTCCCACCATATATTCAAAAAGCTAGAGACAAAAGAGAAAATATACAAACAGACGAAGTTAATTACCAAACAGCTTGGGCAAAATATTATGGAAGCTGTGCTGCCCCAACAGCAAGTTTGCATTTTACGAAATCTGATTTAGATTATTTAAAGCAAAAAAGAAAAGTAAAAATTGTAGAATTAACTTTACATGTTGGCTTAGGTACTTTTTTACCTATTAAAGTTAAAAATTTAGCAGAGCATAAAATGCATAAAGAATACTTGCATATTCCAAGCTCTAGTTTAAAAGATATTGTTTGTGCAAAAAATAATAATTGTAAAATTTGGGCATTAGGCACTACCGTAACAAGAGCTTTAGAAACATGGGCGTTAAAAAATACAAAAAATAATAGCAACAAACTAATTGATGAAAAAAATATTGTTAAAGATTTTATAACAGAAAGTGAATTATTTATTACTCCTGGTTTTAATTTTAAAGTTATTGATGTGTTAATGACAAATTTTCACCAACCAGAGTCAACTTTACTTGCAATGTTAATGGCATTTGCAACAAAATATAAAGTTTTAAAAGTTTATGAATGGGCGATTAAAAAAAAATTTAGATTATTTAGTTACGGAGATTTAAGTATTTGGGAAAAATAAAATAAATAAATAAACAAAACAAATAAAACAAATAAACAAAACAAAAACAAATGACTAAACTAAACAGCGAAACTAATTTTAATATTTTAACAACTCACAAAAAAGCTAGAACAGGTTTGTTAACTACAAATAGAGGTAATATATCAACTCCTGCGTTTATGCCAGTGGGGACAAAAGCCAGCGTAAAAGGCCTAAGCTCTGAAGATTTAACAAACGAAGTTGAAGCTGAAATTATACTTGCAAATACTTACCATTTAAATATTCGTCCAGGTGAGGATGTAATTAAAAACTTGGGAGGTTTGCATAAATTTATGAACTGGCCTTATCCGATTTTAACTGACAGCGGAGGTTTTCAAGTTTTTTCTTTATCTAAATTAAATAAAATTACAGATGACGGAGTAAAATTTAGATCACACCTTGATGGCGATGAATGTTTTTTTAGCCCAGAAAAAAGTATGGAAATTCAAATGGATTTAGGCGCAGATATTATTATGGCATTTGATGTTTGCCCTCCTTACCCTTGTTCAGATAAAGAAATGAAAAAAGCAATGCAGCTTACTCACGATTGGCTTAAGCGTTGCAAAAAAACTATGACTTCAAAAAACAGCCAATTATTTGGAATTATCCAAGGAGGCTTGGACGAAAAACTTCGTCTAGAAAGTATTGAAAAAGTTTGTGCAGAAGATTTGCCAGGTTACGCATTGGGAGGCTTTAGCGTGGGCGAGCCAATGGATTTAATGTATAAAGTTTTAGACAAAATTGCTTGTCATATGCCTGATAATAAACCGCGTTATTTAATGGGAGTTGGAAGCCCAAAAGATTTAATAGAGTCAATTGATAAAGGCATAGATATGTTTGACTGCGTTTATCCAAGTCGAAACGCTCGAAATGCCACTTTGTTTACTCAAAAAGGAAAGATCAATATTAAAAGAGCAGAATTTAAGCAAGATATAAAACCAATTGATAGCAGTTGCGATTGCCTTACTTGTGCTAACTATACTCGAGCTTATTTAAGACATTTATACTCACAAAAAGAACCTTTATTTGTGAGGTTAGCCACTATTCATAATCTGCGTTTTTATTCTAATTTAATGAAAAAATCTAGAACTGCTATTGAAGAAGGTGATTGGGATAAATTTAAACAAGAATGCTTAGAATTTTTTTAATTTATAGCTATAATTTTCTCTTGGCATTTTTTTAATTTTAATGCAAGCTTAGGGGTATTTTGAATTAATTTTTTTAAAAGGAAAACATGAAGTATTTACCAACACAATCTTTAAAACTGCTATTTATTACTTTAAATATTTTTTTATTTAGTTTGCAATCTTTTGCAGCTGATGTAAAAAAACCAACTACATTAGAGCAGCTACTTCCATTTGCTTTAATTTTCTTTGTATTTTATTTTTTAATTATTCGCCCTCAAGGAAAAAAACAAAAAAAACAATTAGATTTTTTGTCTCAATTAAAAAAAGGAGATAAAGTTATTACATCTTCAGGAGTTTTAGGTTCGATAGAAGGCTTAAGCCAAGGAGTTGTTACTTTAGAGGTGTCTCAACAATTAAAAATTAAAATTTTAAAATCACATATACAATCTTTACAAGAAACAGTGTTAAATAAAAAAGTAGAAGCAGAAGTAGTAAAAAATAGAAAATAATTTACAAATATATTTACAAAAAAAATTACACAGCAAAATAAGGACGCAATATGTTTATAGAAAGTAAAAAAGCAAGATGGATTATTATTTTTTGTGCCATAGCTTTATCTTTGTACATAGCATTACCAAACTTTTACCCTAATCACGAATTTTTTTCTGGAAAGAAAAAAATTAATTATGGCTTAGATATTCAAGGTGGTATTTATTTAGTTATGAAAGCCGATGTTGCAGAAGCTTTACATGCTAATATGCAAAAAAAAATATCTGTTTTAAAATCTGACTTTAAAGACGAAGAGTTAAAATTTAGCTCTATCAATTTTAAAAAATCATCTAATACAAAACTTATTATTAAATTTTCTTATAATAAAAAAGAAATTAAAGAGTTTTTAAATAAAAACCATAATGATTTACAAATTTTATCAGAACAACCAAATAGTTTAGAGCTAGCTTATTATGAAGCATCTTTAAATATATACAGAAAGCAAGTTATAGAACAAAGTATCGAGGTAGTTCGTAATCGTATTGATGCTTTTGGAGTAGCAGAGCCTCAAATTACAGCTCAAGGTAAGGACAGAATTTTAATTCAATTACCAGGGGTTGAAAACGCAGACCAAGCTAAAGAGCTTATTCATCGTACGGCAACTTTGCATTTTAGACCAGTTCATGAAGATATAAGTTTAGATAAATTACAAAAATGGTTTTCTGAAGCAGAAGTTAAAAATAAATTTAGCCTTGGTACAGAAAAAAGTATTAGACTGTCTAAAAATTCCAAAATTAAATTACTTAAATATCGAAACTATATTAAAAAAATAAATAAAGTTTTAGCCTATAAACTTCCTAAAAATACAAAATTAATATTTCAGAAACCTCCCAATGCAAAAACTTTAGAAGCAGGAAGAATTCCTTTTTTAATTAAAATTAATAATGATTTAAACGGATCTTATTTAGAAACAGCTACTGTTGGTTATGGGGAATATGGAAAGCCACAAGTTAATTTTCGTTTTAACATTCAAGGACAAAAACGATTTGCAAAAATGACTGCTGACAATATACAAAAAAGAGTAGCAATTGTTTTAGATGACATTGTGCAATCAGCACCTGTAATTCAAGAAGAAATTAATTCTCCTACTGCAAGAATTAGTTTAGGTTCGTCAAGCAATGTTCAAGAAACTTTAAGAGAAGCTAATTTTTTAGCTACAGCATTAAGAGCAGGGGCTTTGCCTGTTCCGCTTGAACAATTAGAAGAGCGAACAGTTGGACCAAGTTTAGGTGCTGACTCTATTGCTAAAGGAAAGTTTGCTGGTTTAATAGGTGGCTTATTAGTTTTAATATTTATGTTAGTTTATTATAGAGGCTTAGGAGTAGTTGCAAACATAGCATTAAGTTTAAACTTATTATTTATTGTTGCAATTTTAACTTCTTTACAAGCAACTTTAACTTTGCCTGGAGTTGCAGGAATTATTTTAACTATTGGTATGGCAGTAGATGCTAATATTATTATTTTTGAACGAATTAAAGAAGAGCTGTCTAAAGGGTCAGGGTTTAGATCTTCTGTTCGCAATGGATTTTCGCAAGCATTTGCAGCTATTTTTGATGCAAACATTACAACAGCGGCAGTTTGTATAGTTTTAATGTCTTTTGGAACAGGTCCTGTAAGAGGTTTTGCTGTAACTTTAATTAGCGGTATTATTACTTCTTTATTTTCTTCTGTATTTATTTCGCGGTCCATTTTAGAAATGAAAATATTAAATAAAACAAAACAAACATAAAAAATTTATTTAAAACAAGGTATTTATATGAAAAAAACAGAAATTAATTTTTTAAAACTAACTCCATTTTTTTTAACAATTTCTAGCTTAATAGTAATTATAAGTTTTTTTATAATTAATAAAAAAGGTTTTAATTATGGAGTAGATTTTTCTGGAGGAACAGAGCTACAAGTACAATTTAGTAAAAAAGTAGATGATAATAGTATTCGTACATTTTTATCTACACAAAAAATTAAAAACTTTAATGTTCAAAGTTTTGATGGAAAAAATGAATTTTTAATTCGCATTGATTCTTTAAATGATAAAAAATTAAAAAAATTAACAGACAACTTTAGATCTAAGTTTTCATCTAAAGGTTTTGTTATGAGACGAGTTGACTCTGTTGGACCGCAAATAGGAAGTGAATTAAAAAAGAAAGGCTTGCTTGCTTTATTTTATAGCTTATTAATTATTTTAATTTATGTTGGTTTGCGTTTTGATTACGAATATGCACCAGGTGCTGTGATTTGTTTATTTCATGACACAATTATTACACTTGGTATTTTTGCATTGCTTCAAAGAGAGGTAAATTTGCAAACTTTAGCAGCGGTGTTAACTATTATTGGTTATTCTTTAAATGATACAATTGTAACTTTTGATAGAATTAGAGAAAATTTAGCTTTGTATCGAGACAAAGCTTTTCCTTGGATTGTTAATCGTTCGTTAAATGATGTTTTGTCTAGAACTATTTTAACTTCTTTAACTACTGGGCTTGCTGTATTTGCTATGTATTTTTGGGCAGATGGGGTTATTCGTGATTTTGCTTTTACTCTTGGGATTGGGATTGTTGTTGGGACTTATTCTTCTGTTTATATTGCTTCGCCGCTGGTTCAGTTTATGGCTCGGTTTAAATAAAAATTGTGCTTAATAAATTTAAAATTATCAAAGCTCGCCTGCTCAAGCATCCCTTCGGGCTGAGTCGCAGGAGAGCTTTGATAATTTTAAATTTATTTATTATTTTTTGGGTTGGTGTTGGGTGTTCGCATTTTAAGGGGAGGGGTAACTTTTTTAATTTTTCTAAAGTTAAGAGGTCTTTTTTAGGTGTTGGTGATAAGATTTTAGTTGTTGGTGATGGTGGGTATGATTTTTTTTATGATAAGGTTTGTGTTTATGTTAAGGGGGGTTTTGATTTGGGGTCGGGGAGTACTAAGTTTAGGGTTGCAAAGGTGGATGTTTGTAGAGGTAAAATTTTAAAAGTATTTTTAGATCAGAGTGTTTTGGTTGCTTATAAAGAAAATTTGGTTTTAGTTGATGGCAGGTTTAAATTTAATAAATATATTCAAGATAAAGGTATTTTGGTTTTAAAAAAAATGCTTAAAAGGGCTAAAAAGTTTAATGTTGATAGGTTTGTTGGGGTGGGGACTTCTGCTTTTAGAAAAGCTAATAATTCCTTAAGTTTTTTTGCTAGAATTAAAAAAGAACTTGGTATTAATTTACGCATTTTAACTCATAAACAAGAAGCTGAAATTGGCTTTCTTTCGGCTAAGGTTTTTTTATCTCAATTAAAAAAATCTGTAGTTAAAAATAAAAAAATTATAGTTTGGGATATTGGAGGCGGAAGCATGCAAATGTTTTTTAAAGAAAAACTAAAAGCTTCTAACTTATTTTTACAAAAATCTTTAATATATAAAGGTAATTTAGCATCCATTAGTTTTAAAAATTATATTATTAAAAAAATTCAAAAAAAATCTTATAAAAAATCTCCAAATCCTATTGGAAGTTTAACTGCTAGAAAAGCAGAAAAATATTCTTTTAATTATGCACAAAAAACTATTCCAAATAATTTAAAACAAATTTTTAAACAAAAATTTTTAATATTAGGCATTGGAGGGGTTCATTACAATTCTGTTTTTAAACAAATAAAAAAAACTGTTAATAAAAAAAATAAAAACTATTATACTAAATATGAATTACAAAAAACTTTAAACTTAAGAAAAAATTTATCTAATAAAAAAATTGGTGGCAAGTACGCCTCCACAGATGTATCTAACTTAATTTTAGTTTTAGGTTTTATGAAGTATTTAAAAATTAATAAAATTTACACAGAAAAAATAAATTTAACTAACGGAGTGTTGTTAAATTTTTAAATTAGTTTAATTTTTTGCTATTAAACTTTTGTTTAAAAATTTATCACTAAATTATTATGTACGATGCTTTAATTTTATTATCTGGGGGTTTAGATTCATCTGTTAATTTGTACAAAGCCTGCGCAGAGTACAAAAAAATATTAGCATTAAGTTTTAATTATGGACAAAAAGCTGCCTCTCAAGAATTAAAAGCTGCCTCAAAGTTATGTAAATTACTTTTATGCGATCATCAAATACATAATTTAGATTTTTTTAAAAGCTGGACACAAACTTCTTTAATAAATTCTAAAAAAGATATTCCAACAAATATAAAACTAACAAGCAAAGCAGAAACTCAAGAATCAGCAAAACAAGTATGGATTCCAAACCGAAATGGAGTTTTTTTAAATGTAGCAGCAAGCTTGGCTGAAAGTTTAAATATTCCTTTTGTATATGTAGGATTTAACAAAGAAGAGGCAGAAACTTTTCCAGACAATTCAATAGATTATTTAAATTCTGTAAACAAAAGCTTTAAGTTTTCAACTTTAAATAAAGTGCAAATAAAATCTTACACAAAAGACCTGTGTAAAAAAGAGATTTATAAGCTTGGTGTGGAAATTGGTGTGCCTGTAAAAGATTTGTGGCCTTGTTATTTTGGTGGTGAAAAACTTTGTGGGGAATGTGAGTCTTGTTTGAGGTTTTTTAAGGCAAGTGTTTGATTCAAATTTAATTACAAAGCTCTCATGCTCAAGCATCCCTTCGGGCTGAGTCGCAGGAGAGCTTTGATAATTTTAAATTTATTTATTATTTTTTTGGTTGGTGCTGGGTGTTCGCATTTTAAGGGGAGGGGTAACTTTTTTAATTTTTCTACAGTTAAGAGGTCTTTTTTAGGTGTTGGTGATGGTGGGTATGATTTTTTTTATGATAAGGTTTGTGTTTATGTTAAGGGGGGTTTTGATTTGGGGTCGGGGAGTACTAAGTTTAGGGTTGCAAAGGTGGATGTTTGTAGAGGTAAAATTTTAAAAGTATTTTTAGATCAGAGTGTTTTGGTTGCTTATAAAGAA
>JAAOIH010000029.1 GCA_015163875.1 Bdellovibrionales bacterium
AAAGCAGATTGGCCTTATTTTTCTAAAATACTAAAAATATTACTTGATCAATCTTTTGCACAAGCTTTTAAATTTATAACACGAAAAAAAAACTAACTTGCACGAACGAAAACACCTGCACGAACGAAAACACTTGCACGAACGAAAACATTTGCACGAACGAAAACATTTGCACGAACGAAAACACTTGCACGAACGAAAACACTAAACTGGTTTTAAGTGGGCAGAAAAATGTCTTAACAACGGGGCTTGTTTTACAATTTGTAATCCAGAAATATCTTTTTTTTGTTTATAAATTTTTTCAAAAGTTTCGATTACATAATCAATATGACTTTGAGTATAAGTTCTTCGCGGAATAGCTAATCTTAAAAGCTCCATATCGTGAGGAACTTCTTTTTTCGAACTTGTATCTAATCTTCCAAACATAAGCGAGCCGATTTCTACACTACGAACGCCTCCCTCAATATATAAATTACAAGCTAAGGCTTGGGCAGGTAATTGCGAAACTGGTATGTGCGGTAAAAATTTTTTTGCGTCAATATAAATTGCGTGACCTCCAATAGGTTCTATAATTGGAATGCCAATTTTTTTAATTGCTTGGCCTAAATATTTAGTAGATGTAATTCTGTATTTTAAATAACTTTCATCTTGCACCTCTTTTAAACCTTGAGCCATGGCGGCCATGTCTCTTCCTGCTAAGCCACCGTAAGTTGTAAAACCTTCTGTTAAAATAAGTTGATTAGTTACACCCTCTGCAAGTTTGTCGTCATTAAAACATAACAGTCCACCAATGTTTACAATTGCATCTTTTTTTGCGCTCATTGTAAATCCGTCGCAGTAAGAAAAAATTTCTTGAATAATTTTTAAAATACTAGTGTTTTTATATTCGCTTTCGTATTGCTGAATAAAATAAGAATTTTCTGCAAAACGACAAGCGTCTATAAAAAGAGGAATATTAAATTGATCACAAAGAGCCTTGGTTTCTTTAATATTTTTTAAAGATACGGGCAAACCTCCACGAGAGTTGTTTGTAATAGTTATCATACACAAAGGAATATTTTTTTTATTTTTTTCAAAACAATCTTTTAATAATTTAAGATCCATGTTTCCTTTAAAAATAGGATCTTCGCTGTCTTGTGTAAAATCTAAAGCTGTTCCTCCCAAATATTCAATATTTGCTCTGGTAGTGTCGAAGTGAGTGTTGTTTGGAACAATACTGATATCTTTTTTAACTACACAAGAAAATAAAATACGCTCCGAAGCTCTCCCCTGATGTGTTGGAAAAATATGTTTCATTTTGCTTAGCTCGTAAACTATTTTTTTCATTTCTCTGTATGATCTGCTTCCGGCATAAGACTCATCACCGTCAATTAATGCAGCCCATTGTTTAGAAGACATTGTTCCAGTTCCGCTATCAGTTAGTAAATCAATAATTACTTCGTCAGAATTTAATAAAAATAAATTGTAGTAAGCTTTTTGTAAAAATAATTTTCTTTCTTCTTTGTTGCTCATGCTAATGGCCTCTACCATTTTTATTTTAAAAGGTTCGATGATAGTTTTAAAATTATCTTGCATTATAAGTCCCTAGTCTTTAGTCAGTTATTAATATTATTTATTTGTTTATTTAATACTTTTTTATACTCTATGTAAGAGTTCGTCAAATTAATCACCTAGGAAAACAATGAAAAAAATATTATTTATATTATTATGTTTTAGCATCACAAGTATTTCGTACACAAAAACAAGTTTTGCAAAAAGAGGAAAAAGTGCAAAATATTCATCAGCAAAAAAGAAAAGATACAGGCTGTTAAGAAAAAGAAAACGAGCTTCAAAATATAGAGCCTACAAATCTTTTTACAGAAGACATATAAGAAAACTAAAACAAAAATCAAATTGGTCTGTTGGAGTGTTTACGGGAGCTACAATTGGCTCTGAAAAAGACACTTTTAATTTACAACCTGTTGGCCTGTCGCTAGCTTATCACGCAAATTCTTATGTTAGCATAGAGTCTAGAATATTTACTTTTTCAACAACACAGTTAGATGCAGAAAAAGTTTTGTCTGTGTATGAAATCAAACCTAATCTTTCTTTTGCAGGCTTAGTTAAAGTTAGAAAATCTATAGACAAAAGAAGACAGTTTATGCTTTTTGCATTGGGAGGTTATTCTAGCATTTCTTTAACTGAAACAGAAATTTGTAGAACCACCTCAACAGCCTGTGATCCAGATAACTTAATTGACGATTCCGTAAGTGCCTATGTAGGATTATGGACACTGGGTGCTGGCTTAGATTATTTTCCAACAGAGTATATGTCTTTAGGTTTTGAAGTTATTCGCTATATGGGAGTAGAAGACGCTTTTGTAGAATCATTTAGTAAGTTTAATGAATTAAAAATAAACGATTTTAATGTGATGCAAGTTTCTGCAAGATACTACTTTTAAAAAAAACCAATAAAAAAATTTACATTAATTAATAAAGGATTTTTGCGATTCAGCCCAAATGGCTGTCGAGCAAAAAGCCTTTATTAATTAAAGTAAAAATTATCCAACTTTTTTCTTAATTTCAAGCCCATACTTTTCAACTTTCATAATTAAATTAGCCCTGCTAATACCAAGATCTTTTGAAAGCCTAGATTTATTTCCGCCAGTTTTTCTTAATCCCTCTTGAATAATTTGTTTTTCTAAACTAGCTAAAGCATCTTTTAGTTTTCCAGAAAAATGCGACATCTCGTTAATATTTTTATTTTCTAAAATTGTATCGTTAGTGTGGTTAGTAATTTTTAAAGATAAATTTTCTTCATTAATTTTACCTATGCTTGAGCATAATACCACGGCTCTTTCAATTTCATTTTGTAGTTCACGAACATTACCAGGCCAAGAGTAATGTTGTAATTTATCAACAGCAACTTTAGACATTAAAATATTTTTTTTTGTTTTTTTCATTTGTTGATTTAAAAAATATGTAACTAAAATAGGAATATCAGAAGACCTATCTCTTAATGCAGGAGCTTTTAAATTAATTACATTTAATCTGTAATAAAGATCTTCTCTAAATGTCCCGTCTTTTACCATCTTATCTAAATTTTTATTAGTTGCCGCAATAACCCTTACATTGGTTTTTTTAATTTCTGTTCCACCAACTGGAATAAAAGTTCCATCTTGTAAAACTCTTAATAGCTTTACCTGCATGCTTGGACTGGTGTCACCAATCTCATCTAAAAAAAATGTACCGTTATTTGCAACTTCAAATAAACCTTTTTTGTCAGCATGCGCCCCAGTAAAACTACCTTTTACATGACCAAAAAGTTCACTTTCTAATAAATTATCATTTAATGCAGAGCAGTTTTGTATAATAAAAGTTTTATTTTTTCTTTGTGAGTTTTGATGAATTGATTGTGCAATAAGCTCTTTACCAGTTCCGTTTTCACCTTGAATTAAAATATTACTATCTGCTAATTTAATTTTATCTAAAACTCCATACAATTCTTTCATTTTTTTAGAGGCACCAATCATGTCGCCGTATCTAAAAACAGAATCTTCTTTTGTAATATCTGACAAAATCTTTTCTTTGCTAGATATTTCTAAATAAGCTAATTGAATTTCTTCTGCAATAGAATTTAATATATCCACAAGATGATTATCTTCTAAATTTGGAATAGTGCGAAGGTTAGATGATAAATTATCTAATTGTTTAGAGTTTAAAGATAAATATTTAATAGTATCTTCTATATTATATTCGCTATTCTTAAATCCAATTGCAACTATACTTCCAAGAACTTCTTTATTAGCTTTAATTGGAATATGCAAACTTTCTAATCCCATATGAGATGCGTCTTTATATATGTAATCTTTGTTAAGATGTTTAAGTTCTTTAAGTGCAACTAAATTTACAGGCTCTATTTTTTTTAAAAAAGTTTTACTAGTTAAAACAGGATGCAAGTGTGACAAAATAGATTTTTGATCAACCTTTAAATCTGAATTATGTATAGTCCCGTTATTGTCTACCAATAAAATTTCTATATTCCACCAGGATTTTAACAAACTTTTTAATTTAGCTATAACATGAGTACTTTCTATATTTGTCCAATGCATAATTGCCCTATTTTTGTGTTTTGTTTTAAATTTTATATGTTCTGCTTTAGTGTAAATATAATCGACAGTGTATAAAAAAAACTAAACACTTTTTTACAATAAACCTAATAATTTTGACTTGAGCGATTATACAAGCTGGCCAACAATAATGGTCACAAAGTTTCTTCAACTATTAGTTAAAGCCTGATAATGGCCTCTACTTTGCTTTAAATAGCAAATGAAGATTGTATGCCCAGTATGCCCAATAAACATATTTTTGATCTTTCACAAATAATAACAATTATGGCACGAATAGTGCAACAAGGTAATAAAATTAGGACAGTGGTTGCTAAAAACAAAGGAGAATTTATGAAATCGTTAATTGTTTTGACTTTGATGTCAGTGTTTACAATGCCAATGTTTGCGCATGCAAAAAAAATTACCACCTGTGGCCCTTTTATGAGTATAATCTTTCCATTTTGGGGTTGTAGTTCTAAAAATATAGGCAGAAGTAACTTTTCTTTTAATGGATTCGGCGGAGGGGGAGAGCATATTACTAATTATAATGATACTGATGAATATTATCAGGCTGATGATATGAGTTTAAAAACAGAAAAAAAGACAAATAAAAAAAGCAACTATAGCAACTATTTTTATTATAAACAAGAACCAAATAGTATATATAGTACACTTCATAGTTTTCCAATAAAAGAAGAGCTAAATAGTATTCCAACAGAAGAAAAAAAAATTTATGGCTACACAAACGAAGAACTAAATAACATGAGTAAGACAGAACTTTTTCATCTTATATCAGTTCAGAGTCCATTTAACTCTGTAGAAGATAATGTAGAATTTGTAGCATTGACAATTTCTAAAACTATTTCTCCTCTTGCTTATTTATCAACTAGGTATCCATATCGAAATGATGAGCACAAAGAATCTATGAAGGTGGCAAAAGCTGCATTAGAAGGAGTTATTGATATTGAAGATTATTTGGAGTTTAGAGCAGATAGAATTCCGCATAAAGCGGCTTTCATTTATTCAACAAAATAAATTTTAACTAAGGGCTCAAATATATGGGTCCTTATTAATAAGCTTAATTTTTAGTTAAACTCTACACGTAAAAATAATAAAATTTTGATCAACAAGTGTCATTTTAAGCAGTGGCTGACTAGAGATTTGACAGTAGCCAGCAATTTTCAAGCTGGCCAACAATAATGGTCACAAAGTTTCTTCAACTATTAGTTAAAGCCTGATAATGGCCTCTACTTTGCTTTAAATAGCAAATGAAGATTGTATTAATAAAAATACTTTTTATAAAAATGAGCTAAGTTAGCTATTTTTTAGGTCTTTTTTGTGACCATTATTGTAGGCCAGTTTATATTTTATAGTGGGGTACTGACCCTCAAGTGTTGTTGTTTTAGTTTAGTGGGATATTTTGTTTTATAGCTAGTTGAAAGTATAGGGATTTATTTTGCATTAGTTCTGCATGGCTGCCTTGTTCGGCGATTGAGCCTTCTTTTAAAACAATAATGTGATTCATTTTTTTTAGTGAATGTAATTTGTGAGTAATAATTAAACTTGTTGTGCTTGTTATTAGTTTATCTATTGTTGATTGTATTGCTTCGGCACTTTTTGCATCTAAGGCGCTTGTTGCTTCGTCTAAAATTAGTAGAGGCGCATTTTTAAACAAGGCTCTTGCAATATTAATTCTTTGTTTTTGACCGCCAGAAAGTTCGCCGCCCTCTGACCCTAAAAAACTATTATAAGAATCTGGTTTTTCTGTAATAAATTGATGAGCATCTGCTAATTTTGCGGCATTAATAATATTTTCTTCTAAATTAGGATCGTGTTTTTTTTGTATATCACCGTAAAGAATATTTTCTTTAATACTTTTAGAAAATAAAAAAATATTTTGATCAACCAAACTAATATTAGATAAAATTTGCTTTAAAGAAACCTCGGCAATGTTTTGCTTACCAAAATAAATATCTCCTTTTTGTGAAGATAAAAATCCTTGTATAAGTTTTATCAAGGTAGACTTTCCGGATCCGCTTTCGCCTACAATTGCAATGCTGGTATTTTTTTTAATTTCAAAAGTAATATTTTTTAAAGCAGGGGAGGTGGAGTTTGGATAAGTATAAGATAGGTTATTAATTTTTATGCTAGACCAAGGCTTAATAGTTTTAGTTTTTTTAAAATTTTGCTCTTCACAGTCAGAAGTTTTGTCAATCAAGATTTGTAAACGCTCTAAAGCAACATCTACTTTTTGCATGCTTAAAAATGTTGACTGCAATTGTTTAAAAGATGCCTGTAGCAGGGTAGAGGCAAACAAAAAAGAAGTAAAATCTGCAATACTTAATTCTTTTTGTGTAATTTGATGCCCTACATATATAAGAATTACGCTCATGCTTATCGACATAAATATTTCTGACAAAGGAGAAATTGCAAGCTCTTTTTTTAAAATTCTTTTTTGCATATTTAAAAATGCAAAAGCTTTTTTTTTAAAATTATTTTTTAATTCTTCTTGTAAATTAAATCCATGAACCGTTCTTAATCCATCAAGGCCTTCTTTTAAATTTTGAGTTAAATCTTCTTGTGTTTCTAAATTAATATGACTTTGCTTTTTAAGCATTTTGCTAAATTTTTTATTTAATAAAGATATTAATGGAAACGAAATAATAAGTAATAACAAAAGCTTCCAGTCTAAATAAATAATGTAAATTATAGAAAATAATAATAAAAAAGGTTCTCTAAAAAAAGTAGAGATACTTTTTACTCCGCCTGATACAATTTGCAAATCACCAAGTGATTGACTAAGTATAGAGCTTGCACCTTTTGGAAATTTTTGCAAAAAAAGACTTGGATTTAAATTCATACAAGAATCAAAAATTTTTCTTTTTAGTTTTGTAATTACAGACTCTGCTAAATTTGCCATAATAAGTGTATTAAAAAAACGACAAATAGAGGCAACAGCCCAAATTAAAGAAAAAGCTAGACAAATTTTAATAGAGTAATTTAAATTGTAATTATCAGCAGTCCAAACAGATGTCATTAATTTATTAATAATATATGGCGAAATAGATTTAGAAGCTCCAGCGGCAATACCAAGAAAAAGTGCAAAAATAAATGACACTTTAAATTTAGAAAGCTCTTGTGTTGCAAATTTAATTATATGTTTCATTGTTTGTTTATATATTTTTTTAAATGTTTTGCAGTTAAGCTATTTTTTGTTTTTAGTAATTGTTTAACGCTATTTTGAAATATTAATTCTCCGCCATTGCTCCCGGCCTCAGGGCCTATATCTACAACATAATCTGCATTTTTAATAATTTCTAAATTATGCTCAATTACAATTACAGTATTACCAGCGTCTACTAATTTTTGTATAACTTTAATTAGTAGATTAATTTCATAAAAATGCAACCCAGTACTTGGCTCATCTAATATATAGCAATTATTTGCACCAAGGCTAGACTGTAGCTCTTTGGCAATTTTTAATCGCTGATTTTCACCGCCACTTAAATTTTTAGAGTTTTGCCCCAAAGATATATAATCCAAGCCAACTGTTTGTAAAAATCCAAGAGCTTTTGTAATTTTTGGATATGTAGAAAAAAGTTTTAAAGCCTCGGCAACGCTCATATTAAGTATTTCTAATATATTGTAGCCTTGAAATTTAACACTTAGTATTTCTGGTTTAAATTTTTTACCCTTACATTCTTCGCAAGTAATTTTTAACTCGTCCATAAATAGCATATCAACAGTAATAAACCCAAGGCCTTCGCAAGATTCACACCTTCCGGCATTTACATTTAAACTAAAATGAGAGCTGGTTAATTTTAATAGCTGAGCTTTTTTTGTACTAGCTAATAACTTTCTAACAATATCGTATATTTTTAAATAACTTAAACAGTTGCTTCTTTGAGTTCCAGACACAGGTTTTTGATTAATAAAATAAACAGATTCTATACTTTCGTAATTAAGTAAATTTTTGTGCTCTAAGCTAGATTTAAAATCTTGTTTTAATTTTGCAGCTAGTGCCGGAAACAAAGTTTGTGCTATTAATGAAGACTTTCCAGAGCCACTAACTCCAGTTACGCATGTAAAAAGCTTTAATGGAATTTCTAAATTAACATTTTTTAAATTATGCCCACAACAGCCAGTAAGTTTTAATTTTTTTACTTTTTGTAAATCACGAGGCTTTGTATAAATTTTAGGAGTATTAATTAAAGCGTTTGCAGTCGGACTAGATGATTTTAAAAAATCTTTTGTAGACCCAGAAAAAATAATTTCACCGCCATAAATACCTGATTTTGGACCCATTTCTATTATATTCGAGCTATTAAAAATTACTTCTGGATCATGCTCGACTACTAAAACTGTGTTGCCTTGTTCTTTTAATTTTTTTAATGCAAAAATAATTTTATCAGTATCTGATGGGTGCAAGCCTATAGTTGGCTCGTCTAAAATATACAAACTGTCTGATAATTGTGTAGAAATTTGTTTTGCTAAATTTAATCTTTGAAATTCTCCTCCAGAAAGTGTTTTAGCAAGTCTATTTAAATGTAAATAAGACAAGCCCAAATTATTTAAATATTTTAATTCACTTTTTAGTTTTTTAATAATAATTTTGCCCTGTCTGCTTTGTTGAGAATTTTTTAACTTTGCAGAATTTTGTTTTACTTGTAATTGTGTAATAAAATTTAAAGCTTCTTTAACGCTAAGATTTAAAATATCCGAAATTGAATGTTTTTGAATAAAAATATTAAGATAATCTATTTTTAAAGCTCCACCATTGCATGTTTTACACAAAAATGGACTTTTATAACGAGACAAAAAAATACGAACATGCATTTTATATTTTTTAGTTTCTAAATATTTAAATAATCCCTTAATGCCAAAAAAATTTTTACTGCCTTCCCAAATTAATTTTTGCTCACTGGTTTTTAAATCCTTCCAATTAGTATGGATATTAATTTTTTCTTTTTCGCAAAACTTTTTTAATTTTCTAAAATCTCTTACAGCACTTGGCATATTTAATGGAGCAATAGCGCCTTCATAAATACTTAATTGTGAGTTTGGTATAATTTTTTTTTCATCAATTTTTAAAATATGTCCAAATCCAGAACAATCAGGGCATGCTCCAACTGAACTTTGCGGATTAAAAAAATGTTTTTGTATTTGCGAAATTTGGTAATCACATTTTGAGCAAGTTAAATTTTCTGTTAATTTAAGACTACTAAATATTTTTTTATCACCAACAGATTTTTTGCCCACGCCATCTGCTTCGCCCTTATCACCAACAGACTTTTTGCTCACGCCAGACACTTCGCCTTTATTATTAAATATTAAACATTGCGAAAACACAGAAGACGAATTGTATTTAATAAAATAATGATAAGCACTTTGTATAGAATCACGCAATCTAGATTTAAGTTGCACGCGGTCTTCATTTAACGAAACCCTGTCCATAATAATATATAAATTTTTAGATTGTTTTTTTGTTAATTTTTCCACCTTAAAAGATGATTCTATTTGTGTTTTGTTTTTGTTTAATTGACACAAACGAGTAAGAGCATCACTTGTAAGCGAGGATTTTAGTTTAGAAATATTTTTAATATCTTCAAGCAAAGGTATTAATATATACACTCCCATTTTTTTATCTAAATTATTTATAATAAACTCACATGCCGAGTCAGAGGAGTAGGATGCTAAAGCTTGTTTGTGAGTCGGGCAGTGAGCAGTACCAAGTTGAGTAAATAATGACTGCAAGTTAGCACTAACTCCGCTAATACTTGCAACACTGCTTCTGCTATTTTGAACATTATTTTTTTGCTCAAGCGCAATTGTCGGAGGAATATTAAAAATATTTTCTACTTTTGGCTTAAGTGCTTTTTTAAAAAATTGTTTAGTATAATTTGGCAAACTATCAATATATAATCTTTGCCCCTCTGCATACAAAGTTTCGAAAGCTAAAGATGATTTTCCAGATCCAGAAGGCCCACAAATTACTGTAAAAGTATTTTTTTTAATTTTAATACTAATATTTTTTAAATTATTTTGTCCAGCCTTAATAACTTCAATCATATATAATTATTTTACTCTGATAACTCTTCTTTAAAAAAGTTACTATCCTCTGAGCTATCCTCTTCGGCCTCTTGTTCTGTTGGTAATTTTTTTTCTGTACCAAGTTTACTTTCTGGTCTTTTCCAATTTTGTTCAAAAGTTTTTGGCTCTGTGCCTTCTAAAAAAGCTTGTCTTGCAACTTCTTTAGATTGAATATTTGCTAATTTTCCAGTTTCGCTATCAATATTTACAAAAATAATTCCATCTGGAACAGGAAAATTTTCTGAAGGCAAATTTTTATGAACCTCCATCATATAATTTAACCAAATTGGCAAAGCTGCTCTTCCACCAACTTCGCCACGACCTAAAGTTTTTTCTGTGTCAAAGCCAACCCATGCACCTGTTGCAATTTGATTTGTAAATCCAGTAAACCACGCATCGTAATAAGAGTTTGTGCTTCCTGTTTTTCCAGCAGTCGGGCGATTTAATATTCTTGCTCTTCGTCCAGTGCCTCGAGGATCAGAAATTACTCCTTTTAATAAACTTAATGCAAGGTATGCAGTTGTTGGTTTTAAAAGTTGTTTTGAATCTTTAAAATATATTGGAGGCTGTTTTTCTAAATTTATTTTAAAACTTAAACCATCTGGAGTTTCTAAATTTACTAAAGGATTTGGCTTTGTAATGGGCTCATCATTTTTATCAGTTTTTTTATAATTTTCGTAAGCAAGTTTATCTTTTTGATATTGTAAATATGCAAGCCTAATAGAGTTTTGTTTTTGATCAAAGTCTTTGGTATATTTTTTTAAAGTATCGGTTATGCGTATATTTTTAACCAGAACCTCACCTTGTTTTGATAAAACTTTATGAATTAAAATCGGATCAATTCGCTTTCCCAACCTACCTATGTGAGAAAAACTTCTTGTCATTTCGTATAAAGTAATTGCACTTGATCCAAGTGCTAAAGTAAAATCAGAATTTAAATCACTAAAAATACCTAATCGTCTAGCGTATTTTTCAACCCACTTAACGCCTAGCTTTTCAATTAATCTAATGCTTGGAACATTCATTGATCTTATTAAAGCGTTTCTATATAAAATGTTTCCGATAAATTTTTTAGAATGATTTTTTGGTTTCCAAGCCTCAACCTCTTCTTCGCCAGATTCTGCGTTACCATCTTCTTTGTTTTCGCCGCTGTCATTATCTTTTTTAGAACCTGCAGTTTTTAAGTCAGCTTCTGTAGCTTCAGAAGTTTCTGCATCACCTGCATCTTCTGTTGCCTCTTTAAAAATTAAAGCAGCATCTAAAAGTGAAGTATTAGGTCGATAATTTTTATCAAATCCTGCCAAGTAAACCAAAGGTTTAAACGAAGATCCAGTTTGCCTTTTAGCTTGTATTGCTCGATTAAATTTAGAAGTTCTAAAATTTTTTCCACCAACAAGTGCAATAAGTTCTTCTGTTTTTTGATCAAACGAAATTAAAGCTGCTTGAGCTAAAGTTTTTTGATCCAAACTAACTTTTATAAAACGACTATGTAAATCTTTTAAACTAATATTTTTATGATTATAAGGGTGAGAGCCAATTAAAACTTCTTCTAAATCAGAAGGTTGTTTTAAAGAAGCAGATTTTGTTAAATAAGCAGATTTTGTCAAATCACCATCGCTTTTAAAAAATACTAAATCAGCTTTTTGTTTAGAAGAATAATTATTTTTGTATTTTTGTATTTTTTTATTTAAATCATCAGAAGAAAATAAAGACTTTTCAATTTTTACAAAAATAATATCTCCAACCTTTAGTGCTTGTGATGGTTTTTTTATTTCTTGTAATTTATAAAACATTTTTGGGTCAGGCACTCTTGCCCACTTCATAGATTCTATATCTATAATCCCTTGAGACTCTGCAACCCATACTTTTACAAGCCCCCATTTGTCGTCAATGCCTGTAACAACTGCTTTTAATAAATCACCAGGCTCTAAATAATTTGCCAATGGTTTTTTTGTAGATGATAAATTTTTAATATTTTCTAAATTTAAATCATCTAGTTGTTTAAATTCTCCGCTTGCTAGTAATATTTTTTTTTCTGTTTTTTTATAAATAATAAAATTTCTTTGTTCGTCTAAAAATTCTGTTATTTTTAAAACATCTTGTATGTTATCTAAACTACCTCTAAAGCCTTGGCGCTTATCTAAATCTTTTAATGCTTTTTGTATTTCTTTTTGTGCAACTTGTTGGGCTTTTAAATCAAGGGCCGTGTAAATATCAACACCTTGCTCTAACAAAGTTTTTTCGCTAATACTTTTTACTAAGACTTGTCGCAATTGTTCAACATAATAAGGGGCAAGGTTTGTGCTTTTTAAAGCATAAATACTAATTTCTTCACTAATTGCTTTTTCATATTGCTCTTCTGTTATAAATTCTTCTTTTAACATTCTAGATAAAACATAAATTTGTCGATTTTTTGCTTTTTTAGGATGCCTGTAAGGGGAGTAAGCGCTGGGAGCTTTTGGAAGCCCCGCCAAAATAGCTGCCTCTGCAATTGATATATCTTGTATGTCTTTATGAAAATAAGTTTGAGAGGCAACTTTTATTCCGTAAGCCCCTTGACCAAAATAAATTTGATTTAAATATAAATATAAAATATTTTCTTTAGTTAAAGAGGCCTCCATTCTTTTTGCCAAGACTGCCTCTTTAAATTTTCTAATATATGTTTTTTCTCTAGTTAAAAGTAAACTTCTTGCAACTTGTTGAGTAATTGTTGAGGCACCTTGTACTTTTTTACCTGCACGAATGTTTGCAAAAAGTGCTCTAAAAATTGCTGTATAATTAATACCTGAATGTTCAAAAAATTTAGCATCCTCTGCTGCAATAACTGCTTTGATTATATGCTCTGGCATATCACTAAACGGAATTACTATTCTTTTTTGTTTAAAAAAATGAGCTATTAAATTATTTTTACGATCTAAAACTTTTGACATCTCTAAAGGTTTATAATCTTCAAGACTTATCATTTGTGGCAGTGATATGTATGCCTGTATTAAAAAATAAATAACTAAAATTGCTGTTAATACAATTGCAGAAACAAAAGCAACTATTCGCTGTCTTGTGCTAGTGTTTTTAATAAAGTAAAACAACCATTTAAAAAATGGAGGCAAATTATCTGGAGCAAATTTTTGCCTTAATAATAAATATTTTTCTTTAATATTATCTGCAAGTTTTTCTGAAGATTTTGACATCTTCAGAATGTAATTAAGCCAAGTTATAAATACAAGGTTGCAGCTTAGTTTTTAATGGGTTATAACGCGTTGTTTCAATTTGCTTGTTGGTGGAGATTA